>CAVVPU010000063.1:0-114344 GCA_963750015.1 uncultured delta proteobacterium | reverse complement strand
GGCGAGGTTGTGGCAACGGTCACTACCTACCTCCTCGAAGGGGCGGTTTACAATGCCATAGGGAAATGGGTGGACGACGCGCCCGTGACGCCCGACAAGGTGCTGGCGGCGTTAGGGAAGGCTTAAGCCTTCGCGAATGCGAGTGGAGCGATCACATGACAGACGACGAAAAGGGATTTGACGAAACCGAGTTGTTTGACAACATGGTCTTCGACAAGGCCCCCCTCGATGCCTACAACAACATCGGAAAGCGCGGTATCCGCCGTCTTGACGGCTACGAAAAGGCCTCGGGAAAGGCCATATATACGATGGACATGCACCTCCCCGGCATGCTTTACGGCAGGTTTTTTACTTGTCCCTATCCTCACGCGGCGATATCGAGGATGGACACGAGCAAGGCAGAGGCCTTATCCGGCGTCAGATGCCTTCTCAGATATGATGACCCCGAACTGCCCGCCCTGGCCGACCTTGGAGGCCACCCACCTTCAGCCGTGCCCGTGCTGCCTAAGGTTGCCCATTTCGAAGGAGAAGAAGTGGGCGCCTTCGTGGTCGCCGATACCGAGGATATTGCTGAAGAGGCGCTTCGCCTTATCCATGTGGAATGGGAAGTGCGCCCCTTTGTGCTCCATACTGAGGACGCCCTCAAAGAAGGCGCGCCGCTGGCCAACCCCGAGAACTATCCGGACAGCAACCACTACAACGAAGGCTTCATGGACGTGACCCAGCGGGGGGACGTGAAAAAGGGCTTTGCCGAGGCCGACGTGATCGTCGAGTTCCGCTCGGAGAGGCTCCATCACACGTGGATAGGACCGGAGCGCCCCTGCGGCGTCTTCCGGTGGAACGGTGAGTATCCCGAGCTGTGGGTCAAGCAGCAGCGGCCCCATATAAGCAAGCGCGTCGTCTCTTCTTGGTTCGGCGGCATTCCCATGAACCGGGTACAGATGCACTGTCCCTACCAAGGCGCGAGCTTCGGCGGATGGAGCCAGATGCCCTGGAACATGGGGGGCCACTATTGCGCAGCCCTTACTGCCAAAAGGACGGGAAGACCGGTTAAATGGTCCTTCTCGAGGAGGGAGGACTTCTACGGCGGCGAGATGGACGAAGGGGTTTACTACGCCAAGGTAGGCGCCAAGAAGAATGGCACTATCACGGCCGTAGAGGCAAGAGTGCTCCTCGCCAACACTCTCTTTCCCCTCTTCGGCGTGGTCCAGCACCTCATAGAGAACACACGCATACCGAACATATACGGCAAGATGATGGCGGTGCAGGTGAACAAGGGGATCACTGTGGCGACCCGGTGCGAGCAGAACGCGAACTGCCACACCCAGAGCCTCGTCTTCGACCACGTGGCAGCAGCCCTCGAGATGGACCCGGTTGAAGTCGCCCTCAAGAATGACGGCGCCGAAGGCCACGACATGGAATGGCTCGCCCGGCGCAAGGCCGAGATGGGCTTCAAAGTGCGGGATTCCCTGAAAGAGTGTGTCGAGAAAGGCATGGCCGCCATGAGCTGGAAAGAGAAATGGCACAAGGCAGGGACTAAGAGGCTGCCGAGCGGCAGGATGCACGGCATGGGCTTCACGTGGACTCACGAGTGGGAGGACTCATCCGGTACGAGCGAAATGGCCATCAGGATCGAGAGGAACGACGGTACGGCGAATATTCTCGCTATCAGGGCCGACGTGGGGGTGAACGCCGAGACCGCATACTGCCAGATTGTGGCAGACGAGATAGGTATGCGGGTGGAGGACGTCTTCTACAGGCCCCATGAATATCCCGGATTCGTCGCCATGACGCCCGACTCCTCCACGAACCTCTGTATAAACGGCTTTGCCGTTCGCCATGCGGCGAGAAGGCTGAAGCGTCGGATACTGGAGGTTGCAACAACCCCGACGGGCAGGACCCAAAGAGGAAGCTTCCGGGGCCGCTTCGAGGGATACAAGCCCGAAGAACTCGATATCAAAGAGAGCGTCATCTTCGTAAAGGCCGATCCGTCAATCAACATGACCATCGCAACCCTCGCCGGGGCCGATGGCCTCGAAGGGCCCCTCACGTCCCAGCCCGAGATGGGCAAGGGTGCGGCGAGGGCCGATTTTGTGGAGCCTCTCTTTGCGTACAGCTACCATGTGCAGCAGGGGGCCTACTCGGATGCGCGCCTGCGTTTGTGCAGGCAGGCCCACTTCATGGAAGTAGAAGTGGATACGGAAACCGGAGAGGTTCTCGTGACCAAAGTCGCCAATGTCAACGACGTGGGCAAGGTGGTGAGCTGGGAAGGCTGCGAAGGCCAGCAGTATGGCGGCACCTACATGGGCGTGGGCAGGGGCAGGAGCGAGGAGGTCATCCACGACCCGATCACGGGCGTAATGCTCGACGGCAGTCTCCTCGATTACAAGATAGCGACTATCCTTGACATCGGTTGCGTCGACACGCTTCTCGTCGAAAGCGGCATGGGCTACGGGCCCTATGGAGCGGTGGGCATCGGCGAGGACGTGGCAACGGTGGTCCCGGCCCTCATCGGTCCCGCCGTTTACAACGCCATCGGGGTGTGGGTCGATGATTTCCCGATCACCCCCGATAGGGTGCTCAAGGCATTGGGTAAGGCTTAAGGAGGAAAGGATGAGGACATTCGCACATTTCAACCCGGGTACGATCGACGAGGCAGTGGCGATCTTACGGCGATACGGAGACAAGGCCAAGGTGATAGCAGGGGGCACGGACATCATCGGCAAGATGAAGGATGAGATCCTGCCCACCTACCCCGAGGCCCTCGTCAACATAAAGACCGCTGCAGACCTCGATTTTATCGAAGCAGCCAACGGAGTCACCAGGATAGGGGCGCTCACGAGGCTCGATGACATCGCCGGAAGCGATCTGATTAAAGAGAGGTTCCCGGCACTGGCAGAAGCGGCGGGCAAGACCGCCTCTCCCCACTTGCGTGCTATGGGCACCATAGGGGGCAATATCTGCCAGGATATCAGATGCTGGTATTACCGAAACCCCCACAACCGCTTTCCCTGTATGAGAAAAGGCGGCGGCAGGTGCTATGCCATAGAAGGGGACAACCGTTTTCACTCCATCTTCGGCGGCAGCGTGGAGGGCGGCTGCTATGCGGTCCATCCGAGCGATACGGCGCCTGCTTTGGTGGTCCTCAAGGCAGAGGTGAAGACCACGAAGAGGACCATCCCCATGGATGACTTCTTCATGGTCCATGTCCGCAAGACTACGGTCCTCGACCCTGACGAGATAGTCACGGAGATCCTTCTTCCGCCCCCCGCCCCTGATTCACGGAGCGCTTTTATCAAGTTCGCCCTGCGCAAGTCGATCGACTTCCCCATAGTCAACTGCGCATCATTCGTCACCATGTCGGGCGACATAGTCACGGAAGCGAGGATCTGCCTCAATGCGGTCTTCGTGAAGCCCTACAGGCCGGTCCGGGCAGAGGAATTCATCATCGGCAAGGCGCCGACCGACGACAACATTCAGGCGGCAGCAGATGCGGGAGTCGAGGCAGCAAAACCCATGACCCGCAATAAGTACATGGTACAGATCGCAAGGACCCTCATAAAGAGGACCTTGTCAGCCTGTAGATGACATAAGCAGATTTATGAGGATTTATGTAAAGATTTACGCAACCCTTCGCCAGTACATCCCCAATGCGACTGAGATCATGCGGCCTGAAGGGTGGGATGTGACGGAAGGAGCGACAATCGATGAGGTTTTGCAGACCGTGAAGCTCCCCGGGAGCCTTCGGATACTTGCACTCGTAAACGGGGTGCATTGCAAGGACAGGACGACGCCGCTTGCGGAAGGGGATATGCTGCTCCTTTATCCCCTGATGTCGGGCGGATAAGAGGAAGGAAGAGGAAATGGCACATAAGACGCGGGCAATCGTTATTGACGAGAAGGATACCGTTGCGGTGGCGCTCGAGGCGCTTCCCGCGGGGACCGAGGTGGCGGTCGGGATCGGTGAGGCGGTCGAGAAGATAAGACTCGCATCCGCCATACCCGTGGGCCACAAGTTCGCCCTCCTTGACATACCGAAAGGCGTGCCTGTCATTAAGTACGGTGAGCCCATAGGATTGAGCACGGCCCTGATCGTGCGGGGAGAGCACGTGCACGTGCACAACCTCCTAGGACAGAACCAAGGTCGAAAAGGGGACCTGTCATGACCTTTCTAGGGTATCGCAGGCAGGACGGAAAAGCAGGAGTGAGGAACATAGTTCTCGTGATACCGAGCGTCGGCTGCTCACAGGGAGCTGCCCGGGCCATCGCCCAAGGGCTCAAAGGCGTCGTCTATCTCCCGAACATCCTTGGCTGCGGTCAGGTGGGAGATGACCAGCCCCTCCTCAAGAAGACCCTCGTCGGCTTCGGGATAAACCCCAATGTCATTTCCGTCCTCGTTGTGGGTAACGGCTGCGAAACACTCGCACCCGAAGGGCTTGCAGAGGAGATCGCCCGGTCAGGCAAGAGAGTGGAGGTTATTGTCATCCAGAAGGCCGGGGGCATGCGAAAGACCGTCACCCTGGGCAGAAGGATCGCAAAAGAGATGCTCGCCGATGCCGGACGAATAGCCAGGCAGCCTATACCCGTGGGCGAGCTGATCCTCGGAACCGAATGCGGCGGCTCTGATTTCACCTCAGGGCTCGCCTCCAACCCTGCGGTCGGCGTCGCATCGGACATGCTCGTGGGAGAAGGCGGCACGGTCATCCTCTCGGAGACCCCCGAGTTGATCGGCGCCGAGCACCTCCTTGCCCGGCGCGCGCGCACTCCCGAAATAGCGCGGAAGGTGCTCGACGCAGTCGCATGGTGGGAAGCAAAGGCCATCGAAGGGGGGCAGAACATCCGTGAGGTGAACCCTTCGCCCGGAAACAAGGAAGGAGGAATTACCACTCTCGAAGAGAAGTCCCTCGGATGCATTCATAAAGCGGGTACCACTGTCCTTGAAGAGTTTCTTACCCCCGCGTCCCGGCCCACCAGGAAGGGGCTCGTCTACATGGATACGCCGGCCCACGACATCGAACAGCTCACCTGCATGATGGCCGGAGGCTCTCAAATCGCGGTCTTCACCACAGGCAGGGGCACACCCTGCGGCTCCCCCATAGGGCCGGTCATCAAGATCACGGCAAACCGCGACTCCTATCTCTGCATGAGAGATTTCCTCGACATGGACGTAAGCAGTATCGTCCGGGGCAGAGAGACGGTGCGGGCTGCCGGAAAGCGTATCTTCGACGAGATCGTTGCCGTTGCCTCCGGGAAGATCACCAAGGCCGAAAGGCTCGGCCAGCGCGATTTCTGCATATTCAAGGTCCACATGAACATCTAAGGAGAGGAGAAAGTCGGCACACCATTCTAAGGGCTGTAATCCTCATAGGTCTTCCACGTGATCTCCTTCCCATTCGACCGGACTTCGATTAGTCCGTATCGATAGGTGCCCAGCATTGTTATGCCCAGCTTCCCGTATCTTTCGAGCGCCTCCTGGTTAGGGAGGTTCTTCACCCCGGAGGCGCAGCTTAGGATCGCCAGTCTCGGCCTCACCGCATAGAGAAAGGGAAGGCTGCTGGAAGAGAGGCTTCCGTGATGGGGCACTTTGAGAACATCCGATTGGAGGGGAAGCCCTGAAAGGACGAGCCTTTCCTCCACGTCCGACTCGATATCGCCGGTAAAGAGGAAGCTGACGTCGCCATATTTCAGCTTGAGGACGAGCGACGTGTCGTTCAGGTCTTCCTGGGACATTGCTATTCCGGGATAGAGAACATCCATGGTGAAACCCTCACCCCGCAGCCCATCACCCCTGCGCCATATGAGATGGTCCACTCCCCTGGCGTGAGCTGCTGCCACGAGTTGGCGGAATCCCTTTTCCTTGGGGAAGAAGCCGGTGGTGACCAGATGAGAGACGCTAAAATGGCTCAAGATGTGAATAAGGCCCCCGATATGGTCCGAGTGAGGATGGGTGTTGATCACGTAATCCAGGTGGCGCACCTTCCTGTAGAGAAGGAATGGAGCGATGACCTGCTTCCCCATGTCGAAATCGCCTACGGGATAGCCCCCTCCGTCGATCAATATCCTCACGCCGCCGGGGGCTTCGACGAGGATCGAGTCGCCGAGCCCCACATCGATCAATTCCACGCGCAGGTCCTTGTTGATGCGCTCCCGGTAATCGCCGTAACCCAGGATCAGCGCGACCGGCACGAGCACGAAGAAGAAAAGAGCGGAAACAGACTTGCGCTTTATGTTGAGCACGGCCAGGAAGATGGCGTAGAAGAGCAGTATCTCGCTAAAATTGGGGCGTACCACCGGATAAAGGTAGGCCACGTCGAGCTTGCCGAGGATGAAGGCGTTTATATCGACCAGATAACCCGCGACCACAAGCAGGCAGTGGCCGGAGGAAAAGGACATGCCCAGGAGACTTAAGACGGTCGCTGCGACGGTCAGAAGCGGTATGGTCACCAGGTTGTGAATGATCGAAAGAAGGTCCAGGCCGCAAAAGTAGTAGACAATGACGGGCGCCGTGCCGATTGTGACTGCTGCAGAAGAGAGGAGAGTGGAAATAACCCAGGCGAGAAAGCGGTTCTTGAGTCTGAGGATCAGGGGGAGGAGTTTCTTCATGACGATCAGGATGGAGAGAACCCCGCAGAAGGTGAGCTGAAAGGAAGGGGTCATGAGTGAGTAGGGATAGAGAAGGAGAATTATGAGGGTTGCCACTGCCAAGGTATTGTAAAAGTGTCTTTGCCTTTCCAGGAATATGGCGATCATGAAGGCTACGACCATGACCACCGCCCGTATGACGGGTATTCCGCTGCCGGAAAGGAGCATGAAGAGGACTGGAAAAGGAATGGTGAGGACAGCGGCGTAACGGGAAGCGCGGCCCGAAAGCCTCCACGTCCTTTTTGTTCCGAGGATCAGACGCATCATGAGGAAGAAGAAACCCGAAATGACGCTCACCTTGAACCCGGATACGATCAGGACATGGGTCGTTCCGGTGCGCATGAAAAGCTCGTCGGTCTCGTGCGAGATTGCGGTCCTGTCCCCGATGGTGAGAGCCTTGAGCACATCCTGGTGGTCGGCCCCGGAATGGTCGATGTTCCTTTTGAAATAGCGTCTCATCCGTGCTATGAGGTCATTACCATCCGAGACGGAAAGCACTTTTCCCCTGATCTGGTACCTGACCCCTTCAAGCCTCTTCTCCCATTTCCAGGAGCCTGACCCCGGGTTCCGGAAAGTGGGCACCATCCCGACCATGCTGCCGAAGAGCCTGACAACCTGGGTAGTCTCCAATGCTTCATCATTGATGAAGGCCACCCTCATCCCCTTTAGGCTGGGCGGCGAAAGCAGGCAAAGCACGTTGACCCGAGAGGCGGTCTCCACCACCTGCCCTTCGAAGATAGTCTTGCCGGGATTCGCTTCGAAGGGCAAGCTGCCGCCGTCGACAAAAGCGAGCCTGACAGCGCCCGCAAGAAGACAGCAGATAAGCATGAAGGGCAGCACGAGAGGGAAGCCCTTTCGGGGCCCGTGAAAGAAGAGACTCAGGAGAGAGACTGCGGCAAGAAGACAGACGACGAGCGGTCTCAATGAAATAGGATGCACTGCCTGCACGTAGATTCCCGCGCAAAATGCGAGGACGGTTGCTATGAACATGAGCCGACCGTCATCCGGGGCAGGCCTCTGCTGTTTCTTTCTTCCGGGCCGCGTTGATTCCATGTATGGGGCGACATTACTCTATTGAGAACGGGGATGGAGCACGGATCCGGACAAGTTCTTCCAACCGCGTTGCATCTGCCGGACCTTTATGTTAAACCTGTGAGCATTGACAACAGGGAGAAAAAAGGCGATGGAAGCAGCGCTGCTCGATGTTCAGGATGTGACCTATAGAATGAACGGCAAACGGATACTCGACAGGGTGTCGTGGACCGTGAACCGGGGAGAGAATTGGGCCATCCTCGGTCCCAACGGCGCGGGGAAGACGACCCTTCTGAAGATTGTCTGCGGCTTTCTTTGGCCGAATGCAGGGGGCGAAGTGCTCCGCAACGGGGAATCGCATCTCGACCTAGGGGCCCTACGAAGGAGCATGGGATGGGTGACCTCGAGCCTCATTGCAGAGATCCCGAGGGGGGAGCGTGTCATCGACACGGTAGTCTCGGGGATGTATGCCCAGCTCGGTCTCTGGACCCTCCCTTACGAGCAGCCTGACCCGGGCGCCCTCGATGCGGCACGAGCGTTCCTTGCCGAGCTTGGGTGCGAGGACCTGGCAGAGAGACGCTTCGGCACCCTCTCCCAGGGTGAAGGGCAGAAAGTGCTCGTCTGCCGGGCCCTGATGGCACGGCCCTACCTCCTCATACTCGACGAACCCTGTGCAGGCATGGACCCGGGCTCCCGTGAAACATTCCTGTCCGCCCTTTCCCCCCTTGCCGAGAAAAGGGGGCTTCCCGCACTCATCTACGTGACCCACCACCCCGAGGAGATACTCCCTGCCTTCAACATGCTCCTCGTCATAAAGGGAGGCAGGGTGATCGCAAGGGGAGCCACGGACACTACCTTGAACTCAGCCATGTTCAACGAGCTCTACGGTGTTTCCCTCAACCTCGTAAGGAAGAATGGCCGCTACTGGCCCGTTCCCGAATAAGGTCCCGACCATGGTCGGACTTCCTCTTTTCGTCCACCGAAAGATCGGGTTTTCCATGCCATGTCCTTTCCCGATGCCTATATTTCTCATAGAAGACAGACCACAAGGGGGAAGGAAAGATGGAGAGAAAAGGCGTGGTAACGTTTCAGGGCAATCCGCTCACATTAATCGGCAATGCGGTAGGAGTGGGTGACAAGGCACCTGCCTTCGTTGTGCTCGACAAGGACCTGACGCCGGTGCGCCTTTCCGATTTTTCGGGAAAGGTGAAGATCATAAGCGTGACGCCTTCCCTCGATACACCGGTCTGCAACCTCCAGGCTACGACCTTCAACAAGAAGGCCCAGGCCCTCTCGGACGATACGGTAGTGATCAACATCAGCATGGACCTGCCCTTTGCAATCGCCCGTTTTTGCTCATCCGAAGGGATCGACAAGATTCGCACTCTGTCAGATCACCGGGAGGCCTCCTTCGGCGTCGCCTATGGCCTTCTCGTGGAGGAGCTGCGCCTGCTTGCCCGGTCCATCTTCGTCATAGACAAGGCCGATGTGATCCGCTACGCGGAGATCGTGCCCGAGATGACGAAGGAGCCGAACTACGACAAGGCCCTCGAGGCAGCCGCGAAACTCGTATAAGCCCCGGCGCGTTATTTGTATGCGATGAAGAAGACTCTCCTGAAGGGGTAGAGCACTCTACCGTTCCCCTCGATCGGGTAGGACGGCCTGCACTCCTCAAGCACCTCTTCCTCGAAGACCGTCCGGCTCCTTTCGTCCGGAAGACTTTCGAGAAAAGGGCGCATGCCCGTGCCCTTGTACCACTCGATAATATCTCTTTGCGACGAAAGCAGATGGAAGTAAGTCGTCTCCCAGAGAACGATTTGTTCCGTAAGCGGATAGAGGAGACGATAGAAGTATTCTCCGTTGTGATAGTTGAGCAGGTTGTCGCACGCCGCCGTAAAGGTGCGCCATTCGGGACGATGTGCCACCTCGATAAGGGCCCGGTGCAGCGGTGACTCTCCGGTCGCCGGCACCTGGACGGCGAGGGCCCCTCCCGGGCTCACCATCCGAAAAAGCCGGGGCACGAGGGCTTCGTGGTTCGGTATCCACTGCAAGACGGCATTCGAAAAGACGAGATCATACTTCAGATCCAGAGGCACCTTCGCCGCATCACCGACGATCCATTCTTCGTCCGGGAAGTCTTTTCTTGCCCTGTCGATCATCTCTTCAGAACTGTCGATGCCCGCGATCTCCGCCTCGGGCCAATGCTCTCTCAGGATTCGGGTGCTGTTCCCCGGTCCGCACCCCAAATCGATGATCGTTCCGGGGCGTTCGAGCCTGATCCGGGCCACGAGGTCGATGGACGGCTGGGTCCGCTCATCTCCAAATTTCAGATACTGGTGTGGGTTCCAATCGGACATATCTCTATTCCCTCTCACCGGGCGACTTAAGTTTGGCTATTCTACCCCTTTTTGCCCCAAGGGGCAACGCCTCACCTCAGCATTGACCGTTCTCGGGATGCCGGGTTACAATCAAGGACGAGAGGAGAGGCCATGGAGCATAAGAACGACTGTACCGTGTGCGGCAAGGAGCTTGTCTACGACACGAAAGCGGTCAAGGTCGAATGTTTTTACTGCAAGGAAGTGTCTCAAACGAATGCAAGCTGCGCGGAAGGCCACTACGTGTGCGACAGGTGCCACGGCTTGAAGGGCCTCGATCTGATAGAACGTTTTTGTACGACGGGTGACATATGCGACCCTATCCAATCGGCGATCATCCTCATGAACCACCCGGAGATCAAGATGCATGGGCCCGAGCACCACTTTCTCGTCCCGGCCGTCCTTCTGGCAGCCTACTATAACGCTGTAGGTAACCAGGACAAAAAGGCGGAACAGATCAGGAAAGCCAGACAAAGGTCAGAGCACGTGCCTGGAGGCTTTTGCGGTTTCTATGGCGACTGTGGTGCAGCCGTCGGCACGGGAATATTCATGAGCGTGCTCACCGGCTCAACCCCCCTCTCCAAGAATGAGTGGCGATTGAGCAACCTCGTGTGCGCGAAGAGCCTGCTCACCATAGCCCTTCACGGAGGACCCCGGTGCTGCAAGCGAAATTCTTTCCTCGCCCTCCTCGAAGCCGTGGGATTCATCAAGGAGCATCTGGGCGTCACCATCCCTGTCGCCGGTCAGCCCCGCTGCAGCTTCTCCAAGCTCAATAAGGAGTGTCTCGCCGGGGAATGTCCTTTCCATCCCCCGGACCAATCTGCCTAGCTGTTTTCCGTGTCCCTTCTTCATGGAAAGGGAGATCCTTCCCCTTTTCAGGTCGACGTCGAGGACGGTCACTTCCACGCGCTGTCCCACCTTGACCACGTCAGCGGCATTCTTGACAAAGTGATCGGAGAGGGCGCTCACGTGGACCAGGCCGTCCTGATGGACGCCTATATCCACGAAAGCACCGAAACCGGTGACATTGGTCACGATGCCGGGCAGGCGCATGCCGGGCTTGACGTCCTCTATCTTCTCGATCCCTTGAGCGAAGGATACACTCTCGAAGGTCTGCCGGGGGTCGCGACCCGGCTTGGCCAATTCCGCAATAATATCTTTGAGAGTGGGAAGCCCCACTTTGTCGGTCACATATCTTTTCAGATCGATGCGGCCTTTCAGTTCTTCATCTTCGACAAGCTCGGGAATGCTTCTTCCCAGGTCGGCGGCGATGAGCCGGACCACGCCGTAACTCTCCGGATGCACGGCCGTCCGGTCCAGGGGGTTCTCGCCTGATCTTATCCTCAAGAACCCTGCCGATTGCTCGAACGCCTTGGGGCCCAGTTTCGGAACGGCTTTGAGCTCCTCCCTGTTCATGAAGGGTCCCGACTCATTGCGGTGGCTGACTATGTTCGCAGCGAGCTGCGAGGTAAGGCCCGAGACATAGGTGAGAAGCTCTTTGCTGGCCGTGTTGACCTCCACCCCCACCCAGTTGACGCAACTCTCCACCGTGTCGTCAAGGCTCTGTTTAAGCATCTTTTGGTCCACGTCGTGCTGGTACTGGCCGACGCCTATCGATTTGGGGTCGATCTTCACGAGCTCGGCCAAAGGGTCGATGAGACGCCTGCCGATGGAGACCGCCCCCCGCACGGTGACGTCCTTGTCAGGGAACTCTTCCCTGGCTATCTCTGAAGCCGAGTAGACAGAGGCCCCGCTTTCGTTCACCATCACGATGAGGATTTCTCTCGGGAGACCCAGCCCCCGCACGAACATCTCGGTTTCCCGGCCCGCTGTTCCGTTGCCGATGGCTATGGCCTCTACCCCATACATCAGACAGAGGCTCCTCACCTTCTCCCCCGCGGCATGGGTCCCCTCCCGGGAAGAACTATGAGGGTAAATCGTCTCGGTGTGGAGGAGCTTGCCTTGCCCGTCCAGACAGACGAGCTTGCACCCCGTCCTAAACCCCGGGTCCAAAGCCATGACGTTCCTCTGACCGAGGGGCGGTGCGAGAAGGAGCTGCCTCACATTCTCGGTGAAGACCTTAATCGCCTCGCTGTCGGCACGCTTTTTGGTCTCCATCCTGATCTCCGTTTCCATCGACAGGGAGAGGAGCCTTTTGTAAGCGTCACGGACCGCCATGCGGACCTGGTCGGAGGCGGGGGTTTGCCCTTTTACGAAGAGAGGCTCAAGGCGGGTCAAAGCCTCGTCTTCAGGAGGCGCGGCATGGAGTATGAGAAAGCCTTCGTCCTCACCCCGCCTCATGGCGAGTACCCGGTGTGACGGCGCTTTGGACACGGGCTCGCTCCAATCGAAATAGTCCCGGAACTTGGCGCCCTCTTCTTCCTTTCCGGCGACCACCCTCGACTTGAAGACAGCCTTAGCCAAAAAGAGCGCCCGCATTTCGGCCCTCGCCGACTCGTCCTCGTTGACCCATTCCGCAATGATATCCCGTGCCCCTGACAGGGCCTCTTCTATCGAAGCAGCGCTCCCTTCCCCGGCAACGAACTGGGTGGCCTCAGCCTCGGGATCGAACGCTTCCTGACCGAAGAGCTTGAGCGCAAGAGGCTCCAGCCCCTTTTCCCTGGCTATCGACGCCCTCGTGCGTCTCTTCGGCCGGTAAGGGAGATAGATGTCTTCGAGAATTGCGAGGCTCTGGGCAGCGACGATCTTTTCTTTCAGCTCCTCACTCAGGCGGCCGCTTTCATCCAGGCTTTTCAGAATGCTTTCCCGCCGCTTGTCCAGCTCCCTCAATCTCTCCAGTCCGTCGCGGATGGCCGAGACCGCCACCTCGTCAAGGGACCCCGTCGCTTCTTTCCTGTACCTTGAAATGAAAGGAATGGTGGCTCCTTCATCGAGAAGAGCCGCAACCGCCCTTACCTGGTGTACCTGGACGCCCAGATCGCCTGAGATCCGAAGAATCTGCTTTTCGATGATCATAGGCGGCCTTCCTGCCCCTCCAGCCATTTCATATACTCGCGTGGGTACTTCCGCCTTATCATGTCGAGCGCCCTCGTGTGCTCATGCTTCTTTAACACGTCGAAGGGACTATCCCCGATCTTGTCGATCGCAAGAGAGTCGGCATCTGCCTCAATCATAGCCAGGACCAACTCGACGTCACCCGTCTTTGCTGCCCAGTGCAAAGGGGTCCAACCTTTATCGTCGGTTAGGTGCAGGTCCGCTCCGGCCTCGACGAGCAACCGGGCGACCACCGTGTGGCCGAGGAGCAGGGCCATGGAGATGACGGGTCCGAAGGGTCCCTCGATATCCGGGTCAACGCCTGCTTCGAGGAGTTGCTTGACGCGCTCCACGTCATTGAGCCGGGCCGCGGTCAATAGTTTCCTTTCACGGCTATCCATTTCGCTGGTACCTTCCTTTTGTCTGCTTTCGCGCGAACACAAGGGGCTGACGCCCTTTGTCGTTCCCGAGAAATGCAGTATAGCATGAACGACCTCAAGAATGAGAGGAGGCGAGAAAGGGGCTCGCCGGACTTCCGGCAGGCTTGACAATGGTCGCTCAAATAGACGGCCTCCCCTTGTTCTCGGTGCTGAGAGGAAAGAGTCTGCCCCTCATATATGTGCGTCGCCATTCGGCACAGGGAATCTTCGCCTTTTTCCGAAAGGTGGACCCCGAAACCCTTCTTTACAGACTACTTTCCGGTCTTTCCACTTTTTTCTTCACTTTTTTCCTGAAACGCCGAAAATCATAGAGAGGGGGGAGGCTAAGAGCCGGTCGAATAAGATAGGGCTGCCTCAAAGCATTCCCCGAAACCTCTTGAGCCGTGACCCGCAAGAGGGCCTCGAAAGACTTGAAGGGCGGATGTTACGGCCTTTTAGCGTGCGGCTTGCCCCTAATGGGGCCGAAGCCGCGTAACCACACAGGGAGGATAGTTCATGGATGCAGGATTCGTAAACGCACATCTCGTGGCAGTAAAGAACGTCTTCAAGACCATGTTGGGGATCGACATTGCCATGGGTAAGCCGACGCTCAAGACCACCAAGCTCACTCTGGCAGACGTAACGGGTGTCATCGGCTTTGCGGGTGATAAGAAAGGGACTTTCAGCCTCGCCTTTACAAGGGAAAGCACCCTTTTTATCTACAAGTCGATGGTAGGAGAAGAAGCCCCCAGTGTCAACGCGGAGGTCATCGATGCCATAGGCGAGATCACGAATATTATCTCGGGCCAGACCAGGGTCGAGATCGAGAAATTAGGTTATAAATTGAGCGCTGCCCTTCCGACCGTCATCGTCGGCCAGAATGTGGAGGTCAACTTCATCACGAAAGTCCCTGTCATCACCTTGCCCTTTACCTTCCCTGCAGGGTCGGTTGAAGGGAAGCTCTTCCTCGATTTCTCCTTCGAATAGAGGGAAATAGCTGACTTAAGACGCATGTTCGACTGCTTCTGACAGCACCCGAAAAAAAACAGGATAGCTCTATTTTTTTGCCACGTAATTTCCTTGTCGATTTTTCTTGACATTTGAATGTATTACATTGCATAATAAGAATGCTTCTGAAAAAGCCAAACTATCCGTGAGGGTAGGACGGAAAGCCTTCGGGTCTTGAGATTCGACACTCCGTGTCTTTCTATCGAGACAGCCGAGCCGCCAGACAGCCAAAAAAATGGCTTCATCCAAAACCGTTCGGGCGTTGACGCTCGAAGATAAGAGGGATGACATGTCGGGCTCGCTGAGAGTGATAGATATCACGGTACCTGCCGCAAGGCTTTCGCCTCAGGTGCGAAGAGACGCCGTCTCCCTTCGGTCCTCAGAGATGGCGCAGGCCTATGAGCGGTCGGATACCCCCGCGGTAGCATACAGGGCGACAGAGAGCTTGGGCTTGGCATCGGCCAGGAGTTCTGACCTGCCTCGATTCGGTCATGCCCTCGACCTCTACCGGCAGAATATGGATGCCCGACGGACATTGTCGGCAGGCCCTCTTTTCGTCGACACCTACGCCTGAATCGGTAATATAGTCCGCTGTTCCGTGTCAACCCCGATTTTCGTCCAAAGGGAAGAACCCGCTTAGTTCCCCTCAAAACCCTCTTGCCGAAGCGTCCCGGCCGTGATAGGATGGCAACAAAAAAGAAGGAAAGATGAAGAAAGGATTGCCCGGCGACACGATCAAAAGACTCGAGGATATCGTCGGCGAGCGCCATGTTCTCAAGACCGCCGATACCCTGGAGAAGTACAGCAGGGACGAAACGATCGGGCTTCAGGCTTGGCCGGACGTTGCGGTGCGGGCTCGGTCGGCCGACGAGGTCTCCAAGGTGCTCCGGCTCGCGCAAAAACTGGCGATCCCCGTCACCCCTCGGGGGCTCGGAACTTCCTTGAGCGGCGGCTCGGTACCCATCCGTGGAGGAATAGTTCTTTCTCTGGAGCGGATGGATCAACTTTTCGAGGTCGATCAGGATAATCTCATGGCGGTCACCGAGCCGGGCATCATCACCGGAGAGCTCCACAGGCTGGTGGAGGAGCAGGACTGTTTCTATCCCCCCGACCCGGCGAGTAAGGATAGCTGCAGCATCGGCGGGAATGTTGCCGAAGGCGCCGGTGGGCCCCGGGCTGTCCGGTACGGTACGACAAAGGATTACGTGTGTGGTCTGGAGGCTGTCCTGCCTAACGGGGAGATCATCAACACGGGTGGAAAAGTAGTAAAGGATGTGACCGGGTACAATCTCACTCAGCTCCTTACCGGCTCCGAAGGCACCCTCGCCGTCATCACCAAGATCGTTCTCCGGCTGATTCCGAAGCCGAAGATGAAGGTCGATCTCCTCGCGCCTTTCGATGATCTTTCCGCAGCGGCAAAGGCTGTCTCCGCCATTATCCGGCAAAAGATAGTGCCCACCGCGATAGAGTTCATGGACAACCCCGCCATTAGGCTCGCCGAGAGATACCTCGACAAGAAAATTGTCTTCGACAATGCCGCTGCTCATCTGCTCGTCGAGCTGGACGGAAACCGCAGGGAAGATTTCCAGCATGCTATGGACGTGGTCGAGGAGATAACAGGACGCTTCGGGGCTTTCGATCTCCTTGTTGCAGAGGAACCGGCGGCGCAGAACAGGTTATGGGAGGCGCGACGTTGTGTCTTCGAGGCGGCCAATAAAATGGGCGTTACTTATGAAACGATGGACGTTGTGGCCCCGCGGAGCCGCGTGGCAGACATGGTGAAGAAGGCAGCGGCGATCGCCGAGGAGTATCGTCTCAATCCGCTCTGCGTGGGCCATGCGGGAGACGGGAACGTCCATGTCCTCTACTTCAAGAGGGATGATATGGAGAAGGAGGAGTGGGCGAAGGTGCTTCCGAAGGCGAGCATGTCTCTCTACCGAGCGACCCTCGATATGGGAGGCAAGATCAGCGCCGAGCATGGTATAGGGGTGACCAGAAAAGGCTACCTCCGCATGGATTATTCGGAGACGCAGATAGAGCTCCTCAGGGGTGTCAAGAAGAGTTTCGATCCCCACGGGATACTCAATCCGGGCAAGATTTTCGATTGAAGACTTATTAGCAGGGGAAGTCAAAGGGAAAGGAACGAGATTACCTGAGCTTTTCCAAAGAAAAAGGACATCCATGGACGAGAGAAGGGTCGAAGAGATTCTGAGTAGGCCTGGGGCACTTTACGATTACCTCGCCGCTTGCGGCCACGACGGCTTCTGCTTAATGGACGAGGGGGGCTGCGTCGCTTTCGTCGACGAAGGGCTCTGTGACCGGTGCGGTCAAAGCAAGGACTCTTTCGTGGGAAAGAGTTGCCTTGATATTGTCCTTCCAAGCGAGCGAGGCCTGCTGGAAGAGAAACTGGCCGCGATCCTCCGGGGGGAACCTGTGCCGGCCCTCGAGTCCTCCTACGATACGCCACGGGGAGAGCGCATTCGGTTCGAGGTTAATATAGCGGGCCTCAGGAACGGGGAAGGCCTTATGGGGATTCTTGCAGTTTGTCGGGACATTACCGAGCGGAAGAGGACCGAGGAAGAGGTCAAAGCCTACCGGAACGACCTGGAGGCTCTTGTGGCGAAGCGCACTCAGGAGCTTCTCGTCGTCAATCAACAACTGCAGCATGAGATCAGTGAGCACAAAAGAACCGAGGAAGCCCTCCGGACTTCCGAAGAGTACTACCGGGCAATCTTCCAGAACACAGGCACTGCCATGGTGATCATGGAAGAAGATACGACGATCTCCCTGGTCAACAGGGAGAGTGTCAAGTTCGTGGGGTACACACCTGCGCAGCTTGAAGGGAGAAGGAAGGCCATAGACTTCGTGGCCCCCTTCGACTTCGGCATGGTCTCTAAGTACCGCGAGATGCGGCTGGCCGATGCCAACAAGCCGCCGAGGGGCTACGAGTTCACCATCATCGACCGGTACGGGGTCCCGAAAGACATCTACATGACCATAGAGCTGATTCCGGAGCGGAAGAAGATCATCGCCTCTTTTCTCGACATAAGCGAGCGCAAGAAGATGGAATTGGCCCTCAAGGAATCGGAAGAAAAGTACCGCAATATTTTCGAGCATGCCACCGAGGGCATCTTTCAGACGAGTCTCGACGGCAGGGGTACTCAGTGCCAACCCGGCCTTCGCCCGCATACTCGGTTACCGGTCGCCGGCGGAAATGGTGAGCACCATAAATGATATCTACTACGAGGTGTATGCGGACCCTCATAAGGGTATAGAGCTGAAAGGAGCTCCTGCGGGATCAAAGCCTCGTGCAGGATTTCGAGATCCAGTGCCGGCAGGCCCGATGGGACGAGGAATTGGATCAGCGTGAACGTGAGAACGGTGCGAGACAGAGACGGCAAGGAACTCTTTCACGAGGGAACCGCCGTCGATATCACCGAACGGAAGAGGATGCAGGAGGATATAGAGAGCAAGTCGCGGAGCCTCGAGGAGACAAATGCCGCCCTGAGGGTCCTCCTCAAGCATCGCGAGCAGGACAATGCGGAGCTCGAGGAAAAAGTCTTTTACAACATCAAGGAACTGGTGCTTCCGTATGTAGAGAAGCTCAAGAGCAGCCACTCGAAGGACGCGGTGATCGTCGACATCATCGAAAGAAACCTGAACGACATCCTCACTCCCTTCTTGCGTGACATGGCGTCAAAGTACGTTAATTTCACTCCCAAGGAGATCCAGATAGCCGACCTTATCAAGAAAGGCAAGAGCCACCAAGGAGATATCTCAGATACTCAACCTCTCTATGAGGACTATCGACATACACCGCTACAACATAAGGCGGAAGCTCTACATTACCAATACGAAAGCCAACCTTCAATCATACCTTCTATCGTTCGGATAAATACACCTATTTCACTTAAATACTACCTAATTTACATAGGTAGTATTTAAGTATTTTGAGCGATATACTCCTTTTCCGTCATTTGCAATAAAATATCCCTGCGCCACTCGACGCGGCTGCGAGGCTTAAAAGAAGCTTTCGGAGATTTCAGGCCTTCGAGGCTCAAGTCCCACACACAGAGGTGCCACGATGAAAGATATTGCCAGGGAACGAGAATCAGGAACGGAAAGACAGGCTGCCGTCGAGGTAATCAGCACAGGCTCTGAAAGAGGGTGAATCGGTTACCGGTGGTTTCTACATGAAAGGGGGAAAGTTCTACGCAGTTACCACCGAGGGCTGGGAGAACATCGACGCCATAGTCATACGCCTCAGTGATTCGGCAGGAGGGGCCATGCGCCCGGAGATCGACGAAAGCGCCGCCTCCGTTTACTTCAAACCCCCGAGGAACGGGCTCTATGAGTTGACCATCGTCCTGTCCGCCCTAGCGGACGGGAGGGAGTCTGCCGAGGTGAAAGCCGTTGCGAGGGAAGTAATTCGGATTGCCCCCAAAGAATTGGGGAAAGTGATTCGATGGAAGGGAATGTTCTTCGGAGGCCAACTATGATTTCCCAAGAGGATGAAATTTTACCGTGCTCCAAAGAGATCACGGCGAAGCAGAGGCGCGCCATTCCGCTGGTGATCTCGGAATTGAGTATCGAAGAAGGGTGCAAATCAGCCTCAATCTCGGCCAAGACGTGGTACGCATGGCTGAGACAGGAAGAATTCAAAAGAGAAGTCGACCGTCACAGGGAGATGGTCGTATTGAAATCTCTGGACCGGCTGAAGGCAGCGGTAAAGAACACAGTGGATGGGCTCGCAAACCTCGCCGACGCCGAAGAAAAGAACGTACGTCTTCGGGCCCTATGGCACGTGCTGAACTATTTCCTGAAGGCGAAGGAGTTTGAAAATATGGCAGCGCGGGGGCAGGTCGTCCGAAAGGATCGTGCCCGAAAAGGAGGATAAGGATCGCCTCCCCCGTCGTCGTGGGCGCACCGAGAAAGGTGGCGAAGGAGACGAAGTCGCGACTTCCCGCGCCCCTAGGCCTTCTCCTTTTGCCCGATGGGAAGGGCAATCGTGAAGACTGAGCCTTTCCCCGGTTCGCTGTCGACCAGTATCTCTCCTCCGTGGTCCCGCACGATGCCATAGCAGACCGAAAGGCCGAGACCCACGCCCTTGACCTGCTCCTTCGTCGTGAAAAAGGCATCGAATATCTTCTTTCTCACCTCCTCGGTCATGCCTATGCCCGTATCTCCGATTACGACCTTCAGCTTTACACCTTCTTGCTCTGTGGTCACCGAGAGGACCCCGCCCTGGGGCATTGCCTCGAGTGCATTCTTGAGGATATTGAGGAACACCTGGCGCATCTGGTTTTGGGATACCCTTACCAGAGGAAGGCCTTCTTTGTATCGGGCGACCAGTTTTATCCCCGATTCATGGAGCTGCTTTTCCATGAGTAAAAGACCCCCTTCGAGGAACTTGTTAATGTCCACGTCGCTTCGGGCCTCTTCGCCCGGCCGGGAAAAGGTGAGCATGTTCTTCAGCATGACCGAGAGGCGCTCCACCTCGGATAAGGACATATCAAGCAGGCGCCGCCTCTTGCTCTCCTCGGGTATCGCCCCCTTGAGAAGCTCGAGGGTGTTCATTATGCCGTAAAGAGGGTTATTGATCTCGTGGGCGATCTGCGAGGTGAGCCTTCCCATTGCGGCGAGCCTTTCCGACTGGATGAGTCGATCCTCTATCTCGCTGAGCCGTCCTTTCATCCTGGAGAACTCTCTCATATCCTTGAATATGGCGATCGACCCTATCTCATCGCCCTGGGCGTCGTATAGGATGGAAGCGGAGAGGCTCGTCTCGATCATCTGCCCGTCTTTGTTCCGGACGTAGAACTCGGTCGGCTTCAGGATGCCTTTCCTTCCCGATCTGTCCTCGATGATCATCTCTCTCGTACGCCGCGCGAGCCTTCTGGGGTAAAGGTTGAAGAACTTGGCTCTCCTGCCGACGACTTCACCGAAAGGGTAGCCGAGGAGCTGTTCGGCCGCTGCATTGTACATGATCACGTCGCCGCTCTTGTCGGCAACGATGATGCTGTCCGGCGAGGCTTCGATCACGGTATGGAGGAATTCGTTCACCTCTGTCAGATCCTTCTCCATCTGATTTCTTTGGGTGATGTCCTTCATGATGCCCTCGTAGCCCGTTATCTCGTTCTGCTCGTCGCGCACGGGCTGACCCGTAATGAGGACCGTCATCTCCTCGCCTGTCTTCTTCTTCAACACGACCTCGAAGTCCTTGACATAGCCGTCCTTCTCGGTAAGGGCCATGAAGCGCCTTCTGTCCTCGGGGTATTTGTAAGTATCCCGAACTATATGGGTCGAAAGAAACTCTTCCTTGTCCTTGTAGCCGAATAATTCAAGAAAGGCGGGGTTGCAGTCGCTGTACATGCCGTCCCTGCTGGTCGTGTAGACCGGATCGCGTATCCCTTCGAAAAGACGCCGGTACTTCTCTTCCGAGACTTCCCTTGCCCGGTCCTCTTTTCTCTTTCGTTCGGTGATGTCGATCATGATGCCCTGGTACCCGGACACTTCGCCCTGTTCGTCCTTTATAACCCGTGCGCTCAGGAGGATATTTACCTCCTCGCCCGTCTTTTTCCTGAATACTGTCTCAAAATCCTTGATATGGCCTGCCGCCTCAATGATTGCCTGAAATCGTTTTCTGTCAGCCGGGACCCTGTAAACGTCCTTTGCAGCATTCAGCTCTAAGAATTCTTCTTTGCTCGAATAGCCGAGCATGGCGGGCAGGGCCGCATTACAGTCGGTGAAGCGACCTTCAGGTGTGCTCATGAAGATGCCATGATGGATCGCGTCGAACAGGTAGCCGTACTTCTCTTCCGACATCCTGACCTTGGCCGCCATCTCTTTCTGCTCGGTTATATCCGTCACGTAGAGATAGACCCTTCGTGAGTCTCCGATGCCGCTGGATACGATACGCACCTCGCAATCCCGGTGCCTGCCCTGTTTGCCGATCACGCGTATCTCGGCGCAGGTCGTTCCGTTTTTCTCCTCCGCCTTGCACTGAAGCATCCTGATCGCCTGCTCGGAAAAGAAAGTCCTCAACCCGTCCCTGTAGATCTCTATCTTGGAGTAGTGAGTGATGTCGGCGACCATATCATTGACATACTCCACTTCGCCCTTGCGGTCGAGCACCACCACGCCGATACCCGCCATATCGACTATGGCCTCGAAACGCTCGCAACGCTCTCTCAGCTCGTCGCATTCCGGCTCACTCATCTGTTGCGTGCCGCCTTTCATGAAATCGCCCCCCATCAAAGCTTGTCCGGAGGTCGTCCGGAGTGGTACTGTCACTCTTTATTCTATCACGAACCGGAGCTATTTCCTGAAGTTAGTCGGTTCGCCCCCTGAAGCGCGGCTTCAGAAAAATTTTGAAAAAATTTCTTGACAAACTGGAATAATCGGCAATATCATTAATTATGGTAAAAACGGTAAAACAAGAAAAAACGGTAAATATTTGACATCGAAACTGAGGTGACTGACCATGGACGTATTGACCATCTCTGAAGCAAGCAAGCTGTGCGGGGTGTCCCTCAAGACGATCACCAACTGGATCGAGCAGGGCCACATCAAGGCTCACAAGACCGTGGGCGGACATAGACGGATACTCAGGGAAGACTTGTACAAGTTCATGGCAATCCACAAGATACCCCTTCCCGAGGACGAAAAGAACAATGCGCGCAAGAAGATCCTCGTGGTCGACGATGACAAGATAATTGTGGAGACCCTCGTTCTGGCCTTCGAAGAGGATGAGCACGGATATGAGGTGATCTCTTCGAGCGACGGCTTCGAGGCAGGTATTCAACTGGCCCATTTCAAGCCCGACCTCGTAGTCCTCGATATCATGATGCCCGATATCAACGGCTACGAGGTCTGCAAACGCATAAAGTCGAGCCCGGAGACGCAGGACACGCGGGTGATTGTTTTGTCTGCATATCTGGACGAGGAGAACTTCCAGAAGATGAAGGCCTTCGGGGCGGATGCCTGTTTTTCCAAACCCCTGCCCCTGGCAGATTTGAAGAAGGAAGTAGTACGGCTTCTGGATCTCTAAGGAAAGAAGCCGTACCCACTTGAGAAGTACCAGATAGGAGGTCCAAGTCATGCCTTTCTCGGAGAAACTGGAGCATAAGCATTTCGTCATCACCTCAGAGGTGCAGGTATCGGCCGAATCCGATACCGAAAGCATGCTCGGAGGTCTTAAACGCATCAAGGGCAGGATCGACGGGCTTGTCGTGACAAACGCCGAGATCGAGGGGGTCGCATGCGACTCGGTCCCTATTTGCAGCGCCTTGAGGGAAGGTGGTTACAACCCGCTTTTCGAGACGACGACGAGGGAGAAGAACCGGCTCGACCTGCAGAGCCAGTTCATCAAGGCAGCCGATGCCGGGATCAACAGCCTCCTCGCATTCACCCGTGACTACCGTATCACAGGGGACAGCCTCAATGAGATGATGTTCTTTCACGTCGATTCGGGAAAACTCTTTTCCGTTCTCAACTCCTTGAAGGAAGGAATCGACGTGAGGGGAAAAGAGCTGCCCGGGCCCTACGAGTTTTCGGTAGGGGCCGGAATAGATGCAGGGTGGGGCAAGAGGGTTCCCGATCTGGAGCTGAAGGAGATCGAGCACATGGTGGAGATGGGCACCCGTTTCTTCATCACCACCCCTGTCTTCGACCTGACCGAATTCAGCCAGTTCTACGACCGGGTCAAGCAGTTCGGGGTGCCCATAATCGCCGAGGTGATTCTCATCCGCTCAGCGGGCATGGGTCTTCTCATGAATAAGTACATCCGGCCCAACCTCGTCCCGGCCCAGGTGATGGAGAGGCTCGTTCGGGCGCCGAACAAGGAGAAAGCAAGTATCGAAATCTTTGCCGAGCTGGTGACAGGGCTCAGGGAGATCTGCAATGGAATCCACATAGTCCCCTTCGGTGCCGAAGACCGGGTGGGCAACTATCTCAATGCTCTAAGGCGGTGACCCATGGAGGCACAAGCGCTCTCGACAGTCCGCGATTGCTATCAATGTCAGAAATGTTCGGCAGGATGCCCCGTGGCCTCCTTCATGGACTACAAGCCGCACCAGGTGATGCAGATGGTCAACCTGGGCACGATCGCCCCTTTGTTAGTCTCTCACACAATCTGGATATGCGCCTCCTGTTACACCTGCAGCACCCGTTGTCCCAATGAGGTGAACGTGGCAGGAGTCATGGATAGCCTTCGCCAGCGCGCTCTTTCCGAAAAAGTGGTCATTGCGGAGGAAAAGGTGCGCCTTTTCCACCGGGCCTTCCTGGGCGATATCCGCACCTTCGGCCGCATACACGAGCTGTCGATGATGGCGACGTACAAGATGGCAACCAAAACCTACTTCGACGATATGCTGCTGGGATGGCGCATGTTCTCCAGGGGCAAGCTGAGGCTGCTCCCTTCGTTGGTGAAAAAGAGAAGGGAAATCGCTCGCCTTTTTGCCAAAGAGAACCGTTAGAGAGGAGACGACGATGAAAGTTTCCTACTACCCTGGATGCTCCCTCCACGGTACGGCCCGGGAATACGATGAATCGACCAGGGCCGTGGCAGGGGCCCTCGATATCGACCTGGAGGAGCTGCCCGACTGGAATTGCTGCGGCGCAAGCTCGGCTCATGCCACGAGCGAGAGCCTTGCCCTGGAGCTCGCCGCCCGGAACCTTGCCATTGCCGGAAGGATCGGTAAGGATCTCGTGGTGCCCTGTGCCGCCTGTTTCAGCCGGTTGAAAGCGGCGCAAAGTTCTTTCGCAGATGCAGGCGCCGGGGACCGCATCAATGCTCCCAGGGTGCTCAGCCTTCTCGAATTTTTGGGCTCACCCGATCTTCTCGAATCGATGGCCTCCCTCGTGACAAACCCACTCAAGGGCCTGTCAACGGCTTCCTATTATGGCTGTCTGCTGGTCCGCCCCCCTGGGACCACGGGCGCTTCCCACCACGAGTTTCCCGAGACGATGGACAGACTCATGGCTCTTTTGGGCGCTTCGCCAATCGCGTGGTCCTACAAAACAGACTGCTGCGGGGCAAGCCTCGTCCTTTCGAGAAAAGATATAGTCCTCGACAGGACGGCCAGGATCCTCGCAGAAGCCAGGAAGGCGGGCGCAGAGGCCATCGTCGTGGCCTGTCCCCTGTGCCAGTCGAACCTCGACACGAGGCAGGAGGAGCTTGCCTCGACGGCTAAACCTTACAACATACCCGTGCTCTACTTCACGGAGATGATCGGCGTGGGCCTCGGTCTGAAGGACGCCCATCGATGGATGAAACGCCACTTTGTCGATCCAACCAATCTTCTGGCCTCAAAAGGCCTCATAACGAGGTGAAGTCGAAATGACGGGCGATCGATTGCAAGAATCAGCGGTAACCGGTTCGGTGCTGGTGGTGGGTGGCGGGGTCGGTGGCATGCAGGCCGCCCTCGACCTTGCCAATGGCGGCTTCAAGGTCTACCTGTGCGAGGAGGGCACCGCCATAGGCGGCCGCATGGCCCAGCTCGACAAGACCTTCCCCACCAACGACTGTTCCATGTGCATAATCAGTCCGAAACTTGTCGAGACGGCCAGGCACCTCAATATCGATCTCATGACCGACACCGAGGTCCGTTCCGTCGACGGTCAGGAGGGGAATTTTACGGTGACCCTCCGTCACAAGCCGCGTTACATAGACGTGTCGAAGTGCACGGGCTGCGGAGAATGCGCCCAGGTCTGCCCTGTAGTCATACCGGGTCACTTCGACCAGGGCATGAGCATGCAGAGGGCAGCCTACAAGCTCTATCCCCAGGCAGTGCCGAACGCCTATGCCATAGAGAAGAAGGGCATCGCACCCTGCCGCAACGCCTGTCCTTCCGGGCAGCGGGCACAGGGCTACATTGCCCTCATCAGAGAAGGGCGCTATGACGACGCCCTGAGGGTGATAAAAGAGGACAACCCCTTTCCGGGGATCTGCGGCCGCATCTGCAACCATCGCTGCGAGGACGCGTGCAACCGGCGCCTTCTCGATCAGCCCGTCGACATTCGCGCCCTCAAGCGCTTCGTTACCGACAAGGTCTACGAAACACCCCGGCAGCCAATCACGCCGATCGAGCCCACCCAAAAGAAACGGGTCGCCGTCATAGGCGCGGGCCCTTGCGGGCTCACCGCGGCGCGCGACCTCGTACGTCTCGGGTATCCGGTCACCGTCTTCGAGAGCCTGCCCGTGGCAGGGGGCATGCTGCGGGTTGGAGTGCCCGAGTACCGGCTCCCTGCGGAGATCATCGAGCGTGAGGTGGCAGATATCATCGACCTGGGGGTAGATCTCCGTCTGAACAGCCCGGTTCGCCATCTCGACGATCTCTTCAGCCAGGGCTTCGACGCAGTGCTCATTGCGGTGGGAGCCCATGAAGGCATCGTCCTGCCCATCCCGGGAACAGATTTAAGAGGGGTCTACGTCAATACGATCTTCCTCCGGGACGTACGAATGGGCCGTGCGCCCAAGCTGGGCAGCCGCGTGATCGTGATCGGAGCCGGTGATGTTGCCATGGATTGCGCGAGGACAGCCGTGCGCATGGGCAAAGAGGTGGCCGTCCACTACCGGAGGACCCGGAACGAGGCGACCGCCGATGCCCTCGAGATCGAGCATTCCCAAGAGGAAGGAGTCGTCTTCAATTACCTGTCGAACCCTGTGGAAATCGTAGGCGACGACAAGGGGCACGTCACTGGCGTCCTTTTTGTGAGCATGGAGCTGGGCGAGCCCGATGAGTCCGGCCGGCGAAGCCCCCAGCCCATAGCAGGCTCCGAGCATGTGGTGCCGTGTGACAGCGTGATTTTCTCGGTAGGTCAGCGGGCAGGCCTGGGCTTCATACCGGAGAGCGTGGGCGTCGGCCTCACCCGGCAGCGCACTGTAGCGGTCAACCCCAACACCTATGCCGCCACGAGACCGGGCGTTTTCGCGGCAGGGGACGCGACGAGCGGCACCGCCTTCGTCATCGAGGCAGTCGACGCCGGCCACAAGGTGGCGGCAAGCATGCACCGTTTTCTCCAGGGGGAAGAGATGGAACCTCGCCTCAAGCCGGAGCTGCCTGTAGTAAAGTTGACCAAGGAGGATATCGCCGCGCGGGTCGTCCGGAACGAGGCGAAAATCGAGCCCAGGGTGCGGATGCAGACCCTCACGACCCACGAGCGGGTCCGCTCCTTCGAAGAAGTGAACCTCGGGTTCACCGACGATGAGGCCCGCCGGGAAGCAGCCCGATGCCTTGCCTGCGGGGTCTGCTCGGAATGCCTGAGCTGTTATTACAAGTGCGGTGTGGCTGCCATCGACCACGACATGACGGAGCGGCTGGAGCAGGTCAAGGTCGGCTCGATCATCCTTGCCCCGGGCTATGACGTCTACGATGCTGTCCGCGCCGAGGAATACGGCCTGGGACGTTATCCCAACGTGGTCAATGCGCTCCAGTTCGAGCGCATTCTCTCCGCTTCGGGCCCGACTATGGGCCACGTCGAGCGCCCCTCGGACCACCGGCCTCCCCGGAAGATCGCCTTTATTCAATGTGTAGGCAGCAGGGACCACAACCACCCTTACTGCTCGGGCGTATGCTGCATGTACGCAACGAAAGAGGCGATCATCGCCAGGGAGCATGACAAGGCCATCGAGCCGACCATTTTCTTCATCGATATGCGCGCCTATGGCAAGGGCTTCGACGCCTATTTCGAGAGGGCCAGGCACGAGCACGGGGTCGGGTTCAGACGGAGTATGATCTCCAGGGTTGCAGAAGACCCCGAGACCAGGGACCTCATCCTGTCTTACGTGAACGAAGAAGGAGGAATCGTCGAAGAAACCTTCGATCTCGTGGTCCTTTCGGTGGGTATGGCGCCGTCGGCGACGAGCGGCCGTCTTGCGAAAAGGATCAACGTCGACGTCGACCCTTACGGGTTCGCCCTGACTGAAAGCCTCACCCCCTTAAGGACGTCGAGGCCCGGCATTTACGCCTGCGGCGTTTTTCAGGGACCGAAAGATATCCCCGAGACCGTGGCCCAGGCAAGCGGCGCTGCCGCGGCGGCTTCCGAGGCCCTTTCGTCGGCACGGGGGACCATGGTAGCGGCCAAGGAGTACCCTCCCCAGAAAGAGACCGGAGGCAATGCGCCGAGGATCGGCGTCTTCATCTGCCGGTGCGGGAGCAACATCGGCGGTATAGTCGACGTGCCGGGCCTTGCGGAATACGCCTCGTCCCTCAATAACGTGGTCCATACGGATGAAAACCTTTATACCTGCTCCCAGGACACCCAGGAGAAGATCAAGAAGGCCATCGAGGAGCACGGATTGAACAGGGTCGTCGTGGCCTCCTGTTCTCCCCGGACCCACGAGCCCTTGTTTCAGGAAACCGTCAGGGAGGCCGGCCTCAACCCCTACCTTTTCGAGATGGCAAACATCCGGGACCAATGCTCGTGGGTGCACATGGGCGAGAAAGAGGCGGCCAGCGATAAGGCCCGGGACCTCGTGCGCATGGCAGTAGCGAACGCCCGGCTGACCCACCCCCTCTTTCGGATCAACAAGCCGGTGACCAAGCGGGGTCTCGTCATCGGAGGCGGCTTGAGCGGCATGAGTGCGGCACTGGGTCTCGCCGACCAGGGGTTCGACGTCTATCTGGTGGAGCGGGAAGCAGAGCTGGGCGGTATGCTCAGGAAAGTCTACACCACGCTCGATGGTGTCGATGTGCAGGCGTACTTGAGAAAGCAGGTGGACCGTGTATCGAGCCACAGCCGTATCAAGCTGCTTCTCAAAGCCACTGTTCAGGGATTCTCGGGCTACGTGGGCAACTTCAGGAGCGAGCTTTCAATGGGGCCCGGCAAAGAAGTTATGGAGGTGGAGCACGGCGTCACCATAGTGGCCACCGGAGGCGAGGAAATGAAGCCTCGGGAGTATCTTTACGGAGACGACCCGAGAGTGGTCACCCAGCTCGATCTCGAAGAGATGCTCTATGGAGCCGGAGCGGAAGCTCCCACCTTCAAGGAAGTAGTGATGATCCAGTGCGCGGGGTCGCGTAATGAAGAGCGCCCCTACTGCAGCCGGGTCTGCTGCTCCGAGGCGGTGAAGAACGCCCTTTTCATCAAGGAAAAGAATCCTGCCGCCCGGGTTATCATCCTCTATCGGGATATGCGCATGTACGGCTTACTCGAGTTGGAGTACGCCCGGGCCCGTAAGGCAGGCATACTCTTCGTGCGGTATGAGGAGGACCGAAAACCGGAATTGTCGCTCGAGGGCGGCTCCCTCAAACTAAGACTCTTCAGCCCTGTCCTCAACGAAGACCTGTTTGCTCATCCCGATCTCGTGGTGCTTTCGGCACCTGTCATTCCGACGGAGACGGCAGACCTGGCAGCCGCTATGAAGGTACCCCGGACGGCAGAAGGTTTCTTCCTCGAGGCCCACATGAAGCTGAGGCCCGTCGATTTCGCGACCGACGGCATCTATTTGTGCGGCGTTGCCCACGCGCCCAAGATGATCGGAGAATGCCTCTCCCAGGCGGCTGCGGCAGTAGCGAGGGCATGCACCGTGCTCAGCAAGGACGAGATCCAGGTGGGCGGCATCGTCTCGGTGATCGATCAGGAAAAATGCGCCTCCTGTCTCTCGTGCGTGCGGGTCTGTCCGTACAATGTTCCGGTTATCAACAGCGACGGCGTGGCCGAGATCGAGCTGGCCAAGTGCCAGGGTTGCGGACTCTGCGCCTCCGAGTGTCCGGCCAAGGCGATCAGCCTGCAGCATTTCACCGATGACCAGATCAATGCGAAGTCAGGGGCCTTGTTTGCGGAGTACCAGGCCTGATAAGGAGAGTCGCCTATATTGTTTTACCCGAGGCCCGTTCAAGCTCCTCCTGAATAGCGGCCTTGAAGAGACCTACTTTGTATTCGTTCTGGGCAAGAGGATTGGCCTGAGCCATAACGGCCGAGGCAGCCTTCGCGATTGTTTGAGCGTCGAGGCTGCGTCCTGTTATCACCTCCTCCACTTCATGAGACCGCCAGGGAACAGGGGCTGCGCCGCTCAAAGCCACCCTGGCATTCAGGACGCGGGTCCCGTCAAATTGCAGGGCAAGGGCGATTCCGGCCAGGGCGAAGTCCCATGAGCGGCGGGCCCTGATCTTCCGGTAAGAGCTGTAAAGGCCCCGGGGGGGCTTGGGAATGAGGATAGAAGTGACGATCTCCCCGGCTTCGAGAACGATTTCCCTCCGTGGATCGATTGACGGTTTTACATAGAGCTCTTCCACGGGGATCTTTCTCGATCCCTTTTGCCCGGATGCGGTCACCGATGCGCCGAGGGCGATCAACATGGGGGCAGTGTCCGACGGGTGGACCATGAAGCAGTTATCACCGCCCAGGACAGCATGAAACCGGTTCTCCCCCGCCATGGCAAAGCACGAGTCCCCGCCTTTTCTCACACAATTGAACTCGCCCCGGTAGTACCAGCAGCGCGGCTTCTGACAGAGGTTTCCGCCCAGGGTGCCCTGATTCCTTAGCTGGGGGCTCGCGACGTCGTGTGCGCACGCGGCCAGTCCTGGAAAAAGGCGGGCCACGAGGCTATTCGACGCGATCCGGGAGATGGTAGCGAGGCTGCCGACGGTCACGCCTTCAGGGGTCTCCTCGATTCCTGCAAGACCTTTGACATCCTTAAGGCTTACCACCCTTTCCACCGGGAAGATTCGGTCCCTGATGCAGCCGAGAAGGTCTGTGCCCCCCGCATGGATCTTCGCGTTCCGTGTCGAGAGAAGGGCGATTGCCTCGTCGATCGATCGTGCCTTTACGTATTCGAAAGAAGGCATCATGAGCGCACCCCCTTTTTCTTCGCCCGGGCAGCGAGAAAGTGTGGCGGAGACATGGGAGTATTGGTTAAACGAATGCCTGTCGCATTGTAGATGGCGTTTGCGATGGCAGGGGCCGTGGGGATCGTCACAGGCTCGCCAAGGCCCTTGGACCCCGTGGTATTGGCCTTATCGTCGGGGACATCGATGGGCATGGAGACCGTCTCTGCCGGTACGTCCAGCATGGTGGGCAGTTTGTAATCGTGCCAATTCCGGTTGACCATCTTTCCTGTCTGTTTCGCGTCGAGGATTCTTTCCTCTGTCATTGCCAGGCCGATGCCCATGGTGACCCCGCCGATAACCTGGTTGTCGTAGGTAAGCCTGTCCATCACCCGGCCGCTGTCGTTGACTGAAAGAAAACGGACGATCCGGACTTCGCCCGTTCGGGTGTTCACCTCGACCTCGCAGAATTGGGCGGCGAAGGGGTTGGTGACGGTCCCCTCCGGGTTAGGCCCCCGGTAGCCGATGCCCACGACGAGCCCGCGTTCCTTGAGGCCCTGGAGATCGGAGAAATGGATCTTCCTGGACGGGTTTTTGGAGGTCGTGACATAGCCGCTCTCGAGGGTGATCGAGGCGGGGTCTGCCTGCAATTCCTCGGATGCTATCTTCAGTAGCTGCTGCTTCACGTCGATGGCAGCGGCCCTCACGGCTGGAGCCTCGGTAGGCACGGTCTTGCTCCCCCCGCTCGGGGTCGCAAACTGGGTCGTCCCGGTATCGGCGTGCTCTATCTGAATTACATCGGGCTTGATACCCAGCTCTTCGGCGATGACCATGGCCATGACCGTCTTCGTTCCCGTACCGAGGTCGCTTGCGCCCATATTCAGGTTGGCGCTGCCGTCGGAGAAGAGCTTGACGATCACCGTCGACGGAGGACGGCCCCCGCCCACGGACCACAGGCAGCTCGCCATGCCCACCCCCCTCTTCAGGGTCGAGTCTTTCGGGGACCGGGAGGTCCTGAGGCGCCCGTCGTGCCACCCGAAAGCCCTGGCTCCCTCCTCCAGACATTGCTTGAGGCCCGTCGATGTATAGACAGGGTTGCCCGGCCTCGACTGGTTCCTCGAGGGGATGTTCCTGAGCCTCACATCGACAGGGTCCATGTGGATCGCCTCTGCGAGGGAATCGATCATCTGTTCGAGGGCCCAAGCCCCTTGAGGATGGCCCGGGGCTCGAAAGGCGCGGGCCGGGCCTGCATTGATGTAAACGTCAATCAGCTCGGTACGCACGTTCGGGCATAGATAGAGGTCCTTCACCAGGGAATCGATTGCTCCCGTTCCCCCTGCTGCGTAGGCCCCGCCCGTTCCGAGGACAGAGAGTTCGAGGGCCGTGAGAGTGCCGTCTCGCTTTATACCCGCTTTGAGACGCATGGTGGCGGCCGGCCTGTTCCCGACTGCGAGGTAGCTCTCTTCCCTGGTGAGGAAGAGCTTCACCGGCTTGCCCGTCTTCTTCGCGAGGAGTGCCGCGATTATGGTCGACTTGTCTGTCTGGAGCTTGGCTCCGAATCCGCCCCCCATATAATGACCGATGACCCTTACCTTCGAAAGGGGAAGGCCGAGGACTTCGGCGACCTGGGCCTGTACCGCAAAGACACCCTGGGTCGACTCCCACAGGGTCAATTCCTGGCCGTCCCATTTGGCGACGCACCCGTGGGTTTCCAAAGGAGTGTGGATCTGACAACCGCTGCGATAGGTCTCCTCCAGCACCACATCGGCCTCTGCAAACCCCCTCGCCACGTCGCCCCGCTCGTATTGTTCGGGCGTTTTCACGCGGTTGCCCTCGGGGTGGACCGGGGCAGCCCCGGAAGAAAGGGCCTTATCTTCGTCGGCAACGAAAGGCAGCACCTCGTAGTCGACCTTGATCGCACGTACGGCATCCCAGGCGCGGTAAGGGGTGTCTGCCGCGACAGCCGCAACCGCCTCCCCCTCATACCGGCAAAGAGGATCGAAGAGCTTGAAACGTTGTTCCCGGGCATAGGGCCACAAGAGACCGGCTCCGGGGCTTTCGCCGGTGAGGACCTGACGGACCCCGTCCATCCGCTCGGCAGCGCTCGTATCGATCCTTTTGACCCTGGCATTGGCATGAGGAGATCGGAGAATGGCGCCGTAAAGCATATTGGGCAGGGTCACATCGATGGGATATTCGGCCTTGCCGCTCACTCGCTCGTAGGCGTCGACCTTGGGAAGGCGCGTTCCCACGACCCTTGTCTTGCCCCAGGGCTTTGGCGCGCTCCCCGGAGAAGGAGTCTCGGGTATGGGAATCGACTGGACATAATAATCGTGCGTTTCAGCCATGGCCTACCCCCTTCTCTTTGCTTTCAAGTCCGCGGCCTTTTGAACCGCCTTGACTATGTGGGCATAGGAGCCGCACCTGCACAAGTTGCCGCTCATGCCCTGGCGGATCTCATCGACACCGGGGTGCGGGTTCGTCCGCAGAAGCCCCTCGCCGGCCATAATCTGGCCGGGGGCGCAGAAGCCGCACTGAAAGGCGTCCTCTTCCAGGAAGGCCTGCTGGACCGGACCCAATTCGTCTCCCTCCATGAGGCCTTCGATGGTCGTGACCGCCAATCCTTCCGCCTCCACGGCAAGGGTCATGCAAGCGTATCTGGGTACTCCGTCTACGAGGACGGTACACGCCCCGCACTCCCCCCGCTCGCACCCGACCTTGGTTCCCGTGAGGCCGATCCGCTCCCTGAGAACGTAGAGGAGCGACCAACGGGGCTCGACCAGGAGTCTGTATTTTCGTCCGTTGATCGAAAGGGTGATTCTGCTCAGCTTCTCGGCAGGCAGCAGAACATTATCCTTCTCTTCGCCCGCCGTTACCTTTCCCGAAACCGCCGCTATTGCGGCGGCTGTCCCGACGGACGAGATGAACTGGCGGCGGGTGAGGCCTTTCTTGTCCTGATTATTCTTCTCCTCTTCGTCAGCCATCGATGCCCTCCTTCCCGAGTGATTCTGAATATATTCTATACCTCGGCTGAGCCATGTCAAATGGGTGGGAGGATATCCCTGCGCTGAAAGATAGAGGGCGCGCAAAAAAGGGGGGGCGTAGAGGCTATAAAAAGCCTTCAGCCGTCCCCTTCCCCCTCACCTATCGTTTGTCTATTTCAACTTTTTCCTGACTACGACGAGACCGAACAGGCCGGCCCCAAGGAGCAATGCGGCAGGGGGAATGGGGACCGCCGAAGGGGGATCCTTGATGGTGAACGTGCCGTTATTGTGTATGTTGAAGTAGCTGCTTTCAGGACCGTATACTCATAAAACGAGTAGTCGTTAGGCCCGCTGTTTCCGAATATGTTGATCTCTTCGTAGCCCGGCTGACCGTTCTGTCCGATCGTAAACAATAGCCCGGGATTCGTGAGCATCGGCGTCGAATCGGGGTTCAGTCTGTTGTCATACCAGAATGCCCCGGAAGGGCTCGTGAATTGGGTGACGTCGAAGGAAATAGACCCCTTACCGGTGTAGAGGGACGCGGTAACGAGGGCGTAGATGAGGCTGCCTCCTATTGCTATCAAGGTCCCGTCTGAGGCCCCGGCCTCCGGAATGGTCTGTAGGGTGCCCGAGACGATGAAACCTCCGTTATCGGGGCTCGTGTATAAGAACGAATAATCTGCGAAAGCGTGACCTATGCTCATGAAGAAAAGCACGAAGACCAGCAAGTGCTATCCTTTTCATTTGGAACCTCCTCCCCTTTTCCGTCTTTGATCCTCTCCATCCTTCTATTTTCCTCTATGTATTGCATTGTAATACATATTATCGTCAAAGTCAATTGTTAACTTAAGCAATTGGTGGAAAAAAATTGAATGGAAAGGAAATGTAGCCGAAAACCTTTGGGTATTCTGAGACGAAAATAGGTAGGTCCGAACTGCCCGGGGCGTTCGCACTGGGAGGGACCGTCCGTCTATCTCACCCTACACCTTGAATGGGGCCTATAGGGCACGCCACCAGGCGATTGCACAAAAACGTCCCTCAACGGGCAGGAGCTCCCGTTGCCATTGCCGCTTCCTCGGCGCGGCAATCGCGGCGTGGCAGGAGACCTTTGGCGCGAACCGCCGCTATTTCGGCTTTTGCGGCTGCCATGTCAGCGAGGAACGCAGGATCGGCATGGAGCCGGGCCACGACGGCTGCTCCCATGAAGCGTCCTTCCATTATGTCGCTCTCCCAGTGTACGTTGCATACCACCCGGCTTTCCCCAAAGGCCCGGCCCCGTGCGAGAAGGGCGTCGCTCCTTTCGGGGGCTATTTCGGTGAGAATGAGTGCCCAAGCCCAGCCTACCGCGGCATGGCCGGAAGGATAGGAACCATTCCCTGCTATGGATTTTTCATCTTCGGGCGTACAGATAGGCTCCTCGTTCGTGACGAAAGGACGGAGACGGGCATAATGTTCCTTGGCTTCACGGGTGGAAGCGCCCGCGTCATTGAGGCTTCGACGCAGCAAAGAGTAAAGATGCGGCGTATCCTGTTGGGTGATGGGGGCATTCAAAGCGCAGGAGAATACCTCTGCGGCCTGTGGGAACCTGAGGTCCGCGTCCTGGATAGCCATTGCCCAGCGTGGCCCGCCTCGCAAGGTGAGGGTCTTCCGGCTGACCTCTTCGTCAAAGGCAAAAGCAGCCGAGCCGGGAGCCGGAGGAGGGGGAATAAGACCGACGCTGTCGGGCAATGAGCCGGATGGCAGGTAGCTCTCCCGAGCCGCAGGAACCGGCCGTCATCGGGGAAGCCGGCTGGTCCGACACAGGGACATTTACGCTGCCCTGGCGCGGCAAGGCGCAGGAGATCTACGGTAAGCAAGGCGAGAAAACAAGCCCAAACCTTTATAGTGTCTCTCATCGGTTCCTTCGACCTCCCATTTTTGCCCGCTTCATAAGCGCGGGCTGCCCTTTTTCAAGACGGCCGTAAGACCGTAAGAATAGGTCCCATAAGTCCTATAAGACCTATTCTTAAGAAGAAGTGCCACGCTCAAGGAATGGCCGCGCCCGTTCAATCGTCACTTTATTTCGTGCAATGCTCTAGTAGTATCGTTCCCCAAATAGGCAGCGTCAAATTTTTTTAGTCAATACCTCTTCATCAGCTCCAGTCCCTTGTAACCGCCGGAGAAGCCGAATTCCCGCAAGGGACCTGAAAACTCGCTCTGTTGGGCCTGCTTTCCATTGATCGTCTCCACGGTAATGATCTTTTCCGGGCTGAATTCACGGGAAAGGAGCACCTTGAAAAAGGAGAGATACTCGGGAAAACGTGGGTCGTCAGGAGAAAAACGGAAGGTGAGGACCCTCCCGTTCCGCCGTGAGATGAGCACAAGCTTTTCCCCCCGATAGACCAGGTGCGTCGAAGGAATGCGGCTGGGAAGAACCCCTTTCAGCGAATCCAGTTTCATGCCGCATAACGATGCCGGATCGGCTGCATTCATCCAAAAGACCCGATCCTCGGGCAGCGGCTCGTTCAAGAATCTGAAAGCCTCGTGGGAGATAAATTGAATGGCCGGAATTCCTTCGAAAAAGTGTCCCGAGAGGATCTCTCCAGAAAGCTCCATGAGCCTTAAGGCCCTGAAGATGGATCCCCATTGCAGAAGGGGCTGCTCGTATGAGAGGAGCTGTCGGAAGAGGATGCCGTAGCGACTAAGAAGCTGGCGTACACGGTCCTTCACCAGCTCGAATTCATCGATGGAGTCCCTGTCGATGTTTTCAAGGCCGAGAGCGCGCCACGTGCCGGGAAAGGGTTGGGGCATGCTCCAACGGCCGCGGCCGGCCCTGAGCGATCTGTGACGGCCGCCGGCGAGGCTTGGGGGAACAAAGTCCGTGAGTATGCCCTGGCGCACGGCAGCGAAGGTATCGTTATTCACGAGACCCTTCCACGCCAGCTCCCACAGCCTCCTGGTTACGGCGCGGCTGTCCGATTTCGAGAACCGGACGATATCGATGAGGCTATAGCTTCCGATCTTCCTCGGAAAGAGCTGCGAAACCTCGTCGGGCGCGCCATCGCCCTCTGCTGGTTCCGCACCGGTACCTCCGGGTTTGCCGAGGAAGAGTTCCAGGTCATCGGCAAAGGCAAAGGCCAGCTTCTTCGTCCCGCACCCAAACCACGTCAAGCCGCTCCCCTGCATGAGGGAGTCCAGCCACGAGGAGTAATAGGGCGCCATTCGGGCAGGCAGTATCTGTTTCTCCCAGGCGTCGGCCGGGGCCGGGAAGCCGAAGAGCTGATCCAAACGGTCCTGCAGATCCTCCGTGTCCTCACCCCGTTTGACGAGTCCCTGCCAAGAGGCGAGAAACAGATTAAGGCGCTCCATCTTCAGGGGCTTGAAAGAGGGCTGCCTCGCCCTTCTCGCCATCCCCAGAAGGATCTCCAGGTTTTCCCGGTCGCATACTTCCGGCTCTGTCGCCGATTCGGTGAGGAGATCGAGGATGAGGACCTCTGTCTCCACAAGGCCCGCGAGCAGGCTGTCCTGGCTCTCCCCGTCAATACCAAGAGTCTGTGATATAAAGGACTTGGTGATTGGCCCGTAGAACGAGAGCCATTGTGCGAAGATCTCGGAAAGGGCCTGATTGGATGGCCGCTCCTCCATCGGTGCCTCGTTGTTCTCAGGACCGCCCTCCCGGAGCCGGAGGGCGCTGACCTCCACGGGCTCGCCGAAGAACGGATCGCGGGCATCGAGAAGATCGAGGGTGATCGAAAAGGCCCTGGCTATGCGTCCCGTCGATTCCGATGCGCAGATTGTTCGCGTGGAGCTGCGGGGAAGCCCGATCGAAACTATCTTGCCTCTTACCCGTTCCACTGCATCCGTCGCCGTCAGCTCATAGTCGCGCTCAATTGCGGACAAAAGCTTCTCCCACTCAGAGACAGGTATGAGGCCGCGCTCCTTTGTCCAGTCCAGGAGATCATCGGCAGACCGGGGGGCATAACCGGGGGCCGTCCTCTGCAGCTTGGCTTCCAGGCTCTCCACAAGATCGCGAGGGACGCGAGGCCGGAGGGACTGGGAAAGGACAACCTCTCTCAAAAGCTCCCCACTCAGGTTCGAGGCCGTCCCTGAAGGGGGTGAGTCGTCTTCGTACATGTAGGTATTGGTCTGTTTCCATACCAGCCCTTCGGCAAAAGGGGATGGAGAAGTTGTGGCAGTCTCGGCCAGCCTTATCCGGCCTGTCCTTATCTCATCGAGGAGTTGTGTGAGGCTGGGAAGGTCGAACTCGTCTTGAAGGCACGTCCGCCAGGTCTCAAGAAGAATGGGGAAATCAGGATAGCGGAGGACCCCGTCCATGAGTTTCTTCGAGCGGAGCCGGTTCAGCCAGAGGGGCAAGCGCTTCTTAAAACTCGTCCTGGGCAAAAGGAGCGCCCGGGCCGCATTTTCCCTGAATTTGGCTCCGAAGAAGGCGCTCTTCTCCAAGGTGAGACGGAGCAGCCTTTCAAGATTTTCCGGCGTGACGAGCGAGAATATTTCACGCGCGGAAAAATCGTGAGGGAGCATGAGAAGGAGGCAATCGTTGTTCTCGATTACTTCGAGATGGTAATGATATTTTTCTTCCCATGCCGCCCGCAATGCCAGACCGAAAGGCCGGTTGACCCGTCCCCCCCAAAGGGTATGGAGTATCACCTGCTTCGTGTCGGAGGTGTTGAGAGGGTCTTGAAAATGCTCTATGAGCAGGAGGCGCCGGTGGGGAAGGTCGAGGCCTGTCGCCTCCCGCTGCCTCTTCAGGTAGCCGGTCAACTCATCGGCGGCGTAATCGTCGAGGAAATATTCCCTGCGAAGCTCCTCTCGCAGGCTTGGATCCTCGAGACGCTCGTTCATTCCTTCGAGGAAGAGGAGGATCTTTTCAGAGAAGTGGAAATCACGGTTCAAGTCTTCAGCTTTCCAAAAGGGAAAGATACCTGGCTTCGCCTCTACGGGCACCACTTCCACATCATTGTGTGTAACACGGCGGATTTGCCAGACATGGGCTCCCAGGGTGAAGGTATCACCGATGCTTCGCTCCCAGACGAATTCCTCGTCAAGCTCTCCCACCAGGGCACGGGAGTCCTCGATCCGCAAGTCATAGTACCCGCGGTCAGGGATGGTTCCGCCGGAGGTGTAGATCATTCTCAGCACCCCCTCTTTGCCCTGGACCGTGTTGTCCACGAGGTCCAGGGAAACCCGGGATTTCAACTCTCTTACCCTCGTCTCCGCATATCTTCCGGCGAGCATAGAGAGGACGAGATCGAATGCCTTGCGCGAAAGATGACGATAGGGATAGCTGCTTCTGATGGATGCAAAGAGGCGGTCCACATCCCAACGCTCGAGGCTTACCATGGAAATGATCACCTGGGCAAGCACGTCCAGCGGCGCCTCGATGGGAAGGATTGCCTCGATGTCCTGGTCGGATACGCTTCTTGCGAGCACTGCCCCTTTCAGGAAATCGTCGCCATGGGTAGGGTAGAGCACTCCCTGACTCATGGCGCCCACGCGATGGCCCGAGCGGCCGATCCTCTGGATCGCCGACGAGATGGCCGGCGGGGTGCTGACAAGGATCACCCGGTCCAGATCGCCGATATCGATGCCGAGCTCCAGTGAGCTGGTGGCAACGATGGCCTTCAGTTCTCCGGCTTTGAGCCGCTGTTCGACGGCCAGGCGGATCTCCCGGGACAATGAGCCGTGGTGGGCATAGGCAAGCTCGGAGGGCTCACCCTCGTTGATCAGGCGCGTCACCTTCTCGGCCGTCCTGCGGCTGTTCACAAAGAGCAGGGTCGAACGATGGGCCTTGATGATCTCTTTGAAAGCCACTACGAGGACCGGCCACCACGAACCGTTTACGAGCTGTTGCCGGGCGTCCGGGGGAAAGCGCACATCGATGGCGTAATGCCTTTTCTCCGAGGACCGTATGATCGATATCGGGCGCTTTTCATATCGATCCGATTGGTCACCACCTTTTTGCACGTATCCGCCGACAAACTCCGCCACCGTTTCCAGCGGCTTCACCGTAGCCGACAGGCTGATGCGCTGAAACTCCCCGGAAAGACGGACGAGCCGCTCCACCGCGGTTATCAGGTGTGTTCCCCTTTTCGTGCCGACCACTGCGTGGATCTCGTCAAGGATGACCGTGGCAATGCCCTCAAGCAACCTCAGGCCGCTGTGCGAGCTGAGCATGATGTTGAGGCTCTCGGGCGTGGTGATAAGGATCTCCGGGGGATGGCGAAGCATCCGGCGTCGTTCTTCGGCTGGTGTGTCTCCGCTTCGCGTAAGCACGCTGATACGCGGAAAAGCTTCTCCTGCCTTCTCGAAGTACGGGGCGAGCTCCTCAAGGGGGGAAATGAGGTTTCGTCTGATGTCATTGTTGAGCGCTTTGAGGGGTGACACATAGAGGACGCGCATCTGGTGGAAGCCCCAGGCACCTGTGATCAACTGGTTTATTGCCCAGAGGAAAGCGGCGAGGGTCTTGCCGCTCCCCGTGGGTGCGGTAACGAGGGCGTGCCTGCCCTTTGCGATCTCCGGCCAGGCTTTGATCTGGATATCGGTAGGCAGTCCAACCCGCTCGACAAACCATTGCGCGACCAGCGGGTGAAACAGGCCCAGGGCTTTGTGATGCGCTGTCACGTTACCTGAAACGGTCCTCCTCGGAGGTCAGCCGGTTTTCCCGTTTTAAGGACCGGCTCCCATCCTTCTTTTACCATCATCTACACTTTGCCGCAACGCACCTCGTTCCAAACCTCTGGCCAAAATGGTAATTATTTGCTATATTGTTCTGCCAAGATGACACCTGTGCAAGTCGATCGCATCAATGCGAGGCAGGCTTCTTCGGTTTTTCGTGTAAAGCTTGCCACATGGAAACGCTGGTCGAGGGAGTTTCTTCCCCCGGACCCCAAGGCGCGCCTGCGCTCCGGCCAGACCCGGCTCTTTTCTCCCAATCAGGTCTTCGACGTCTTTCTCGGCAGCCATCTTGTTTCTTTCCTCGGTTATTCCATACCCGAAACGCGGGCGATCATCCGGATGCTCAGGCCCTGGCTTCACAAGCACGCTATCTACCCTGATGCCTCCGATCTCGCACCCGGAGCCTTGCACACCATGAAACGGCTTCAGCTCATTATTCACCGCAAGGATGACGATACGTTCTGCTGTGAGTCGAAGCATATAGTGAGCGTGAAGCCCTCGACGGGCCAGAGGAAGGGTAACGTGATCGAGGAGGTCTACGAACAGGAGTGGCTCCCCGGAGCCTCGGTGGATGACATGCTCAGGCTCAGGTTCGTCAACTTCAGGGTACTCGAAATAGGCAGGTTGAGGGAAACTTTCGACCGCACCCTCGCCAGTGGCGAAAGCACGGAGCCGCAAACCGCAGCGAAAGTTCACGCCACTTGATGGGAGCCGCCGTCGGGATGGAGGAGCATCGACAGCCCTCGCAATACTTTCTTAGAATCGGCCGTCTTTAAAAGTAGACGTCTCGCGCCCCATGATCGATCTGATCGAGGGACTTCTTCATTCGCTCTTTGAGGGACTTCTTCTCGACGTCCGACAGGAGCTTCGAGATCAGCTTCATCCCCCTTTCTTTCGTCTGAGGAGAAGCGAAGTCGAGGAGGTATTCCTCGAAAGTGAAGACTGCGTTGGGCATACAGAACTCTTTTATGAGGCCAGGTTTTGCGAGATCCATGAAATCGGCCCCGACCCGTCCCTTCCGGTAGCAGCCCGTGCAGAACGATGGTATATACTCCTTGTCGATAATCGAGGATATGACCTCGTCGAGGGAGCGGTGGTCCCCCAGAGAGAATTGGCTCCCCGAATCCGACTTCTCGGAATAGGCGCCGGGATTCGTCCGGGATCCCGCCGATACCTGGCTCACGCCGTGGTTGAAGAGCTCGGTCCGCATTTCTTCGCTTTCCCTCGTGCTCAGGATTATGCCGGTATAGGGCAGGGCAATCCTTATGATGGCTATGATCTTCTTGAAATCCTCGTCGCTGACCGGGAAGGGGATATGCTCCGTCAGAGGAGCGCCCCGGGCCGGTTCAATCCTGGGGAAGCTGACGGTGTGGGGGCCGCACCCGAAGACCGCCTCCAGATGTCGGGCGTGCTCCATGAGGGCCAGGATTTCGAAACGGTAGTCGGCGAGACCGAAAAGCACACCCAATCCCACGTCGTCTATGCCGCCCTGCATAGCCCGATCGAATACGGTCAGCCTGTACTCATAGTCGGCCTTTGGCGTGCCGGCGGGATGGTACTCCTTATAGAGGACCGGATCGTAGGTCTCCTGAAAACAGACATAGGTGCCGATCTTTTCCGCCTTGAGTCTCCTGAAATCCTCCACGGGAAGGGGAGCCAGCTCCAGGTTTATCCTACGGACATAATCTTTGCCCTCCCTCACCGAATAGGCCGTGCGTATCGCCTCGCACATGTAATCCGTGTCATTCCTGCTCGATTCGCCGCATATGAGAAGGAGCCTCTTGTGACCTTCACTGAGCAGGGAAGAAACCTCCCGGGCAATCTCCGTCATGGAGAGTATCTTTCGCTTTATCGATCCGTTATTGCTTCTGAAGGCGCAGTAGAGACAGTTGTTGACGCACACATTGCCCGTATAGAGGGGCGCGAAGAATACTATGCGGCGGCCGTATATATGCTCCTTCACTACCCTGGCGGTTTCCATGATGGCATGGATCTGGGCCGGGTCGACGGCGCGCAGGAGAGAGGCTACGTCAGAAAGACCAAGGCCTTTGAACTTCAAGGCCTTGTTGAGGATCGCCTGCAAAGCCGTCTTGCTTGGAGGCTTCCCCTCGACCATGTGGTAAAGTTTATCCCTGTCGATAAAGACCTTCCCCATTTCATCCGTCGCCATGTCTATCCTCCTTGTATCTGCTGAGAATAGATTTGACCTCCACCCCGTCCAGCCTGCCTATCTTTCCGGTGAGGGCGTTGATGCGGTCGGTGGTCCCCTCGATGACGAGGGAAATCACATTAACCCCTCTTTCATGCAAAGGCAACCCCTGACGCCCGAGGATTATCTCCGAATAGTCGGAAAGGAGCATGTTTATCCTGGGAACGCTTTTCTTGTCCGTCAACAGAATAAGTATGGCGCCTAGTCTCTTTTCTATCGGAGCTACTCCTCTAGATCAGAATAGAAGCTGGAACGTCGAAAAGGATAAGATCCATCCGTTTCTCAGTTGATATATTTTAGTACTCTTTTAGGGCCGGTGCAAGAGGCTTGGAAGTCTGAAGAGTAATCCATAATACCAAAGGCCCGGGGCAATTGAAATCGTCCCGGGCCTTTGGCCGTTTACCGTCGTCCCTATTTCGTCAGGTCGGAGAAATCGAGGGTGCTCGCCTCATTGGAGAATTTCGGCTTGCCGTACTGGTCCCAGTACTTCTGGTACACGTCGACGAGCTTGTGCACCTTTATGGTGGCGAGATACTCGTCTTTGGCCGTGATCTGCCCCGCGAATTCCAGCTTACCGTTTTTCACGATGCCCCGGCCGTTGCCCGGGCCTCCGTCCGTCGTCCGGTACTGCTTTATATCGGGCCTCGCGAAGAGCTGGGAATAGCCCGTCATTGCGAGAGGCGGTCTCGGGCCCTTGCCCAAGTAATCCTTAAGGACCGTGGTGTCGACGCTCTTCGTCGCATTCATCGCGTCTTTAAGTGTGAACCAGCCGGTGAGCCACAGGCAGCCTTCGGTTCTGAACTCGCCGTATTCCTTGGTATAGCGGTCCATGAGCGCCTTCATCTCGGGATCTTTCGCCACCACAGGCGTGCCCCTGGGGTCGGTATAGAGCATCTCTGCGCCGTCAAAGTAGCTCCCCACCCTTTTTATGATGTTGGCGAAGGTCGTGGGATTGATGCCCGCACCGGGAAATATGAACCCTTTCCACCCCGAATCTTTGAGGGCGCCCACAAGATTAACCACCTGATCTCCCGCAGCGGCTCCGAAGTCGACCATATCGGGGTTGAGGCTCTTTACCTTTGTGGCTATGGGCCCGAAGTCGACCGTATCCATTCCGAAGAAAATCGGAGGCAGGAGCTTGAGGCCTGCCATGGCATCGGCAGCGCCGTATTGGTTCGCCACCACATGGCCCATTTCCGTATCGATGGTACAGACGAGGGCGCTTTTTGCCCCTTTCTGCACGAAATCACGGGAAATCAGGTAGTTGGTGGCAGCCGTGTAGTAGCCCCCCAGAGGTCTGAAGAAGTACTGGTATTTCGTGCCTACCGTTTCGTCCCCGAAGCCTACGCCGAGGTAGAGCACTTTGTTTTTGTCTGCATGAACGACCGTAAGATTGTAGACATCCCCGAAATTGTCTATGAGGTACTTGACCCCGTCCTGATAAACCGCCTTCTGCACTGCGGCGAGCGTCTTTGCCGAATCATTATACGCTACGTCGTAAGTGAAGAACTCCAGCTTGTACTGTTTGTCCCCGATTGTCAGGCCGCCCTTTTCGTTGTAAATCTTGGCAAAAAGGTCGTGCCACTTCTTGATTTCCACACCCTCCTTCATCGCCAGAGGCACCAGGCTGCCGATCTTCAAGACCCCTTGCGACTCGGCGGCCGGAGCGCGGCCGACCGACACGATGAAAACGACCAGAACAGCGAGCATACAAGCCAGGACAAACGACTTAAGACCTATCTTTCCCATAAAACCTCCTCCCCTCTTTTTTTGCACAGGAGCAACGAATATCCCGTAACCAGGCGTGAAGTTAGTCTTTGGCGCGAGCCATAGTGCTCTTTCCCGTCTTATCCTCGCTTATCGCCCTCCTTTCCATCCTGTGCGCGTCCTTCCCGTGAAAGGCAGAGCCGATGCCGGTCGACCGCGATGGATGGCGCCCAGTTGTTTCATGATTCCGATTCCTTTCGGCCCTTGAAACATTATAAACCGTCGTGGTGGAAGAAGTTAACAGCAAAAAGTGTCTTGACAGGAAAGTTCGCCCTTCTCGCGGCAAAGAACATCACCTTGAAGAACCTCCAGACAACGGAGGCGCTCCACGCCACGCTGCCATGGCTCGTGTTTGAGGCCCAGCGGACCAGACAGATTATGGGGGAAGACCGGTGGCCCTACGGCATCGACAAGAACAGACAGACCATCGAGGCCCTCTGCGAGTATTCCTTCGAGCAGGGACTGTCGGAAAGGAGGATGACCGTAGAAGAGCTGTTCGCGCCGGAGACTTTCGACGAGTTCAAGATATAGGTTGACTTAATGGGCTTTACTACCTAGGGGGAGGGGCCCCGGCACAGGATCTTTTCGGCGTCTCAACGCCGTGCTTCTTCAGCGCAGTTCCTTGGCAACACGGTTCTTTTTCCTGCCGCGCCGAACGTTTTGAAGAACCTCTCCTTAGCCTCTTCCTCAGTACGGCCGAACCTCTTGATCTTTCCGTGGCCTGAAAGGTCTGCCGTAATCTCGTAGCCTCGCTTCGCTGTTTTTCTGATGAAAATAGGCTCGCTGATCTTCATAATTAACCCTCCCGTCGAGAACCTGGGCCGCTCTGCATCGAAACCTCCTTTGGAAATGCGGGCCTAGATTATTCAATATATAACATTGTAAAACATAAATGTCAAGAATGATTGACAACGCATTCCAAGAGGTAGTATTAAAGTCAATAAGCGCGCAGAATTGGAAGCAGTCTGTGGGGAGGGAAAATATGCCTGTAGTTCATGTGAACGTGTGGGATGGTTTTGGAGCGAAAAATGCCAAAAAGGTGATCGAAGGGGTGACCAAAGTCTTTACGGACATGGGGATTCCCGGCCGCGCCGTGGAAGTAGTAGTCCATGAAATCCCGAAAACCCATTGGGGCGTTGCCGGCGAGCCTGCATCGGAAAAGCTCAAGGACGAGTTGGTGCCGAAGTAGAAGAGAGCCGGGGATTCGGCGCCCCCGGAACGGCAAAATCCGGCGTGACACAAAAAGGCCGGTGCAGGACAAACCTGCACCGGCACTGATACAGAGCCGAATTCGGTACACCCTTTAAGGTCTCGGAAAGAGCTTTGCCCCCTCTACTATTTCGGGCACCTTCTCCTCCCATTCGATAGCCATGATATGAACGCCTGCCACGCCCTTGATCTGGCGCACCCGCTCCACGGTCTCTATGGCGATCTTGATGCCTTCCTCCGCCACTTTCTCTTTGGGCACGCCTTTCAGGCGCTCGATCTGGTCCTCGGGCACGTCCATGCCCGGCACAGACTTCTGCATGTACCGCGCCATCCCGATTGATTTGAAAGGTGTGATCCCGGCGAGGATATACATCTTCTCATGGACGCCGAGGTCGCGCACCTGTTCCATCCATTTCTCGAACTTGGGCACGTTGAAGATGCACTGGGTCTGGACGAACTGGGCGCCCGCCGCGGCCTTCTTGGCGAGTCGCAAGGCGCGGATCTCGAAGGGGTCCCCGAAGGGGTTCTCGGCGCAGCCGATAAACATGTCAGGCCTTCCCGCCTTCAGCTCTTCACCACCGAGGAACTTGCCTTCATCCCTGAGCTGCTTTATTGTTGCCACGAGCTGAATGGAATCGATATCGAAGACATTCTTGGCAGTCTTGTGGTCGCCGAAGGTCTGATGATCCCCCGAGAGGCAGAGCACGTTGTTTATGCCCACGGCCGCAGCACCGAGCAGGTCGCTCTGGAGGGCTATTCTGTTCCTGTCCCTACAGACCATCTGGAGGATAGGGTCGAAACCCTCACCTTTAAGGATGAAGCAGGAGGCGGCGCTCGACATCCTCACCACGCTCGTCTGGTTGTCGGTGACATTAATGGAATCGACATACCCCTTGAGAAGACTTGCCTTCTTCTTTACAGCCTCGGCATCCACCCCTCTGGGAGGGCCGCATTCGCTCGTTACCGCGAAACCGCCGCTTTTGAGAACTCGTTCCAGATTACTCGCGCTCATATTTTCAGATCCTCCCGAACCCTCGTTCTCGGCCCCCCGTGGCTCGATGTGGACCAGTTCTTCGGGGGTTGAATCTCGAGGTATTTGTCGAGCATGTTCCTTTCCTTGTAGCGGTCGACGATGAGCTGCCAGGCACAGGGAGTCTCGTCGCTCACTTCGCACTTGCCGCCATGGGAGCCGCCGCACGGCCCGTTGAAGAGGCTTTTCGCGCAGCGCGTGACCGGGCAGACGCCGAGAGTCTTGTCGAGGATGCAGTTGCCGCACCCCAGGCAGCGCTCCGACCAGACCCCGTGCTCGAGGGTGACGCCGTCGAAAGTCGTATTGACCGCGGGAAGGACGAGCTTGTCCAGGTAGTGTTCACCCACGAACTGGATGCCGCAGCCGCACGCCATGGAAAGGACCGCATCGGCATCTGCGATGACAGGCCCCAACGATTCCACGTACTCCGGGTCGCAGTTGCGCTCCAGCACGTGCTCCTTGACTTCAAGGGGCTGCCCCTCCTTCTCCCGGTGCATCCGAAGCTCGGAGGCGAGCACCTCGACCTCCTTGGCCCCTCCCGCGGCGCAGACTGTCACGCACTCGTTGCAGCCGAGGAGGACGATCTTCTTATAGGGTTTGATAAGCTCTACGATCTCTTCAAATGGTTTTCTGTTGGCTACTATCATCTGTCTTGTCTCCCCCTTCTTGCCTGTCGACGATTCTTCCCGGTCTCACCGGGTTCGGTCCCAGTTCCCTCACCTTTTCCGTCATCTCCCGCGCGATCTGGGCAAAGCGCTGTCCCTGGGCGGAAGAGAGGTTGTACATGTGGACGCGCTCCCCCCCGATGCCGCACTCGTCCAGGAGCTCCTTCACATGGTTCACCCGTTGTTTGGCCCTGAGGTTTCCCCTGAGATAATGGCACTCCCCTTCGAGGCAGCCGGCTAAAAAGACCCCATCGGCCCCGTGCTCTAAGGCCTTGAGTATATGGATGATATCCACCCTGCCCGTGCAGGGCACTTTCACAATCTTCACATTCGTCGGATAACTGAGCCTCATCGAACCTGCCAGGTCCGCTGCGGTGTACGCTCAGTGCTCGCAGCAAAAAGCGACGATCTCCGGCTCAAACGACATCGCACCCTCCTTCCGCCAGTGTCACGGCCCCCGATTTCTCTTCAATCTGTATATCTGTGTAGTGCATGAGTTGGATCGCCTTTGCCGGGCACTCGGCCGCGCAGGTCCCGCACCCCTTGCACTTGCTGATATCTATCTCCGCCTCACCCTTCGCGTTGATAACCGGCACACTGTAAGGGCAGGCCCTCACGCAGGTCAGACAGGCGGCGCATTTCTCGCCCTGCACTTCGGCGACGATGCCTCCCACGAGCATCGTCTCCTTGGAGAGCACCGTACAGGCCTTGGCCACTGCCGCCTCTGCCTGGGTTATGGTCTCCCTTATGTTCTTCGGCGAGTGGGCAAGGCCGCAGAGGTAGATTCCGTCGGAGGCGAAATCGACCGGCCGCAGCTTCATGTGGGCTTCGAGGAAAAATCCCTCCAGGGTCCGGGGCACCTTCAGCAGGTTGGCCAACTCTTCATTCTCTGTGGCCACTGTGGCGGCGGAGAGGACCAGCCTGTCCGTATCGAGAGTGATCTCCTCCATAATGGAGGGGTCGAAGCAGGTGAGGGTCAGCCTGCCGTTTCTTCCATTGAGGACCGGAGGCCGCTCCTTGTCATAGCGCATAAAGCGTATGCCTGCGCGCCGGGCTTGGAGGTAATACTTTTCGAGGAACCCGTAGGTCATCACATCCCGGAAAAGGATTACCACGTCGCATTCCGGATCGATCTCCTTGATATGGAGGCCATTTTTTATGGCGCTCGAGCAGCAGACCCGGCTGCAGTAGGGCCGTTCCTCGTTCCTCGAGCCTACGCACTGTATCATGACGACCCGGTCTGTCTTGGGGAGCCCATTGTTTGCGAGGCCCGTCTCCAGCTCCATCTGGGTCATGACCCGCTCGTCCTCACCGTAACCGTAAAGGCCGGAAGGCTTGAGCTCGCCCCCTCCGGTCGCGAGCACGATAATCCCGTGTTTCAGCTTTCTCGAGTTCATGGTGGGACCGTGGAGGAGGCCTGTCTCGAAGTTCCCTTTGAAGCCGGCATGGTCGACCACGATTGTCTCGGTGAGCACGTGGATGAGAGGATGGCTCGTGACCTGCTCAACGAGGTTGGCCATGAATTCCTGAACGTCGATGCCGTCCAGAGTGCTATAGATATGGCGGAGGTTGCCCCCCAGCTCCGCCTCCCTCTCGACGAGGAAGACCTCGAAATTCTGACGGGCGAACTTGAGGGCGGCCGTCATGCCGGCGAGTCCGCCTCCCACGATGAGGGCCGTCTTGTTGACGCCGATGGAAACCTCTTTAAGGGGTTTGATGTAATTTGCGTTGGTGACCGCCATGCGCACGAGGGACTTTGCCTTCGCCGTGGCACCCTTGTGATCCTTCATGTGGACCCAGGAACATTGGTCGCGGATGTTGGCCATCTCGAAGAGGTATTTATTGAGACCCGCCTCCCTTATGGTAGAACGGAAGAGGAACTCGTGGGTCCTCGGAGAGCAGGAGGCGACTATCACCCTGTTCAGGTTGTACTCGTTGATAACGTGCTTCATCTTCTCCTGCGTGTCCTGGGAGCAGGTGAAGAGGTTTTCGTCGGCAATGACCACGTTGGGGAGGCTTTTCGCATACTCTTTCACCTCCGGCACGTTGACCACGGCACCTATGTTGACCCCGCAGTGGCAGATAAAGACGCCGATCCTCGGCTCCTCCGCAACCGGCGTTTCCCTCTCCTCGGGAAGGGACGGCACCACGAAGTCCTTGCCACGGGCCTCGCTGATTATGGATGCCGCTTCGCAGGCCGCACCCGATGCCTGGGTGACCGTCTCGGGGATGTCCTTGGGCGACTCGGAGGCGCCCGCCACATAGATGCCCTCCCTCGTGGTGAGAAGGGGGTTGCGGGGAGGGGAATTGACGAAGCCGTACTCGTTGAGGCCGACGCCCAGGACCCGGGCGAGGTTCTTCAGGTTCTTGGCCGGTCTCATGCCCACGGAGAGGACGACGAGGTCGAACACTTCCGTGCGCACCTGTCCGTCCTCGTCCACATAGACGACCTCGAGGTTCTTCGTCTCCGGGTCTTCCAGTATCCGCGATATGGCCGACTTAACGTAGCGCACCCCGTGCTCGTGCTTGGCCCGCTCGTAGTACTGGTCGAACCCCTTGCCGAAGGCCCGCACGTCCATGTAGAAGATGGTCGGCTCTATATCGTTCTGGTGCTCTTTCGCTATAATGGCCTCCTTCGTCGCGTACATGCAGCAGACGGAGGAGCAATATTCGTTCGTCTTGTCGCGGCTTCCCACGCACTGGAGCCAGGCGATCTTCCTGGGGATCATGCCGTCGGAAGGACGGAGCACGATGCTGGAGGTCGGCCCTGTGGCAGAAAGGGTACGCTCGAACTCGGTGCTCGTGAGCACGTTCTTGTACACGCCGTAGCCCAGCTCGGGCTTCGCCGACGGGTCGTACTCTTCGAGACCCGTGGCGAGGATGACGCTGCCCACATTGATTCTCATCTCTTCGGGGCCCTGGAGGTAATCGATCGCTTCGGGCTTACAGACTTCCTCGCAGAGCTTGCACCCGAGGCAGCGCCGGCAGTTGAGGCATCGCTCGGCCTCTGCCTTGGCGGCCTGCTCGTCGAGGACCATCTCGACTTCCTCGAAGCCCTTTCTCTCGGCCACGGGGATGGAAGGCATACTGACCCGGAAACGGCGCTCTATATCGACCGGCACATCGACGACAAGCTCCGTCTCCTTGGCGAAGCGTCCTTCTTTGAGGCTCGAGCCTTCGAGGAACCGTTTGATCGACTCTGCCGCTTCCTTGCCCTGGTTTACCGCCTCGATCGCCGTCTTCGGGCCGGTTACGATGTCGCCTCCCGCGAATATGCCGGCAACCGAGGTGGCGAGGGTCAAGGCATCGGCCATGATCCAGCCGGTGCGGCCCGCGTTCAGGTCGGGCACATCCCGCAGGAAAGCCGTCTCCGGCGCCTGGCCGATGGCGAGGATTACCGTATCGGCCTCGAAGTCCTTGAGTATACATTCGTTGAAGGTGGGGTTGAACATGCCTTTTTCGTCGAAGACCTCGCTGCACCGCTGTACGTCGAGGCCGACCACCTTCCCGTCCTGTATGCGCACGCCTCTCGGTCCCCAGGAGGTATGGACCTTCACGCCCTCCTCGATTGCCTGTTCGATCTCCCATGAGCTGGCGGGCATCTCGTCCGCCTTTTCCAGGCAGACCATATGCACCTCGGCCGCTCCCAGCCTCCGCGCGGTGAGGGCCACGTCGACCGCAACGTTTCCGCCGCCCACCACTACCACTCTTCCTTTGATCTCGGGGGGATTCTTCTTGTTCGAGAGTCTCAGGAATTCGACGCCGCTCATAACACCGGCCGCATCCTCGTTCGTCAGGCCGAGCTTTCGCCCGCCCTGGGCTCCGCACGCGATATAGAGGGCATCGAAGCTTTCCTTGATTTCCTTGAGCGACACGTCCTTGCCCACAATCGTATTGTAGCGGACCTCTACGCCGAGGCGCTCGATGATTGAGGTCTCTCCTTCGAGCACGTCCTTGGGAAGACGGTAGGCGGGGATGCCCCAGTAGAGCATGCCGCCCAGCTTATCCTGGGACTCGAAGATAGTGACGCCGTAGCCTGCCTTCCTTAGGTCGATGGCGCATGCCATGCCGGAAGGCCCGCCGCCGATTACGGCCACCTTCTTGCCCTTGTCCGGCCCTATCTCGGGAAGGGGCATTTCACGGCGACCCTTCTCGTAATCCGCGGCAAAGCGCTTGAGGGCGCAGATGGCGATAGGCTGATCGACCTTCTCCCCCCGCAGACAGACCTCCTCGCAGGGGTGGCTGCAGATGCGTCCGATGGTGCCGGGGAAGGGGAGCCTTTCCCGTATCACGTCGAGGGCTTCGAGGAACCTGCCCTGCGCGATGAGGCCCACATAGTCACGGGCATTCAGGTTGATGGGGCACCGGTTGACGCAGGGAGGTATTTCCCTGTCGATGGAATAGGTGGAGGGTATGGCCTGGGGGAAGTTGATGTAGGCCGCGCTCCTTCTGGAGAGGCCTTCGTTGTAATCGGCCGGGACTTCGAGTGGGCACTGGGGCGCGCAGAGGCCGCAGGAGGTGCACTTTTCCTTCAGTATCCTCCTGGGCCGCCTCTTGACCACGGCCGTGAAATTCCCCGGCTCGCCTTCCAATGCGACTATCTCACTGCTCATGAGCAGCTCAACGTTCGGGTTTCTTCCCACCTCGACGAGCTTTGGCGCCATGATGCACATGGAGCAGTCGTTTGTGGGGAACGTCTTGTCGAGCTGCGCCATGGTGCCGCCGATGTTCGGCTTTTCATCGACGAGATAAACCTTGAACCCTGCCTCTACCAGGTTGAGGGAGGCTTCCATACCTCCGATACCGCCACCGATGACCAGAACCTTTCCAACCTTATCCATAACCCTATCCTTACCCCTTCTTCCTGAACACAGGGTGTGCAATTACTGGGGCTCGCGTCGCCCCCTCGAACAAAGCTTGCTCTCGCGGGTCATCGCCAACGGCGAGAGTTTGACCCGCGATAGGTTCTTGCCTTTTCTTCCAAAGCCGGCCGAGCCTCCCCTTCATAAAAAGGAAGAGTCGCCGCGGCGCGTCCATTCGTTCAACTCTGCTTCACTCCGATCCTTACCCCTTCTTCCTGAACACAGGGTGTCTTTCCTCGAACCCTGCGATCTCAACCAGGTTCTTCTTGACCAGGTCCTTCAGATGGCCGAAGACGCGGGCCTTGTCCATGGAGAGGCTGCCTGCGAGCCTTTCGACGGTCCCTTCTTTTTCCGCGAGCAATTCGAGGATTTGCGCCTTCTCGTACGCAGAAGTCAAGAGGGGATCGAAGACAAGGTCGAACTGCCTTTCGGTGAAGCGTTCACCATAGACGTTCCTGTCAAGAAGGAGCGATTTTCTGTCCAGCAGGCGAAGAAGACGGTCTCCCCCCTCGGGGTCGATTGACTTGACGAACTGGAGCTTTTCTTCCCTTTCCATGGCCTCACACCTCCTTGATCTGCTTGACAACGCTACGTGCGTCTATGAGGTGCGAGCCCATGCCGACGAGCCGGCCGTAAAGGGCAAGCTCGAAGACCTCCGACAGAAAGAGCACCGGAATCATGGCTGCCTTGCTGCCCAGGGAGGGCAGGAGGTCGAGATTCATCTGGCAGAGCGGACAGGGGGTGACGATGGCGTCGGCCCCGGCCTGAATAGCGCGGGCAACGATGCGCTCCGACAGTCGGACCGTCATCTCCTTGTCGGTGAGGGTCTTCGCTGCCCCGCAGCACTCCATTTTGAAAGGCCAGGGCAGGACCTCGACACCAAGGGCCTCGAGAAGCCGGTCCATACTTTCCGGGTTTTCCCGGTCGTCGTAAGGCTTTACCCGCATGAGCCGTGTGAGCACACATCCATAATAAGGCACGACCTTCAAAGCCGACAGGTCGTAGCGGCGGGTGGCCGCAATGGCAGAGACACCCACGTGGTCGTCGAGCACTTCGATGATGTTTTTTATCTCCAGGGAGCCCGTGCATTCGAGGGGGCTGATGAAGCCGTTTACCCTGTTCTGGAGGTCCGAATCGACCCTCAAGGTGTCATTCGTGATCTTCGAACGGCTGTAGCAGGCCGAACAGGGGGCGAAAAAGGGCGCATCACGCTTTTCGGCGAGGGCGAGGTTTCGCCCGACGAGGGCATGAGCGGCTTCTTCATCGATCGTGTGGGCGGCAGAGGCGCCGCAGCATGACCAATCATCGATCTCCTGAAGGTCTAGGTTGTAATCCGCGAAAACCTTACGGATCGAGGCCTCGTAGAACTTGCTCCCTGTCTTGAGCGAGCAGCCGGGGTAGTAGCTGAGTGTCACCATTACAAAGCACCTCATGTTCTGACAAGCCGGCCAAAGCCGGCTCACGGCAAAGACGCCGTTTCTTATTCTAACACAATCTGTCTTCCTTTTGGTGGCCCAGACAGGTCCCCTATTTTATCACATTCGGAGTCCTTTTGTGTACAATAATTATGCGCAGGGCCGCACTATTGTTTAAAAATTCACTTGCCTAACCACCTATGATTGTATCCAAATTCACTTGCTGAGATTTCTTCAACTTGTGGGCCGGAGAAACGGCCGGAAACGTATAGTGGCAAAAAGGACCGGGCGTGAGGCCTATCGGCCTTATTCCCTCACGTTTTTGACGCTATTGTCGTGGCGGTGAAACAGATAGTGGGAATGGATATGACGATGGACGATCGTGCCGTGGTAGTGCATGTGCTCATGCACGAGATTCACCTCAAGGAGCAGTTTCTCATCGGAGAGCACCTCGTCCGAGCTGCCTATCCGTTCGATCCTGTGCTCTTCCGACAGAACAGCCACCCTGGCGTGCAGCTCGCTCACCAGGGAAAGGTCATGGGTAGCGACGACGATTGTCTTTCCGGCCTCGTTCAAGGCGAGGACGAGTTCCACGAGCTGACATTGGGTCCTCGGGTCGAGACCATTCGTCGGCTCGTCGAGGAGGAGGACATCGGGGTTCATAGTGAGGACTGCACCCAAGGCCACCCTCTTTTTTTCGCCCGACGATAACATATAGGAAGGCCTCTGAGCCAACCCCTCTATCTCCAACATCTCAAGTATCTGATCCGACCTCGAACGGGCCTCCTTTTCGTCGAGGCCGAGCTGAAGCGGGCCGAACATGAGCTCGTCGAGCACTGTGGGGCAGAAAAGCTGGGCATCGGAATCCTGAAAAACGTAGCCCACCTGGCCCCGGAAACGCCGGAGAAACCGTTGGTCCTTCAAGGCCTGCTCGGACAGCTCTGATCCTCTGAAAAGGACCGTACCGGAGGTCGGGTAGACGAGGCCGTCCAGCACGTGAAGAAGGGTTGATTTCCCACTGCCGTTCGAGCCGATCACCGCGAATATCTCTCCCTCCCGGATGTCGAGAGTCGCGCCGACCAGGGCCGGGATTTTTTCCTGGTAGGCGTAGGATACGTTCCGGACCTGGAGTATCCCATCGTTCCCGGTCATATCCATAGTACGAGACCTCCCAGGGCGAGGAGGCAGAGCCCTGCAAAAAGATCGGCGGCCCTTAAGGATCTTGAGGCGGGAAGGACTATATCTCCGGTCAGACCCCGCGACACCATGGCGCTGAAGAGGTCCTCGCACCTCCTTTGCGTCCTCCGGAAGAGCAAGACGATACGGCTCGCGGTCCAGTTCCCCGTCTGCTGAACCTTAAGGGGGCCGGCGAGCCTGCTTTTTATGGCGAGGTACATGTCTTCCAGGGTAGTGGAAAAAATGAAAACATATTTGTAAGTGAGGACCAGCACCACGAGAAGGGAATCGGGCACACGGAAGACCTTGAGGGAGCGGATTATCTGAGGTAAAGGCGTCGTGTAGAGCACGAGGAAAGAGACAGAGAGACAGTTCATCACGCGAAGGGTGAGACGGGCGACGACCCGGACGCCCTCTGCCGTGATGCCTATAGTTTGGGGGAAGGAAAAGAGCAAGAATGAGGGGGGTTTCCGGAACGTCACGAGGGGAAAGAGCATACGGCCCTCAGTGACTGCATTCAGCGCGGCGGGGAGCCCGACAAGGAAGCCGAAGAAGAAGGCAAGCAGGCCTACCCGGCGATAGAAGGAGCGCAGATCGAGGCGCGAAAGGAGCGCGAGCAGGAAAAGGAGAACCGAAAGGAGGACTGCGGGCGCCAGCTTGTTTACGAGGGTCGCGACCATCACCAGAAAGAGCATGCAGACGAGCTTTACCCGGCCGTCTACGGCCTGCAGCAACCCTTTTCTCGATGCTGATTCCCATTGAACATAGGTCGCAGCGATAACCGAACCGATCCGGTGGAGGGCTCCGTCGACAAAGGGCTGCCTCGAGCGGACACGAGCGCTCCCGGGCGAGATCGTGTTTCCCTTCAGCAGGAAGGGGGCAATGCTATCTTTCACGACGCTTTACCACCTTCATTAAAACATAGACGAGACAAGCCGCGAGTAGAAGTCCCAAGATGCCGGATGCCGCATAGGCGAGTGACCGGGAGACGAGAGACGTGTTGCCCGTGGGGAACGTATAGTCCGAAACAGGCGCCTTCCATAGGCCGCCTGTGGCCTTCATTCCCTCGGGCACGTAGCCGAGGACGGCTGCGATGCGTTCAATGCCCCATTCGCCCCATGCCCCATCAGCGTGAAATACCTGCGGCAGGAGTATCCCGAGAGGGGTCAGCAGCGCGACCACTATGAGCCCCAGGAGGAGGCGCTTTTGAAGCGATCCTTTCAGCGAGGAGCCGGGACTGCCTTGTCTGATGCGGCCATGGCTCATGGACGGGTCACCCTTTCTCTGACGTTGAAGGCGTACACCATATTGGGTTCGTAGCGGCAGATATACCTCAACAACAGGGCAGTGATCAGGCCCTCTGCTACGCCGAAAACGAGCATGTGGCTGAGGGCCATGGCGGGGACCGCCACTTTGAGCGGGTAGGGCGCATACAGGGGCACGCCGTTCGGAGCATGGGCGATGATAGGTTGAAGACCGAACTCGACGCCCGCAAGGACCGCCGCCACGCAGAGGCCGAGGTATCCCGCAAGAAAAGCCGCCCAGAATATTCTGCGCGGACTGCTTGCGGGACGTGCCAATGTCTTGAATGCTCCGTATGACACAAAGGGCGCCACCACCGCCATGTTGAAACAATTGGCGCCGAGGGCTGTGATGCCTCCGTCGCCAAAGACGAGGGCCTGAATGACAAGCACTACAGAGAGTGCGATGACCGCCGTCCACGGTCCCAAAAGGATGGCAATTATCCCTGCCCCGACCGCGTGGCCCGTCGTACCGCCGGGAGCGGGGACATTGAACATCTGGACAAGAAATCCGAAAGCCGCAGCCATAGCCAGATAAGGCACATGCTTGGCCGAAAGCTCCTTACGGATCTTCTTCAGGGCAACACCCCAGAAAACGATGGATGCACCGTAAAAGGGGACGTATGTTTGCGGGCTGAGATAGCCGTCGGGAATGTGCAGAAAAACCTCCTGAAAACCATGGGCCGCCGCTCTTCGTCCGCACCATGCCTGCTTCTTTCGGTGTTTCACGCGCGCAGACCACTCCGACAAAAAACGCCACGACGACTACAAGACCGGTCTTCGAATCGGTCCTTTTGCCTTCGTGGCGTTTTTAGTCTATGACCCACCCAGGCTTCTGTCAAGGCAAAACTGCATCGCGATCCTGAAGGCGCCGGGAATTACTTGCGGGGGTTCCCTGGAGGCGCCTTTTCTGTTACAATCTTGTATGGCTCGGAGCATCGGAAGGAGTGCGGCGAAGAGACGGCCAGGGAAATAGACAACGAGATCAAGGGGATCGTGGAGACGACGTACGGCTCGGTGAGACAGATGCCGAGAGACAAGAAACCGCTTCTCGAACAAGTGGCGCAGATCCTTCTCGACAAAGAGGTGATCGACGGGGAGGAACTCAGGGGGCTTGTGAGAGGGTATACGGGAAAGGGGTCTCGGGGGGACAATGACGAACCTGAACTTAGAAAAGAAGCAGATAGATCTTATTAAGGAGTCGATCTGCGTTTTCAAGACCTGTAATCACTGCATAGACCTCCATAAAGAAGGGGGTCTTACCTTCCTGACGGTCGAGGAATTCGTGGATGACAGGGGGAAAAGCTGTCTTTATAGACTTAAGCAGATGTGTCACGATCTCTTCCGCAACTCGGACGAAGTCGCTTACAAGGAGAAGTTCTACGATATCACGGTGGGCTATATCTTTCATGAGGCCATGAAGCTTCGGGAATGCATCTATCAATTGGAATACTACAAGCCCCAGTACACCATGCTCGTCAACTCCGCCGAGCTGACGCCTGCGGAGAACAAGGTGATCCGTGAGTTCGACCTGCTTATCGACAAGGCCGAGAGAAGGCTGGCAGAGGGCCTCAAAGAAGTAAAAACACTCCTGAAGGAGCTCGCTTCCAAGGCAAAGGACCTCATCAAGATATACAAGAACAACTATCTGTTACCACGATTCATTTTGGAAAACGAAAGATCGTTCATCGCCATATACGGGAAGAAGGGTTATCAGGCGCTCCTCCGGGAGGTATATGACGAGGGCCGGACCACTCTCCTTCTGAGGGCGGGCATAAGCTATCTTGACAGTGAATACTACCAGATAGCCAGGGGACTTTTTCAAAAGGTGACCAAAATCGATCACGGCAACCTGACGGCCAGGTTTCTTTATCTCCATACATCGGCGTTCAACTGCTATTTCAGGAACAGGTTCTCCATGGCGGAGATTTTTGCTCAAGAGGCCCTTGCCCTGCCGGTGGCCGGCGATGATGATATGCAAAAGTACACGACATCCCTTCGAAACCTGATCCCTGACTTGATCAGGGAGATGGGAGGGACGCGGCAACAGAAGGAGGAAAAAGGACGTGCCTATCTATGAGTATAGTTGCGATAACTGTGGAGACGAGTTCGAGTGCCTCGTTTTCAGGACCGACGAGGCGGTGAATTGCCCGAAGTGCGGGAGCGCCGATCCAAAGAAGAAGATGTCATCCTTCGGGTTCTCCACGGGACGCAGATCCACATCCTCGGGAAGCTCTTCATCGGGTTGTTCCGGCTGTTCGTCTTCAAACTGCTCTTCCTGTTCGTCGTAAACAGGTCATGGATGTCGAAAGGACCGTACGCCGCCTTATCAGGGAAGAGGCTCTGATCGAGCCCGGCGAGAAGGTCCTCGTGGCAGTGTCGGGCGGGGTTGACTCCTCCTCCCTCCTTTTCCTCCTCCATAGGATCGCCCCGGAAGTGCCCATGTCCCTCGGTGTGGCCCACGTGAACCATGGGCTGCGGGGCGCTGAATCCGAGAGGGATGAGGCCTTCGTGAGGGCCCTTGCCGAGCGCCTTATGCTGCCCTGTCATGTGATGAGGGCGGACGTACGCGCCTACAGCCGTGACCATGGCCTTTCGATTCAGCACGCCGGCCGTGATATAAGGTACAGGTATTTCGACGAGATATCCGGCAAAGAAGGGTATCACAAGGTCGCGATAGCCCATAATCAGGACGACCAGGTGGAGACCTTTCTGCTCCGCCTGATCAAGGGCACGGGGATAAACGGTCTTACCTCCATACCCGTCAGAAGGGAACGCATCATAAGACCGCTTTTGCGAACTTACCGTTCGGAGATCGAGGAGTGGGCCCAGCGGTTCTCCATACCCTTCGTCCAGGACTCGTCGAACAAAAAGGACACCTACGAGCGCAACTTCGTCCGCATGCACCTGATGCCCCTCATGGCCCGGCTCAATCCACGGTTCAGGGAGAAGGTCCTCCTCCTTCTTTCCGACATGGTCCCGGTGAATCGCCTTTTCGAAGACCAGGCAAACTGCTTCCTGGCTGACGAGGGACACTTCGAAGAGGAGGAAGGGCGGGTCCCGGTGGAGGGAATGCGCGCGCTTCATCCGGAGGCCCGATTCAGGGTCATATCGCGAATGCTCAGCCTCTTTGCGCCGGGCTTCATCGCCTTGCGGGAGCACGTGCAACTCGTGGAGAAATCCCTCTTCTCGCCGAGGCCCAACAACAGCGTTGTTCTTCCCCACGCAATATCGGTCCGGCGCGTTTATGATACCCTCATATTCGCCAGAATTACCCCGGAAATAGAGGTCAGGGAGACCTTCGAGATAAGGCCCGGCTCGAATCCCATACCCACCCTCGGGATCAACCTGCGGGTCTCCTTTTCACAGGAAAGACCCGAGGCCTTCCCGATGGACAAGGCCGTCTCCTTCTTCGACGGGGACAAGGTATCGGCTCTCTCTGTACGAACCTTTCGGGAGGGTGACCGGTTTATGCCTCTCGGCATGGGCCGGAGCGTTAAGCTGAAGGACTACTTCATGGCCAGGAAGATCCCCCGGTTGAGGCGAAAGACCATCCCTCTTCTTCTGTCGGGCCATGACATTATCTGGATCGTGGGGGAAAGGATGGACGAGCGTTACAAGGTGACCCCTGATACCCACTCCTTTCTCAAGGTAGAGGTCGAGTCACTTCCGACAACCTGACCCGAGAAGAAGAGGGAGCGGAGCCGGCGCAAAGGGCAGGTCACCCGTCCGCAATCCGATGCTCGGAGACCCCGCGAGCCTGCGACGGGAGCCCCATTAAGAAGCAAGAGCAAGACAAGAGGCAAAGGCAAGAGCAAGGCAAGAGCAAGGCAAGAGCAAGAGCGTCGGTGATGGTTATGTGGGTGAGGGAGAGCCGCATGGCAAGAATCGCACGCACCCGCACGCGGGTTCCCGGCGGCGCCCTGCCGCACCTCATGCCCATCCGCCGTACATCGAGTACGGCTGCGGTCAATGAGGCACGACAGGTCATCCACATCTCATCGATTCTTCCCATGCGGCTCTCCGCATCACACCGCAATTGTCTCGACCTGAGCCAATTACGGAGGAGTACATAGGATAGAAAACCCAACCAAAAGGCGACCCTGTAGGCCGCCGAAAAGCAATCCCAATTGTCCCCCGGCTGGGCCAATTGGGCACTTCATAGGATAACAGCGCAATGGAATAGCGGCCCCATAGGGCCGCCCGTTACTGCACTTTTTCTCTCCCTCGCCCGGCCGGGGGAGAGGGTAGGGTGAGGGGGGCGGCATACACCACAGTCATCATTTTTCTTGGGCCAATTGAATTGGGGGTATAGGGGTATAGAGGAATGGGCACCCAGTTGAAACAGGCGCTCGTAGGCCGATAGTGGGGCCGTGCGCGCCTACGGCGGTCCTTCCTCAAAGGGCAAAAGAGGCCAAGGCTATTCGGAACTATGTCCCGACGAGCAAGCTTTGAGGGAGGCTCGATCCGGCTTTGCCGGTCGAGCGGTCTCCATCTCCCATCAAGGTTTTGAGCCTCTGTAATTGTATCCAGTATGCCCCTGTTTGTAGGTGACAAATCAGCTTAAATGTGGTAGAATAAACTGTCTTTTCCAGGCTGAAGGCATATACTCCTGGAAGGGGCAGCCACTAGTTTGTGGCAACAGATGAAGGACCGATTGGATGGGGCGCATGTATTCTCCCGAAAGGCGAATTATCGAGTCGGTTCTTTGAAATAGGCGGGAAGTTCTCGCACATCCAGGGAGCCTTGATGCTATCACAGAGAGCAAGATCACTCAAACCTTCACCAACCCTCGCCATATCAGCCAAAGAGAAGGAGCTGCGGGCCCAGGGGCTTGACATCGTCGGTTTCGGCGCCGGCGAACCCGACTTCGACACGCCGATCCATATCAAGAAGGCGGCCATCGACGCGATCCTCGATGGCTATACCAAGTATACGCCCGCCGCCGGCTCTGAAGAACTGAAGGATGCGATCATCGCTAAATTCAAGAAGGACAACGACCTCGAATACAAACGCAACGAGGTCATAGTGACCTGCGGCGGCAAATACGCCCTCTACAACCTTTTTCAGGCCATATTCGAGGAGGGGGATGAGGTGATCATTCCCACGCCTTATTGGGTCTCCTATCCGGCCATGGTGGAGCTTGCCGGGGCCACCCCGGTCTTTGTCGAGACCCTTGAGGAAGAAGATTACCAGCTCAACGCAGAGATGCTGAAGAAGCATATTACAAACAAGACGAAGGGGATCGTTCTCAACTACCCTTCCAACCCCTGCGGATCGGTCTTCGAGTTGTCCAACCTGGATCAGATAGGCAAGCTGGCTGTCGAGAACGGCATATATATCATCTCCGACGAGATTTACGACAAGATCATCTACGACGGGTACAGCCATACGAGCATTGCCTCCCTCGGAGGACCGATCAAGGAGATGACCATAATTACCCATGCCGTGTCCAAGACTTATTCGATGACGGGATGGAGAATAGGTTTTGCGGCCGGGAAGAAAGAGATCATCGAGGCCATGAGCAACATCCAGAGCCAGAGCACCTCGAACCCGACCTCCATCTCTCAGAAGGCGGCCCTCGCCGCCCTCACCGGTCCTCAAGACTCGGTCGCCGAGATGGTTAAGGAGTTCAAGAGGCGGAGAGACTTCCTCGTTACCGGCCTCAACAACATAGACGGGGTGACCTGCTTCAATCCCAGGGGAGCCTTCTACGTCTTTCCTTCCTTCAAGGGTATTTTGGGAAGGAATTACAAGGGTAAAAGGGTCACTTCCATTGCCCAGTGGACACAGATTCTCTTGGAGGATTTTCATGTTGCCGTAGTGCCCGGAGGAGAGTTCGGCAAGGAAGGGTATCTGCGCCTTTCTTTTGCCACCTCTATGCCGATAATAGAAAAAGGGCTAGACAGGATAAAGAGGGCGGTGGAAGCCCTCGATTAGGTAAGGATGAAGAAGCTCATCTTCTTTTGTGTAATTGCAGCGATTATGTGCACCGGCCCCATGAACGGCTGGGGCGCCGACCAGGGGTTTTCCCTCGGTTACGGCATAGCGGCCTTCAATAAGGGAAAGTCCTTTGGCGAAGTCGAAGGCGACAGACATTACAATTTTATACAGGCGACCTACATCTACGAAAAGCCCCTTTCCCCCAAGGAATTGGCCTTCCTCTTCGAGCCGTTCTCTGCCTATGTGACACAGCCGACGGGCGGGGTCGATGTGGGACTCGATCTGGCCCTCAAATACTATCCCTTCAGCCTTGATCGGCAAGGCTTCTACATGCAAGGCGGACCCGGGATGGCTTACACGTCCGTAGGGTTCCAGGAGCAAGGCACTCACCTGCTCTTCATCCTCCAGGGCGGGTTGGGGTACCGGTACAACAGCCTTTTTGTCGAGGACCGTTTCCGCCATTACTCCAATGGGGGCACGGCTCGGCCCAACTGGTCGGTCAATTCGAATATCCTCAGCGTGGGCACTTACTGGTAGGTCGCAACCGGGCACTTATCAAGCCTGCATGAACTTCCGGCTTTCCTTTTTCCCTTTACCTTACAAAGATATCGCTGAGGACCTGCGTGAAGGTTGTCCCCGCAGGCCGGTCGTCGTCCGACTGCCAGTCGGCGGACGCGGCTCCCACGGCAGCTATAGTGAGGGCGACGAGCATGAGGATGATCCAGATCTTCTCCATCAAGCACGCCTGCCAAGGGTTCTGCGCCCTGCCTTCTTCCGGGCTAAAGGCCCGGTACGCAGCTTTTGTTAATTCGCGAGTCGCCGTCTTCCAGTCGTCCATCATACTCATGTGACCCTGAAATGCAATGGTTGTACCACTGGCAATCACCGCCCCATTCGCGCGCCAAAGGCCGAAATCCGGGGCATGGACGGATGGAGCCCGGGACAAGGACCAAGGGTAATCTCTTCCTCCCGGGGGAAAAAGATTCCCTTTCATAGGACGCAGGACAAACGCATTCCGAGAACCGAGGGTTGCTCAAGAAACGTGTGGCAGCCTTCCTCAAAGAGCATACGGGTCAGACTGACGAAGAGATAAAAGGTCGAGTCAGGGTTCGAGGTGTGGCCGGTCGGCTGGGAGGAATGGCGATCTGCGGCGATCTGCCGCACCTCATGCCCATCCGCCGTACATCGAGTACGGCTGCGGTCAATGAGGCACGCCAGCTCATCCACACCTCACGATCCCTCCCAGCCGACCGGCCGGTGGCACGCGGAGCCGTATCTTTAACAGCCCGCGGCTCCGGCCTTCATAGGATGTACACACCGACAACAATTGAATAAGGGCGGCGTCCTTAGAGGCCGCCAAAAGCAGAACAAGATTTCCAATGCCTATACGTAGCTAATTCACCTACAAGTGGTGCGTTCAGCCAAAGGCAATGAATTACGGATTGCCACAGAAAGATAGTAATATGGGCATCAGTGGGAGCCGGTTTCTTCGGCGATTCGCTACATGCCAGGGTTATCTGGCCTTACTGATCCTGAATGGCTGGCCATAGAATATCCAACCAATTTCGCCGCCTTTGCTTTCAACCTTCACGGCCATATAGTCTTTGCCGTACCGAATCCGTTTTACCCTTGCACCGCTTCTGGGCGGAAGTACGAACTTGGATTTCATTTCTTTTGAAGGGTATGGTGTCCAATCGGCGTACGCCGGAACAGGGCCTTCTGTGAGCACAGAATTCTGTCGGTCTTGGATGATGTCGTATCCCACAATACCCAATAGGCCAACTATCGCAAGCGCCACAGCCGTGATCAATACTACCCAAATTCTCTTCATCTAATCGTCTTCACATGACGTGCTGGTCACCCGCGCGGGAGGATGGTACGTTGCTGTGCTCAAGTCCCTCGGTTTAGGGCATGGTCTTCTTCCGCGTCGGGTGCACTAGCTTGTTAAGCGTCCTTCCATTGGTGTCTTTCACGCGTTCTCTCATCGTTTGAGTAGTTTGATATTTCGTAAGCTGCCTTTTCCTCTTCCTCCAGCATGGCTTTCAAAAAATCTGCTCCGTCAACAATACCGATACAATGGCCATCTCTAGTAATCTTCCAATGTGTCCAGTTTCCGTAAAGATTCGGGAATCTCAACTCCCATCCTCTGGTTATTTCCTCAGGCAGTTTCATATCTCCTTGCACTTTGCTACTTTTTTAAACTCATTGCGCATTTTTTCCGATTTTACGCTTCTGGCCATTAAAGAATCAAGAAAAAAGGTCGCAGACCGGCTTTTGAAAGATCCTCACTGCGTACAATGCGAAATACACCGTGGATAAACTCGGCGAGTTTGATTCGATGGCCTAATTATTCTCGCCGACTCGGGGACCACCACGTATCCCCCCGAGTCGCGATTGCCAGCAAGAAAGTACTAGGGACAGACAAGTGGCCGGATTACGGACTCCAGGAAGTGTACCTCACCGCCGGCCGTTGCCGACCGATTGAAGAATACGCTCCCGAGCGCGTCGGTTTAGCCCTCCAACCATTTGCGGCTGGCAACCTTCACGACCTGCGCCCGTCCCAAGATGACGATGTCGAAGATTTTGCGCCTACTTCGGCTGTCTACTGAAATACCAGAGTCTGAGGTTAAGCGTCGGAAGCAGCTATAACGCATAATCCGTTTGGGCTGCCGGTTACCCAAGTTTCCTTTGTTATAAAACCGCACGAGCCTGCCTTGTGCGCCCGGCGGGACAATGTGAAGAAGCTAGCACACATCCGCTCCTTTGATGCTCGGAATTTCAGGCTTTCAGAGGCCGCTTTTGCATTTGACCCGGGCACACCGATTGCATTATTTTCTTAAAAGATGAGTCTGCTCCGATCCGGTCTGCCCCTAGGTCCGTGGACAGCCGGATCATTCATGACTACGGAGGAGTGAACATGAAATGGTTATCGGTCTTTGTGATATTCTGCCTTCTCCCCTGCATCGCCTTTGCCTATCCTTCCGTTTATCCCACGGGTACGGTTCGCTATAACCCGGGAGAGGCCTGGAACGGCTACACCTTGATCGATGACAGTAATGGCACCCTTTCGCTCATCGATATGAACGGCAATCTTCTGCACACCTGGAAGATAGGGGAGGGCCACGCCAGCAAAATGCTGCCCGGCGGTCAAGTCATCTCGGGCCGTGGGACCTGGAGCGACGGCCAGCAGGACATCCTTTCCCTCCAACAACTCGACTGGGAGGGAAAACTGCTCTGGCAGTTCCGCAAACTCGAATCAGTGTCGGCCATCACGGGAGAGCCGACGGAGAACGGAAAAACATGGATTGCCCGACAGCACCACGACTTTCAGCGCGAAGGTCCACCCTATTACAGCCCTGCGCTGCAGCCGAAGAATCAGGGCAAGACGCTTATTCTGGCTCACCGCAACCTCAAGAATCCGAAGATCCACAAGACATTGCAACTCCTCGATGACGTTCTGCTTGAAGTGGGATGGGACGGTCAGATCCTCTGGCAATGGGGCGTGGCTGACCATGCGGACGAGCTGGGTCTGGATGATGACGCTTTCAAGGCCATCCAGTCTTTCCCGCCCTGGGACGACCCGGTCGCGAGCCGCCATGCTGCACCCAAGGCTTCTGGGGCAGGTTACGACTGGTTCCATGCCAATTCCGCCGCCTATCTCGGTCCGAATAGATGGTACGATCAAGGAGACCAGCGGTTCAACCCTGATAACGTGATCGTCAACGGCCGCGAAGCGAACGTGATGGTCATTGTGGACCGCAAAACCGGCAAGGTTGTCTGGCGCCTCGGGCCTGATTTCAGGAAAGGCACGGCTGATGAGAAAATCGGACAGATTGTCGGGCCGCACGGTGTGCACATGATACCCAAGGGGTTGCCCGGCGAAGGCGATATCCTTTTTCTTGATAACGGAGGCCAGGCCGGCTACGGCGCGCCCAACGCCATGGCCCAGACTGGGTTCAACAACATCCGGAGGGGTTACTCGAGGGTCCTGGAAATCAACCCGACCACCAAGAGCATTGTCTGGGAGTACCGCTATTCCGCTACCACAAAGCGGCTACCTGGCCACTTCGATTACAACTTCTTCAGCCCCTTCGTCGGCTTTGCCCAGCGTCTTCCCAACGGCAACACGGTAATCACCGAGGGGGACTCATCTCGCGTGATTGAGGTAACGCCGGCCATGAAAACTGTCTGGGAATATGTGGTGGGCGAATTGGTGGACCAGCCGATCCCTCTGTACAGGACCTACCGCGTTCCTTACGAATGGGCGCCCCGAGCTGCCAAAGCCCAAGGAGACGGCCGTTGTGCCGCCAAAGCCGGTCGACTTTAAGCTGCCCGATGTGAACGGCAAATATCCAAACGGTTCCAAGGCCGTCGTTCCTGCGCCGGCACCGAATAACGAGGCGGCCCCGAAGGAGGGGAAGACGATAGACGAAGACGAAGCTACCATGCACAGCTATTGACGGCAAAAGATGCTCGGCCGGACTGCGACTGGGCAACCCTCATTCACTTGGATATCACGAGGCAGGGTCAGCAGATGACCCTGCCTTTCTCATTCCCCCGCTTCAAGGATTGCCGCTTCAACTGTGGTATCAATTGTAGCGGTTTAGGCGTAACTATTTCAGGAAGAAAGACGGACCAAGAGCCTATTTTCTTTGCCCATTGCCTTTGGCGGCCTCAAAGGGCCGCCGCTCCTCTTCAATTGATGTTGGTGTGTACATCCGATGAAGGCCGGAGCCGCGGGTTCTTTAGAGATACGGCTCCGCGTGCTACCGGCCGGTCGGATGGGAGGGATCGTGAGGTGTGGATGCAATTTGAGCCTTGCTGCCCGGATGGCGTACTGAATGTACGTCGGAGGGCGCATGGCGAAAAGTGCGCCGCAGATCGCGATTCCTCCCATCCGACCGGCCACACCTCGTGCCCTCAGTCGCCCTTTGCCTCTTTGCCTGTCGTCTCTCCGCCTCTTCGTCGTTCGACCCAGCCATACGTTTCTTGACGTCATCCTTGAATTTCCAAATACTTGCCCTACCATGGGACGCCTTTTCCTTTTCACCGCCCTTAAGGCGTGTGTTATACTCTGCCTCTATGAGGAACGATATCGGAGTGCGGCTCAGACGGATCATCGCGGGCATCGTCGCCATCATCCTCATCGGGACCATAGGATATAAGATCATAGGAGGACCGAGTGTAACCTTCCTCGATGCCCTCTATATGACCGCCATCACCATCACCACGGTGGGGTACTCGGACGTGGTCGGTGCGGGAAGCACGGCTGCGGGCAAGATATTTACTATTGTCTATCTCTTTTTCAGTGTCGGAACCATCTTCTATCTGTTCACCGCCCTTGCCGCCTTCATGGTGGAAGGCGAGGTGCGGAAGGTCTTCAAGAGGAGAAACATGGAGAAGCGTATCGATAAGATGCGAGAACATTACATAGTCTGCGGCATCGGCATGGTCGGCCTTTATATAGTTCGCGAGCTCTACGAGACGAAGAGGCCGCAACTGGTCATCGACAGCGATCCCGGCAAGTTCGATTTGCTGAAGATGCGCGGGATCGACGTGCCCACGCTCCTGGGGGATGCCACGGAGAACGAGCTGCTCGAGAAATCGGGGATACGCGACGCGAAAGGTCTCTTTGCGACGACCAACTCCGACAATGACAACATCGTCATCGCCCTCACCGCCAAACAGTTGAATCCTCAGTTGCGGGTGATATGCCGTTGCAATGACACCAAGAACACGGACAAGATCAAGCGCGCGGGAGCGGACAACGTGGTAGCCCTCAATTACATAGGCGGCCTGCGCATGGCAGCCGAAATGATCAGGCCCCATGCGACCGACTTCATGGAGTCCATGTTGCGCGACAGGGAACATCCCCTCAGAGTGGAAGAGGTGGGTGTCCCGGAGGGCTCTCCCTTTCTGGGAAGGCGGATCGACGAGCTGGAGCTTGCCAACATGGGCAACCTCCTCTTGCTCGCCATAAGGAGGGAGGCGGGCGAATGGATATACAACCCGTCGCCGACCCTCGTTCTGGAGAAGGACATGCGCCTCATCGTCCTTGCCACGCCGGAGGAGCGACAAATCCTGCACGGTGCCCTCAAGTTCGAGAACGGGCAAGGCTGAGGAGGAGGCGAGGACGATCCCCTCCCAGCCGACCGTCCACTGCACGCGGAGTTGTATCTTTGTGGCCCGCGGCTCCGGCCTTCATAGGTTGCACACACCAGCGCTATTTGATAATTGCCGCGGCCCTTTGAGGCCGCCAAAGGGGACATCCTAGGGCACGCTCACTTTTCTCCCTCGCCCTTGATGAGGGGAGAGGGTAGGGTGAGGGTGGTCGTTCGGTCCGTTGTTTTAACTTTCGCGATTCGCGATTCGAGCTTCGCGATGTCTTCCCCGGCCCAGGCCTTGCTTTACTTCTGCATCTTCAGGAGTCTCTCGGAAAGCATGAAGTGCAAACGAGTATCGGGATTGCCCAAATCGATGTCCAGGATGATGGCTATCTTGTTCATCCTGTAGAGGAGGGTGTTCCTATGGATATGGAGAGTCCTCGACGTTTGCGCCAAGCTTCGTTCGTTCTCGAGAAAAACATGCAGCGTCTCGGATAGCTGAGTGCCGTTCTCGTCGTCGAAGCTCTTGAGGCGGAGTAGGGACGGATGAGAAAGGAGGCGGACATTTTCGGGCGGACAGAAGGAAAGGATGTGCTTCAGCGTGTGGTCCTCGTACAGGTAGAGCGGTTCATCACCCTCAGCCATCTTAAGAGCGGCTACCGCCTGCCTGTAGAAATCGTGAAGATCCACCAGGCCTTCCAGCTCATTGCTTAGACCACCCTTCAGAGCGTTGCCGAAAAGAAATGCGGCGGTTGCCTCTCGCGCGGTCGGGAAGTCCTCCCTCCTCCTGTAGTGAATGACTGCCACGAATGCATTCTCGAGGAGCACTGCGCGGCTGTCGATTCTTCTTTCCATGACCTTCGCGTAGTAGTCGAAGGATTGATCGTCCATGGACCCCAACGGCACAAATAGAACCCGAAAAAGCCCTCTCGTCCAAGTCGGCAGGTATTGAAGCCTATCGGGAATGAGGCTCCTGTCAAGATGAACTCCACTTATGAGGTCGTGGAGCATGTTGTATACCGGCCCTTTTCCGCGGATGTACTGAAACGCTTCATCCCTCGACACTTTCAGCTCGAGCGCTTCGGCGAGTGCCCCAGTCGCGGCTTGATCCGAGGAGGAAAAGGCCTTGAAAGCATCGATGACGACTATCCGGCCGGCGTATCTAGAATTAAGGTATATGTTGAACCAGATGGAAGCGTGGGGAAAGCCCGGCAGAGAATAGATCTGGGGTATTCCACGGGTTTCTATCGAGAGGATGCCCTCATCCTTGAGCACTTTGACGAGTTCGGGAGACGAGACCCCGTTGCTCCGTATGTACTCCCATTCACGGTCTCCCGGAACCTCGGCATCCGGCGCCAAGGCGAGAATGCGGTAGCCGCTGTCCAAGAGAAACAAAGGATTACCCATGAACTGATGACCTATCTCGATGATGTCCTGATATGAGCCCGTGATCGCAGCCTTCATCAGTTTCAACTCGTATTCGGCAAACCTGTAGAAGACCTTCTGGAGACGGCTGAATACCTCATGCACATTATACAAATCCGGTAGTACGATCAGACTGCTTTTAGCAGCAGCCGGTTCGCCGATCGATACAAATCCGCACGCATCCGGCCAGTCTGCGTCGACAATGCTGCCTCCATTTCCAACGTAGAGGGTGTCGGGTGTCCTTTCATCATCGGAAAGCAGGCAAACTCTGCTGTATCGCGTATCCCCTAAGGAGAACCGGGCCTCTGGCTGGAAGGAATCGAGCGCATCAATGATGACGGAGAGGGGGATCGTCATGACGCGCTTCTTCGCCGCTGATTGTTCATGATCCGATGTTAGTATAGTTTGCACAATTTTTCATCACTATTTTCATGCAGACTGTATGGTGACTCTTCGCGGGCACCGCGTGTAAGCTTCAAATACCAGGACTCTATCAAAAACCGGGAGGGTCACAAATGCCTGAAGATCGAAGTTCCCAAGCGCTTGCGTTTCAGCCATCTCTGGAGTTTCTTGCCCGGGTCAAACGTATGGACGATGCCATGCACCTGAGGAAGCCGGATCGTGTTCCCCTGGCACCATTGTGTATCCACTTCTACGCGACGAGGATCAGAGGCATCTCCAACAAGGACGCCATGTATGACCGAACCCGTTGGCTGGGGGCATTGAAAGATGAGACTCTCCGTCACAACTGGGACGCGGCGCCACCAGTGGGTCCGGTCCCTGCGGCGAAAACCCTGGAGATCCTCGGTCTTACACAGTTTAAATGGCCGGGAGCCGGTTTGAACGATGACCAACCTTTCCAGTGGGTCGAAGGGGAGTACATGACGCAAGCCGAGTACGACGAGATGCTCGCCGACCCCAACGGCTTCACCGTGAAAAAACTTTGGCCCCGGGTCTCTGCCACTCTGGCTCCCCTCGCGGGTATGGCCCAGATGCCTGCACCTCCTCTCATCGCCCTGTCCAACGCCTACACCCTCCCATCGTTCCTGGGAGGCATGATCACCCAGTCCCCTTTGAGGGACGTGATGAGAAAGGCCCTGGATCTTGCCGATGAGTTCGAGAAGAACGTTGGTCTGTCCCTTGGGTACGCGATGGAGATGATGAACCTCGGATACCCGATCGAGTGGGTGGTAGCGACCTTCCCTCCTTTCGACTGGATATCTGATACCCTGCGAGGCCTCAAGGGGAGCTCTCTCGACATGTATCGTGCCCCTGACAAGCTCCTTGCTGCCATCGACATGTTTACGCCCGCGACGATAGGAGGCGCTGTGGGATGGGCCGAACAAGCTCACAACAAAGGTGTTGCCATTTTCATGCATCGTGGAGCGGATGGGTTCATGTCCAATGAACAGTTCAAGAAGTTCTACTGGCCATCCTTCAAGGCGCTCCTCCTCGGTCTTGTCGATGCGGGTCTCACCCCCATTCCGCTCTTCGAAGGCGACTACACTTCACGACTCGAGTTCCTTGCGGAGTTGCCTCCCGGAAAGATCGTCGCTCACTTCGACAGAGTCGACCGCAAGAAGGCGAAGAAACTAATTGGCGACGTCATGTGCTTCTGGGGCAACATCCCCGCGTCACTGATGATCGCGGGCACTCCCGGGCAGGTGAAGGATGACGTGAAGGAGCTGATCGACACCTTCGGTGACAACGGCGGTCTCATCGTTGACAGCATCAACGGTTTCCCCGATGAGTCGAAACCGGAGAACGTGGCAGCGGTGACCGAAGCTGTCATGGAATACGGGGTGTGGTAGGAGTAAACGGACTACCTGCAAAAGGCGAACGACGTGAACGACGAATCGATCGCTTGTACGGCAGACTCGCAGGAAGAAGAGATAATCTCCATGGCAAGGGAACTTCGCGATCATATCGGTGGCGACGGGTCGACCGAGAGATCACAAGCACGTGAAGGCCGATGCCCAGAACAAGGGCGCGGTTGCAGCGGTGACGCGGTGTGACGGATGATCGCTATTTAAGCCTTGAGTGAAAAGACTTAGTTGATTTCATCTGGGACAGCAGACGGCGATCGTAGGCTGTCCCAGAATCACTCGCAGTGTGCTGCTGCAGTCGGCTCTATTAGTCAAGATTGCCGTTTGTAGTCTTAACCACCGTTTTGCTGTGCACGTTTCAGGAGCTCGCGAAAGAACGTCGGGTCGTCACAAAAGATCAAGGGGGGAACCATGAATAGGGAAGATGAAAGCATGGACCGGGAAAAGAATCGGTATCCCGCCTACAGGTGGTATGGTGCTTGTCGTCCTCTGCGTCCTGACCGTGGCCCTCGCCGATACGATGATCTCGCCGGCACCGTTGATGGGGGCGATTGCGAAGAGCCTCCATCTCGAACTGGGTGCGGCAACAGCCAGTTTGATGGCGTCCTATCAAGTTGCCCTTGCCCTCTTTCTGCATAGTGGGAGGGTTCATTTGCGATAAGTACGGCCTGGTCTGGACATTCATCGGCGGGTCGGTCCTATTTACCATTCCCACAATGCTGCTTCCTCTCGTCGGGAACAGTCTGCCCGGCGTGGTAGCAGTGCGGATCATTCAGGCCCTCGGCGCGGGCCCTATTATGGCCGCAGTCTCGGCCGTTGCTGCTCTGTGGTTCCCCGTCAGTCAGAGGGCGGTAGTGACCGGCTTACAAGGCGCTATGGTGACACTCGGCGTCGCTGTGGGGTTTGTCGCCACGCCGGTAGCATTGGCCGCGACAGGAAGCTGGCTGTCCGCGATGGCGTGGCAGTCCGTGGGTGGCATAATCAGCGTACTCCTTGCCATCGTCTTTGCCTTTGGACCCAAGCCTCCTGAAGTCGGCACCCTGGCCTGGTCTTCCGGCGCTTCAGATAACGGCGATTTCAAACTTGCCATGAAGCAGCCGGCGAGTTGGGTCTGTCTGGTGGTGATCTTCTTGCTTTGCTGGGTCTTCCAGGGGTTCAATGACCTGACTCCCGGCTATTTCGCCCTGGAGAAACCGACCGGTGTGGGCTATGGGCCGATGACGGCCGGGAAGCTTATGAGCTGGGTTCAGGTGGCGTTCATGTTGGGCTCCATGGCGACGGGGTTTGCTCTCGAGAAGGTCTTTAGGGGCAATGTGCGCCTTACGATTTCTGTCGGTTACATCCTGTTCGCCGTCTTCGGTTTCTCCATCATCTTCCCCACCATCTTCACGAGCATGGGCATTCTGGTCGTGTGCCTGGGTCTCGCGGGTTTCTTTCTCGCATGGGTGATGCCGAACGTCTTTGCCTTTGGCGCGAAGTACTACCCTCCGCATATTGCAGGAAAACTTGTGGGCGTGTGGATGGGCGTCGGCCTTTTTGGAGGCACCCTTGGCATCCTGGGCGGCGCGACTGCCTTGAGGCGCACCGGGAACTACCACGCCTCGATCATCATCGTGAGCGTGGTCGCACTGGTCGGTCTCGTCATCGCCCAGTTCCTCACGCCTCCCCGGGTATTTTGCGCGACCGGCGGAAAGAGGGACGCCCTTCAACATTGATTCCCGAGAAGTAACGGCCCTTTTCTACGCTCCTACCGTCAAGGCCATAACCTGACGCAAGGAGTGGTTCCTCCGAGAAATGAGGCGGTGGATTGGGCCGGGGGCTTCAGATGGACGCACATAGAAGCCATAAGGCCGTGCAAAAGCCTTCTCAAGGCCCGATAGGCCCTCGCCCATCTCTTGATGTTGCAGGCCGTCAATTTGCAGGCTGCGGCTAAGCATACCTTTGCCCAACGGCGCACGCGAAGCCTTCCAAGTCCATGACACCGCTTCAATTTGGAGTTCGTGGAAAACTTTGGGGACGACGTTGTTTCCCAATGTGCCTCATATGGCGCTTGCTGCATTATGTCTCTGCTCGACCCCCGTCCAAAATATTCCTGACGGTGCCCCGGGCGACACCGCAGCTCCCCGAGGCCTGTCCCGACGACAGCCTGTTGTGTTGGCAGAGGCGCAGTACTTCTCTTATCTTTCTCATGGGTAGCCTCTTATTCGCCACGTTCGTTCCTTGCCGTTTTGGCTGAAGCGTATCATGGCGCCTTATCGAATTTATCAGTGTTTGCTGAGGGCTCCTAGGGGGTGGCCACTTTCATCATAACAGGTGGCCAACTTCGGTCATATTCGGTGGCCAATTTGGATCGGAATACGCAGCCCAAAGAACAGGCCCTTCTTGAACGTGAGTACGTTCCATGTTATCATGTAATCATATTTGCCATCATGGAGGCTTCTCATGGTGAGGACCCAGATTCAACTGACCGAGGAACAAGCAAAAAAGGTGAAGAGAATAGCCGCTCATAGGGGCGTTTCTATGGCTGAGGTCATCAGGGACGCCGTTGAAGAAGTAATCCGCTCAAACAGACATGGTGCTCGGGAAGAGAAACGTAAGCGGGCAGTTGAGATCTTGGGAAAATTCGGGTCGGGAAAGAGAGATGTATCACAGAAGCATGATGTCTATCTATCCGAGGCATTCGAATAGATGGCCATCTTCGCCGATACTTCAGCCCTCTATGCCTTGCTCGACAGAGACGACGAGAACCATGAACGAGCAGCACGGACCTGGCGCCAAATAATGGCGTCCGACGATGACGTCGTGACGACGAACTATGTTCTTGTCGAAACGTTTGCCCTCGTGCAAAACAGGCTGGGCCTCGAGGCCGTAAGAGAGTTCCAGGAAGATGTGGTTCCTGTACTGCAGGTAGAATTCATCACCTCCGAAGTGCATCGCCTGGGGATCGCAGCCCTCTTCGCCGCACACCGAAGAAACCTAAGCCTCGTTGACTGCGTCAGCTTTGAAGTCATGCGTGACTCGGGGATTAAATCGGCTTTTGCCTTTGATGAGCATTTTCACGAGTACGGTTTTTCAGTAGTTCCGTAAGCCAGCGAATGCCACTTCAAGTTTCCATGATCTCTACCGGTAGTTACGTTGAGGAGTATAGGAAGCAGTCGAGCCTTATGTATCAAAGATTAAAAAATGACTCGGCAGATTTTTTGCCTTTTCTTTTCATTTACCCGCCCGGTTGCTGCCTTTTTCCCCCTTCTTCACCACCATTCCGACTTGACAGGAAAGGGTCTTTTTTGAGAGAATTTGAAAGAGGAGGAGGCAACCCATGAGCCGCTGTCTTTGCTCTCCCATCCTTGTATTTCCATGTGCCGGACGTTCCGCCCTCGGGATAAAATTGTATACAGAGTGCCTCGAATTTTACCAAAACAGTGCAATTTAGTGCAATTCAGTAAAGGAGGCTTCCCGGTCGGATCGTTGGAAATCCTTGGTACTCTAAGGCCGAAAAGCATTGAGAGGGGTTGTGCGATGGTTGTCGCTGCCTTAGGATTCGGACTTCCCAAAGGCATGAATACGCCCGAAAGAAAGGGGTATGAGACCTTAAAGTGGGCGATGCCGGGGTAACCGAAGAGCTAAGAAACTATTCGATTTGGACTGCCCGGTGTGTGGTCGGGAGCGCTCGCGCTTTTGCCCCGCCCTGCGAGCGGTAGGGGGCGACGCGAGCCCCATCAATGGCAAAGGCAAGAACCTATCGCGGACCAAGCTCTCGCCGTTGGCGATGGTCCGCGAGGGCAAGCCTGGATGGCGGTCCTTCCTTTTTATGAGGGGGTGGCTCCGTGAGCTTTGCTCATGGAGGGGGCGACGCAAGCCCCAATAATTCGTTCCCTGGTAAACCCCCGGCTCTGCCGGGGGACTCCCGGAGTTTGACAATTCCGGGGATATATAGGAAAGCCTCCTATATCCGTGAACCGCTTGAAGGTTGGCAGGAATAAGGAGGCTTTCGATGGAAGACATGCAGAGCTTATGTCACACGGTGTGGGATTGCAAGTATCACGTAGTGTGGATTCCCAAATATCGGAAGAAGGTGCTCTACGGAAAACTCAGGAGCGAACTTGGCCCCGTCATCAAAGAGCTGGCACGGCAAAAGGAGTGCGAAGTGGTGGAAGGGAAGCTCGTGGTGGATCACGTCCATGCCTTACTTTCGGTTCCTCCCAAGTACTCAGTGGCCCAGGTCATAGGCTTCATCTAGGGGAAGAGTGCCATCTACGTCGCACGAATGAGCGGCAGGAGGCGCAGCTTCGTCGGACAGAGCTTCTGGGCGAGGGGATACTACGTATCAACCGTCGGGCTGGACGAGGCGGCGATACGAGCCTACATCCAGACGCAGGAAGAGACAGATAGAAAACTCGACCAGATGAAACTGTTCGAGAAAGACAGATAGTCGCCTTTAGGCGACTCACGCACCACTAACCGCTTTGAGCGGTTCACGGTTTTAACAAACCCCCGGCTTTGCCGGGGGTAGCGACGCGAGCCCCATTAATTGCTTGCCTTGACATAAGTTTGAGGGAATGATAGCTTTTCCGAGGAGATAGAGGTCAAAAATGAAAATAGCCGTGTCAGGAAAAGGTGGAGTGGGAAAAACGACCCTCGCAGGTGTGATGGCGCGGGTGCTGGCTGACCGCGGCCACAAGATACTCGCTATCGACGCAGACCCCGACGCCAATCTTGCGAGCGCCATCGGCATCCCTCAGGAAGAACTGAAGAACGTCCGCCCTCTCGCCCAGATGAGAGAGCTTATAGAAGAGAGGACAGGGGCGACCAAGGGCGGCTACGGCGCCTATTTTACGCTCAATCCCCGGGTCGAGGACCTGCCTGAGAGGTTCTCGGTTTCCAAACAAGGTGTGAAACTTATGGTCCTGGGTACCATTCCCCAAGGCGGAGGGGGCTGCTTCTGCCCGGAGAATGTCGTGCTCAAGAGTCTGCTCGCTCACGCCTTTATCGAGAGGGAAGAGTACCTCATAGTCGACATGGAAGCGGGCCTCGAACACCTCGGCAGGGGCACCACGGCTTATATGGATGCCCTCATCGTGGTGGTCGAGCCAGGCCAGAGAAGTCTTCAGACCGCACGCCAGGTGAAGGAGCTTGCGGACGACCTGGGGATCAAGCGCGTCTGCGTGGTGGGCAACAAGGTGACCAAAGAGGGGGACATCGCAATGATGCGCGAGGGTCTCGCCGGTCTGCCTTTCCTCGGATACATGAGCTACAATGAAAAGATCATCGAGGCGGATAAGCTCGGGGTCTCTCCCTATGATATAGACGCCAGGATCAGAAGCGAAGTGGAAGAGATCATCGCCGCCTTTGAAAAAACAGCTGAATGAGGAAGATACTTTCCTTCCTGAACCTCGTATTCGCCACCCTCTCTCTCGTGACGGTTGCCCTTTTCGTGTCCCCCTTCGATAGGGACGGGACGCGTATACACCGGATCGCGCGCCTATGGGCATCCATCCACCTGGCTGTCTCCGGGATCACGGTTTCTTTGCAGGGGGTGGATAACCTGCCCGAACCGCCCTTTCTCCTCATGTCAAATCATCAGAGTGCCCTCGATATCTTCGTACTCCTTGCCGCCGTGCCGGTCTCCTTCAAATTCATCGCAAAGAGGCAGCTTTTTTCCATTCCCCTTTTGGGCTGGGGTATGAGGCGGGCGGGTTACATCAGTATCGACCGGGACAACCCGAGAGAAGCGCTGAGGGCCATCGAAGAGGCGGTCCGCCGGATAAGAGAAGGCACCCCCGTGCTCATCTTTCCCGAGGGAACGAGGGGCACGAAAGGATCGCAGGGACGCGTTGGGCTCCAGCCTTTCATGAAAGGAGCCTTTTCTCTCGCCTCCCGCGCAGAAGTACCCGTAGTGCCTCTTGCAATCCTCAACAGGCTCGTTCTTGCAGCCGACGGGGTCGATCCTTTCTCCTCCCCGCCGCACGGGAGAGGTCGTTATACGCGTGGGAAAACCTATACCTGTGGCGGGGAAAGGGGTATCCTATAAGGCGGGTCTCATGGACGAGGTCCGGGAAGCCATGAAGAGGCTTATGTGATGCACGATGAGATCAAGAAGGAGATTATCGGGATAGCGTTACTCGGTCTTTTCCTCTTCCTGTTTGTCAGTCTCCTGACCTATCATCCCTTTGACCCGTCCCTCAACACCGTGGGTTCCGAGAGTGTCAAGAACATTTGCGGAAGGGCCGGTTCCTATACTTCCGATTTCTTCATCCAGATCTTCGGCGTTATGAGCTATATGCTCGTCGCCTTCATCCTCGTTTTTGCCGTGCTTTATGTTCGGAAGAGGGTGCCTTCCCAACTGCTTCTCCTCGCTGCGGGTCTTTGCCTCTTCTTCCTTTCCGTCTCCGTCCTGCTTCAGATACTTGTGGGCAAGGTGCAGATAAGGAGCGTGGTGATCCCTTTTTCCGGCCTCTTGGGCCTCCTTCTTGAACGGGGGCTCGTCCATGTGTTCAGCTATTTCGGCAGCCTCTTGCTCTCCTCCGTGCTCTTCCTCATTTCACTCTTTCTCGTCGTTCAGGTTCCCTTCCTCTCGATGATCGAGGCACGCATGAAGAGGAAAAAGCCGGTCGGGGAAGAGCCTCCCAAGCCGATCCGGGTCGTGGAGGAGAGGCCGCCGGATGTACCGAGGGAGAAAGAAAGAGAAAGAGAGAAAGAGCGAAAGGAGAAGAAGCCTGTTCAGGAGTCCTTCGATTTCTTAAGAGAAATCGGTCCTTATAAGCTGCCCCAGGTGGCGCTCCTCGATCCTGTCGAGAAGAAAGAGGTAAAGGTAGACAGGGAGAGTGTCCAGTTCAACGCCCGCATACTGGAAAAGAAGCTCAAGGATTATGGTATAGAAGGTAAGGTCGTCGAGGTGAGACCGGGACCGGTGATCACCATGTACGAGTTCGAGCCCGCCCCGGGGATCAAGGTGAGTCGCATATCGAACCTCGCCGACGATCTCGCCATGGCCCTTTCCGCAGTCTCCATAAGGATCATCGCTCCCATTCCCGGAAAAGCGGTGGTAGGCATCGAGGTGCCCAACAAGATGCGGCAGACGGTCTACTTAAGGGAGATCATCGAGTCGGACGTCTTTGCCGCCTCGAAGAACATGCTCACCCTCTGCCTGGGCAAGACCATTTCAGGGGAGCCTTTCGTGACCGAGCTGACCAAGATGCCCCATCTCCTCGTGGCAGGTTCCACCGGCTCGGGCAAGAGCGTTTCCCTCAACACGATGATTATCAGCATCCTCTATAAGGCGACGCCCCTCAATGTCCGTTTTATGATGATAGACCTGAAGATGCTCGAGCTTTCCCCTTACGAAGGCATACCCCACCTCCTTCTTCCCGTCATGACGAACGCGAAGAATGCGAAGACCGCCCTTCGGTGGCTCATCGACGAGATGGAGAGACGATACCAGCTCATGTCGGAAAAGGGCGTACGCAACATAGATAAGTACAACCAGAAGATGATGAGGGAAGAGGGAGAGACCATCCCCTATATCGTGGTCGTTATCGACGAGCTGGCGGATTTGATGATGGTCTCGACGAAAGAGGTGGAGGAGTATATTGCCCGGCTCGCCCAGATGGCGAGGGCATCGGGTATACACCTGATACTTGCGACCCAGAGGCCCTCGGTGGATGTGCTCACCGGTATCATCAAGGCCAATTTTCCGGCCCGTATGTCCTTCAAAGTGACCTCCAAGGTCGATTCCCGGACCATACTCGATACGAACGGAGCGGAAAGCCTTCTCGGCGCGGGGGATATGCTCTTTTTGAGCCCGGGCGTGGGAAGGCTCCAGCGTTTCCACAGCCCCTTCGTGACAGAGGGTGAGATCAAGAACATCGTCGAGTTTCTCAAGAGTCAGGGTGCGCCGGCGTACCACGAAGAGATACTCGAAGAGAAGGAAGAGACGGAAGACGAAGAGGATATGAACGATGAGAAGTATGAGGAGGCCATAGAATTCGTCTATGAAAAAGGCGAGGCCTCTATCAGCATGATACAGCGGCGCTTCAGGATAGGCTACAACCGGGCAGCGAGGATAGTAGAAAGGATGGAGAGAGAAGGGGTAGTAGGCCCGTCGACAGGGATCAAGCCCAGGGAAGTGATGAGAAGAAAGGAACAGTAAGAGCGGGAAAGGGCTATCTGGGTCCGTCGCCAATCGCTGGTGTGTCGGGGGCTCCGTCAGAGCGTTAAGTGACTTGGTGGTATTTTAAGAATAGGTCGAGAGAGCAAAGACAAGAGCAAGGGCGTCGGAAATGGTTATGTGGGTAAGGGAGAGCCGCATGGCAAGAATCGTGCGGCCCGCACGCGGGCACCCCGGCGGCGCCCTGCCGCACCTCATGCCCATCCGCCGTACATCGAGTGCGGCTGCGGGCAATGAGGCACGACAGGTCATCCACATCTCATCGATTCTTCCCATGCGGCTCTCCACTCCACACCGCAATTGTCCCTCCGTGGGCCAATTGCAGAGGAGACCAGAAGTTAGTAACCCAATTGGAATAGCGGCCTCATAGGCCGCCGAAAAGCAACCCCTAATCGTCCCGACCTGGGCCGATTAGGTACTTCATAGGATAAAAGAGCTATTGGAAAAGCGGCCCTAGGCCGCCTAAGGAAATTGTTCGTAGTTTCCCTCTCCCGGCCGGGGGAGAGGGTGGGGTGAGGGGGACGGCAAGCCGTTGGGATTCTACCGACCAGGGCGGGAGTAACTGAAAAGGGCGGAGCGCTCTCTCTTATATGGAGATACTATATTTATGGGTATGGCACGTAGCTATCTAAAGTTGATCTTGGCGGTTCTTATCGTGTTAGCTTTCTTTGCCACGGCTCTCCATGCCGATGTGCTCGATTCTCTTAAGAAGACTTACGGCGGGATCAATTCGGTGGAGGCTCGCTTTGCCCAGAAGATCACCCTGTCTGCCCTTAAGCGGCAGAGGGAGGCCAAGGGAGAGTTCTTTTACAAGCGGGGCAAGGGTTTTCTATGGAAATATACGGCTCCCGATGAAAAAGTTTTTCTCTACGATGGAAAGGTGCTGTGGCAGTCGGAGGAAGAGAGGCCGACCGTGACAAAGCATGCGGTCAGCAAGGGAAAGATGGAGGGGAGCTTCTTTGATCTCGTGGACGATGTGACCCGGATCGACGATATCTTTTCTCTCAAGGAATCGACCAAACAGGACAATATGGATGTGCTGCTCCTCATTCCGAAGAAGGAAGGGACCATTCAATCGGCGCGTATCTGGGTGGACGGCAAGTTCATCATCAGAAGGATGGAGATCATAGAGATTACGGGGAACGTCAACCTCATGGACTTTTCTTCCATCGACCTCAATAAATCCCTGCCCGACAGCCTTTTTGTCTTCAAGCCCGGGAATAAAGAGATCGAGGAGCAATAGGAGGGGGCAAGGAGAGATGGCGCTTCATAAAGACCGGGCTATCATCCTATCGACGAGGGTCTTCGGTGAATCGGACAAGATTGTCCGGTTTCTTACCCTCCATTCGGGTAAGCTCACGGGCATCGCCAAGGGCGGGAAGAAGAGCCAGAAAAGGTTCATGAATACCCTCGAGCTTTTCAACGTGGTGAACTTCGAATATTTCGAGAAGCCGGGAGTCGGCATGGTTCGGATCGACAGTGCAGACCTCGTTGAAACGAACATGGACATAGGATCGAGCTATAGGGGCATGTGCATCGCAAGTTTTTTTACCGAGTTCGCCGACAAGCTGACAAAAGAAAAAGAGAGGAACGAGCCGCTCTTTCACCTCTTGAGCGCGAGCCTCAGTAAGCTTAAATCTGTTGAATTTACGCGTTCCGATATACTATATTATCAACTGCAAATGCTCGACCATCTTGGGTTCATGCCCAATTTCAGCACGTGCGTTCAGTGCGGGAAAAGCCTGGCCGAGCACGAAAAGACGTGCTTTTCAAACGAAAGGGGAGGCACCCTCTGCCCTGGCTGCGCCAGGTCCACCCCCCACAGGTCTTACCCGGAGGGATTAATCCCGAGACTGGCGGACAGGCATGTGTCGAGCATTGTCGATACCGGGGTTTTCGAGCGGCAGGGAAGGGAGATCCTGGAGGGCTTCATCTCCTTCCATCTTAGCGTTGAGTTCAAGTCATACAGATTCTTGAGAGGCATTACGGGGTAATCGTGTATTTTCAGGACCTTATTCTGGAACTTCAGAAGTTTTGGGCGGATCAGGGATGTGTCATCCGGCAGCCCTATGACATGGAAGTGGGGGCGGGTACATTCCATCCGGCCACCTTTTTAGGGGCCCTCGGCCCTGAGCCGTCGAACGCCGCCTACGTGCAGCCGTCCCGGAGACCTACCGACGGCCGCTATGGTGAGAATCCGAACAGGCTTCAGCATTATTTCCAATTCCAGGTGGTGATGAAGCCTTCACCCCTCGACATTCAGGACAAGTACCTGCAAAGCCTGCGCACCTTCGGAATCGACCCTGCCCGCCACGACATCAGGTTCGTGGAAGACGACTGGGAATCGCCGACCCTCGGCGCATGGGGCCTGGGCTGGGAAGTATGGCTCGACGGGATGGAGATCACCCAGTTCACCTATTTTCAGCAGGTGGGGGGCATCGAGCTTTCGCCCATTACGGTCGAGATCACCTATGGAATAGAAAGAATAGTCATGTATCTTCAGGATGTGGATAATTTTCGCAATATCAAATGGAACGACAAGGTCTCATACGGCGATATCTACTTCGAGCCCGAGAGGGAGTATTCCACTTATAACTTCGAAGAGGCCGACAGCGATCTCCTTCGCCGGCTCTTCGACAGCTATGAGGTGGAAGGGGAAAAGATCGCGAAGGGCAGGGAGCTGATCTACCCGGCCTACGATTACTGCCTGAAATGCTCTCATGTTTTCAACCTGCTCGAGGCCCGGGGCTCACTTTCCGTGACCGAGCGGACCAACTATATAGGCAGGGTGAGAAACCTCGCCAAGATGTGCGCCGAGCTTTATGTGAGGAAACGGGAAGCCCTGGGTTTTCCCCTCCTTCAGGGAGGTGATTCCGCGTGAAACCCTTTCTTCTCGAAATAGGTACGGAAGAGCTGCCCGCACGGTTCATCAAGCCGGCGAAAGCCGGGCTCGAAAAGCTCCTGAAAGAAGGACTGGAAGCGTCGAGAATCGGTTTTTCGGGCATGGTGAGCTTCGGCACGCCCCGCAGGATAGCCGTGCTCATAGAGGCCATGGAAGAAAAGCAGACAGAGACGGTCATCGTGAAATTCGGCCCTCCTGCTGCCCGCGCCTACGACGCCGAGGGAAAACCTCTTCCGGCAGCCATAGGCTTTGCCAAGAGCCAGGGTGTCGACGTATCGGAGCTGCTCGTCCGTAAGAAAGATAACGCAGAGCTTATCTGCGTGGAGAAGGTCGAGATCGGCAAGAGCGCGAGCGATGTGCTCTCCGGCCTCCTCCCCGAAGCCATTGCCCGAATACCTTTCCAGAAGCGCATGAAATGGGGCAAGGGCGGCTTCGAGTTCGGCAGGCCGCTCCACTGGATCGTCGCCCTCCTCGGAGACGAGATCGTCCCCTTCGAAGTGGCGGGCATCGCGGCCGGGAACCGTTCAAGGGGACATCGCTTCCTTTCGGTCGGCGAAGTTGTCCTGAACGATGCACTGACCTACATAGACCTGATGCGTGAGAATTACATCATCGTCGACGAGAACGAGCGGATGAGCGTGATGACGGAGGCAATAGGCGCCATCGAGGCAAGGACGGAAGCCCTTGCCATGACGGACGAGGATCTTCTCGAAGAGATCGAGTATATCACCGAGTATCCTTACGGACTTACCGGCACTTTCGAACAAGAGTATCTCGATCTGCCCGAGGCTGTGCTGGTGAATGTGATGAAGGGCCATCAGCGCTATATTCCCCTGGAAAAAGAAAAGGGGAAATTGCTTCCCGGCTTTATCTTCTTCGCCAACACCAAACCGGTCGTATCTGCGGAGGTCGCTCGGGGGAACGAAAGGGTGCTCAGGGCCCGTCTCGCCGACGCCAAATTCTTTTTTGAAGAAGACAAGGCGATTCGCCTCGACGAGCTTTACAACCGGCTCGACTCGGTCAAATTCCACAAAAAGCTGGGGAACCTCAAAGACAAGGCCGAAAGGGTCCGCCTTATCGCCGGCTTTCTCGCATCGACCCTGGGTCTTGCCTTCGATGGCAAGATAGACCGGGCCGCAAGGCTGATGAAGGCAGATCTCCTCTCTCACATGGTGGGTGAGTTCCCGGAGCTTCAGGGCACGATGGGCAGGATTTACGCCGAGCATCAGGGCGAGGACGAGGAGGTGGCTCAATCGATCGAGGAGCACTACTCTCCTTCCTCCACCGATGCGCCGCTGCCCGAAAGCAGCCTTGGCTCTGTCCTGGCCCTCGCAGATAAGCTCGACTCCCTGATCAGCTTCTTTTCGGTGGCCATTACTCCCACGGGGAACCTCGACCCCTTCGCCCTTCGCCGCCAGGCAATCGGCTGCATAAGGATCGTTATCGACAAGGGCTTTCACGTGCCCCTGAGTCGACTTTTCGAGGCCGGCTATGCGGCGTTGACGAGCGCCGATGGCAAGATCCCTTTCGACGCCCTGGTGGAAAGCCTTTCGGAATTCATCTCGGCCAGGTTCAAATTCCTTCTGATGGAGGGGGGGCACAACCAGGAGTTTATCAATGCAGTGCTGCCCTACGTCGCAGACGACATCTATGACGGATATATGAGGCTCAAGGCCCTCGAGACGCAGGAGTCGATCGAAGACTTCCGAAGGCTCATGATCGGTTTCAGGAGGGTTTATAATATTGCAAAGTCGGTGAGCGGAGATGCTCCTATCGATGCCGCCTTGTTCGAGCACGAGGAGGAGCGCGCGCTCCACGCCCTTTTCGAGGCGCAAAAAGACGTCTATATCGCGCACATGCAGGCGCGCAGGTACCCGGAGGCGATCGGCGTGCTCGTGGGCTTCAAGGAAAGCATCGACAGGTACTTCGACAAGGTCTTTGTCATGGTCGACGACGAAAGGCTCAAGGAGAACAGGCTTTCGCTCCTCGCGAGGATCAAGGACATGTTCCTCAAGTACGGCGATTTCTCCAAGATTCGGGTGGAAGAGATTTCATGATATATATGCTGTCTTAAAAAAGGGGGAACCATGGGTAAGTACGTTTATTTCTTTGGGGGTGCAAAGGCGGAAGGCGACAGTGGGATGAAGAATCTTCTCGGAGGGAAAGGGGCGAACCTCGCAGAGATGGTCAACCTCGGAATTCCCGTTCCTCCGGGCTTCACCATCACTACCGAAGTCTGCACGATGTTCTACGAGAAGAATATGCAGCTTCCCGAGGGGCTCAAAGAAGAAGTCCTCTCCGACCTGAAGAAGGTGGAAGAGCTGATGGGCATGAAGTTCGGAGATCCGAAGAATCCGCTTCTCCTCTCCATCCGCTCGGGGGCCCGGGCGAGTATGCCCGGCATGATGGACACCGTCCTGAACCTCGGCCTCAACAGCGTCACCGTTAAGGCCCTCGCAGATCTGACGGGAAACGAATGGTTCGCCTGGGACTGCTACCGGCGCTTCGTCGCCATGTACGGCGACGTGGTCCTTGGCCTGAAGCCCGAGAGCAAAGAGGAAGAAGACCCTTTCGAAGAGATCATCGACGAGAAGAAGAAGGCACGGGGCATCAAGCTCGATATCGAATTCACGGTAGAGGACCTCAAGGACCTCGTGGGCCGCTTCAAAAAAGCGATAAAGCAGAAGCTTGACGTCGACTTCCCCGAAGACCCGGTGGAACAGCTCTGGGGAGCCATCGGTGCGGTTTTCAAGTCCTGGATGAACGACCGGGCCAATACCTATAGGAAGCTGAACAACATCCCGGCCTCATGGGGCACTGCCGTCAACGTGCAGTCCATGGTTTTCGGCAACATAGGCCAGGATTCGGGCACGGGGGTCGCCTTCACGAGAAACCCCTCCACGGGCGAGAACATGTTCTACGGAGAATATCTGCTCAACGCCCAGGGGGAAGACGTGGTTGCAGGCACGAGGACTCCCCTTCCTATCAACAAGAAGCAGAAGTCGGACCCGTCCGTGCAGTCCCTCGAAGAAGCGATGCCGGAAGTGTACAAGCAGCTTCTCGAGATTCGGGCCACTCTTGAAGGTCATTTCAAGGACATGCAGGACGTGGAGTTCACCATTCAGCGCACAAAGCTCTGGATGCTTCAGACGAGGACGGGCAAGAGAACGTCTTTTGCCGAGTTCAAGGCTGCAGTCGACATGGTGAAGGAGGGACTCATCGATAAGGAGGAGGCCCTCATGCGGGTCAGCCCTGACGGGCTGAATCAGGTACTGCGGCCCATCTTCGACCCCAAAGAAGTGGACAAGGCTCTTAAGGAAGGGAGACTTGTGGCGAAAGGGCTGAATGCGGGACCGGGCGCTGCCACGGGCAAGGTGGTATACAACGCCGAGGACGCGGAAGCTTGGGCGGCCCGCGGAGAGAAGGTGATCCTGGTCCGCATCGAGACTTCTCCGGAAGATATCAGGGGCATGAACGCATCACAGGGGATACTCACGGCCAGGGGCGGCATGACGAGCCACGCGGCCCTCGTGGCCAGGCAGATGGGCAAGGTCTGCGTCGCGGGCTGCGGGGATCTCGACATAAGTTACAAGACCAAGGACATCAAGATTAAAGGGAAGACGATCCACGAGGGTGATTACATCTCCATAAACGGAAGCACGGGTGAGGTCTTCGTCGGTGAGGTGAAGACCATTCCTTCGGAAGTGCTCCGGGTGCTCGTGGATAAGACGCTCAAGGCCGAAGAATCGGAGATATATCAGGATTTCGCATCCCTCATGTCGTGGGCTGACGAAGCGAGACGCCTCGGAGTGCGCACCAATGCAGACCAGCCCGATCAGGCGCAGGTGGCGGTCAACTTCGGCGCCCAGGGCATCGGCCTGTGCAGGACCGAGCACATGTTCTTTGAAGGCGCCCGGATAGACGCGGTGAGGGAGATGATCGTGGCAGAGGACCTGGAAGGCCGAAAGAAGGCCCTTGACAAGCTCCTGCCCATGCAGAAAGGAGACTTTGCCGGTCTTTTTAAGGTGATGAACGGCCTGCCCGTCACCATCAGAACCCTCGATCCGCCCCTTCACGAGTTCCTGCCCCACAGCGAGAAGGACATCAGAGACCTCGCCTCCAAAATGGGTATCTCTTACGAGCGGCTGGCGGCAAAGGTGGCGAGCCTCCAGGAGGCTAATCCCATGTTGGGCCTTCGGGGGTGCAGACTCGGTATCCTTTACCCCGAAATTACGGAAATGCAGGCCCGGGCCGTCTTCGAGGCAGCCTGTGAGGTGAAGAAGTTGGGAATCGAAGTGAAGCCGGAGATCATGATCCCGCTGGTAGGCCACGTGAACGAGCTGAAACTCCAGAAAGATGTGGTCGACCGCGTGGCAAAGGAGGTCTTTGCAGCCTTCGCTATGACCATCGACTACAAGGTGGGGACCATGATCGAGATCCCCAGAGCAGCCCTTACCGCTGACGAGATCGCCTCGGTCGCCGAATTCTTCTCCTTCGGCACGAACGATCTTACCCAGACGACCTTCGGCATGAGCCGCGACGACGCAGGGAAAATCCTCCGTCTTTACGTGGAAAGGGATGTGCTCGACTACGATCCCTTCCAGAGGGTCGACGAGGGCGGCGTGGGCAAGCTCATGCAAATGGCCGTGGGGTTGGGCAGGAAGACGAGGCCGAACCTGAAGATCGGCATATGTGGTGAGCACGGCGGAGAGCCGAATTCGGTCAAGTTCTGCCATCGTACAGGCCTCGACTACGTGAGCTGCTCGCCTTACCGCGTGACCGTTGCCCGCTTGGCCGCGGCTCAGGCAGCCATCGAAGAGAAGAGGGGTAAGAAATAAGAAGACTCCTTTGGCAATAGCCATAATAATAGGTCCCATAGGTCTTATTTGACCTATGGGACCTGGTTGAAGCCCGGTACCAAAACCATGAAGGTACTTCTTCACATCTGCTGTGCTCCCTGCGCCATCTATCCGCACAAAGTGCTGAACGAGGAAGGGCACGCGGTTACGGGTTTCTTCTACAACCCGAACATCCATCCCTACACCGAGTTCCAGAGACGGCGCGATGCCCTTTCGACGTTCGCCGTATTGCGCCTCATGCCCCTTGTGATCGATGACGCCTATGACCTGGAGGCCTTCTTCGCAAGGACGCTTCCCCTCGGTAAGGACCGGTGTCCGGCCTGCTACCGCATGCGACTCGACCGGGCCTTTCAAAAGGCCGGGGAGATAGGAGCCGAAGCCGTAACGACGACGCTTCTTTACAGTAAGTATCAGCGACACGAGGAGATCGCGGCCGTCGCCGAGGAGCTTTCGGCTTTCTACAAGACTCCTTTTCTTTACAGGGATTTCCGCCAGGGCTGGAAGGAGGGGCAGGCCGAATCGAGGCGCCTCGGCCTCTACCGGCAGAACTATTGCGGCTGCATATTCAGCGAGCACGAGAGGTTTGCCTGAAGGCAGGCAAAAGACGATAGAAAGGAGGACGGTAAAAGGTCATGAACGCCCTCGGAAGGATGCTCATCTTCCTCGGCGCCGTCCTGATCGTGGTCGGCCTCTTTTTTGTCTTCGCCCCGAAAATTCCTTTTATCGGGCGGCTTCCGGGGGATATCTACGTGAAGCGGGATAACTTCACCTTCTACTTCCCCGTTACGACGAGCATCATCATCAGCGTTATCCTGACCCTCATTTTCTGGCTCTTCAGAAAGTGACGGGGAATTGCTTTTCTTCACAGCCGTCGATTGATTTGATATAATGCTTGAAGACATCGGGACAAACGGTTTCGAACCGCTCTCGCTGCGAGGCCCTTTTCGGGGCCTCATGACAAGGAACTTCGACGGCATAATTCATCTGTGGCGGGAACAGATCAGGTGATCCCATGGAACAGAAGAGGTCCAAACGCCTGAAGACCGCCCTTGCGGGCAGATACGGTAAGCAGGAGGGGCTATTTCAACTTCCGGAAGCTGAGACGAGCGTCCGGCTGCCCGATTCCTCGGCTGAGGCTCCTTTGCTCAGGCGCGCCATGGAAGCCCACTCGGGCGAGACCTACGCCCTTCGCGGACTCCTTGAGGAGGGCCTCGGGCAGACCCAGACACAAGAGCCCGCCTCAGCAGGCCGTTTCCTTCTCGATTCGGAAGGGGTCATCAAAGAAACCAATCAGGCCGGAGCCGATCTGCTCGGTACCGCAAAGACTCACCTGAAGCGTCGTAGCCTCATCTCCTTCGTCACCCGAAAGTCCAGAGAGGCCTTCATCTCTCACCTCAAGCGCGTGGTCGAACGGGGCAGAAGAGGGGAGTCGGAACTCGAAATGAAGCGGACGGACGGCACTTTGTTCTCCGCCCACGTCCAAAGCTCCCCGCTAATTGAAGACGGAAGGGTGACCGACGTCTATTCGGTCATGTTTGACGTGAGCCGGCAAAGGAGTACCGAGGAGGGCTTTCGGGAAAGTGAGGAGCGGTACAGGATTGTAGTCGAGAACTCGAGCGACGGGATGGCGATCTTCAGTGCCGATCAGATCTTTCTGGAGGTGAACCCCAGGTGCCTACAGATATTCGGTTATGCAAACAAGGAAGAGCTCGTGGGCTCCTCGATTGCGAATATAGTTCATCCGGACGACAGGGAACGGCTCCTGGAGATGGCCGGACGACAGAGGGGCGAGCATACGCCCGTCCATGGCGAATTCAAGGGTCTCCGTAAGGATGGAAGCGCTCTTTATGTCGAAGCTTCGGTGGTCGGGACCGTGTACAAGAAAGAAGCGGCTTCCCTCGCCTTTCTCAGGGATATCACGGAGAGGCGATATGCGGAAGAGGAACGGCGACGCCTTTCACTGCTTGTGGAACACGCCGTCGAAATGATCCTCGTTGTCGACAACGCAGGCATCGTTCAATACGCCAACCTTGCCTTCCTCAAGGGCAGCGGCAAGAACTCAGGGGATTTGACGGGCCGACACGTCATCGACTGTGCAACCGGCGAAGATGACAAGGGCTTTTACGAAGCCCTCTGGGCAAGGCTGCAAAAGAGGAAAAGATGGACGGGCAGGATGACCCTGAAGCTAAAAGACGGGGGTTTCAGGGAATTCGACGTCAATCTGTCCCCCATGCGCAACGCTGCCGGAGACGTCTTCAACCAGGCCGTGACCTGCCGTGACATAACGGCCGAAGCTATACTCGAGCAGCAGCTCAGGCAGGCTCACAAAATGGAAGCCATAGGGACCCTGGCGGGCGGAATAGCCCATGATTTCAACAACATTCTTGCAGCTATCATCGGCAACGCCGAGCTTGCTCTCGACGATGTCCCTGTTGGAAGCAGCGTGCACCACAACCTCGAACAGATATTCAAGGCAAGCCAGCGCGCCAGGGACCTGGTGAAACAGATCCTTACTTTCAGCCGCCGCGAAAACCAGGAAGCGGTACTGGTAGCCGCAGGCCCCCTCATCACCGAGACCATGAAACTCCTGCGGTCGTCGATCCCTGCCACCATTCAGATTCACCACCGTGTGGAACCGGGGCGGAATACGATTATGGTCGATGCGGCGCGACTCCAGCAGATCCTCATGAACCTTTGCGCCAATGCCGCTCACGCCATGAGGGAGAAGGGGGGTATCCTCGAAGTTACCTTGAGGGAATATCAGACAGGTCCTGAGCCAATCGCCTCTCTTCCCGACCTCAAACCGGGACCGTATTTGATGATCGAGGTGAGCGATACGGGCCACGGCATGTCGGAAGCAGTGATGGAACGTATCTTCGATCCCTTCTTCACCACAAAACGGCCCGGGGAGGGAACCGGCATGGGACTCGCCGTGGTCCATGGCATCGTCAAGTCACTGAACGGTGCTATCGCGGTGAGCAGCCAGCCGGAGAAGGGATCGACCTTCACCGTCTGGCTGCCCATGGTGGTCAGTGAGACCGAAGGGACCGTTCGGGAGGAAACGTCTCCCTTGCCCGGAGGGAAAGAGCATATCCTTATGGTTGACGACGAAAGGTCGATCGTCGAAATGAACTCCACGATCCTCGAACGGCTCGGTTATGAGGTAACGGCACTTACGAGCAGTACCCAAGCGCTCGAGCTGTTCACCTCCAATCCTCAAGCTTTCGATCTCGTGATTACCGATCAAACCATGCCCGAGCTCACCGGCGCGGACCTCGCCAGGAGGATAAGAGCCTTGCGCAAAGAGATTCCGGTGATATTGATGACGGGTTTCAGCGAAACGATCGATGGGGAAAGGGCGCGGAGGATGGGTATTCGGCGAATGCTTATGAAGCCCGTTGTCAAAAATGAGCTCGCCGAGGCAATACGGGAGGTCATGAAGGACAGGGAACCAAAGACTTCATGAACGGCTTAAGGGGAGTACATAAGCAAGTAAGAGAGGATAAAAAAATGGGGACAGATCATCACCGTCTGCCCCCATTGGATAAGACTTTCTAGAGCTTGAAGAAGAGAAGCAGTGAGATTACCAGGGAGTATATTACCAGAGATTCGATAATTGCAAGACCGAGAATCATGGGACCCATGATCTTTCCTGCAGCCCCCGGGTTCCTGCCGATACTGTCGAGAGCAGAGGCTATTGCCCTGCCCTGGCCGATGCCGCCGCCCAGAGCCGCGATGCCGAGACCGATACCCGCCGCGATGGCGATACATGCCTTGACGATCGGGTCCAATCCTGCCGCCGGTGCCGCTGCGCCGCCTTCCGCCGCCATGGCGATCCCGTAGGACAGCATGACGAATGCACCGAGAAGCATGATAACCGTAAGTGATCTTTTCATGTTATGTCACCCCCTTTGAGAGTAAGTTTAATGTTCTTCGGAAATGGCTCCCGTAAAATAGGTCATTGATAAGAGCACGAACACGTAAGCCTGAACAACGGCCACGAAGGTGCCCAGAACCATGCCGACCAGCGGCAGGGCGAGAGGAATCAAGAGAAAGAATATGCCGGTCACCAGGTGGTCTCCCGTCACGTTGCCGAAAAGCCTCAAACCCAGCGAAAGGGGGCGGGAAATGTGACTGATGATCTCGATGGGGATCATCAACGGCGCAAGCCACCATATGGGGCCCATGAAAGTCTTGAGATACTTGATGCCGTGCTGCTTCACTCCGTAGTAGTGGGTCATGACGAAGACGGTGAGAGAGCAGGCGAAGGTCGTGTTGACGTTGCTCGTAGCCGGCTCGAAACCGGGAACGATACCGGAGAGATTGTTGAAAAGGATAAAGATGCCGAGGGTCCCCACGAGGAGCATGAACCTTCTCCCGTAAGGGCCCATGGTGTCATCCACGAGCCGAAGAATCAACTCGACAAGGATCTCACAGAAGTTCCTGAAGGTAAGGCGCTGGTCGGGGACTACCTCTTCCGCGGTCTTCTTGAGCTGAATGTAACCGGTGATAAAGACCACCAACAATATGACCGATACGATGAGGCTATTGCCGACGTGAGGGTACTTAGACAGTCCTGGAATGAGGGAAACCCAGGTGAATGTTTCATGCCCCATCTTCTTTCCTCCTTACCCCGGGGATAAAGGTGCCTGCAATCTGACTGATCACGATCGACAGGAATACCGTCGAAAGGCCGATGATGAAAAACAGTATGTTCACGTTTCCCCAGATGACAACCACGACCACCAGAGCGATGAGAACAAGGAACTTTATGGGGAGCTTGATAAAAAGGTCCGCCTTGGATATTGCGCGAAGCGCCTCCGGAGCCACATCTGAGGCCCCTTCTCCTTGTTTGTCGACGGCCATGGAGAAAAAGCCTTCCATAATCTTCCTTAGGTAGCGGAAATTAAGGGTGACGATGGCACTTGCCACGGCGAAGCTGAAAAAATGCTGGAAATCGCGCATAATGGCGAGTGAGGCAAGGGAGCCGAGCACGAGGATCGTGACGTTTACCCGTTCGACCTCACTGGTTGTCGTTTCTCTCATCTTTTTCTATTCTCTTCCAAAGCGTGTATAACCGCTTCATCCCGGCAACGAGGCCGAAGATTATAAACAAGATCGTGAAGATCGGTGATGTTTTGAACCGATGGTCAAGGACATAACCGATGCCGAGGCCTATTGCCAGAGAAAGCCCCATCTCGATCCCGAGGGTCCCGTACGTCATGAAGGCGGAATACATCTCTCGTTTGTCATTCTTATCGTCTGCCGCCATGGCGAGTACCATTTTGTAACATGAGCGTATCCAATAGTCAATCAATTTTCGTGCTCTTTTTCACGTGCCTCTTTTCGGCTGTCCAGGGGAGGAGATTGCCTCGCCTGCGACTTGACGGACGCGAATCGGGAAAGTAGGTTCGAAGGGAAGGAGAAAGGTTTGAATTCCTGGAGACGTTGTGCTATAAGAATAGTCTCGATGGGCCGCTAGCTCAGTCCGGTAGAGCAGCTGACTCTTAATCAGGAGGTCGAAGGTTCGAATCCTTCGCGGCCCACCAATCGAACTAAGCAATCGGACAATCGAATCAAACGATCGAACCAATTCAAAATGAAAGTTATCGTCGGAATTAGCCGTATTCCGTAAAATACGGCGGTCAATAACAAAATGAATCGATAAGGTCTGTTATTTAACTCAGTTAAATTATAACCTGACATATTGATAGTACAACATAAAAGTCCTCTTGAGCGTCAAAGAGTGACCAATTCCCCGGTTCATCACCAGGTACAGTCTCGGCGTCTGCCTTCCGAAAGGAGTCTGCCCGGCATTTTGCGGAGAGCCGCTTCAAACTTCCTTTCAGCACGACTTTAATCACCTTTTCCGATCTGCGAAGTCCCCGGTATTGCTGGTGTACTTGACAAGGTATAATATAGTCGAGTTAGATGTGGGTGGCGGTTTATCGACCATTAACCCATCGTATGGGGAGGAACAAGGGCCGCCCGTTCCATCGCTCGATAAAGAGAGGCGAAGAAAGAAACCGCCCCATAAGGCGCCCTGCCCGTGTCCCCCTGGAGGTTTCGTAATGGAGAGAAGCGATATGTTCAGTTTGGACGGCAAGCTGGCCATAGTGACGGGCGGCAACAAGGGCATCGGCAAGGGGATTGCGAGGGCCCTCGCTCGTGCAGGGGCGAATATTGTGATCGGGGACATCGCCTTCGTGAAAACAGGGGAAGAATCGGAAACAGTAACCGGAATCAGGCGCGACTTCGGCGTCGACGTGCTCGCCGTCAAAGTCGACGTGCGGCAGGAACAGGACAACAAAGTGATGATCGAAGAGGCCCTCCACAGGTTCGGCCGCATCGACATCCTCGTGTGCAACGCGGGCATACCGAGCGGCGGAGTAATGCCTGAAGAGATGCCTGTTTCCAAGTGGGATGAGATCATCGACACGAACCTCCGCAGCTTTTTTCTTGCCGCGAAAGAAGTCCGACCCGTCATGGCGAAAGCAGGCGGAGGTAAGATAATAAGCGTCGGCTCCATGACCTCGGTCATGGGCGTCGGACCCTTCGCCGTCTACGGAGCGAGCAAGGGGGGTGTGCTCCAGCTGACCCGGGGCCTGGCCTCGGGATGGGCTAAGTATGGTATTCAGGTTAATTGCATCATGCCGGGATGGATCAACACGGAGCTTTCGATCAGGGCCAAAGAGAACGACCCGGACCTTGAGCGAAGAGTGGCGGCCAGAACACCCGCCGGCCGCTGGGGAGAGATTGAGGATATTGCCGGGTGCGCCGTCTTCCTCGCCGGCAGGGCATCCGATTTTATCACCGGCGCAGCCATAGCCGTGGACGGGGGCTACTCGATTCAGGGCTGACGAGGAGGCTCGCCGGAAAAAGAGAGGAGGACGAAGGCTGACTCGCGGCTTTCGAAAGGGCTGCCGTCCTTCTCAGGGAGGAACAGATGAACCGGGACGATAGAGAAGGAACGATCGCGCCGGAAAACAGCATGAAGGCGGACAGGTATCCCCTGGACGAGTACCGGGCTATCGGTACCCGGGTGAAGCGAAAGGACGGCCTTGAAAAAGCGACGGGCTATGCCATGTACACGGCTGATGTCCAGCTCCCCGGCCAGCTCTGGCTGAGGATCCTCACGTGCCCATTTCCACATGCCCGAATCAGGAGCATGGACACGGGCAGGGCATCGCTGTTGCCGGGGGTAAGGGCCATACTGAGATACGACGATCCCGAACTACCGGAAAAAGCCGACGTGAGCGGCCATTTCGGAAGAGGCGTCGACGGGTACCAGCCGGTTCTGAATCGTGTCGGCTACTGGCAGGGAATGCCCATGGGAGTGGCCGTGGCAGCGGAAACGGAAGACATCGCAAACGCTGCGTTGAAGCTCGTGAATATAGACTGGGAGGAGCGCCCCTTCAACCTGGACCAGGAAGAAGCGCTCAAGCCCGGCGCCCCTCTTTCCATCCCCGAGCAGTTCCCCAAGAGTAATTTCGTCGTCCCTTCGGGACAGCGGGAGGCAAGGGTCGTTCATGGAAACCCCGAAGAGGGTTTCAGGCAGGCGGACAGGGTCATCGAATTCAGGATGAGGCGGGACAAGGAGACCTGGGTCGGGCCGGAAAGGCCCAACGGGCTTTTCAGGTGGAACGGCAACAACCCGGAGCTTTGGTTGAAGCACCAGCGTCCCCATCTTTCGAAGCGCCAGATAGCGGAGTATTTCAAGGTTCCCGTGAGTCAGGTGACGCTCCATTGCCTTTACCAGGGCGGCACTTTCGGCGGCTGGTCGCAGATGGCCCTCAACATGCAGCCCAATATCATCGCAGGAGTTCTGTCTAAAAGAACAGGCAGGCCGATAAGATGGCAGTTCACGAGGCGGGAGGATTTCGCCGGGGCAGGCATCGATAACGCGCGCTATCATATAAAGGTAGGCTTCAAGAATGATGGGACCATCACCGCGGTAGCCGGCACGTCCTGGTTTGCGAGAAAGGGGTTCTCTCATCTCGCCCATTTCCTTGAGAACACGAGGGTAGAGCACGTGCTTCAGGAGTTCAACGGGGCCGCCCTCAACATCATGGTCGGCACCGCGATCCGGTGCGAGCAGTTGTCGAACGTCTTTTGCCTTTCGGCGGTCTTGAACCGCGTGGCAGAGGCCCTCAAGATGGACCCGACGGAAGTGGCCCTGAAGAACGATGGATTGGAAGGCAAGCCCATGGCAGAGCTGTCCGAGTTGAAAACCGCCTTAGGCTTCGAGCCGAGGGACAGCCTGAGGGAATGCATAGAGGCAGGCAAGAAGGCCATAGAATGGGACAGGAAATGGCACCTGCCCGGGACCGGATGCCTCCCCAATGGGAAAATGCACGGGATCGGTTTCACCTTCACCCATGAGTGGAGCGATTCGAGCGGTGCAGGGGCCGTGGGCATCAGGATCGAGCGCGACGACGGATCGGCTAGGATACTCGGCCAGCGCTGCGACAATGGAGTTGCCGCAGAGACCGCATATTGCCAGATCGCCGCCGACGAGCTGGGACTTCGGTACGAGGACGTGAGCTACCGGCCCTTCGAGGAGGCGGGCTTCACACCCATGACTCCCGACGCTTCGACCAACCTGACCGTTAACGGCTATGCGGTTCGAAACGCGGCCAGGCAGCTCAGAAGGAAGATACTCGAGATCGCGACGAAACCGAGGATTACCGAGCGGCCCGACATGGGCTATTATCCTCCTTTCGAAGACTGCGAGCCCGACGAACTCGATATCAAAGAGAGCGTCATCTACGTGAAGAAAGAGCCCGGCCGGCGCATGACCATATCGGAGCTCGTCCGTCCTGCTTTCTTCATGGGGAAGATGGATATAGGCTCTACAGAGCCGCTCTTTGCGTGGGGATGGCAGAACCAGCAGGGATCGCAGATGTCGACGCCCGGCCCGAGGCCTGTCTTCGTCAGGCAGGCCCACTTCGTCGAAGTGGAGGTGGATACTGAGACAGGGGCAGTGGAGGTGACCCGTGTGGTCAACACGAACGACGTGGGCAAAGCGATCAATCCCGACGCGGTAGAGGGCCAGCAATATGGCGGGTCGATCATGGGTGTGAGCCGTGTCCGTACCGAGGATACCATTTACTGCCCTGTCACCGGGGTGGTGCTCAACGGGAACCTCATCGACTATAAGATCAACACCATGCTTGACTGCGGTCCCATAGATACGATCATAGTCGAAACGGGCATGGGCTACGGCCCTTACGGCTCGGTCGGCATCGGTGAGGATGTGGCGACCGTCGTCCCTTTCGCCTTCTATGCCGCCGTTCACAATGCCTTGGGCAAATGGGTGGATTTGCCGGCCACCCCTGACAGGGTGCTCGAGGCCCTCGGCAAGATTTAATAATCGTTGAGGAGGGAAGTCGCATGGCTATCAGTATCTTTGCAGCGCCTTTGAGATACGTCCAGGGGCCGGACGCTCTCTTCAGCCTGGGTGAGCAGCTTCAGGCGCTGGGGATCACAAACCCCCTGGTCCTCGCATCGAAAAGTGGAAAGAGGGCAGTAGAGCCGGCTCTCACGAAAAGCCTTTCCGCCTGCGGGATCCGATATGCCTTTGTCGATTTCGGCGGGGAGTGCACGCGAAAAGAGATAGAGCGGATAAAGCAGGCCTGTCTGAGTGGGGATCATGATGCCATTATCAATTGCGGCGGCGGTAAGACCATAGACGCCGGCCGGTGCGCGGCGGCAGGGACCGTGACGGATGTGACGAAGACACCCCCGGAGCGCATCGAGCATTTCGGGGCAGGCGTGCCCTGTATCAACATACCCACCGTCGCAGCCACCGATGCGTCGACTTCAGCCTCTTCCCTCGTCCACAAAGAAGACGGAACCACGGAGGCCCTCCTCTCCCTTCCCACCAACCCTCTGATGGTCTTCGTCGACACCGCAGTGATTGCCAGGTCCCCTGTCCGGTTGCTCGTGGCAGGCATGGGTGATGCCCTTGCGACCTACTTCGAAGCCGATATGTGTTTCAGGACGTCGACGCCGACCGTCTCCCTGCGCGCTCAAAGTACGAGGACAGCCAGGGCTCTGGCGAAGCTTTGTTTCGAGATTGTGATGGAATACGGCGTCAAGGCGAAGGTGGAAGCAGAGGCCCACGTCGCAGGCCCGGCCATAGAAGCGGTGACTGAAGCCAACATCCTGCTTTCCGGCCTTGGTTTTCAGAGCGGCGGTCTTTCGGCGGCCCACGCAATTGGAAACGCTTTCGAGCATGTCCACAACAGTTTTCGGGAGTCCCGGTTTCACGGCGAGACGGTGGCCTTCGGCACGCTGACCCAGCTTGTGCTCGAATCGAGGGAACCGGCCTTCCTGGACGCCATGTTCGGCTTCTATAAAGAGGTCGGTCTGCCGACCACCTTCGACGAGCTCACTCTTGAGGAGAAGGGCGACGAAATACTGGGAACCGTCGCTGACGCCGCATCCAGGGACATACTGATACGCTCGATGAGCGGGGCCTCCAGGGAAGGCGACAAAGAAGGGAGATTCTTCGACAGTCACCTGATACTCGCCGCATTGAAGGCTGTCGACGCGTACGGCCGAAGTTATAGACCCGAATCAGGAGGCCATGATTGGAAGTGGTGGTAAAACTGTGGGGGAACCTGGGTCACTACCTCCCGGCCTACAGGGGAAAATTCGTTATACGGAGATCCGCGAGAATTGGTCAAACGGTTCAGGAGCTTGTAGACGAGCTCGGTCTGCCAGGGGACCTGGATGTCATAATAGCGGTCAACGAGGCAGTGGTCCAAGGCACGCATGTTCTCGAAGAGGGCGATGAGGTCGCATTGTTCAGACCGTCTTCGGGTGGTTAGGTACTTTATTGGTTTTTTTATTGTGCACTGGGCCCTATTTCCGATTATGAGAAATTTTTCTCAAAAAAGGCCTTGACAGTGGGATGCGAACTATTGTTATACTGCGTTTGTTGATTTTGCGGTTGGGTTATCCGGCGCTGCGAACTGCCGAGATGCTGCAATCTTTTGACGCCGGAGCCGGCGAAATTGAAGTCGAAAACAACCGGGGAGATTCGGTAGGTGGAGACAGGAAATAACGTCAGGCTGCGCATAGACAACATTTCACTCGCCTTCGGAGGCGTCCAGGCCCTCGCCGAAGTAAGCATGGATGTCCGACGCAACGAGATCCTCGCCGTCATAGGGCCCAACGGCGCAGGCAAGAGTGCCCTCCTTAATTGCATCAACGGTTTCTATCAACCCCAGATAGGCAATTTATACTTCGATGAACGCCGGATCACCCGGGAACGTCCCGACAAGCTCGCTCGCATGGGTATCGCGAGGACCTTTCAGAACATCGAGCTTTATGCCGGTTTGAGCACCGAAGACAACATCATGGCTGCCCGCCACGTGCTCATGAAGCAGAGCTTTGTTACCGGGGCTCTCTACTTCGGATGGTCCCGGAGGGAAGAGATCAGACACCGGCAGATCGTTGAGGAGATAATCGACTTTCTGGAGATCGCGTCGATCAGGAAGAAGGCCGTGGGTCTTCTACCTTACGGTCTGCGGAAGAGGGTCGAGCTCGCAAGGGCCCTTGCCCTGGAGCCGCAGGTTTTGCTCCTCGACGAGCCGGTGGCGGGGATGAACCTGGAGGAGAAAGAGGACATCGCACGGTTCATTCTCGACGTCTTCGAAGGACAGGGGGGTACTTACCCGGATATAGCTGTACTGAGAGACGGAGTCAAGTCGATCATCATCGTCGAGCACGACATGGGGATGGTCATGGACATTGCCGACAGGATCGTGGTCCTCGACTTCGGTAGGAAGATAGCCGAGGGGACGCCGGCTGAAATCAGCAGGAACCCGGATGTGATCAGCGCGTATTTGGGCAAGGAAGAATAGCTCCCTATCTTTCGGGCGTTTGTGCGGCTTCATGACAAGGTTCTTCGCATGCGGGGTGATGCGGAATGCTGCAAATAAAGAATATTCAGGTCGTTTACATGCATGCCATTCAAGCCCTGAGGGACGTTTCCCTCGAAGTGGGCGACGGTCGGATCGTGGCTCTCCTGGGCGCCAACGGGGCAGGGAAGACGACCACCCTGAAGGCGGTATCGGGGATGCTCAGGACCGAAGAAGGAGAAGTGGTCGAAGGTGAGATACTCCTCGACGGAAAGAGGATAGACCGCTCCGGCCCCGAGGCGGTCGCTGCCATGGGTGTGAGTCAGGCCATGGAAGGGCGAAGGGTCCTCCAGCATCTGACCGTGGAGGAGAACCTCCTTGTGGGAGCCTATTGCCGCAGGGACCGGGCCGGAGTCAGGAAGGACCTGGAAAGTGTCTTCGACTACATCCCTAAAGTCAAGCGTCTCCGCAGCAGGGTAAGCGGGTACCTGTCGGGCGGAGAACAACAGATGCTCGTCATAGGAAGAGCTCTCATGGCCCGTCCGAAGCTCATGCTCCTCGACGAGCCTTCCCTGGGGCTTGCCCCTCTCATGGTCAAAGACGTCTACGAGATCATCAAGAGGATCAACGAGGAACAGAAGATGTCGATCCTTCTCGTAGAGCAGAACGCCCGGGCGGCACTCGGAATTTCGGATTACGGCTATGTTATGGAAAACGGCAGGGTGGTTCTCGGTGGTCCTGCCGAGGGATTACGCGATAACGAGGTGGTTCGCGAGTTTTACTTGGGGGTGTCCGCCGACAGCAAGAGGAAAAGCTATCGCGAAATCAAGCATTACCGAAAGAAGAAAAGGTGGCTTGCCTAGAGAGTTCGCGGCAGGCGACAGCGGTGGGGGAGATGGAAAAGGGCGATACTTGGCCTAAGGTACTGGCCTACAATTACCAGACTTATGGCGACAGGCATAAGGCAATGCGCTATAAGCACTACGGCATCTGGCAAGCTTACACATGGAAGGATTACTACCTAGAGGTTAAGTACCTGGCCCTCGGTCTGTTCTCGATGGGCTTCGAGGCAGGGGGCAAGCTGCTTATCGTCGGCGACAACGCCCACGAGTGGTACGCGGCAGAGTTGGCGGCCCAGGCCTGCCGCGGAGTCTCGATAGGCGCCTACCCTGAGCTGACGGCCCAGGAGATAAGGCATATCTCCGAGGAGTCCGGGGTGAGCTTCGCCATCGTCGAGGATCAGGAACAGGTCGACAAGCTTCTCGAGATCAAAGACCGCCTTCCCCTCCTTCAAAAGGTCATCTACTGGAACTATAAAGGAGTTTCCGATTACAAAGACCCCTTGCTGTGCGGTTACAAAGAGCTCCTTCGGCTGGGCCTGGAGTATGAGAAAGAGCACCAGGGCCTTTTCGAGCAGAGAGTGAACGAGGGCAGTCCAGGGGATGTATGCACAATAATATACACACCGGGGACGACCGGCGGCACACCTCGGGGTGTGGTTCACACCTACGAAACGATGAGGACCGCCGTTGACCTCTACCTGAAGCTCGACCCGTGGCATCAGAAGGACAATATCGTCCCCTTCCTGCCGCCGGCATGGATCACGGAGCAATTGTTCGCCGTCGGCTGCCACCTCCTTTCCGGGAGCACCCTTAATTTGGCGGAGGAACCGGAGACACTGATGCGCGACGCGAGGGAAATAGAGCCGACCATCGCCTTCTTTGGCGCCCGCATGTGGGAGAGTCAGGCTGCAATGGTGCAATCGAGCATGCGCGACGTGAACGGCTTGAAGAAACTCTCCTTTCATCTGTTTATGCCTTTGGGTCGCAGGATGGCCGATATGCGCTTCCGGAAGAAAGGCTCGGGTATATTCCTGAAGGCGGCCCACTCTCTGGCGAACATCATCCTCTTCAAGCCCATACGGGAGCGTCTCGGCCTTGCCAGGGCGAGAATCTGTTACAGCACGGGGGCTGTGATAAGCCCTGATGCGTGCAGTTTCTATCAGTCCCTGGGTATTCCCGTCAGAAATGTTTACATCACCACCGAAGGGGGTGTCCTCACCTGTCCCCGGGCTGACGATGTCGACCCGGAAACCATCGGCCGGCCCATTGACGGCATTGAGGTGAAGGCCACCGACAGAGGTGAGATCGTTTTCCGGAGACAGGACGCTCTCGCCGCTCACGGCAGGCAAGAGATTGCAAACGCCTCTGAGGAGAAAGGCGGCTGGTTCTCAACGGGAGACGCCGGCTTTATCAGAGATGACGGCCACGTCGTTTTTCTTGACCGATTAAGCAGCGTCGTCGAACTGGCCAGCGGAGAGAAGCTGCTCCCCCAGTTCGTTGAAAGCCGCCTGAGGTCAAGCCCCTACGTGAAGGACGCCTGGGTTTTTGGCGGACCGGCCGGGGCCTATGTCTCGGCAGTCGTCGTCATCAACTACGATACCGTAAGCAGGTGGGCGACCCAGGAGAAACTGAGATTCAACACTTTCGCCGAGCTGTCCCAGCTGGCGGAGGTCTACGGCCTACTGAAGAAAGAGATTGCGAGGGTGAATGGCCGGTTGCCCGCAGGCACTCTCGTCCACAAATACGTTCAATTGAACAAGGAATTCGATCCCGACGCCGGAGAAGTGACCCGGGCGAGAAGCTTGAGGAGAAGCGTACTGGAGGAGCACTACCGTGGGCTTATCGAGGCGGTCTATGCCGACAAGGGCGAAATCGCGGTGGAAGTCCCGACGAGGCTCTCGGACGGCACAATAGGGATGAAGAATATAATCCTCAGGATAGAACGAGTCGAAGGAGCTTCTTCATGACCTTCTTTCTCCAGTTAGTGGTAACCGGTTTTTCCATGGGCATGGTTTATGCCCTCATCGCCATCGGTTTTGTCATAATCCTCAAATGCTCTAACGCCTTCAACATCGCCCAGGGCCACTTCGTGTTGATCGGCGGCTACCTCGGTTATACGTTCCTTGTTTCCTTTCACCTGCCGATCTGGGCAGCTTTGCCTGCCGCCATAGCGGTGGCTGCGATCATGGGCATGGTCATCGAGCGGGGGGCAATACGTCCTTTGCTGGGCCAGTCCGACCTGGCCATCATCATGATGACCATAGCCCTCTCTACCCTCCTCGAAGGGCTCGTCACGCTCATATGGGGCGGTGAATACAAGACGTACCACAGGCTCTTGCCGACTATCACGATGAAGGTCGGCCAGATATCGGTCCCGTCCGAATCGATGATCGGCCTCCTTGTATCCGTTATCGTCGTCGCGGCCCTCATGTATCTCTTTCGCCGCACGAAGATCGGTTTGGCTATGCGGGCCACGGCAGAGGATTTGAAGGTGGTCCAGAGTCTTGGAATCAAGGCAACTACCGTCTATTCATTCTCCTGGATAATTGCCGCCGTGGTAGGTGTCGTGGGCGGTATACTCCTGGGCGGCGTCTCCGGGGTGTCCATATCGCTGTCGGAGGTCGGCTCCAAGGCATTTGCCGTGGTGCTCCTCGGCGGCGCCGACTCGGTCGGGGGTGCTATCGTGGCCGGAATTATCATCGGGATGCTCGAGAACGTGGCGGCCGGATACTTGGATCCTCTTTTGCCCGGCGGGGGGTTCGCCCAGATATTCCCCTATGTGATAATGCTCATAGTGCTAGTCTTCAGGCCGTACGGCCTCTTCGGAATGAAGAGAATAGAGAGGATCTAAACGATGGGTGGAAGGAAGTTTCACGAAAACTACGGCCAGGACATGGCGCTTTTTCGCTCGGGCTCTCAATGGGTCATGCTCGGAGTCCTCCTTGTCCTGCTCGCCGTCTGCCCGTACCTCCTGAGCGACCGGCTCATCACCATCATGACTATGATCGGCATTGCCATCATCAGCGTTCACGGCCTCAGCATATTGACCGGCTATTGCGGCCAGATCTCCATAGGGCACGTCGGCTTCATGGCCCTGGGCGGTTACGTTTCCGCCGTCCTCATTGTGAAGCTGGGCTGCCCCTTCTGGCTGGCCCTGCCGGCCGCCGGTTTGGCTGCCGGCATCGGGGGTCTCGTCTTCGGCCTGCCGTCGCTCAAGATCAAGGGTTTCTATCTCATCATGGCCACGATAGCCTCGCAGTTCATCATAATCTGGCTGATACTCCAGTTGCGAAAGCTTACCGGCGGCGCCGACGGAATGCCGGTGCCGAAACCCAGCATAGGCGGCTTCGTCTTCAGTTCCAAGGCCAGCTACTATTACCTCGTCATGGTGATCGCCGGTCTCGCCACTTTTTTTGCAATAAACATCACGAGGACACGGGCCGGCCGTGCCTTCGTGGCGATAAGGGACAATGACCTCGCGGCTGAAGTGATGGGAGTGAGCCTTTGGACCTATAAGCTCCAGGCATTCTTCATCGGCTGCGTTTATGCCGGCGTAGCGGGTTGTCTGCTGGTTCACTATTTTGCCTTCGCGAGCGTCGATCAGTTCCCTTTCATGGACTCGGTCTGGTACCTCGGCATGCTGATCGTCGGCGGTATTGGCAGCATTACGGGGGGAATTTTCGGTGCCATCGCCCTGAGGCTCCTCGATGAGTTGGTAACACTGGTAGGGCCGGTCATGGCAGCAGCGATTGCGGGCCCGGCCGCCGCCGCCATCGGGCTTATCGTCCGCGGATTGGTCATCGTCATCTTTCTCATCTTCGAGCCGAGGGGGCTCGTCCACGGGTGGGAGAAGATCAAGAGCTACTTCAGGCTCTGGCCTTTCTCCCGTGAAGAGGTGGTGAGGGAGACGGAGTAGCACGAATGTGGGACGTTAACGGCGCAAGAAAGACCGGAGAAAGAAGGAGATAATAGAAATGGCTAGGACAGGTAAGATAGGGGCTTTTATGGTGGCTCTGGCCATGGCATTGTTGCTCCTGCCAACAGGTGCGAAGGCCGCCAAGGTCGTTTATGTGGGAGGCTCCTTTCCTCTCACGGGCGCCTATGCCGAGAACACGGCTGCCGCCCTTGCAGCTTTCGAGGACTACGCGAAGTACGTCAACGAGACAAAGCGCCTGGCACCCTGGAGAAACGACAAGTTTCCATCCGACGTGACCCTGGAAGTGTTGTGGCGCGACGACGAACTGGGGCAGGCAAAGGCCCTGTCGATCTATGAGGAGCTCAAGTCCAAGGGAATACTTGTCTACCGCGTGGGCGCTTCTGCCATAGCCCTTGCATTGAAGGACAGGCTCAACACCGACAAGATGGGCTGCACCAGCATGGCGGCCGGTGCCTTCTTGCTCACGCCCCCCCAAACCATACTCACCCATTATCCCATCTACACCGATTCCCTCGGTGCGATTGCCGAATGGTTCAAGGGGAAATGGAAGGAGAACAGGAAGCCGCGCGTCGCCTACCTCACGGCCGACAATGCCATGGGCAAATCGCTGGAAATACCTGAGATGGATGCGTACCTGAAGAAGCTGGGCTACGATATGGTCGGCACCCAGTACGTGCCACTCGTCCCTGCCACTCCACCCACCACGCAGCTCATGTGGCTCAAGCAGAACAAGGTGGACCTTGCCCTCGGCATCATGATCAACCCCGGCGCCCAGGCAACCATGAAGGAAGCGTTGCGGCTGGGCATGGGACCCGACCTCGACTACAAGATAACTTTCGGAATGCCGAATACCGTGCAGATGGCCGACTTCTTCCTTGGCCTCGGTGCAATGGGCAATGGCTTCGTGTCGGGCGGCAGCTTCCCTGCCTACAGCGAGACCTCGACACCGGGCGTGGCATTTGCCCTCGATTTGCAGAAGAAGTACCGCCAGAAACACGTGGACAGCAACGTCTATCTCGGGGGATTGATCGAGGTGATGACTCAGGTCGAAGCCTTGAGGCTTGCCATGAAAGCGGTGCCTGTCGAGAAACTGAAGCCCGGGGACGTCCTGAAAGAGGGCTTCTTCAAGATCAAGAACCTCGACACCGGAGGCCTGAGCAGCACACCCCTTACTTATTCGGCCACCAGGGTCGAGGGTGTTGACGCGGTCCGTGTCGACCAGGTGCAGAACGGCAAGATAGTGAAGCTCGGCGTCTGGCCGTGCCGCAACATCTATACCAAGTAGGAAATCAGCAGGTCAGCCGATCAACTCGCGTGCTCCTTGCGGCTTGCCGCAGGGAGCACTTTCCTTCGCGCAATTAACGGGGCTCGCGTCGCTCGTTGTTTTGGATACCCTACTTCTTGCAGCAGGGTCATTCACTTCCGGCCTGCGCGGGCTGTCTTTAGTCCTTCGAGGAGACGGTCCACAAGGGACTCGGCGTCATCCTTGAGACCCTCAACCTGTTTCTTGAAAATGATCGCGTCGTCATCGCCGAAGACTGCCCGGAGGAGCACGCGTTTTCCCGAGAGGCTGGCGTTGATGCCGAGAGGCACGCTGCACCCTCCGCCCACGCCCTTCTGGAACGCGCGCTCCAGCTCGACTTCGAAGCGGGTCGGTTCATCGTCGAGGGCGGCCACCATTTGGGCAGCCTCGTCGGCAGTCCTCGTCTCTATTCCGATTGCACCCTGGCCGCAGGAGGGTATCATGATATCGAACGGAAGTATTTCCCTGATTTTCTCTTCCAGGCCCATCCTCGAGATACCGGCGAAAGCGAGGATGACGCCATCCAATTCGCCTGCCTCGAGCTTTCTTATCCTCGTGTCCACGTTTCCTCTTAAAGGCACGATCTCGAGATCGGACCTTAGTGCGAGAAGCTGCACCTTTCTGCGCATGCTGCTCGTGCCGATCCTCGCTCCCTCGGGTACATCCGAGAGACGCTTGTAGCCAAGAGAGACGAAGCCATCCCTGGGGTCGACTCTCGGGAGGATGGCGCTGATGGAAAGACCGGTTGCCGTTTCCGTCGGCAGGTCCTTCATGCTGTGAACGGCAAAATCTATCTCACTGCGGCTTAAGGCCTCCTCTATCTCCTTGATGAAGAGTCCCTTCTCTCCAATCAGGTAGAGAGGGGTATCCCACACGGAATCGCCCGTAGTCTTTATGATACGCCTTTCGAATTCGAAGGACGGATAGAGCTTCTGCAGGCTCCCTAGGACCATTTCCGTCTGGACCAGGGCGAGTTTACTCCCCCTCGTCCCCACCGTCCAATGTTTTTTCATCTTCCTCTCCGTCGAGAAACAGGTTTCTTATAAGATCCAACACCACGGGGCTTCCGTTTTTCTTGATCATGACCAGGTGGGGGTGGACAATCTTGTTGACTATGGCACGGGTGAGGGCATCGAGCTGGCTCGCGATCTCCGGATCGATATTTTTCATTTTCTGGAGCGTTTTCTTAAGCTCCTTGCTCCTCATCGCTTCGAGGTTTTCCTTTATCTGTGCGATGAGAGGGCCCATCTCGAGCTGCTTGAGCCACAAGCCGAACTTTTTGACCTCTTCGTCGACGATGGCATGGGCTTTTCGAGATTCCTCCATCCTGTTCGAAAGATGGACCTGGGCCAGTCCTTTGAGATCGTCGATATCGTAAAGGTAGACGTTTTCGATGTTGTTGACTGCCGGTTCTATGTCCCTCGGTACCGCGATATCGATGAAGAAGAGGGGACGCCCCTTTCGCCTCTTCATGGCGAGAAGCACCGTTGCCTTGTCGATGATCGGCTCTTCCGCCCCTGTTGACGAGAGGACCATGTCAGTCTTCAGGAGCAGCTCGGGAACATCCTCGAAAGGCCTGGCAACGCCGATGATCTCTTCGGCGAGTTGCTGGGCCTTGACCAGGGTCCGGTTCGCCACGACGATATCCTGGAGTCCCTCCTTCTTGAAATGCCTGAGGGCGACCTCACACATCTCGCCCGCCCCGATCACGAGTATCTGTTTCTTGTTGAAATCGCCGAAAATCTTCCTCGCCAGCTCGACTGCCATACTGCTGATGGAGACCGGGTCATAGCCGATCCTCGTCTCCGTACGCACCCGTTTGGCGACCTGAAAGGCCCGGTGAAATACTTTCTGAAAGAAAGGGCCCGAAGCGGCCGATGCGAGGGCACAGCGGTAGGCGTCCTTGACCTGCCCGAGTATCTGGGGCTCCCCCACCACCATGGAGTCGAGACCGGAGGCGACAAGAAAAAGGTGCCTGTACGCGTCTTCTCCGCTCAGGGTATACGTGTAGTCCTGGAGCCACTTACTGTCTACTTCGAAGCTGTCCATCAGGACCCGGGCGATGGTGGCGCCTGTATCGAGGTCACTTTCGCCGCAGGCGTAAATCTCGGTCCTGTTGCAGGTCGAGAGGATGAGGGCCTCATCGCAGCCCCCGTCCTTTATTCGCTTCAGAAGATCGCCGGCAATATCCTCCGTCACGTGGACCTTCTCCCTGGCTTCGAGGGGCGCGGTGTTATGATTGAGACCGAGGACAATAAGACGCATAACTCGCCCATTCACATGTATGAATGGAGTCCTCCCATGAAGAAACCGACGCCGATGAAGGTGATGAGGATGGAGACAAAGCCCGCGATCATCAGATAGGCAGTCCTTCGCCCCCTCCACCCTATAGTGAGCCTGTTGTGTATGAGGATGGCGTAGACTATCCACGTGATGAGGGACCACGTTTCCTTGGGGTCCCAGTTCCAATAGGAGCCCCAGGCAAGCTCGGCCCAAAGGGATCCGGTTATGATGCCGAGGGTGAGAAGGGGAAACCCGAAGGCCATGCATTTGTAATTGATGCGGTCGAGGGTATCGAGTGAAGGGAGACGGTCGGAAAGCTCCCCCCGTTGTTTCTTTTTCACGTTCCTCTCGGCGATAAGATAGACGATCGACACGAGAAACCCTGCAAAGAAGATCGCGTCTCCCAGGAAGGCAAAGACCGTGTGCACGGGCAGCCAATAGCTGCGCAGAGCAGGCGGCAGGGGCCGGATGGTCGCCGGAATCGCGAGGGTCGTGATGATCATCACGGAGAGGAGGGGAAGAAAAACCGAGCCGAGCATCCCTATCCTGTAAGTCCGTTTAAGGAAGATGAAAAAAGCGGCGATGGAGAACGCAAGAAAGGAGAAAGATTCATTGAGATTCGTAATAGGAGTGTAGCCGATCACCAGATACCTGTGAACCAGGGCGAGAAAGTGGAGGCCGAATCCTGCGAGGAGGATATAGTAGCCCCATCTATCGAGCCTTTTCTTTCCCCCTATGAAGGCGGTCATATAGCAGAAGGTGGAGGCCAGATAGAGGACAAGCACCGGGTAAAGCGCGAACTGTACGATCACTCCTCATTCTCCTGACACGACAAAAGGGTCCTTCTTCGAGCCCCGTCGGTCTCCTTTTGGGTTTTTCCCTTATTCAGTACCGGACGGAATAGTCTTCAAACCCGGAAGAGGGCTCGTCCCACTCCACGTCGATATGGTCGACCCGGGCCCCTCTCGGGCCCTGTTTGCACCATTCGATGAGTCTCTCGACGTTCTCTTCTTCACCCTCGGCCACCACTTCCACAGAGCCGTCTATCAGGTTCCGGACGTAGCCCGTGAGCCCCAGTTCGTCCGCCTTAACCTTCGTACTGTGACGATAGTATACACCCTGGACTACTCCGGAGACTATGATTGTGGCCTTTCGTATCATGGATTTTTGTTGAATGGGTCAGTACATGTATTATAATTTATTGTCTAATAGTTAACATAGGAATCTTTCAAAATCAATCATTCTGGATCTGGAGGAAGCTGATGGTGCGGATTGGTGTTGACATAGGTTCTGTAAGTGTGAACCTCGCTGTGGTTGATGAGAAGGGAAATGTTATCGAGGACCGGTATATCCGGCACATGGGCAAACCGCTCCGAGCCGCTGCCGACGCACTCGAAGATGCGCAAAAGACTTACGGGGATCAAATAGAGTTCGTCGCTGCTACCGGAACCGGAGCAAAGACTTTTGCGCCGCTCGTGGGCGCCTCTTTCACGAACGAGATCATCGCCCTGACGAAATCTTTCCAGTATCTTTATCCCCACGTGGGGAGCGCGATAGATATCGGTGGAGAGGACTCAAAATTCATTATTTTCGAAAAAGACCAACGGAACGGCGCCTTAAGGATAAAAGATTTTTCCATGAACACCTTATGCGCCGCAGGCACGGGCTCCTTCCTCGATCAGCAGGCATCGCGGCTCGGCTTCACGATCGAGGAGTTTGCCGAGGCTGCGTGTAAGTCGCAAAACACGCCGAGGATCGCGGGCAGATGCACGGTCTTCGCAAAATCGGATATGATCCATCTCCAGCAGATCGCCACGCCCGATTACGAGCTGGTGGCCGGTCTATGCTATGCCCTTGCCCGTAATTTCAAAAGCAACATAGCGAAAGGCAAAGAGGTAAGGATGCCCGTGGCCTTCATAGGCGGCGTTGCAGGAAACGCGGGCATGCGGAAAGCCATAAAAGACGTCTTCCTCCTGAAAGACCAGTTCATCGTGCCCGATCACTACGCCTCCATGGGCGCTCTCGGCGCGGTGTACTCTGTCCTCGACGAACCTGACCTCAAAGAGCAGTACAAGGGCGTGGAGAAGGTGCGGGAGCACCTTGCGCGCGTTGAGGTCGTCGAGGCCCACGATCCCCTCGTGCTATCGGAGAAGAACCTGAATATTACCTACGAGGTCAAGAGGCCCACCCAGAAGGTGCGGGCATACCTCGGCGTCGACGTAGGCTCCATCAGCACGAACGTGGTCGCCATAGACGAGAATTGGAACGTCCTTTCCAAGCGCTACCTCATGACCGGGGGCAGACCCCTGGAGGCGGTGCAGCGCGGCCTCGACGAGGTGGGCGCCGAAATAGCCGATTTCGTGGAGATCCTCGGTGTGGGGACCACCGGTTCAGGCCGTTACCTGACGGCCGATTTCATCGGGGCCGACCTCGTGAGGAACGAGATTACCGCCCAGGCCGAGGCAGCCATCGCCATAGACCCGAGCGTCGATACCATCTTCGAGATAGGAGGACAGGACTCCAAGTATATCAGCATCGACAACGGCGTCATCGTCGATTTCGAGATGAACAAGGCCTGCGCCGCAGGCACGGGCTCCTTCCTCGAGGAGCAGGCAGAAAGGCTGGGTATCTCCATAAAGGAGGAGTTCTCGAAGCTCGCCCTCAACGCCAAAAGCCCGACCAAGATGGGCGAGAGATGCACGGTCTTCATCGAGTCGGACGTCATGCACTGCCAGCAGGGTGGCTCCAAGACCGACGATATCGTAGCGGGCCTATGTTATTCAATCGTACTCAACTACCTCAACAAGGTCGTGGGAGACAGGAGGGTCGGGAACAGGATCTTCTTTCAGGGAGGAACAGCCTTCAACAAGGGCGTGGTCGCCGCATTCGAGAAGGTATGCGGCAGGCCGATCACTGTGCCGCCCCACCACGACGTGACAGGCGCGATCGGAGTCGCCATACTGGCCATGAAGGAGCGGACATGGGAGGCAAGCGGCTTCAAGGGTTTCGATTTGAGCAAGAGGCCCTACACCATCGATACCTTCGAATGCAAAGGATGCGAGAACCTGTGCGAGATCCACAGGGTCACCTGCGAGGGTGAGAAGCCGCTCTACTATGGGAGCAGGTGCGAGAAGTACGACGTGGTGCGCCATACCGCAAAAATCGAAAAGACCGACCTCTTCAGGATCAGGGAGGAGCTTCTCCACAACATGTATGACCGGAACGTGGACGGAGAAAAGATCGGCATACCTCAGATCCTCAACATGCACGAGCTCCTGCCGTTCTGGCGGAGCTTCCTCACCGAGCTGGGCTATTCGGTAGTCCTCTCGGATGCGACCAACAAGAAGGTCATCAAGGAAGGGGTGGAGAACATCATCGTCGAGTCCTGCTTCCCCATCAAGCTCGCCCACGGCCACATGCTCAACATCGTGGACAAGGGCATCAACAGGCTCTTCTTGCCGAGCGTTATAGACATGAAGAAATCCTCCGAGAAGTTGGCGGGAAGCTTCGCCTGCCCTTATGCCCAGTCGCTCCCTTACACGGCGAAGGCCTCCATCGACTTCGAGGCGATGGGCGTGCGCCTGGAGTCGCCTGTCATCTACTTTGGCAGGGGGCCCAAGACTACCCTCAACAACCTTGCCGCCTTCGGAAAAAGGCTGGGCAAATCGAGAAGAGAGGTCGAGCACGCTTATAACATCGCGAACGATATCCAAAGCCTGTTCTACAAGAGATGCCTCGACGAGGGGCTCAAGTTCCTCTCCGAGATAAAGCCCAACGAGAAAGTCATCGTCCTTGTCGGCCGGCCCTACAACAGCATGGACCCCGGAGCCAACCTGAACGTTCACAGGAAGCTCCTCGATCTCGGGATCGCCTCCATTCCCATCGACATGCTGCCCCTCGACCGGGTCCCGGTCGATGACGATTTGAAGGACATGTACTGGGGTTACGGGCAGAAGATATTGAGGGCGGCCAAGCTCGTCAAATCCCATCCCAATCTCTACGCGGTTTATGTGACCAATTTCGGCTGCGGCCCCGACTCCTTCATCACCCACTTCTTCAAGAAGATCATGGAGGGCAAGCCCTTCCTCCAGCTCGAGATCGACGAGCACAGCGGCGACGCCGGACTCATCACCCGGTTGGAGGCCTTTCTCGACAGCATCAAGAACGCGAAGAACGAGACCAAAGAAGAGAAGAAGCAGACCTCGTCCTTCATACGGGACGGGCAGGTCAGGAAGATCTACATTCCTTATATGTCGGACCACTCCATACCCTTTGTGGGCGCCTTCAAGGCGTGCGGCGTCGACGCTGAGGTGATGGAGGAATCGGACGAGGAGACCGTCCGGCTGGGACGGAAATTCACCCTAGGGAAGGAGTGCTATCCCTGCATCCTCACGACGGGGGACATGTTGCGTACGAGCAAGAAGCCCGATTTCGACCCGGACCGGAGCGCCTTCTTCATGCCCTCCGGCTCCGGACCCTGCCGGTTCGGCCAGTACCACCGTTTCCATCGTATGGTGCTCTCCGAGCACGGCTTCGACAACGTGCCCATCTACGCCCCCAATCAGGACGATAAGCTCTACGACGAGCTTCACATCCTCGGCGGCAAGTTCATGAGGCTCGGATGGAGGGCCATCGTTTCCACCGATCTTCTCATCAAGATGCTCCATGAGACGAGGCCCTACGAGATAAATCAGGGCGAAACCGACCGCATATACAAAGAGCAGCTCTTCAGCATCAAGGCCGCCATAGAAAAGGGCGGGGACGAGGTTTACGACGCCCTCGAGGACGCCGTCAAAGCCTTCCTGTCCGTTCCCAAGACCGGGGCTCAGAAACCGGTCGTGGGCATCGTCGGCGAGATCTACATACGCTCCAACAGGTTCGGCAACAACGACCTGGTGAGGAAAGTGGAAGAGTTCGGCGGTGAGGCCTGGCTTGCCCCGATCACCGAATGGGTGACCTATGTCAACTATATGGGCAAGAAGAAGAGCAAGACCAACTCAAGCCTTTCGAGCCTCTTCACCATCATGCTCACCGATTATGTCCAGAGGAAGGAAGAGCACCGGATGGAGAGGATCTTCGAGCACTACCTGCGCCACGGTGAAGAGCCGAAGATAAGGCGCGTCCTCAACGAGGCCATGCCGTACATAGACGAGAGCTTCGAAGGGGAGGCCATACTGAGCGTGGGCAAGAGCATAGACTTTATCCACAAAGGGGCCTCCGGCATAGTCAATGCCATGCCCTTCACCTGCATGCCGGGCACGATATCGAGCGCCATCATGAAGCTGATCCAGAACAAGTACGACGTGCCGGTGATCAATGTGGCCTATGATGGACAGGGGGAGACGAATATAACGACTCGACTTGAAGCTTTTATGCATCAGGTCAAGGAGTATGCAAAGGTGACGGGATAGGTGGCCGGACGGCCGCCTGGGAGAGATCGTGCCGCCCGCACGCGGGCACCCGGCGGCGCGCTTTTCGGCCATATGCCCTCCGGCGTAGGGCGACCCCCGTGGTGGTGTGGCTGCTCCCATGCGCCCATCCACCCACGCCGGGTCTGACAGCCGACCGACCCGGCGATGAAAAAGCAACAGCAACAACGACATTAAGGAGCACGAAGCGGTCTTTGAGGCTGCAGGTGCAGCAGACAAGCACCTTGCTGCGGGTGAGTATAGCGGGAGTTGTTGTGCTTGAGTCTCTTCTTTTGCTGCGATAGTCCAAATGGCAATGGTCGGACAGAGAACAAAAGAGGCAGGGCCGTTGCCGAACCCTGCCTCCAATATTTGTTGAATACGGCCTACTTCTTGAACCTTCTCCTGATCAGCGCCAGGCCTGCGAGACCCGGACCGAAAAGAAGCGCAGCGCCGGGAAGGGGAACCGCGCTGGGCGTGCTGTAGGTTCCGATCCAGGAGGTCACAGTCGGGTCGAGCGTGCCGTCAAGCACGACGTTCACAAAGAAAGACTCACCGGCGACGAGGTAGTCTCCTGCCGGGGCGAAAAACTCAACCTCTCTGCTCCTACTTCCAGGGAAAACCTCGGTCCAGTCAACCCCGTTAACCTCGAACCGCGTGTACTCGGTATAGCCGCCCGCGGCGCCCGCAGTCTGAACGATCCCAATTCCACTGCCAAGAGTAAAAGCATCGGTAAGCTCGAAGTCAAAATCATCGACGGTCGGGCCATTCCACGTCACTTCGCCCTGTCCGAGGCCCGGTATGCCCCACGCGGACCACCCGGCGGGAACGCCGGCGGAAACGCCTCCGCCAGTGGTATTCCACAGCCACGTGTTGCCTTGGCCGTCAAATCCGGTAGTGCCTCCTGATATGGTGCCAAAGCTAGGCAGAAGTCCAGCCTTTGCAGACCCTGTGAAAAACATAAACACTATTGTCAAAACAATCGCCGTGGCCACAAGCATTCTCTTCATAAGCTTTCTCCTTTTAGATGTTTGAACAAATGGACTGCCTCTTGAGACCCGGTCACCTCCTTTCGCCCTCACGGCGGCTTTTCTGGCAGCCCGGCTGTCTCTCTGGAGAGCTCACGAGAAGAATATCCGAGACCCGTTGGCTTTCTGCCCCACCGTCGCCGGTGGTTAAGTTTTAACAGATTAATGCTATATTAAACACTGTATCACATAATGTCAACAAGAAAATGCTTTTGGCATCACTTTCATCCGACATGACTCTTCACCGGGCCGAGAGGGCCCTGTATGAGGACTCGTAGGTGTATTGAACCGCCCTGTGATCCCGGCCCTGACCGACTATGACAAGAGCCTTCCCGTTGCCTGCACTTCTTCGGTTCTTGACAACTTGTTAAGAACCGACTATGTCCTCGCAATTGGGGTGAATGATATGAAAACGATGGGGGTCGGCGAGATTAGGGCACATTTTTCGGACATTCTGGAAAAGGTCAAGGGCGGGGAAAAGATAACGGTCGTCTATGGAAAGAAGAAGGTGGCGGTGATAGTGCCGTACGACGAGTATCGCCCCCAGGGAAAGAGAAGGCTCGGGCTCCTTCGAGGTAAAGCCGGACTTGAGATCCGCCCTGGCTTTGAGATCACTGACGACGACCTATCCGCCTCGTGATCTATTTGGCCTTTCGACGTTTGGCTCCTTGGGAAAAAGGGTAAACAGTGGGTGCAACCGCAAGAAATGGGACATTTCGGATTTCATCCATCACCCTTTTTCTCCAGCGCACAGGCAATTTATCCCCCTGGCAACCCATAAGCGTATGGCACCCGTTCCTCTCGCACATATTGGGTCGGACCGTTAACCACCGTTGGCTTAAGGAGAGCGGTCCCGAAGGGATGATGTGCGTGCTCGGACTTCTCTGCTCGTGCGCCACCGCGCACATCAAGCG
>CAVVPU010000062.1:0-4674 GCA_963750015.1 uncultured delta proteobacterium | reverse complement strand
CCAATCGCCGTCCTGATCAAGGCTGCTATCGAGGTGAAGGGGAGCGATATCGCGGTCGACCTCGCCGGCTCGTCCCCGCAAGTGGATTGGGGCGGGAACGTGGTATTCAATTTTACTTACGCTTACGTATTCATGGCGATGAAGAGCATGTTCGGCCCCGATATCCCGAACAACGAGGGCTGTGCGCGACCCATCCGTCTGACCGCGCCCGAAGGGACCGTCGTAAACTGTCGTTTTCCTGCGGCAGTGGCTGCGCGGCTGGTCATCGGTCACTTCCTCACCGAGGTCATTTACCGGGCCCTTTCGACGGCTCTGCCCGCAAAAGTGATCGCGGCCAGCGGCGGCACCCCGGCGGTGATGAATGTCTTCTATGGCAAGAGAAACGATGGAAAGCCTTGGCATTCGGTAATCATCAGGGGAGGCGGCATGGGGGCGGGCGCCGCCAACGACGGCAACTACGTCTACATCTTTCCCGCGAACGGCGCGGGCACGCCCGTGGAGATATTCGAAAGCGATACCCCCCTGATCGTCGAGAAGAGAGAGCTTCTCGCAGACTCGGGCGGCCCGGGGAAAACGAAGGGCGGCGTCGGGAAAAGGGTCATCTTCAAGGTGCCTGACGACAGCTATGCACCCATGCCCCCGGTCAACCTCGCCATGCAGTCCGGCAGGTACATCTATGCCCCCGAAGGGCTGTTCGGGGGGAAGCCCGGCGCAAGGGCACGGTTCCTCGTGAACGGCGAGCCTGGCAACCCTTATGGCCTGACGCAGTTGAAGCCCGGTGATGTGGTGACCATCGATGCTCCCGGCGGCGGAGGCTACGGCAGTCCCTTCGAGCGCGAGCCCGAGATGGTGGAGGCGGACGTGGCCGAGGGGTACATTACGCTTGAGCGGGCGAGAAGCGATTACGGGGTGGTCATCGACCCTGCGACCATGAAAGTGAGCATGGAGGCCACGATAAAGCTCAGGGACGAGGCAGCGAAGAAGGCCCCGAGGCCATAGCAGCCGGTTCGGGCCTGTGGACTAAAATAAAGGATAACGGGATAAATTTATGTATCAACCTATATACGAATCGATGCTTTCATGCCAACCAAGACTTGTCTATACGGCGGGGAGACCGGGGATTGAGGTGAGTTCTACCGGGGTACCCGGTGTCCATCTTGAAGCATGCATAAATGAAAAAGCGGCTTTCGAAATGGCGCTTGCGGGCGCCTGGACCGCGAAGCGGACGGCATGTATCTTCTCGGCAGCGGGTGTTTACGAGGCCCTCGACCCGCTTATGAGCTCGGCCTATATGGGGGTAAAAGGAGGCCTCGTTATCGCGTGCATGAGGGACGGCGATCTCGATGCCACCCCTCTCGGTCTCTTTTCGAAACTGCCCGTCCTCGTCTCCGACGGCAGTCCGGGCGGGCTTTCTTCTACTTTATCTTTCGCCTTCGACCTTTCCGAGCGTTACGAGATTCCTTGTATAGTGGAGACCCTGCCTCCCCGTGAGCCTTTCGAAAAGGCGGATAAGCTCGATCCTCCGGAGGGTCGTTCCGTCTTCGTGAAGGACACGGCGAGATGGGCTGCGCTCCCCCAGTTCAGGTACCAGTTGCACAAGGCCCTCAACGAGAAGATAGACAGGATGCGCGATGAATTCGAGACGTACACGGGCAACGTACAGATCCTGCGAGGAAAGAAGGGTATTATTACCCATCATGCGTATCGGAAAGAGGCACCGGATGATGACGTGAGCATACTCTCCCTCGGCTCTGTATTCCCGCTTCCCCGGCGGCTGGTTTCGACCTTTATCGATCTGATGGAGGAGGTACGGGTCGTCGAGGGCCTATACGCGGCCATCGGGCTCCAGGTGAAGCAGAAAGCGCGGATAGGGGCAGACTCGGGTTCGAAAGAACCGATTACCGGTGAAGCCGGTGAATCGAAAGCCCGCGAAATCCTGTTCGGCCTCACTGTAGTGAGGGATGAGTTGGGACCGGCTTCTTCCATCAACATCGCCCACGGCATGGTGAAATCGGGGGCGGAGGGAGGAATACTCGCCGTTACCGACGAGGAATCCTTTCTTCATTCGGGCTTGCCCGCCTTCGTCAACACGCTCTACAACGGGTCGGTTTATCTCCTTGTGATAAAAACGAAGGGCACAGCGGACGAGCTTGAGCATCTCTTCAGCGGCTTCGGCTTTAGCCGCTGTTTTCGTGTGAAGACGGCCGGGGAGATCGAAGGTTACCAGCGGGAGACAGAACCGACAGTGCTCCTCTATGAAGGCGACTTATGAAATGGGAAATCGTGTGCACAGGCATCGGAGGCAGGGGCGTGCTCCTTGCCTCGGCAATATTGATCGAAACGGCGGTATCGGCGGGCTTACGCGCCATGGCCTCCGACGAGCTCGGCATGAGCCAGAGGGGCGGGTCCGTCGTTTCCCTGGTGAAGGTCGGAACGTTCCGGAGCCCCTTCGTGGCCAGGGAAAATGCAGACGTCATCCTCTCCTTCGAGGAGAGCGAGTTTTACCGGAATCTCCCTTTCCTGAAGAGGGGAGGCCTCGCCATCGTCAATTCCCGAAAGCATGAGCTACCCCCACAGGTGGATGCACTCTTCCTCGCGAGGAAGGCCAGATGCTTATTGGTGAACGCCGACGAGATAGCGAGTCGGGCGGGATCGATACAGGCATCCAACATGGCTATGCTCGGCTTCTTTTCGTACTTCGCCATCGGGCCCTACTCCACAACGAACATCCTTGGAGCCCTGGAGCGGAAAATAGCGCCGAGGCTCTATGCGATGAACAAGGCGGTCTGCGAGGCGGGCAGAGACGAAGCCCTGAAAAGGCTATGAAGACGGAGGTGTCAGGCTTGAGCAACACAGAGGTCATGATAGGTAATCAGGCGATCGCCCTCGGGCTGGTCGAGGCGGGCATAGACCTCGCCTCTGCCTATCCGGGCACGCCCAGCTCGGAAATCCTGCCGGCCGTGATCGATTTCAAGAGAAGAACGGGCAGGAACATCCACATAGAATGGTCGGTCAACGAACGGGTGGCCATGGAAGTGGCCTTTGGCGCTGCGATGGCGGGGAAGAAGGCCGTGTGCATGATGAAGCAGGTGGGCCTGAACGTCGCCTTTCCTCCCTTCATAAAGAGCCGAGAAACGCCCCTGAAAGGAGGGCTTCTCATCGTATCGTGCGACGACCCGGGACCTCAGTCCTCGCAGACCGAGCAGGATTCCAGACTGATTGGCACCCTTTTCGGCGTTCCTGTTCTTGACGCCTCTTCCCCCGGTGATGCCCGCAACCTCGCGGCGTGGGCACTCGCCTATTCGGTGGAAAGGCACACGCCGGTGATCCTCCGGTCGACCCACAGGGTGAGCCATGCCAGGGAGGCTATCTCTCTCGACACCCCGACGCCTGTCGGATCTCTCGACGAGGGACTGAAACTGTCGAATGGAAACAGCCTCGGCATCGTGACCTCCGGTATGAGCTACAATGTCGTCACGGACGTTCTCGACGAGCTCGGGTTGGAAAAGGCGATCTCTCTGTTTAAGGTGGCCCGGATATTCCCTCCCCCGGCCGAGCTCTTTGCGTTCGTTCGGGGCATGGAGCGTGTATTGGTGGTCGAGGAAACGGACGAGGTGCTCGAGGCCCTGATCGGCGATGGGAGCACCATATTCGGGAGGGCTACCGGATACGTCCCACGGGAGGGTGAGCTCACCTATGACGTGATCAGGGAGATCGTGCAAAAGGTGGCAGAGAAGGCCGGAGTGGGAACAAGGTCCTTCTCGCCCGACACGGCGATTGAAGAGGCCGTCAGCACCGTCTCCTTCCCGCCGAGGCCGCCGAAGCTGTGCGCGGGCTGTCCCCATCGGTCCTCTTTCTACGCGATGAGGCAGGCCTTTCCGAAGGCCATTTTTTCCGGAGATATAGGCTGCTACACCCTAGGGACCTCCCAGGGAGCGGTCGATACCTGTGTCGACATGGGTGGGAGCGTCGGCCTTGCTGCGGGCTTTTACGAAGCCTTTCACCAGGACGGCCCACTAGTGCCCATCATCGCCTCTATCGGCGACTCGACATTCTTCCACGCCGCCCTCCCTCTCCTCTACGACTCGGTGAGAAAGGGCAAGCAGTATATCCTGGTCATCATGGACAATGGCACTACGGCCATGACCGGCATGCAGCCGACACCCCAGAGCGGCGACAGGGCAGAAGGCGCGAGTGACTATGCCATTCCTATCGAAGAGGCGGTGTTGGGCTTCGGGGTGGAGTTCTTGAGGGTCCTCGATCCTTACGATATACCGGGCATGATAAAGACGGTGAAAGAGGCGGGAGCCGATCTGAAGCAAAGAGGCAAGGGGCCGGCCGTGATCCTGGCGCGACACCCATGCGTGCTCTATGCCAAAACGAAGAAGAACACGAGCGCTGAACCTCCTGATCTTACCGCGGACTGCAACGGATGCAAGAGGTGCGTTGAACTTTACGGCTGTCCGGCTTTTCTTTTCGATGAGTCGGAGAGACGGCTAAAACTGGACGATGCTCTATGCATCAACTGCGGGACGTGCCTCTTTGTCTGCCCTCAGAAGAAAGCCAGGCGTGCGAGTAGCGAACCGCAGGTTGAGGAGATGAATTAGGTGAAAAAGGATTCAGCGCGCGTCTACGAAAACGAAAGGACAAAGAAGAGGAGTTTCGTAAGCTGTT
>CAVVPU010000061.1:0-8211 GCA_963750015.1 uncultured delta proteobacterium | reverse complement strand
CCTCCTCCTCCTCCTCCTCCTCCTCCTCCTCCTCCTCCTCCTCCTCCTCCTCCTCCTCCTCCCTCCTCCTCCTCCTCCTCCTCCTCCTCCTCCTCCTCCTCCTCCTCCTCCTCCTCCTCCTCCTCCTCCTCCTCCTCCTCCTCCTCCTCCTCCTCCTCCTCCTCCTCCTCCTCCTCCCTTGAAGGGGCAAAGGTAAACCCCATCAGGAGAGAACTCCCTCGACAAAGTCGTAAGGACCCATATCGAAACAGTCCTCCAGGAATGCCAGGGCAACAGGAGCCGGGCAGCGAAGAAGCTCGCCATCAGCAGGCGCGCCCTCTTGAGAAAGATCGAGAAGTACTCCCTAAAATAATCGAATATTGGCACAGGGTGGGCCTAAAAGGGCACATGGGTAAAAAGGGCCCAATTCGGCGCCGGTCTTCGTTGTTTATCCTGTTTCGACGATTGTCGCGTCTCATCCATAAGGTCAAAACCGCACACCTTATAGATCAACACCTCTTCCATGTTCACCCCATATATCAGGATTTATCCTATTCCCAACGATTTTTGAGGTACGTCACCTTCTGGCACTGATATTGCTGAATGGACCTGCGACCAGGAGGCAAGGCACATGACACAGAGTCACAGGGAAGGGGACACATCAGGCAGCAGGATCGAAGATGGGCGGACGGCGGGGTCTCTCTCAGGTTACCTCCGCCTGCCTGATATGTCCGCTCAACCCGCGCGGCTTTAAGTCGGTCCCTTACTGGCTGGTACTATTATCATAATTTTTTAAGGAGGCAGTCATGATTAAAGTGGTAAGAGAGAACAAAGGTTTCACGCTTATCGAGTTGCTCATCGTGGTCGCGATTATCGGTATTTTGGCAGCAGTCGCAATTCCTGCGTACACGGGGTATACAGAGAAGGCGAGAATGTCTGAAGTCGTAAATGCGGTTGGCGCCGTCAAGACCGCGGTAGCCTCAACATACACATCGAACGGGGGCTCATTTACCGCACCCGTCGCAGTGGCTTGTCGAGACATAGGCATCTGCGCAAACAATTTCGGCCTCATTACCTCCAACCCACATAAGCGCACTAGACGGTCTCTGCCGCCGGTGTGATAACTGCGACCGTCCAGGCGGTCGGCCCGGACGTCAACACCAAGACACGTCGTTCTTACTCCAAATGGCACGGGCACTATTTGGACATGGACGGCGCACTGTACCGGCCAGCCTACATACCGAAGGGATAGAAGAGCTAGCCGTGAAAAGCAAGGGGGCTCCCCGGAGCCCCCTTGCTTTTCTTGACCGCATAATGAAGCAACAAGGTTGACGGATGGATAGAGTGTATTACATAATGTATGACATGCTTTTTCTTGCGATATCCTTTTTTGTGCTTGGCGCCATCATCGGGAGCTTCCTCAATGTCTGCATCTACCGGCTGCCGAGGAACGAATCGGTGATACGACCGGGCTCGAAGTGCCCCGCCTGCGGCGCGGCAATCCGGTTCTACGACAACATTCCTCTCCTCAGCTATCTGATCCTTCGCGGCAAATGCAGAAAATGCGGACAGTCCATATCGATGCGGTACGCGGCTGTCGAGCTGCTCACGGCTCTGCTCTTCTCGGCGCAATTCATGCTTTTGGGTCTCTCCCCGGAATTGGCAGTGGCCCTCATATTCACCTCTATCCTCATAGTCATATCCTTCGTCGATCTCGAATTTCTCATTATCCCCGATAGCTTGAGCCTCGGAGGCCTCCTTCTCGGCCTGGTCCTCTCCTTCGTCAGGGGCCGGACCTTTTTCGGACAGGATCTCGTGATAGCTTTCGGCTCCTTTCCGGCCTTTGTCCAATCTCTCCTCGGCGTGATCCTCGGGGGCGGCATTCTCTACGCCATTGCCAAGCTTTATGAGATCGTGAGAAAGGCGGAAGGCATGGGCGGCGGAGACATAAAACTCCTCGCCATGATCGGCGCTTTCTGCGGGGTTACAGGGGTTGTCTTTGCCCTCGTATCAGGCTCTATCATCGGTACCGTGGTGGGCATTCCCCTCATGCTCATCAAACGGCAGGGCACGAAGTACGCGATCCCCTTCGGGCCTTTCCTTTCTCTGGGCGCCCTCCTCTATGTGATGGTCGGCAACCGGTTAATTCCGCTGCTCTCAGTGCTCATGTATCGAGAATAGGATGATGATCCACCAATACTCCAGCCGAGAGAGGCAAGAGAGGATCCGGGCATGAAAAGCAGTGCGATTTTAACAGGTTGGGTTTTGGTGAAGACTGCCGATAATCACTGTAGCGGAGGACCGACCGGTTCGGGGTTATCTCACAAATGATAGAGTTCAAGAAAGAGATTGAATCAAGCGCATACTTGAGTCCCTTCGAGAACTTCGAGCCTCACCAGGGGGAGGTGGAGATACGGTGGGACCCCCTGACCGGTCTCACGTCCCGGGTAGTCCGATTCGCTACGCGTAAGCTCGCCAAGCCCGATCTAGGCCCGGTGGTTGCCCTATCAGCGGCCGGAACATGCCCCTTTTGCCCAAAAAACATCGAGGCAATGACCGCACGACTGGACAAGGATCTCTTCGACTGCGAGCGTATCGAGCTGGAGGACGTCATAATCATCCCCAACCTTATCAGTTTCGCCAAATACGCCCTTGTCGCTATAATTACGAAAGAACACTACCTGCCCGTCGAGCAACTGGCGCAGCAAGACGTCCTGGTCAAGGGGGCAAAGGCCCTTCTCGAGGGTTTCAGGTGCATCAGGAAAAAGGATGGGAGAACCAGTTTCTTTTCAATAAATTGCAATTACATGCCTATGTCGGGAGGAAGCCTGGTCCACCCTCACATGCAGGGGATCGCGGGTGAGCACCCGACCAATTTCCACAGGATCATGGTCGAATCAAGCAGGACCTTCTTCGAAAGGAACGGGGTTTGTTACTGGGATGCCCTGAGAGAAGAGGAGAAACGCCGGGACGAGAGGTTCGTCTCCGACGGAGGCGGCCTCTTCTGGTACGTACCTTTTGCGCCAAGGGGCTTTATCGACGTAGCCTGGAGCTTTTCGAAGGCCTCCCTGTTTGCGATCGACAACGATGAATGGGCCGAATTCGGCCGGGGACTCAGCAAGGTCCTTGGTTTCTTCGATGACGAAAACATAGCCGGATTCAACCTCTCTTTCTTCACCAACGAAGAAGAGAAGGATTCTTTTCGGGCAAACGGCAGAATCATTGCGCGGAGGTTCCTGCCGCCGTCAAACGCCTCGGACGTCAACTACCTGGAAAAAGTTCATATGGAAACCGTCTGCCTCTTGTCTCCTGAAGAGGTAGCGCGCCGCTTGAGGGAACGATGGTGAACAGAATAACAAGTAAAATAGGGCTGAAAAAGGCTCATGACCTCGTGGGTGTCGACATCGGCGCGACTTCCATAAAGATATGCCTCCTCCACCGGACCAAGGAAGGCTCCTTTTCACTCTCCGCCGTGGCTCAGAGATCCTACGAAGAAGACCTTCTTCATGACGGCAGCATAATCAACTCGGGACTCGTGGCGCGGGAGCTGAAAAGCATGCTCGCGGCAAGCTCCATCAAGACGCGACTGGCTGCCTCTGCTCTCTCCAGCTACAGCGTGATCACCAAGAGGGTTTCCATGCCTTTCCTCGAAAAAGAGGCGCTCGAGAGCGCCATACGGATCGAGGTGGAAAACATCATACCCTTTCCCCTGAACGAAATCTATTACAGCTACTATAAAATGGGCGCGGACGCTGATCGAGAAGGCATGATGAACCTTTTGATTGTGGCCGCGAAGAAAGAGATCGTCGAGGACTACGTACGAACCTTCGACCAGGCCGGGTTGGACCTCGCGGTGCTCGACGTGGACATCTTCGCGATCACGAACCTCGTGGAGCACATATACCGGCCCAAGGGCTTCTCTGCGCTGGCGGCGGACGTAGGCGCTTCAGTAACGAACATAGCCATCGTCAAGGACCTCGATATAGAGTTCACCAGGGAGATACTCGTCGGCGGCAAACTCGTCACGAACGAGATCGCCAGGTCCCACAATCTTAGTTATCGGGAAGCAGAGGAACAAAAGCTGGAGGCGAAGGAAACCGCGGCACCGTTCCTCGAGGATTTTGTCTCGAACGTCTCTTCCGAGATAAACAAGACCATCAACTTTTACCTGGCCACAAAGCCGAGGGAAACGGTAGGAGCGATCTATCTGACGGGCGGCTCTTCGAGGGTGGCAGGTTTGAAAGAACAGATCGAAAGGGAGACGGGAATCAATGTTGAGTTTCTCAATCCCGCGCTTTTTCTTGCGAAGGAAGGATCGACCGGGATGGATGAGGCCCAGGGCTTCTCTGTTCCCGTGGCCCTTTATTTGTCCACGCGAAGCGACGAGAACTGACTATGATCAAGATAAACCTCATACCGACCAAGATAAGAAAGAAGAAGGAAGTCAACTTCGAGCTTCACTTGCTTGTGGGTACGCTCCTCTTCAGCTTCCTCCTGATCGGGGGGGTGTATGTGAAGATGACGAAGGATATCTCCCGGCTTCGCCAGGAAACGGCCGTCGTCAAGGAGCAGGTCGCGGCGATTCAGCCGGTGTTGAGAGAATTCACGTCCCTCCAACAGGACAAAAAAGAGGTCTCGAAGAGGATAGACGTCATAAACAAAATAAAAGAGGGTAGGGCGGTCGTGCCGAGGATCTTCTACGACCTCTCATCCATAATGAAAGAGAACGTGTGGCTCAAGAGGGTGGTCAAAGACGAGGGTCATTTCGAGCTTGAAGGACGTTCTCTCGACAACGAGTCGATCTGCGAGTTTGTGGAGCGCCTCTCGAAGCTTCCCTACTTTAAAGGCGTCGAGCTTAAGAGCGTTGAAGACGTCAACGAGGCAGAAATGACAATAAAGAAATTCATAGTAGATGCCAGCGTGTCATCATGAAACTCGAACTGACCGCGATAGCAATACCGAAACAGTATAGTCTGCCGTTGATCGTGGCTCTCAACATCGCGATCCTCGTGGCCTCCTATTTTCTGGTATTCAACGGTCTGTTTCGTGAGAAAGGAGCGCTCGCAGGGGACCTCGCCAAGGCCGAACAGGAGCGCAGCTCTTTAACGGCGATACAAAACAACCTCAAAAATACGCGGGCAGAATACACACGGCTCGCGGCCGATTTGCAGGAAATGATGAAGCAGATGCCCGAAGAGAAGGAGGTGCCCAACCTCCTCAGACAAATATCGACAACCGCCCAGGGCGCCAGAATAAAGATAAAGTATTTCGCCCCGAAAGAAGTGCAGCCGAAAGATTTCTACGCCGAACTCCCTTTCGATATCAAGTACGAGGGCCCTTATCATGGCCTCGGCTACTTCTTTGACGGGATCAGGAACATGGAGAGGATCGTTCACGTCACAAACTTCTCCTTGGAAGCCAAGGGGAACGCACAAAAGCCGGTGCTCGAAGGCTCATGCCTCGCCAAGACCTACGTTTTCCAGAAAGACGGCGCAAAAGCCAAGACTGACGGGAACAAGGAAAAGAAAAATGAACCGGACAAGAAAGACAAAAAATAGGCTTCTCTCTTTTCTGCTCTTCTGTGCGCTCGTCGCCGCCCCTTCGGTGGTAAAGGCAGACACGCAAAAGGCCGCGGAAAAAGATAGGGCGCCTTCGGACATAGGTAATTTCTCCTATTCTTCTCAGGACAGGAGGGACCCCTTCGAACAGGTCCATGTGCTCAAGGGAATAAAGAAGGATGCCCTTCTCAACCAAACGAAGAGCGGCTATGAGCTGGAGGAGCTGAAATTGGTAGGAGTTATCAAGACGGGTGCGGTAAACTTCGCGGTAATGGAAGATACTCAGGGCAAGGGAATGATGTTTAAGAGAGGGGACTTCATAAATAGCAATCTTTGGCTTTACGATTTCCTCGAGGACAAGGTCGTGTTCGCATACAGGCTGAAAGGCGATGTCCGGAAGATACCGGTGGATATTCCCCGGAAATAGGAAGGGTATACTATGAAAAGAATCTCGATCTTACTCCTCTTTGCCATTTTCCTCCTCCCGTGCCGCCCGTGTCTGGCCCAGAATGCACGTGAACAAATCTCGTCGCAGCGTATCTCCTTCGATTTTATCGACGCCGACGTGAGAAACGTGTTGAGGGTGCTATCGGAAGTGGGAAAAAAGAATATCGTCATCGCCGATGACGTGAAAGGCAAGGTAACCATCAAACTCGACAACATTCCCCTCGATGAGGCCTTCGACGTGATCCTGAGAAACAACGACCTCGCCAAGATAGACGAAGAAAATGTCGTGCGGATCGTCACAATAAAAAAGCTCAACGAAGAAAAGGAGAGGGCGGCGAAGCAGAGGCTCGACTTCCTCAAGGAAAAAGAAGCGAAAGATAAGTCGGAGGAAGAGTTTGTCACGGAGACGGTCTTTGTCAATTACGCGGACGTGGCTGATGTAGCGAGGATGATAAAGGGTGAGTCCCCGGTGCAGCCGGCTGCCGCGGGTTCGACTCCCGGAACGACTCCTGCTCCCCCTGCTGCCACCCCGACCGCTGAGAAGACGAAGGGACTCCTTTCCCCTAACGGCGTCGTAACCGTGGTGCCCTGGAACAGCGCCCTCATAATCCGCGACCGGAAAGATACCGCCGAATCGATCGTCAAGCTCATAAAAGAGCACGATGTGCCGCCGGTCCAGATACAGATCGAGGCGAGGATAGTTCAGGCGACCTTGAGCTTTTCGAAAGAGCTGGGTGTCCAGTGGGGTATCAATGCCGGAGGAAATAGAATAAATGTATCGGGCCAGCAAGCCGTGTCGCCGAATCCCACTTCGACGCCTGTCGCCACTACAGGGACCTACGCCACGAGGAACGGCCAGGCCGTATTTCCCTATGCCGTGAACCTCGCAGCCCCTGACGTGGGCACAGGCAGCGGAGGCGCCCTCGGGCTCTTTCTCGGAGGCCTGAACGACTCTTTTCAGCTCGACGTGGTTCTTTCAGCCCTGGAGGCCAACGGCAAGGGCAAGATCATCTCCAATCCCAAGGTGATCACTTCCGACAACAGGGTCGCAAAGGTCTCCCAGGGTACCCAGATTCCCTACCAGAGCTCCTCGAGCAACCTCGGTACGAGTATCCAGTTCGTATCGGCAGACCTTTCTCTCGAGGTCACGCCCCACGTGACGAAAGACGGCAACATCAGACTGACCATTGACGCAAAGAAAGACCAGCCCGATTTCGATCCGCGTTTTACCACCGGGGCACCCGGCATCGACACCAGGGAAGCCTCGACCGAGATGCTCATAAGGGATGGCCAAACGGTCGTCATCGGCGGTATTTACGAGGTAACCAATACGGACAACAAGAACGGCATTCCTGTTCTTCAGGACATCCCCCTTTTGGGTTGGCTCTTCAAAAATAGTGTAAAGCAGGAAAGCAAGAGCGAGCTCCTCATATTCGTCACCCCCACCATCCTCAAAAACCTTTATTCGGAGCAGACGGACAAATGAAAAGCTTAAAGATTCCGATCATTTCCATTGTCATAGGTCTCTTCCTTTCGGGGCCGTCATTTGCCGGTGAAAAGGTAAGCCCTGTGCCGCCGGCACTCCTTTCGAAGGTAAGCTCCGTGCTCGCGCCCCTTTCGAATGAGAGGATAGCGATCCTCACGGGCGAGAAGGCCCTGACGGGCGTCGGGTTGAAAGACGGCATCATCAAGGGCGATATCGGCTTTATAGCTGCCGATCAGGACGAAGCTGCCAGAGATGCCTTCATCGGGCGGTGTGCAGTGGTAAAGGCAGGGCCGGGGTCGAGCGTCTGTGAATTGATCACACAAAAGAAGGAGATCGTGGGGGGCGACAAGATATTCTTCGACCGCATCTCCTATACTGACGTGGACATATATCAAATGGCGATCGCCATGCTCTCGGACGTGGTCGAGCCCTACGAGCCTTACAAACAGCTTAGGGTGATGGTGTACGGCGTGTTCGACGAGAAGAACAATGTTACCGGGCTTTCTGACTGGTTGAAGGCCGAGATCACCAATACTTTCTCTCAGAAGAAGCGGATACACGTGGTCGACAGCAGGGAGTTCCAGGAGTTTGTCTTTTACCCCGGCACAGGCCCCGACGTTCTTGAGTTCGCCAAGGCGAAAATGAAGAAGCTGGGAGTGGACGTGCTCCTTTTCGGGAAATACGTGGCCGACAATCAAAACATCAGCCTCACCATGACGGAGTTGAGCACAGACAATCCTG
>CAVVPU010000060.1:0-15890 GCA_963750015.1 uncultured delta proteobacterium | reverse complement strand
ATCACCTGGACAACCTGACCGTCCTCTTCGACAACAATCGCTCCCAGACAAGGTGTCTTCCCGTGACCGTGCCTGAAGAGAAGTTTTCCTCCTTTGGCTTCGAGACACTTATTGTCGACGGCCACGATCTCGCCGGCCTCAAGAAGGCCGTGGGGGGGGTCGGCAACGGAAAGCCCCGGGCCATAATGGCCGACACGGTCAAAGGAAAGGGTTGTGCCACTCTCGCGAAGGACGTCTTTGCCTGGCACCGGCGAAGTCCCGATCAGGATGAGCTTGAATTGCTTCTGGGAGAATTGAATGAGACGCCAGTTTAGAGACACGGCTTTACAGCTTGCCCAAGGCGATGACAGGTTGGTGCTTCTTTTCGGAGACATCAGCGTCTATCTGTTCAACGAATTTTCCGACCGCTACCCTGACCGTCTCCTCAATCTCGGTATCTGCGAAAACACCCTCATAAGTATGGCGGCGGGGATGAGCAAAGTGGGCTTTCACCCCATCGTGCATACGATAACACCCTTTGTGACGGAACGGAGCTATGAGCAGGTGAAGCTCGATCTCTGCTACAACAGGCTTGGTTGCACGATCGTCACCTGCGGCGGTTCTTTCGACTACGCATGGGATGGTGCCACCCACCATTGCTACACCGATCTGGAGGTCATGCGCATGCTTCCCGGCATGGAGGTAATGCAGCCGGGCTCGAAAAAGGAGTTCGACGCGCTCCTATCCGGATGCTACGATAACGACAATCCCTCATACATACGCATAGCAGCGGACGAGCATGGACTCGACCTGCCTGTCGAGTTCGGCAAAGGGGTCCTGGTCAAAGAGACCCCCGGGTCAGAGGTCACTATAGCCACGGCAGGCCCCGTCCTCGGAAACGTGGTCGCCGCGTGCGCCGACCTTCCTGTAAACGTTCTCTACTTTCACACCATTAAGCCTTTGGACACGGCCCTTTTGGACCGTTTTTCTCACACCAGAATTCTCGTAATCCACGATGCCTTCGGGCTCTTCGAAGCGATAAACTCCGCTTGCCAGGCCAAAGCAGTCTTCTACCACGGCTTACCCGATGCCTTCTGCTGCTGGTATGGCACGCTTCAAGAAATCAGGCGAAAAATAGGGCTTGATACTGATGGGATAAGAAAGAGGCTAGAGTGCATGTTATGACAGATAGAATTACACGGACGGACTTTGCCAGAATGTTCAGACTGCCGGAATCCGACATCCCGGCCCTGGCGTGTAGCCGGATCGACACATACGATCTCGCTTACGACCTCGCTCGTCCGGAAGAAATTGAGGAGTATGCCCTCGGTCTTGGAAAACTTCAGGAAGACGAGACGTTGGTAAGGACCAGGGAGGAGAGCCGGCAGGCCTTTGAGCGAGGCTGGACAGAGAACTTCGAAGAGCTGATGCAATCGGACGCAGACGATTGCGAGCTGGCTTTGAGGCCGAAATATTACAGGGGAAGCAAGTTCTTTCGATACAACAACACGCTCGTGACCACGACGAATCTACAGTTGGAATATGAACTTTTTGTCATAGCCCGACTCTGCCTTTTTCATAGATACCTGCAGGGCGCCGGGACGATCTGCGAGCTCGGCTGCGGCACCTGCGCAAACCTCTTTCTTCTTTCAAGAACATTCCCGAATACGAGGCTCATGGGGTTCGACTGGACTATCGCTTCAAGCAAAATAGCCCGTGAGCTGGGCAGAAGGCTTTCAAATCCGATTTCCGGGCATCTCCTGGATTTACTCGCTCCGGTCTCTTCCGTAGAAATTCCGGAAGGAGCGGCAATAATCTCCATTCACGCATTTGAACAACTCGGCACTGATTACGGCAGTGCCCTCGATTTCATCATACGTTTAAAGCCTTCGGTAGTTTTGCAGTACGAGCCCGTTCTTGAATTCTATAGCGACGAAAACTTCCTTGACCAGCTCGCCCTTCGCTATTGCAGGAAACGAGGCTACCTGGAGGGATACTACCCACGACTCCTGAAGATGGAGAGAGAAGGCAAGATCAAAATGATTGCCGCGCACCGTCCTTACCTGGGCGGCGTAATCCACGAATCGTCGGTCCTTGTATGGAAGCCGGCATAGGATAGAGGCCATGGAAAAAAAGGAATTGCTGCTTATCTCCGTCCTGCCTGAAAGTCACCGCAATCTGAGCTGTCTTTCCCTTTATGCGGTAGCGCAAGCCAGTGGTATTCCTACGAGCCTGCTTTTCATCCCTGCCCGAAGCGAATACAGCGAGCCGGAATTCGGCCATTTTCTCAAGAATCACCGTTTCAGTGTGGTAGGGCTCTCCGTGACCACGGGCGACTTTTACTTCAGCCGTACCCTGACGGAACACGTGCGACGCCACCTGCCGGAGGCCCATATTGTCTGGGGCGGTATTCACCCCCTCTCTGCGCCCGAGGAGTCACTGGACGTAGCAGATTCGATCTGCATCGGCGAAGGTGAGACCGCCTTGCTGAAGCTGCTGGCATGCCTACGCAGCGGCGAAGACTTCTCCGGTCTTCCCGGAATTGGAACGAGAAAGGCAGGCGCCACCATAATAAATCCGCCGCCGCCGCTCCAAGACGATCTGAGCTCGCTTCCTTTTCCCCGTTACGATTTCGACCAATTCTATGTGCTCGACGGTCGAGGGCTTCATTCCTTCGGAAAAGATGATTACGCCAGGTACTCGAAGCACCACGGTGAAGATTACACGGTCATGACCTCCAGATCCTGCCCGCACCGATGTGCCTTTTGCATCAATTCATTCCTCAATAGGGTTCAAAATGGCGCGGGAAAAATCCGCCGCCGCTCGGTAAGCCACGTAATAGACGAAATTTCCCACGCCCGCTCCATGATGGGCGGGATCGGTTTCATCAACTTCATCGACGACCATTTCCTTACCGATAAGAAGTGGACCTTTGAATTCTGCAGGAAGTACCGGGAACAGGTCGGGCTTCCGTTCATGATTCGGGCCACTCCGGCAACCATAAAGGACGAAGTCATCGGTCCGCTGAAAGAAGCGGGCCTGGCAGTGCTTCAGACAGGAATACAGTCGGGTAGCGAGCGGATTCACAGAAGCATTTTTCATCGGTCTTTCGACCGTGGTGCCGTCTTTAAGGCTGCCGAAGTGATGAGTCGCTACGGGGTGAAGCCGGTTTACGACTTCATCATAGAAAACGATTTTGAAACTGACGAGGACCGGGATCAAACCATGGAGCTCATGTTGGAGCTCCCCCGACCTTACGAAGTCAATCTCTTCGTGCTGACGGTCTTTCCGAAAACCGACTTGGAGGCCATGTACAAAGAACGGAATATGACGTCAAGAATAGATCCTTATGTGAGTGATTATCTGGAATACGATGAAAGCGACTTTTACTACCAGCTTGCAAGCCTGCTTCCCTCGATCCCGGACAAACAGGCCCGCTTCATTTTTCGCCACCGCCGTCTGAGCAGAAGCTTCCTGCAGCGACTCTATGAAAGCAGGCGGTCGGGGCTACGCAACTTGGCGGCGATAAACGCGCCAACGCAAGCCGTGGAGGAGAATAGTCAGTCGAGGAGCGGTGGACGCTTATAGTCAAGGCAGCGAAATATGCAGCATCTAAGGAGAGTTCCCGGTAAGAGAGGAAGACCATGGTAATCAGCCGAACACCAACGCGCATTTCTTTTTTCGGAGGGGGCACGGATTTTCCCGCCTGGTACCAGGAGAATGGCGGGGCTGTTCTTTCGACGACGATAAACAAGTACAGTTATATAAGTTGCAGGCTTCTACCGCCATTCTTCGATCACAAGCATAAGATTGTCTATTCGAAGACGGAGATTGCCAACGACATAAACGAGATTATCCATCCCGCTGTCAGAGAGACCTTAAGGTTCATGAATTTTACGGACGGGGTCAGCATACAGCACGACGGAGACCTGCCGGCACAGTCCGGGCTCGGCTCGAGTTCTGCTTTCACTGTCGGTTTGCTCCATGCCCTCTACGCGCTATCCGGGAGGATGGTCTCAAAGAAAAGGCTCGCCATGGAAGCTATTCATGTCGAGCAAGAGATGATCAAAGAGAACGTGGGTTGTCAGGATCAGACGGCGGCCGCCTTCGGAGGGCTCAACAGGATCGAGTTCAAGTCCCAGCATAACATAGAAGTGCAGCCGGTGGTCATGGCCAGGAATGAGTTTCAGAGCTTTCAGGACCACTTCATGCTTTTCTTTACCGGTGTGACACGCATCGCTTCCCGAATCGAAGCAGACAAGATGACGAAGATGGCGGAGCGTGGGTGTGAGCTTACGGCCATTCGTCAGATGGTCGAGGAGGCCTGCCTGCTTTTGGACAAGGGCGAGAAGGGGTTCGATGATTTCGGGAAGCTCCTTAACGAGTGCTGGCGAGTGAAAAAACAGTTGTCCGAAAAGGTTTCCAATCCCTATATCGATACCATTTATGAGACGGCCCTCAAGAACGGGGCTATCGGGGGAAAGATACTGGGCGCGGGCGGCGGGGGCTTTGTCCTATTCTTCGTCAGGCCCGACGAACGCGAGCGTCTGAGGAAATCCTTGGACTTCCTTCTTCACGTGCCGTTCCGTTTCGATACCCTCGGCAGCCAGATCGTCTATTACGCGGAAGAGTCTGTCATGACCCGAGACCAGGGGCGTGGGGCGAATAGGGCGCGCGACTCCCATGAGTTTGCGTCCACGAGTGTCCTCATTCTCGTGGGGGGAAAGGGCACCCGGCTCAAAACCGAGGTGAACGACCGGCCGAAGCCCCTCGCCGAGATCGACGGACATCCATTTCTGGACAGAATCATCGACCATGCCTCCCGGTTTGGCCTGAAACGGTTCGTGCTTTGCGCCGGCTACATGGGCGACTTCATAGAACAATACTGTTCGAAAGCGAATGAACCGTCCCGCTTTGCCTTCTCGCAGGAAACCAGGCCCCTTGGAACGGCAGGGGCAGTGAAGAACGCGGAAGGATTGATCGAAAGCGATCCCTTCATCGTCATGAACGGGGATTCCCTCTGCCTCGTCGATCTGCATGAATTCTATGAGTTTCACCGGTACAAGGGGGCGGATGTATCAATGGTCGTCGCACGGATGGGCGAGACGGGTGATTATGGAACCCTGGCTGTAAGCGAGACAGGCAGGGTTGAAGGGTATGAGGAGAAGACGGGTAGGGGACTTTTTGTGAATGCAGGCATTTATTGCATGAATAAGGAGGTGCTGTCGACCATCCCCGCCAACGCTGTGTGCTCTTTGGAGCGGGATGTCTTCCCCGCTCTGGTTGATCGCCATTTCTACGCTTTTGAGTGCGACGGCGGTTTTTTCGACATAGGGACTCCAGAGAGGTACCGGGAGGCGAAACAGCGCTTTTCTATCTCGATACCCGGTGAATACGATAGGTCGGCGGATAGGGAGAACGCTTAAGTTTCTCGCAGAATAGCCGATATTCCGTCCAATGAGGGAAGAATTATGAGAGAGCAGGGCATTGTTGAACGCATCATCGACCTCACCGCAAAGGCACTTGCGGAGAAGGAAAGGGATAAGTTCGTGAAGCGCCTCAAGGAAAGAAACCTGCTCCTCGCCCCGTCTGTTCTCGACACAATCGAAATCGAGGAAGCCCCTTTGAAAGCCTGGCTCCGTTTGGAGAAGGATGTATTGGTCCGTCTGGAAAAGGAGAAGGGGCGCGTCTTGAGAGAGATGGAGAGCCTTTCCTCGAAGAGAAGGGCTGCGCACCTGTATACTCCCCGATCCCCTTTTCCTCCGATGCCGGTATTTTTCGACAAGATAGGATAGTATGATGCGTCTCTCCTAGTCAGAAAAGGCCGCCCGGTTTCATGCCGTTTCTCCTCCGATCCCCCGACGGGTCGGTTGCCTGACTTTCCCCCATTTATCATAGGCCTCAAGCCAATTCTTAAGTTTAGGAACCCCTGACCGATAAAATAGAGACAGAGGGAAATCCATGACGATATCCGACTATCAGATAAATAGCGTCATCAGGACATACATGAAGAATATGAAAAGCAAGACGGTGAGCCTGGACAAGATTTCCTCGCCGACCGTCGAGGACAACGTTCTCCTATCGGATGAGGGCGTGAAGAAGATGCTTTTTGATAGGATTGGAGAGAAGATGACTGAGAGACTGAGAAGGCATGACCAAGAATAGCGAGTCCTTCCGGATACTTATTGTCGACGATAACCGCGAGATCAGGGCTATCCTTGAAGAATATCTGCGAGAGGAAGGGTATGTGGCAGAAGGGGCAGGGGACGGAAAAGAGGCGCTTGAAAAGCACGGAACGGGCCCATTTGACCTTATTATTACCGATCTGAACATGCCCGGAATGACGGGAATAGAGTTGATAAAGGAAGTGGCGAAAGACGAAAGCACGACAGAGTTTATCATCATCACCGGCTACGCCTCTCTCGATACCGCTATCGAGGCGGTAAAGGCAGGGGCTTTCGATTACATAGTAAAGCCCTTCAGGATAGAAGAGTTGAAGGTGGTTATCAAGAACGTGAAAGACAAGGTAATGCTGAAGAAGGCCAACAAGCAGCTCTTCGACAAGTTGAAGAGCTTTTATGTTGAGGTTTCACGCTACAAAAAATGGCTGGACGACGACGACGTGGCCCGTTTCGTCCAGGGCGAGTCCGAGTGATAGAGGATAGAAGAAATCACGGCAGACTGTTCCGAAGAGGACCTGTATGATTGAAGGTTCGAAGATTCTTCTCGTAGATGACAGCCCTGAAATCATCGAACTTGTATCGGATTTCCTCACGCCCTACAATTGCGAAGTGTACAAGGCGTCGCGAGGCCAGGATGCCCTGAAGCTCCTTGGTGATAAGGCGGTTGAGATCGCGATCCTCGATATAAAGCTCCCCGACATCGATGGTATTGCTTTGCTCGACGCTATAAGATTGCAGGATCCCGCCCTGGGAGTGGTGATGATCACGGGATATAACGATCCCGATATGATCATCGAGGCCATGAAGAAGGGCGCAAGCGATTTCCTCATAAAGCCGTTTTCAATCGACAAGCTGCTGCTCTCGATTATGCGGGTTCGAAAGCAGAGAGAGCTTCTTCTGGAGAGGAACAGTATCCTCTCGGACCTCGAAGACAAGAGGAAGATAGAGCTGCTCAATCGTCAGTTGCAAACCAAGATTGCCCAACTCACCAAAATGTACCATATATCGAACAAGTTCAACTCCTTCAATTTCTTCGAGGACATCTACGACAAAACGATCCTTCTCGTGAATGAAGTTCTCAACGCCGATGTGGTGGGCTATTACATCGTCGACGCTGACAGCGGAGACCTGATCCTCTATAAGACCAGGGCAAATGGCGATGGGGCCGCTGCCGACCGAAGGGTCACGGTCACGCCGGAGCTCATGAAGGAGATGAAAGAGGGTAAGAGGCACTTCGTGAGAGAGAACAAGGCATTCTCATCCCTCGTCATAAAAGGGGAGTGCGTGGGCGCGGTCATGATGGCGAGCAAGTCCAACGGCCATCCCCGAAAGAGCCACTTCAGTCAGGATGATATGTATTTCTTGAAGTTTATCGCTGACAAGGCCTCGATGCAGATCGAGAACAGAATGCTTTACGAAAGTCTTTTCGAAGGCGTCCTCGACACGCTGACTTCACTGATCGTTGCCATTAACCGACGGGACATGTATACGGAAGGTCACTGTAAGCGGGTCGCAGATATGTGCCTGACCCTCGCCGACCGCATGGGTGCGACCGATTATCAGAAGGACGAGGTAAGGGTCGTAGCCCCGATCCACGACGTGGGCAAGGTCGGCATACCGGATTCGATATTATTGAAGTCGTCTCTTCTTTCCGAGCCTGAATATAACCTCATGAAGAACCATTCGGTCTTCGGAGAAGAGATCATCAACCGCTTCGACATTCTCTCCAATGAAGCGAGGATTACGAGGCATCATCATGAAAGGTTCGATGGAGGGGGTTATCCCGACCGGCTGGCCGGCGAAGCCATACCCTATTGCTCGAGGCTGATCGCCATATGCGACACCTACGACGCCATGGTAACGGACAGGCCTTACCGAAGAGGCATGGCTGAGGACAAGACCCTCGAAGAGATAAAGATGTGCAGAGGTACGCAATTCGACCCGGTGATGACCGACTGCTTTCTGGAGATGATAAATGACGGCTCCTACCGATGAAAGAAGGGAATTCTTCAGAGTAAGGGACCGTCTCTACATAGAATTCAGGCAGATCGATTCCGAAGAAACCCTATCTCTTAAGAAGAACCTGCAAAGATCGAGTTCCCTTTTTGAACCTCCCTTGCGGCAACTCGACACCCGTTCCACGAATACCGCCTTCGGGAAGGACGACATCTATGCCTATCTCGAGATTCTCGACAGAAAACTGAACACGATCATCGATCTTCTTTCGAAAAGAGATCAAGCCTTTTATGGCTCCTATGTGGACATAGTTTTAAGCGGCTCCGGGCTCAAGTTCGCCTCAGAGACACAGCTCGACGAGGGCTCCTTCGTAGAAATACGGCTGGTGCTTCCCTTCTTTCCAAAGCCGAGGATTGCAGCCTTCGGTGAGGTGGTCCGTTGCCGGAGGTGCAACCTCGAGGACAGAGACGCGTGGGAAATAGCGATCAGGTTTGTGGAGATCAATGAAAAGGACAGGGACCTTCTTGTAGGCTATGCCTTCTCGAAAGAGAGGGAATCCCTGAGAGCGGACAAGGAGCCTTAAGGGGCGGATAGGGGACCATGGATATCGCGACGATCCTTGGATTAGCGCTAGGCATAGGAGCTGTGCTCGTCTCCTTTACTATGGAGGGAGGCCATCTTATGGCCTTGATCCAGGTGCCGGCCATGCTGCTCGTCATCGTGGGCACCCTCGGCGCCGCCACAGTAACCACTTCCATGAGTCAGCTCGCAAACCTCCCAAAGCTTTTCAAGATCATACTTTTCGAGAAAAAGCTCGATACGCAGCATCTGATCGACCTTATCTACAACCTTTCGCAAAAGTCACGCAAGAACGGTCTACTGAGTCTGGAAAAGGAACTCACCACGATCAAGGACGCATTCCTGAAAAAGGCTATTCAGCTTGCGATAGATGGCTTCGAGACGACGAAGATCAGAGAAATCCTGGAAATAGAGATGGCCTACATGCACGAAAGGCACAAGGTGGGCTCTGCCTTCTTTCAGAAGCTCGGAGGTTTCTCTCCCACCCTCGGCATCATCGGGACCGTGCTGGGTCTCATTCATGCCTTGGGCAGCATGGAAAGCAGCTCGAACATGGCCTCTGCCATAGCGAGCGCCTTCATCGCCACCCTCTGGGGGGTATCTCTCGCCAACCTCGTCTACCTCCCCATTTCAGACAAACTGAAGGCTAAACATGAGGACGAAGCCGTCTATCTGGAGATCATCAGCGAAGGAGTCGTCTCCCTGGCTATGGGTGATAATCCGAGGGTAATCAGGATGAAGCTTTTATCATTCTTGTTACCCGACCAACGGACAGGCGAAGAGTGATAAGAAAGAAGAAAAAAGAGGACGATCACGAAAACACCGAGCGTTGGCTCCTTACCTATTCCGACCTCATCACGCTCCTTCTGGCTTTCTTCATCATGATGTACACCTTTTCGAAACAAGACGCCCAGAAGTACCAGGAAGTATCGGAACAGCTCAAGGCTATCTTTACAGGCGGAGTGAGCATCCTCAAAACAGGAGCGTCCACCGGCTCAAAGACGGTCATCACGCTTCCCCAATCATCTTCCGCGGCCGATGACGTGGAAAAGCGGTTAGAAAAGGAGATACAGGGCATGGCCGAAGCGGCCGACCCTGAGCACAAGATTTCGGTCTTCAGAGACGAGAGAGGCATCGTGATCCGTGTTATGGACAAGGCGTTCTTCGACACCGGACGGGCCCGTCTGAAAGATACGGCCAAGGAGGCGCTCTCGAAGATTGCTCCTATAATCGTGTCCGCCAACAGTCCGATACGGATTGAAGGCCACACGGACAATGTCCCGATCAAGACGAGTGAGTTTGATTCCAACTGGGAGCTTTCGGCGAGAAGGGCTACAGAAGTGGTGAGGCACCTGGTCGAGAAGTACAACTTTCCTCCCGAAAGGATTGAGGCTTCGGGATATGCGGAATACCATCCTCTTGCGCCGAATGACACGGAGCAGAATAGGGCGTTGAACCGGAGAATAGAGATCATCATCCTTCAGCCCGGCGCGCTCCCTGTCCCCCAGGCACAAGCACAGACACCGGCACCGGCAAAGCCGGGTCTCGCGAGTCCCGTGCAACAATCTCCAAAGGTCGCGACTCCGCCGGTTTCGCCGGTCAAGCCTCCGCAGCCTCCGCAGCCTCAGGCTCCTCTTCCCAAAGCTCCCCTTTAATATCCTCGAAATTTACGTTAGATTATGACCGTGAAGAAGCTTGTTTTCGGCCCTGTTCCATCAAGAAGGCTCGGTTTTTCCCTGGGTGTCGATCTCATACCTTTCAAATATTGCACCTTCGATTGCATTTACTGCCAGCTCGGCGCTACCAGGAAGACGGAAGTGGAGAGACGGAGCTTCTACGAACCTGATCTTGTGGTGCAACAGGTAGTCGAGCGCGTCAAGGCTGGCGGCAGAATCGATTGCGTGAGTCTTTCCGGGTCGGGAGAGCCGACCCTCAATAAGGACATAGGCTCGATTATCAAAGGGCTGAAGAAGGAGATTTCCCTTCCCGTGGCGGTTATTACGAATGGCTCCTTGCTCTGCCGGCAAGAGGTGAGGGAAGAGATTATGGCAGCAGATATCGTGCTCCCCTCGCTCGATGCCCCGAACGAGGCCATATACAGGCAGGTCAACCGCCCCCACGACTCTCTTTCCTTCGATACTCTCCTCGAGGGACTGCGGCTTTTCTGCAAAGAGTATAAGGGGAGGACATGGCTCGAGATAATGTTGATAAAACACTTTAATGATGCTATAGAAGATATTGAAATAATAAATAAAATATTGATTAACATGTCTGTAGAAAAGATTCACCTCAACACGGTGGTCCGGCCTCCGGCAGAAAAGGCTGCCTTGGCCCTGAGCGATGAGGCCCTCCGATCCATATCCCGGCTCCTCGGGCCCAGATGCGAGGTGATAGCCGAGACGAACATTAAACAGGTAGCCGGTCCGCGAGGGCCCATTTGGGAGGAGTCCGTGCTCGCCATGCTCGGACGGCGCTCTCTTACTCTGGGAGATATTGCGGGATCGACAGGGGTTTCGACATCGACCGCACGGATGCGCATGAAGAAACTGGAAGCAGGGCAGAGGGTGAGGTCTGTACTCCTGGGGCGCCGCCGGTTCTATCTCGCGGCCGAGGCCGGCCAGAGCCGGTAACTTCCGGGCCATCCATCGAAAAAAGCCCTACTGCCGCCTTATTCCGGGAATTGTGTTGACAAATCGGACCCTTGAAATTATCATAAATCACTCGATACGGACGCGGTCCACTACGTTTTGAAATGAAAAAAGGGGCACACGGATGAGAGTCCTCGTTGTAGGCAGCGGCGGAAGGGAACACGCATTGGTCTGGAAGCTATCCCAGTCTCCAAAAATAAGCGCGCTCTTTTGCGCCCCTGGAAATGGGGGTATTGCTCGAATCGCCTCATGTGTTGCCGTGGAGCCCACTGACGGAGCAGGCTTGCTTTCTTTGGCAAGGAAAGAACGGATCGATCTCGTGGTGATCGGTCCTGAGGCCGCACTCGCCGCAGGCGTTGCCGATATCTTCGAAGCTGAGGGTATCCTGGTCTTTGGTCCCCGCCGGTCTGGTGCGCAAATAGAGACCAGCAAGGTCTTTGCAAAACAGTTGATGGATAAATACGGGATTCCCACGGCACCCTTCAGAATATTCGATGACTATAGGAAGGCATCCGATTATTTGCAGACCATTTCACCACCTTACGTGGTGAAAGCCGATGGGATCTGCGCAGGGAAGGGGGCTTATGTCGTAAAAGGGGAGGGCGAGGGCGAGGCAGCCCTGAGGGAGCTTTTCATAGAAAGGGTGCATGGCAAGGCGGGGGACCGGGTGATAGTCGAAGGGTTCCTTCCCGGCATAGAGGCTTCTTTTCTCGCTTTTGCGGATGGTTCGAACATAAGAGCAATGCTGCCTTCACAAGATCACAAGGCGTTGCTTGACAATGACGAAGGACCCAACACAGGGGGTATGGGGGCTTATACGCCGGTGCCCTTCGTGACGGACGAGATGGAAGCTGAGATCGACCGCAGTGTGATGCAGGCAACCATCGAGGCGCTTCACAAGGAGGGGATCGATTACAAGGGGATCTTGTATGGCGGCCTCATGCTTGATCGATCGAGACTCGGCGTGCTCGAGTTTAACGCGCGATTCGGGGACCCCGAGACCCAGCCCATACTCTTCAAGATGAAGAGCGACCTTCTTCCGATCCTCGTGGCGTGCGCCGAAGGGAACCTGGCAAGCCTTCCGCCCTTGGAGTGGAAGGCGGGAGTCGCCCTGTGCGTGGTGATTGCTTCCGGGGGCTATCCTCAAAAACCGGAGAAAGGGAAGTTGATTACCGGGCTCGAAGCGCTCGACAACCTGGAGGACACCTTTGTTTTTCATGCGGGTACTGCAAAGGCGGGGCAGGAATACTATTCTGCCGGAGGACGGGTACTCGGGGTTACGGTGCTTGGAGAAACCACTGCTGCGGCTATCGAGAAGGCGTATGAGGCAGTATCCCGCGTCTCTTTTGAAGGGATGTATTTTCGTACCGATATTGGAAGAAAGGCATTACGGGTCCGAGAGAAGGGCCCTAAGCCTTCAGGAAATCTTAATTGAGAGGAGTGAGCTATGACAAAGGAGTACAACATAGGAAAAATTCCGGGAGACGGCACCGGTCCCGAGGTGGTTGCCGAGGGAGTCAAAGTACTGGACGTCGTCTCGAAGAAGTACGGTTTCCGCTTGAATTACACCACCTATGATCTCGGCGGCGAGCGCTATCTCAGAACCGGTGAGACCATTTCTGACAGCGTGATCTCCGAGCTTCGAGGCCAGGACGCGATCTTTCTGGGGGCCATAGGCCATCCGGACGTTACGCCGGGAATCCTCGAGAAAGGGATTCTCTTAAGGACGCGTTTCGAGCTCGACCAGTATATCAACCTGAGGCCGGTAAAACTCTATGAAGGGGTTGATACCCCCTTGAAAAACAAGGGCCCCCAGGACATCGACTTCGTCGTGGTGCGGGAAAACACGGAAGGGGCGTATACAGGATCGGGTGGATTCTTTAAGAAGGGCACCCCTGACGAGGTGGCAGTTCAGGAATCGATCAATACCAGGAAGGGTGTTGAAAGGTGCATCAGGTTCGCTTTTGACTATGCGAAGAAGAGGAACAAGGGAAATAAGCTGACCCTGTGCGCCAAGACGAACGTTCTCACCTTCGCTTCCAATCTATGGGAAAGGGCCTTTTACGAGGTCGCCAAGGAATATCCGACGATCAAACCGGACTATGCCCACGTGGACGCAACTACCATGTGGATGGTGAAGAACCCCGAGTGGTTCGACGTGATAGTCACCGACAACCTCTTCGGGGATATCATAACCGACCTCGGTGCCATGATCCAGGGAGGCTTGGGCATCGCCTGTGGCGGCAATATCAATCCTCAGGGGGTCTCCATGTTCGAGCCCATAGGAGGGTCTGCGCCCAAGTACACGGGAAAGAACGTGATCAATCCTCTTGCCGCCATTCTCGCCGGTGGAATGATGCTTGAGTTCCTCGATCAGCCGGAAGCAGCCGCCTCCATCGAGGCCGCAGTGCAGAAGGCCCTGAAGAGCGACATCAAATCGGTAGACGCCGGAAAAATGGGCATGGGTACGAGAGAGGTCGGTGACCTGATCGTCCGCTACGTGGGTTAGGACCTATTTTTGACTGCGCTGCTCTATCTCCTTGAGCTTCTTGCTCAAGGTATTTCGGTTTATCCCTAACAGCTTCGAGGCTTGAGACACATTGTTGGCGGAGATCTTCATCGCGGAGGCGATGAAGATCTTCTCCATCATGGTCTGCACGCTCTGAAGTATATTGTCGTTATCGTTCATCTTCGATATAAGCAGCTTCTCGACTATGCTCTCGAGTTTACCCTCGACCTGCTTATAAAGCTTGCTGATGTCTGCGCTATTGATTCCCTGTCCCTGATCCTGCATAAGTGTCATCGCCATCCGAGAAGTTCTGATAAGAGATATTATGTTAACTCGCGAGTCTTTATCAGGTTGATGATCTCTTCGATCTTCCTATCCGTTACTGAGTACTTCACCCGCGACCCGCAGCGCTCGTGGCGGACGATGCCCTTAGTCCTCAGAAGCGATAAGTGTTGGGATACCGTGGCCTGCGGAAGGTCCAGAGAACCCCAGATGCTGCTCACGCACTTGTCGTCTTCGAGGAGCGTCTCTATGATTCTGATGCGTATCGGATGGCCGATGGTCTTGAAAATATCGGCCCACTTTGTGTAACTCATGTTTTCCATGGGAGCGCTATATGTTATATAAAAGCCTCCTGAACTGTCAATCAAAATATCCGGCGGCTGGAAGCCTTGACTCTGCTGGAGATTTCGTTTCAAGGACCGTTTCTAAAGAGAGCTCTGACGAGTGTCTACGTGTCGGGGGTCGATGAGTCTATATTCCCCGGGTTTGAGCCTTCCAAGGGTTATGCCGTCGATCCTGATCCGTTTGAGCTTGAGTACCGGATGTGAGATAGCCTCGGCCATTCTTCTTATCATCCTGTTTCTTCCTTCGATGAGTATCACGCTATACCACGCGTTGTGGGGGGTCTCCTCGATGGTTTTGATCGATTTGAGCCTCAGCATGTGCCCCTCCACCCGGATACCTGAGACGAGGCGGGCCTGCTCCTCCGTCGTCAGCCTTCCAGAGAGCTTTACCAGGTACTCCTTTTCGACGCCGTACCGCGGGTGCATCAGCCCGTTGGCAAATTCCCCGTCATTCGTAAAGATCATGAGTCCTTCCGAGTTGTAGTCGAGGCGGCCGACCGGGAACAGAGAGGCGTCTATGTTAATAAGCTCCCGTGCGAGGGGCCGGCCCCGGGGATCGGACAGGTCAGAGAGGTATCCCGCAGGTTTGTAGAGGGCTATGTAATGCTGTTTCCTCACCTCGCTCAGGCGTTCACCGTCGAGGGTTATCGTGTCTACCCCCGGACTCACCCTGTGGAATGGGTCAAGGACGACCGAGCCGTTCACCTTGACCCTACCCGACTGTATGATGACGTCGGCCTTCCTGCGCGAAGCAACGCCGCAATGAGCGAGGAACTTGGATAATCTTTCGATCAGCATAGGAGTCGGGAGTCTCGCCTTCTGAAGGTCAATCTCTAAAAACTTCTATTGTTTTATTCCATTCGACCCTGGGTATGGGCTCGATCGTCTGCTTCTCCTTGCCGCCGTGCTCCACGACTTTCAGCCCTATGGCATTACTCTCAAAGCGAGGATCGAGTTCAATGCTGATAGATAAGTTCCCTATTTTGTGAAGATCGAGGCCTATCTCCTTTGACACTTCTCTTTGGGAGGTATAGACAAGGGACTCATCGAAGTAATATCCCCTCCGAAACGAGGCGACCAGCTTGTGGACGCCGGGCGATACGGGGACGGTCAACGTGGAAGTGCCCCCCTGAAGAACGACGGCATCGTCCAGGGTCACTTTGATATCGACGGGGCTCACGATGTTAAAGTCAGATCTCTTGAGACCCAATTCGATAAAAGCATTTCCTTCGGCCTCCTGTCGGACCACATCGGCCCTATCATTCGTTTTGTCGAATTTTGCCGTGAGTGCTTTGACGAATATGGAACAGGGGTAATCATGTATCCGGGTCTCCTCCCGGGCTGGGAGGATGGTTTGAGAAGCCAGTTCGGTGTACCTGATTTCAGGAAAAGAGAATCGCCAGACTTTGGC
>CAVVPU010000059.1:0-78180 GCA_963750015.1 uncultured delta proteobacterium | reverse complement strand
TTAACGGACGAATATACAGGAGAAGTCTCATGACCTTTGCCCGTCGTGTGACGACAGCCGGTGCGTGTGCTTCCGTCACCCTTCTTCTGCTTTTTTTTCCTCTCACAGCGGCGCCGGGAACAAGAAAGGCCGTGCGGGAGCGTATTACCTTCAAGCCTGCCGAAGTAACGGTCTTGGCAGAAAGGGCGGATTCTCCCGAAAAAAGGTCGCAAGGTCTGATGTTCCGTACCTCTCTGGGAGAGAAAGATGGGATGATATTCTACTTCGATGAAACCGCTTTTCAAACCTTCTGGATGTATAACACGCGGATTCCCCTCACAGTGATTTTTCTCGATGACGCACTTAAAGTCGTTGACGTAATAAAAATGTCGCCCTGTCACGAGAAGAATGCAAACCTGTGTCCTACCTATACTTCGCAGAGCCCTGCCCGATATGCCATCGAAGTGAACCAGGGGTTTGTTGCCAAGTACAACATAAATGTCGGAGACCGTGTCACAATTGAAAGGGCATTTGAACGTTAACGGGTTCCGGTTATGAGAAAATGGACAGATCCTGCTCAAGAAGATGCGGGGTTCGGCAGAGGCTTCACCCTGATCGAAGTTGTCCTCGCTATAGCTTTATCTGCCGTGCTTTTGACAGTGGTCTACTGGACGTACTTCAACATTAACAGGTCCATCGATGCTGCGAAGGAGAACCAGGAGGCTATGGAGACAGGCCGGATGCTGTCGGAATTGATAAAAAGGGATATTCGATGTATAACTCCTAACCGATTTTCCCTCAAGGCGAAAAACGAAGCCGTCGAAGGCTGGTCCTTGGGCCAAATAGAGTTTGTCACGACAGCCGGGTTCTATTCGGACCCACTCAAACTGAGGAGGGTTGGATACGAACTTGTTGTTGACAACAAGGGCGACAAAATTTTCGTCAGAAGGGAGTCGAAGGATCTGAGCGATCCCCTCGATCCCGTCAACCCCCTTGACCAAACGGCGACGGTTTTCGAATTATCGAGGATAGTTAAGGGGTTTCATCTGGAATTCTACGACGGCACTAATTGGACCCAGGCCTGGGATTCCGACACGGCCGGCACCTTTCCACAGCAGTTTAGAGTGACTTTCGATATTTCGGACACAAAGGGAAATGATAAGAAATTCGTGGCGGAAGAGAGCATACAAAGCACAATCCAATGAGAAGGGGTTTATCCTCATTACGGTCCTTCTCGTTATTGCGCTACTTTTTCCCCTTGTTCTTACCTTTAGCTCCAGGGTGCAGCTCAACCTCACCCAGGCCGAAAATTTCAGAGATTCGGTCCAGGCTCTCCGTCTGGCCAGGGCCGGCGTCCAGGGAGCAATAGGCGTTTTGAAGCAAGACGACCCCACCTATGACTCCCGCAGGGATAACTGGGCGACGAGCTTTCCATCTCTCTCCCTCACCGAGGGTGGTATGTTGAACGTCAGCATAGTCGATGAGGATGGCAAGCTGCCGATCAACAATATCGTGGTGACTGCTACCCAGACCCAGGCCCAAAAAACAGGAACCGCCCCTGCCGCTCCAACCCCCGCGCAGTCTGCGGCGGCAACGAACGTAGCCGCACCGACAACGACGGCCTCCACAATCAACCAGGACCTCGTGACGCAGTTGAAGAGCCTGATCTCAAGTCTCGGTGGGAGGCCGGAGATTACCGACGCCCTGATCGACTGGATCGACGCAGATGACGTTGTCACCGGCAGCGAGGGGGCCGAGGAGAGCTATTACAAAGGATTGGGCTACCACTGCAAGAATGGCCTCCTGGACTCCCCGGATGAGCTGCTTTTGGTAAAGGGTTTTGACAGGGGATTGGTCGTTGATAAGAAGCTGAAGGACTTCGTTACGGTTGCTCCTACCACGGGTGGGATAAACGTCAACACCGCGCCCCTCGAGGTCCTGAAGGCCGTTCTCGGTACTCAGACAGGACAGCTTGCTCAGCCCTTTAGCGAAAGCGACATAGAAAACCTCGTTCAGTACCGTGATCAACATGACATCAAGACTATCGACGACATCAACGGAGCCGTGAAAATAACTACGACTCAGCTTGCGAACGCAAAGTCCATCTTGAAAGTAAATTCTTCTTACTTTACCGTGAGCAGCAGGTATACTATAGGCAAGGTCGTGAAGAACGTGGAAGCCCTCCTTAAGAGGGACGGTTCAACTGTTACGATCATTTCATGGAGGGAGTTTTGAGGCGCACAGCAGCGGCCATTATCCAATGGAGAGAAGGGTGGTGTGGTGTCACCTTTAATTTACGGCAAAAAAGGGAGATAACGGGATTAACGCTGTATGCGGACAAGAGCCTTCCTGAGCTGGAAAAGCGATTTGAAGAGAGCGGTTATGGCATCGGCTTGGAAAACAGCGCGGCGTACCTGTTCAATCTCACTTTTCCCTTTTCCGATAAACGCAAGATAAGCCTGGTCATCACGAATGAACTTGAAGAGAGAATGCCGGTGACTGTGGACGATATGGTGGTTGATTTTGTCGAAGTGGGAAAAGGAAGAGTACTTGCAGGGGCGATGGCCAGGTCCTTCTCGAACGAGCACGCTTCGAACAAGCGCGTTCGGATCACCACGATTCAAGGTTTAGCCGCCCTTTACGCCCTGAAATGGTTCGACAGGGTGCGCGACAAGGATTTCGTCTTCCTTCATATGAACGGGGATGCGATCGTGGTGATGGCCTATAAGGATAATACCCTCTACCAGCTTCGGCAGTTCTTTTACTCGCCTCTGTCGAACTCACTTCACGACGCCTTTGAGGAAATGGCCGCCGACCCGGATTTCTCGCCCCGCTCCTACATATTGGTGGCCGACAGCAGTGAGGGGGCAAAGGTAAAGGAATATCTCGAGACTACCTTTCAGTTGAGCATCGAGACCCCACTTTTGAAGGAGAGTCTCGTGAGCGGGGACGGTCCCGATTGGCTATGGGACGCCGTCGGCGTCGCGCTTCTGTCACTGAAACCGAAAGGGCATTTAGACTTTACGAGGCAAAAAGGAAAGTACGCTTTCTTGTCCACGAAGACGGGCTTCTATTTGTCCGCGGGATTGGCGGCGTTTGGTCTTTTGATGTACGGTCTGGCATACACCGATTACTATTTGAAACAGCGAACGTACCGTTTTCTCACCACGGAACCCAGTCGGGTTTACAGACTTTCCTTCCCTAAATCACCCCCGGTACAGGACCCGATCAGGACGTTCAGGGACAAGATCCACGCTCTGGAACAAAAGCCGGATACGACAACCGGCGCCACAACACCCCTTACCGTCCTTGATGAAATCAGCAAGAGCATACCGCCCGACATTGATGTGAAGCTGAATGAATTCACCTCGGACGAAAAGGAATTCAGCATCTCGGGAACGACCGTCTCCTTTGCTGCTATCGAAAGGATCAGAGACAGCATTGGGCATGTCCCGGGAATTTCACAAGTGGAGGTGCAAAACCTTGAACTGGCCGCCAATAAGCAGGTGAAGTTCAAGTTGAAAGGAAGATTATGAAGACATTCGACAGTCTGCGAACTATACCCGAGACGATGTACGTGCTGGTTTTTTTCGGCATTTTCCTTGTGACGACCGTTTCCGCCTATTTTACGATGGAGGATACAACCCTTCTCGAAAGACGGATAGGAGCGAAGCAGAAGGACCTGGCCGAGGTGCTTCAGCTTCGAGACGTGTATGAGACCAAGAAACACGAGCCTGAGAGAAATACCCTGGGGAAGCCCGACAATAAAGGCTTATCCCTTGCGTTAGTTGAGGATATAGTGACCAAGAGTTTTGTTGGTGGAACCCTTACTTCTTTGCAGCCTTCGACCGATAAAGAGAATGGGAGCGCACAGACGGCGGTGGAGGTTAAGGTGACAGGAGCTGCAGTCGGTGAAGTTGTCGCCTTCACGAAGGCAGTGGAGAACGCGGGTTTGCGCATAGAAAAATTGAATCTTTCCCTGCCTGCGTCGAATCCCATGGTCCTCGATATGCAAGCCACCCTCGAGGAAGGGCGTACGCATGGATAAACGAAAAAAGGTCCTTCTTGTTTCGGGAGCCGTTGTGTGGGGGGCCTTCATCGGGGCACTTGTAATTTACCTCTTCTTCCCCTATCAAAAAGCGTTTAAGATAGCCCTGCAGAATGTCATGAGCAACGGCAGGACGGCCGTGTCTATGGAAGGCGTAAGCGTAAAGGCCGCGGGCGTTCATGCATCGCGGCTTCTACTTCGGCCTGTTTCGACTTCGGGGCAAACCCCGCCTCTTGAGTTTACCAACGTCGATATTTCATGGAATCCATTGTCTTTGTTCACGGGAAAGCTCGCCATTAGATCGACGGCCAGCGTCTACGATGGCTTACTGAGATGCGGCATCGATGGAATACCCTTCACGGGGCCGGCAAACCCCAACATAGTCCTGCGGCTGGAGCATGTGAATCTCGAAAAATGTCCTGAGGGCCTGTTTCCCTGGTTTAAGGGCATAAGCGGTTCTCTCGACGGAATAGTGCGGAAAGAGACGCCTCTTACGAGACCGGACAAACAAACCGGCTCTTTTCGGTTCGAACTTAAGGGGGGGGAAGTGAAAGACCTGCAGCCCAAGAATATGCCTCGCCTCTTCATACCTTATAAACGCATCATACTTGAGGGAAAGATTGACGGGTCAAGGATCGATATCACCAATGTGGCGGTTACGAGCAATGACATATCGGTCAAAGGCAATGGAACCGTTGAGACGACTGATGCAGGTGAGGTTGTCGACATAAAGGCTTCTTATGAGGTGCTTTCGGCCACTTTCCCTATTAAGGGCAAAGGGACTATTACCATAGGCGGAACCCAGTTTTCTCCGACTGTGGCTTTCTCCAGTGGTATTCAGCCGGCAGGAGAAACGTTAAGAATACGTTAAGGTACTAATATTCTTATGCTTTGTTGTTTGACAACGGTGAAACAGTGATGTACTATAGGCTCCGTGAAAGTACTGGAGACCGGACGACCGTGGTGGTCTTTAGAGTGGACGGCCCTTCGATGCATAGCACGATCGAAAAGCAACGGAGAACGGCGTAATAATCATGCTCTTGGGCTGATATGGCGACAGATAAGAAACAACTGCTATTACCCTTTGGCATTTCCACCCTTTCGGGGGTGGTCGTCGGCATAGTTACCCTGTTCGCAATCAATGCTTCTTTTCTCAGGGTACCCGATGCGCCTCCGCCCTCTGAGATGCGGGTCGGCCAGATATCCGGAACAAAGCCGTCTCCCGTTGAGGAACGCGATTATAAGTCCCTCATGGACAGGAACCTCTTCAGGGCCAAGCTTCAGGTTGAGATCCCAAAACCGAAGACGGAGAAAGAGATCGAGGAGGAGACACTCACGGCTCTGGTAAAGGCGATGTCCTTGAAAGGGGTGATGATGAGTGAAAGAAAGAAGGACACCTATGCAGTCATCGATCTAGGAGGTCAGAAGGGGGTATGGCCTTATGAAAAAGGAGATGTCATCGACAAAGGTCTCACAGTTACGGAAATAAGGAGAGATTCCGTAAAGCTCGAAAAGGGAGAATTTGGAGCTATCCTGAAACTTTTCACTCCGGTTTACGAACGCACTGCCGGGATGCCCTTGGCAACTGCTCCCGTCAAACAACCGCAAAGGGTGGCAAGCCTCGGGAAAGAGATAAAAGAGATAAGAAAGGAGGGCTCTGTCACCCTCATTCCGAAATCTCTGGCGGAAAAATTTAAGACAGATAATAGTATCGTTATGTCTTCTATTGCGGTGAAGGCATCCAGTGAAGGCCTGAATGTGGTGGCCGTCGATCGGGGAAGCATAGCACAACAGATAGGCATTTCACCCAACGATACCCTGCAAGAGATAAACGGTCACAAACTCGACTCATCGGAAGACATGACCAAAGTGTTCGAGGCGCTCAAGAACGAAACCAGCTTCGAAGTGAAAGTTATGCGGGGAGGGCAGCCGGTGACCCTCCGTTATGAAATCAGGTAAACGGGAGGGGCCGTTGCGGCGCAAAAAACCGATAGTACTGATATCTTTATGTGCTTTCGTGATTGTTTCTGTCCATGCACCTGCGGTTTTGGCCAGGACAGATGATCCTGTCGTCTTTAATGTATCCAAGGAAGGTCTCGTTCAAGTCGCCCAAGAGGCTGGGCCGCCGCCCGTCGTGAACCCGAGCTCTCCGGCTCCGCAACAGCCCGGGCAGCCACCGCAAATGACCGCCCCTCCACCACCCCCCTTACAATCGCCCGTTGCCGCCCCGTCAAGGGCTATTTCCTCCGCGGGAGGTTTAGTCCAGATGCAGTTCGATAACATAGAACTGCGCGATCTCATCAGGTTCGTGAGCAACATTATGGGGACGAACTTTATATACGACGAGGCGGTAGTCAAAGGGAGGGTAACGGTACTGTCGCCGAGAAGTCTTACAAAAGAAGAAGTCTTCAGGGTCTTCGAGAGCGTGCTCAACTACTTTGGTTTTAGCATCGTTGCAACCCCGGAGGCAATGAAGATAGTAAGGGCGGCCGATGCGAAAGGTATGGCCGTGGAAACCCTCGACAGGGCCAAATTCATGGGTTCGTCGCCGGAAGAGAGGATCACCACCCTTGTTTACCCATTGGCATACCTCGACTCCAACACTATGGTCGGTATCCTGAGGCCGCTTATGTCACGCGATGCCTACCTGGTGAGTGTGCCGTCCGCAAACTCCTTGCTGATGATCGATACCGCCTCCAATTTACAGCGGCTCAAGACCTTGATAGGCGAGGTCGACCTGCCCGTTTCGAGACAACTATCCGGTATCGAGGTCTATAACGTGCAAAACACCAGTGCGGCCGACCTCGGCAAAGCTTTACAAGCCCTTTTAGCTGAGGGCAAGACGGCGCAGACACCCAAGGAAAAGGTTTTCATCACATCTTATCCTGCGACCAATTCGCTTCTCATCAGTGCGCCCCCGGAAGACATGAAAGAGATCCGGCGCATCGTGGAGGAGATCGATACGTACAGGCCCCAGGTACTCGTCGAGGCGGCCATTGTCGAGCTGTCCCTCAGCACCAGCCAGACACTCGGTGTGGAATGGCTCACAGGAGGCACCTCGAACGGAACCCGGATCATCGGCGGAAACCTCATAGGGACCGATCCGACCTCAGGGGCCGCTTTGGTTCCCCTCGCCTCCGGTCTTGCCTCTGCGACGACGTCGAGCGGTACCGCTGCAAGCGCCCTCGGTGCGCTCAAGTCCGGACTCAACATCGGTGTGCTCGGCCAGTCGATAACGTTCGACGGCGTTACCTTCCCGACCGTCCAGTCCTTCATTCAAGCCCTTGCCACCGACAATAAGGCGAACGTGCTCTCCACGCCGCAGCTCCTTACACTAAACAATGAAGAGGCCGAGGTCATAGTCGGTTCCAATATTCCTTACACGACGAGCGTCCGCCTCGACTCGGCGGGCAATCCTATTACCAACTTCGACTACCGGGACGTGGGAGTCCACCTCAAGGTGAAGCCATACATCAACAAGGACGGACTCGTCTACCTCAACATATTCACGGAAGTAACCACGGTCGTGACGACGGCGGCAACCGTAGGGTCGACGACGCAGACCGCGCCGACTACCAACAAGAGGTCCACCAAGACGACTGTCGGCGTGAGGGACTCCCAGACAATCGTCATCAGCGGCATCATACAGGACAACAAGCAGGACTCCGGATCGGGCATCCCCCTTCTCCGATCTCTCCCCGTCATAGGACCACTTTTCGGCTATTCCAACAAGAGTGATACCCGCACGAATCTGCTGGTTTTCATTACGCCCAGGATCGTTTATGATGCAGAGACCCTGCAGAAGGTGAGCGACCAGCTCAAAGCGACTCAGGAGAAACTTCTGGCGCCTCAAGGGAAAAAGTAATGGATTCTTTATCGACTTTCGAAGATGACCTGGCTCCGGTTCCCAACCGTATTGCCAGGATCCACCACTCTTTTTTTCAAAAGAACAGCCTTGTGCCCCTCGGTTTACGGAACGACCCCCCTGCCCTTGTGGTGGCGGTCTGCGAGGGTGAGAAGGATACGTCGTGCGATATTCTCAGTGTTTTTTCGAGTATGCCGGTCGAGAAGAGGTACGTGCCTAGGAAGGAGTTCCTCGAGTACCTGAATACTTTCAAGGAAGAACAGGGCAGGGAAGTCGTGATCGGCGTCGTGGAGGACTTGGGCGAGAGCGCTCTCACCGAGATTGCTCAGGAGATTCCGAGCGGACACGACCTTCTGGATGACGCGGCGAACGAGCCGCCCATAATAAAGCTGGTCAATCTTCTATTTTCGATTGCGGCAAAGGACCGGGCGAGCGATATCCATATCCAGCCTCTGGAGAGAGACCTTCGCGTCAGATACAGAATAGATGGCCTTCTCTACGACACTTACACCCCACCAAAAAGGGCTCAGAATGCGATTGTGTCCAGGATCAAGGTTATGGCCGGACTCGATGTCGCGGAGAAGAGGCTGCCTCAGGACGGCAGGATTAAAGTGCGAGTGAACGAGAAGGAGATAGACGTGAGGGTTTCCATCATACCCTCAGCCTTCGGAGAGCAGGTTGTCATGAGGCTCCTGGATCGGGGAGGTGCCTTGATCGGTCTCAATTCTATCGGAATGAACCCCGATCTTGAAAAGACGATCATCTCTCTCATAACAAGGCCGCAAGGTGTCTTTCTCGTGACGGGACCCACAGGTAGCGGGAAGACCACGACTCTTTATGGAGTCTTGCAGTATATCAATACGCCGGAGAAGAACATTCTGACTGTTGAGGATCCGGTCGAGTACATCCTCGACGGCATCGGACAGATACAGGTCAATCCCAAAATCCAGCTCGATTTTGCCAAGACTCTCAGGTCTTTCCTGCGTCAGGACCCCGACGTGATCATGGTGGGTGAGATACGCGACGAAGAAACGGCAAGAATCGCGATTCAAGCCGCTCTCACAGGCCATCTCGTTTTTTCGACCCTCCATACGAACGACTCGGCGAGCGCTCTTACGAGACTAATCGATATGGGAATAGAGCCCTATCTTCTGACTTCCTCGATCACCGCGATCCTCGCTCAGAGACTGGTAAGGAGAATATGTCCCTTCTGTAAGGAGGTGTACGAACCGACAACCTTCGAGAGAAGTCTGATCGAGGAGCACGGAAAAGGGGCAAGGAACGTTGTTTACAAAGGCAGAGGTTGCCCTGAATGCCTCAATACCGGCTATCTTGGAAGGATAGGGATTTTCGAGCTTCTGACCCTGACGAGCAAGATACGCCAAATGGTTCAGGCCAGGGCCTCATCGGAGGAGATAAAGGCGGAAGCCATGAAGGACGGAATGGTGACGTTGCGGCAAGACGGAATTGACAGGGCCCTCGCCGGCGACACTTCGCTGGCCGAGATTGTGCGCGTAACTATCGAATAGCGGTGAGGACCACTATCGCCCTTTCGCAAGCGTCCTTCCGGAATTAAGAAGGAATAGATGAATTTCAAATACTACGCAATCGACAGCGCGGGCAAGCCCCGAAACGGTCTCATAGAGGCGGATGGAGAGCCGAGCGCGAGAAACGAGATCAAAGATAAGGGCCTATACCTTGTTTCCCTCAAGGAGACGGTAGACCAGGGCAAGAGTGGTCGGGGTATGCTTTTTTCTTTTGGAATAAAACAGAAACTGCCCGTACAGCTCGCCCGGCAACTTGCCTCTCTCCTTAAGGGCGGCGTGCCGCTTTTCCAGGCTCTGACGATCATCGCCAACCAGCTCGAGGGGGAAAGAGAGAAGCAGATTGTAGGTCATCTTTGTGACGAGGTAAAGGGGGGAGCTTCTTTCTCGGACGCCCTCAAAGCCTATCCCGAAATCTTCGACAATCTCTTTGTCTATTCGGTTTCGGCTGGCGAAAAGACGGGCGCCCTCGATTCCATCCTCCAGTACCAGGCGAATCTTCTCGAAAGCCGGGCCAACGTGCGAGGTAAGATGAAGGCGGCTCTCGTCTACCCGATCCTCATGACGATCGTTGGAAGCCTTGTCCTCCTTTTTCTCATGGCCTACGTGGTCCCAATGGTTACGCACATCTTTGACCATATGAACCAGGCTCTGCCTCTGCCAACACAAATTCTGATGTCGATCACGGCTTTTATCAACAACTATCTCGCGATCTTCGCGATCTCCATAGGACTCGCCGTCTTCGTTTTCTCCCGATGGGTCAAGAAAAATCCCAAAGGAAGACAATTCTGGGATCGCTTCGTGCTTCAGTCCCCGGTGGTCGGGAATCTTTACTTAATGATAATGGTCAGTCGATTTGCGAAGATCATGGGCACCCTTCTGAAGAGCGGTGTTCATATGCTCCAGTCACTCGTCGTGGTAAGCTCCACCATGAAGAATACGGTGGTATCGGAAGCCGTCGTCGAGATGTCAAGGATGGTTGAAAGGGGTGCAGACCTTTCTATCGCCCTTAGAGAGACCAATGTCTTCCCGCCGTATGTGGCTGACATGGTATCGGTAGGTGAGTCGAGCGGCAACCTCGAAGAGATGCTCACGAGCGTCTCCGAATACTACGAAACAAATGCAAACCAGAAGATAGCCGCTTTCACGTCGATGGTTGAGCCCTTGATCATCGTCGTTCTTGGAGCGATCGTGGCATTTATTCTTGTTTCGATAATGCTGCCGCTTTTCGATATGAACAAAGTACTGATAAAATGATGAGACAGGGGGATGCGATGATGCAAAGAGAAAGATGCCTGGGTCAGCGGGGCTTTACACTCATCGAACTGATGATCGTCATAGTCATTATGGGCATTCTTGCCACGCTGCTCATCCCGAGGATCATGGATCGGCCGGAGGAGGCGCGCCGGGTCAAGGCCAAGATGGACATCAAGAACATCGAAAGCGCTCTCAAGCTCTACAAGCTCGACTGCGGGAATTATCCGACCACTGAGCAGGGCCTTGACGCCCTCGTGAAGAAACCCTCCATCGCCCCCGTGCCGGCGAAGTGGAGAGACGGGGGATATCTGGAGGGTAGTTCTGTCCCCCAGGACCCGTGGAGACATCCTTACTACTATGTCTCTCCCGCCCAGAATGGCAAAGATTATGAGATAATCAGCTATGGCGCCGACGGGGAGCCTGGAGGAACAGGCAAGGATGCGGACATTTCAAGCAGCGACATTACCGAAGACTGAAGGCTTTACCCTTGTCGAGCTACTGATTGTTATCCTGCTCATGGGGATATTCATCACGTTTGCTTCCGTTAATTGGAATGCTCCAGCGAAAAAGGGGAAGGAGGCGTTCCTTGCGAGGTTTTCCCTTAACATCGCCACGATCAGGGAGGAGGCGGTGTCTGACTACGAGAATAGGGTCATTGAATTCGACCTGGACAATGAGAAGATCCTAATCGGGTCGATTGACGCAAAAAATACTTTCATCCAGATGGGCGAGATCAAGTTGTCGGAAGACTATCACATCAAAGACCTCGTGGTGAATGGTCAGCCTTGTCCGACAGGCAAATGTTACATGACCTTGCGCGCCGATGGCACGGTGGATCGCGTGATACTCCATCTGGAGGGACCGAATGAGGCCGATCTTTATTCGATGCTTGTAAACCCTCTGACAGCAGAGGTTACGGGGGAAAATGGCTACGCCCAGGAAATGCCGATCAGAGACAGGAACAACCCTTCTTGAGGTAATGGTGGCGATGGCTGTCGCCTCTCTCGCCCTCGTCTCCTTTATCACGTTAGTCGTAAGTTCGATGGACCTTGAAGAGGTTGCGAGGAACATTACGAATGCAACCATCGCTGCCGACGAGAAGCTCAAGGAGGTTGAGAGCAAAGGTTTTCCTGAAATCGGAAAGACTGAAGGCCTCCTCGAGGGGAAAGACCCGCCTAATTCCTCTTACAATGTGGTTGTGAGCGAGACCCCCATCCAGAACGTGCGCCAGATCGATATAGAAGTATTCTGGGACAATAAGCGTCGTTCAGTAATGATGACCGACTTGATCGTGAAGCAGTAACCCATTTTGTTAACCCTAGGTGCCTTTCCACGTACCTTTTTTGTTGCACTTCCTTATATAAAAGTCTAACATTTAATGTGCCCTATAAACTGAGCGAGGTGGCTTAGTAGCAAAGTATAGGGAGGCACAACTATAGTTTATACGTATATCTCATCCCTTGAGTTGAGGTGGAGTCATGAATGTGCTTGTGAATTTGTGCAGTTGTCTCGTGTCGGAGGGGATCAATAGTCTTTTGCTGAGTAACGGTTATCAGGGAGTCACGGCGATGCAGCATGAGTCGCTTCCGGATGGGTTTCATCCCAATGTGATCCTGGTCGACATCAATACCATTAATAGGGATCTTTTCGCATCCTATCCTCTTGCTAAGGTGCTTCTTATGGACACCGGGGTGGAGAAGGAAAAGATCGTTACCGCTCTCCTCTCCTTCCCCACTCATGGGGTTCTTTCGGTGAGCACCGAGCTGAGCCTATTCAAAAAGGCCCTCGAGGTGGTAAACGAAGGGCAGATATGGGTGGACAACAGTATGCTTAAGGCATTTCTCCACCAGGGAACATCGGCCCAACCGTCGCCGAAGGGCGATGGGATCACGGAAAGGGAAAAAGAGATCATCGATTACGTGTGCCGAGGATATACCAACAAGGAGATAGCTGCTTCCCTCTCCCTGAGCGAGCATACGGTAAAAGCCCATCTTAACAGAATATTCAAGAAGTACAATACTTCGAGTCGTTCGAAGCTCATGACACTCCTTCTTCAACAGAAGCGGGAACCGACTGTGCAGGAGCGGACATAGTGATTTCCCCTTCTTTTTTTCGAAGGCATTTCCCCTTATAGGTTATACGGCAGAAGGTTCCGTTTTGCGGCGCTACTCGGATCACTTGGCCCCAATGCTGTCCGCCGTTGTCTCTGCCCCTCGACGGTCTACCATTCCTCTGACAAGGGCCGCTATCCCATTTATAATAATGACAGTGAAAGAGAACGATAACGGAGCTCATGGGGAGGGAGAATGGTAATTGGAATTCCACGGGAAATCAAGAATGAAGAGAACCGCGTGGCGATTGTCCCGGGAGGGGTCCAAACCATAGTGGCACGGGGACATAAGGTTGTCGTACAGAAGAGCGCAGGCACAGGGAGCGGCTTCGACGATATAGCGTATGAACGGGCAGGCGCGCAGATCGCACCGGACGCTCACGGGGTCTACGGGGATAGCGACTTAATTCTGAAGGTCAAGGAGCCCTTGCCGACCGAGTGTGAGATGTTAAGGCAGGGACAGATCCTCTTTACCTATCTCCACCTCGCCGCATCCGAGACTCTTACTCTCAGTCTGCTTAAACAAAAAGTCATCGCAATAGCGTACGAGACTGTCGAGACGGATGAGGGATTCCTTCCCCTTCTTTCCCCCATGAGCGAGATTGCCGGAAGGATGGCTCCCCAGGAGGGGGCCAAGTATCTCGAAGAGACCTTTGGCGGCAGAGGAGTGCTCCTTGGGGGAGTTCCTGGCGTCCCACCTGCCCAGGTTGTCGTCCTCGGCGCGGGCAGTGTCGGATCGAACGCGGCACGTATTGCCCTTGGTATGGGTGCTTCCGTGACTATCCTCGATATCGACCCCAGGCGGTTAAGGGCCATGGATACTCTTTTTCAGGGTCGGGCCACCACCATGATGGCGGACGACTATAACATCAGGACTCTTCTTGGCTATGCTGACCTTGTAATCTGTGCCGTCCTCGTGCACGGTGCGAGAGCCCCTCGTCTGATCGATCGCGGGATGATAAGGGACATGAAGAGAGGATCGGTCCTTGTTGATGTAGCCATAGACCAGGGTGGCACGGCCGAGACCTCGAGGCCGACGACCCATGGTAGCCCGATATATATCGAAGAGGGGGTTGTCCACTATACGGTGGCGAACATGCCCGGGGCCGTTCCGCGCACCGCGACCCGTGCCCTGACAGTCAACACCCTGCCCTACGTACTTAGAACTTATCCGTAATTAACTTGACTTAAGCCCCCAGCTATACTACACTTTAGCCCAGGAGGTGGGTATGGCAAAGGTCCGGTCATGGGAAGTATCCGACGAGTTCTGGAGACGTGTGGAACCATTCATTCCAAAGCGAGAACGAGAGCCGGGTAAGACATTCAGGAGAAAGCCCGGAGGCGGACGCAAGCCGATGTCCGAGCGGCGTGTGTTCGAAGGCATCGTCTTTGTGCTCAGGACAGGCTGCCAGTGGAAGTCATTGCCCAAGGAACGGTTCGGGAGTGCGAGCTCGATTCACAAGTACTTCAGGCAGTGGCTGAAAACAGGCTTCTTTCTCGCCCTGTGGCGCGCAGGCCTCGCGGAGTATGATGAGATGGAGGGGATTGCCTGGAAATGGCAGAGCATCGACGGGAGCACGATCAAAGCGCCTCTGGCCCGAGAAGCAACCGGTCCTAACCCGACGGACCGGGGAAAAAAAAGGAAGCAAGCGGCACATCCTGGTGGACGCTCGTGGCGTCCCGCTGTCGCTGATCGTTACCGGGGCCCATCGACATGATCTCAGTCAGTTCTCTGCCGTGCTCGATGCCCTCATCGTCGATCTTCCAAAAGGCAGGGAGCGATTCCTGTATGCGGATAAAGGTTATGATGGCGATGCGGTTCGCGAACAGATCGGTATAAAGGGCTACATACCACGGATTCCACGAAGGAACCGCAGACGAGGGCGAGGGCGTCCTTGGAAGAATCGACGCTGGGTGGTGGAAGCGGCCCATTCCTGGTTCAACCGATTCAGAAAGCTCCTCGTCAGATATGAGAAGCTTACTGAAAGCTACGAGGCTCTCCTTCACCTCGCTGCCGCGATCATATGCTGGAGGAAGGTGACTCCTATTTACGGATAAGTCCTTAGTCTCGCTGAAAATGGTTGGCAACGTGCGGCGCTACAGGATAAAGCGCTCAAAAGAGGGGTTAACCTTGTCGAGGGAAAGGTGACATACAGGGCGGTAGCAGACACCTTCGGTCTTCCCTTTCATTCCCTGGACCTGCTCCTCCAGGCAGGACTTCGCACAGCCGGTAACTAGCTGAAAAGTGATAGCCTGGATAGGTAGCCAATGCCTATCACGATCCGTAATCTCCGCCGTTGCCTTGTTTTACCGACGACATTTTGACCAATCTACATATCGGCGAAGCACTTCAGCCTCTTCGACCTCGTGGGATGCTTAAGTTTCTTAAGGGCTTTCGCTTCGATTTGCCTTATCCTCTCCCTGGTAACATCGAAAATTTGACCCACCTCTTCCAGGGTGTGATCGTATCTTTCACCGATGCCGAATCTCATCCTTATCACTCGCTCTTCTTTGGGAGTAAGGGTGGAGAGGGTCTTGTTCAGCTGTTCTATAAGGTCCCGAAATATGACGGAATCCTGGGGTACAGGGGTGTTCTTGTCTTCTATGAGGTCGGACAGGTGCGTATCTTCATCCTCGCTTACCGGCGTTTCGAGGGATATCGGCTCTTTCGTGATTCGCAGGATCTTTCTTATCTTATCGGCCGGAAATCCCATCCTTGCCGCTATTTCATCGGGAAAGGGCTCTCTCCCCAGATCTTGCACGAGCTCGCGTGAGATTCTGATGATCTTGTTAATAGTCTCGATCATATGAACAGGGATCCTGATGGTCCTTGCCTGGTCGGCGATCGCTCTCGTAATGGCCTGCCTTATCCACCAAGTGGCATAGGTACTGAATTTATATCCTCTTCGATACTCGAACTTTTCCACTGCCTTCATAAGGCCTATATTTCCCTCCTGGACAAGGTCGAGAAGAGAGAGGCCCCGGTTGATATACTTCTTGGCTATGCTTACGACCAGTCTGAGATTGGCCCTGATGAGGTCGTTTTTTGCGTCTATACACTCTTTTTCGGCTCTTTCCATCCGGTTGTAAAACCGACGCAGCTCTGTGCCGGAAAGGCCGGCCTCTTGTTCGATCCTCGCGATCTTCTTCTTAAGGAGACCCAGCTCTTTTACTCGCCATCGGTCATTCTCCTGTTGCATAACCGATGCGATCTCTGCTTCAACTTTTTCAATCCTTTCGACGTACCTTTTCATCCTGAAGACTATTCTGTCGAGGATGTTCTTGCCAATGTTCATTTCCGAAATGATCTGCCTTATCTGAGCCTGGTAGAGATGTCTTTCCTTGACACTCTTCGACTTCATTGATTGGTTGTGGATCTTCTTCAACCTTTCCAACAGTTCCAATATCTTCTGTTTTTGAAACTCTGCCTCCGAGTCTGCTTCATCCTCATCTTCCGCCTCTGACGTTATGTCCTTGAGGCTGAGCTTCGACATCCTTAAACCTGCGTATGCATTGAGCAATTCCTTTATCGTCACTGGAAAGGAGAGGACGATTTCCTTGATCTCGTTTTTCGCCTCTTCCATGCGTACAGCGATCTCCTTTTCTCCTTCCCTGGTGAGCAATCCCACTCCACCCATTTCCTTGATGTAATGTTTGATGGGATTGGTGAGTTCCTCATCGTAGGTATCTTCGATTTCTTCATCGAAGATACCTACGTACTTGTCCGAGGCATCCAACACCTCTTCCTGTTCCCTGCCAATGTCGAATAATTCCATGTCTTCGTAAAACCCCGCCCGCTCCTCGACGACCGGGGTCAGCATCAGATAGACCTCGCTCTCCGGACTTTCGTCACACAAGAAAAACATATCGGTCTTGTTTAGGCTCAGCATCTTCATCCTGTCTTCAGCATTATCGGACATGGTTACTCCTCATTTGGCGGATTTATGCTTCATGGCAGTCACTACCTGCATTTTTCTCTCGAGCAATTCTCTGAGAGCTTCCTCATCCCCCTGTTCTTCGGCCTTTGCTAACCTTTCCGTGATGCCCTTCGCTTCTTCGCGAATCAGTCTGTTCTCTGCATATTGCAGATAATCTGACAGAATCTTGTCCATCTCGTGCTCATCACACCCGGCTGTGTCCATAGTCGAGCTTATTGCTATGTCCCTCAACTCCGGTTTTTCTATTACATTCAGAAAAATCTTGAGGTCCATGGAACCATGATCATTAAAATAGTCAATCACCGTGGACGCCAATTCTCTGACGTCCGTGTCCCTGATAAATTCTATCCCCCCTTTTTCTTTTAAGGATTCTATAGCCTGCGGCCTGTTTATGAGGATACCTACGAGCTTTTTCTCCACAACGCTTCCAGACCCATCCTGGACGCCCGCTTCGGCCTCTTTGCGTTTCTCCTTCATCGTGTCCCAGAACCTGTATTCCTCGACTCCGGTGAGCTCGGAAAGACGCTGTACATAGAGTCTTCTCTTGACCGTATCCCTCATTTCTTCCAGATAGGGCATAATGGTGCGTATGAAGCCGAGTCGCCCTTCCAGAGTTCCCAGACCGTTCTTTTTCACGTGAAACTCGAAGAAGTAATCGAGCAGTGGTTTTCTGCTGTCCATAATCCGGAGAAAGCCGGGCAGACCCTCCTTGCGCAAGAAGCTGTCCGGATCATGACCATCGGGCAGGACTACCATTTTTCCATTGATTCCCATTTCGCCGAAGAGCGTGATTAGGCGAAGGGCGCTCTTCACGCCCGCTTCGTCTCCATCGAGCATGAGCGTGATATTCTCCGTATGATTCCTCAAACGGGATATCTGATCTTCGGTTACCGACGTACCTAGGGTGGCCACGCTGTGGCGAATACCGGCCGCGTGAAGGGCGATAAGGTCGAAGTAGCCTTCGACAATGATTGCTTCGTCTTTTTCGTCGATCTCCCGTTTGGCTTTATCCAGTCCGTAAAGAATGGAACGCTTCGAAAACACCGGCGATTCCGGCGAATTTATGTATTTTGGCAGGCTGTCCTTCGATAAAGCGCGCCCTCCGAAACCCACCACTTTCCCGCTCGCATCGAGGATCGGTATGACGACCCTTCCGCGAAAGATGTCGTAGGTATCCCCCCTACCCTCTCTCACCTTGAGGATGCCGCTGGAGATTAGCGTGTCGAGGGGTACGCCGAGGCGCTTCGCAAAATCTCTGTTGCTATTGGTCGTTTCGCTGTAACCGAGCCTGAAGTCTTCGATAACCTGTCCATTGATACCGCGATCCGCGAGATACTTTAGACCTGGTCCGAACCGTTTCAGGTTCTCTTGATAATAGGTTGCCAACTTCGAGAGCGCATCGAAAACCGGAGTTCTTCTCGGCCCCGTTCTCTTGTGATTCTGGATGCCCAATTGAGTCGCAAGACTCTCAAGAGCTTCCTGGAAGGTGGAACGTTCGTATTTGGCGAGGAATGCCACCGCATTTCCTCCTTCGTGGCATCCGAAACAGTAGTATATCTGCTTCTCGACGCTCACGCTGAAGGAAGGCGTCTTCTCTTTATGAAACGGGCACAGGCCTATGAAGTTTCTGCCGGCCTTTCTGAGCTTGACGTGCTGGGATACCACGTCCAGGATATTCACCCTCCCCAATACTTCATCAAGGACAGAGTTCATAACAGCTCTACTATCGTCACGCCCGAGTTCTTCTCATCCTTTATTACGTCCTTTACGTAGCTTGCTTCCGAAAGATGGCTCCTTATAGCAGTCATCAGCTTCCCTGTTCCGATTCCGTGCAAGATTCTCAGGCGCGGCGCGCCATGGACAATCGCCCGATCCATGAAACGATCGACTTCTTCAAGGGCTTCATCCACCCTCATTCCGCGGACGTTAATTTCGGGAACCTCTATTCCGGTCACATTGACGCTAACCCTTTCCTCTCTCGGTCCGGGCTGGCTCAGTGATTTCTCCACATAGTCTTTATTGATGCGCATATGCATATTACCTATGCTGACCTCGACCATCCTCTTCTCAGCGTCGAGACTCGTCACGTAGCCTTCTTTGCCCATTGTCCTTACCCTGACGTAGTCACCTGTCTTTAACTCAGTTTCGGATGCCCGGATTTGAGGGGTAAGCTTCCTCCTCATGGTCGAAACACGTTCCCTGGCAGCCTTCAGAGAATCCCGGTCCTTTCGGGCTACTTCCTTTCTTATCTGCTCAAGCTCCATGTCGACTTCCGCGACTTTAATCCTGCACTTTTCCTCTGCGTCTTTCAGATATTCGTCCCGTCTCTCTTTCAACATCGCGAGCCGTTTCCACATCTCATCACGATAGAGATGCGCCTGCCGTCGTTCTTCCTCAGCCTCTTTCTTCTCTATTTCGAGGCTGTGGATAAGATCGTTCAACACGTACTCCTGATCCCCCATGTAGGACCGGCTCTTCTCTATAATGGCAGAAGGCATTCCTGCCTTTTCAGCCACTTTGAGGGCGTTGCTCACACCAGCCATCCCGTAGAGAAGGCTGTAAAGCGGCTTCATAGTTCGAGGGTCGAAATCGGTTGCCACGTTCAGGGCGAAAGGCCGGGTCGAACCGTAAGCTTTGAGGAGGTTAAGATGGGTTGTAACTATGATTTTGCATCTCTTTTCGACAAAAGCGTCCAGAACGCCCATAGAGAGCGCTGAAGCTTCCTGAGGCTCGGTCCCTCCCCCGATTTCATCTATCAGGACCAGTTCGCCGCCCAGTGATCGCTCGTAGACATTCTTGATCGCTTCGATATGAGCGGTAAAGGTTGAGAGCTCCATGCTGATGTTCTGCTCGTCTCCCATGATTGCATAAATTGCCGGAAAAAGACGGACCCTAGGTGTCTCCTTTGCGGGGATAAAGAGTCCTGCCGATGCCATCGCGACGAGCAGGCCCACGGTTTTCAGGGCCACCGTTTTGCCGTCGGCGTTCGGGCCGCTGATGATGGTCGCCCGTTTATCTTCTCCGATAACGATATTGATGGGGACCGCCCTGTCCCCTTTTGAGATCGCGATAAAGGGGTTGACCGCCTCCCGGATCTCGATGGAGCCGGATAGCTCTACTTTGGGTCTCACGCAGTTGAAGGCAGTCGAGAAGAGAGCAAGAGTGTGAAAGAAATCGAGGTCTCCGATGAGAGACAGGTTCTTGGCCAGGTCCTGAGCGTAGGGCCTGATAGATTTTGTCAGATCCCTCAAGACCCTCTTTTCCTCCTCCTTTTCCTCCTTTTCGAGCACACTAATCGAGTTGTTCGTCTCCATGATCTCGACCGGTTCCACGAAAGAGGTCTTCAGGGAATGGGAATAATCGTGCACGATTCCTTGAAAATACTGATTGTAATTTGGTTTGAGAGGAATTACGTACCTGCCGTTCCGCATGGCCACATAGGAATCTTGCAGTACCGGCCGGACATCGTCTCTTTCCATGATCCGGTCAAGGGATTTACGCGCCCTTTCTTTGAGCTGGTAAAGATCCGATCTGATCTTTGAGAGCTCGTAAGATGCGCTGTCTTCGATGAAACCTTCTTCATTCACCGTCTTTCTGATCTTCGCGGCAACCTCTGGCACCAGTCGCATACCTTCTATAACCGACTCTATATAAGGCTCCTTTTTGAGGGCCTTCCTCAAAAAGCCGAGAACTCCTTTACAAGCGGCGAGAAAATGAGAGAGAGCGAGAAGGTCGGAAGCCTCCAGGACAGACTCTTCCAGGGTCAGATGCCAGAGTTTTTCCTTTATATCGGGGATTTCCTTGAGAGGAATAGGACCCTGCCATCTGGTGATCTCCAGGACTGCTTCGACTCGGTCCTGACGCTCCGCTATCTCTTCAAGACCGGATGCCGGCCTCAAATCAGCTATGCGATTTTTTATGAATGGAGTTGATGAATAGGTTTGTAGTATTTCGAGGAGTCTGAGGTAATCTATATATTCTAAAGTCTTATCTGTCATAGGTGGCTTCGCGACAGTCTCTACAGGGACAGCCTTTTCCGCACCATCTCACTCAGCACCTTCCCGTCCACTCGGGACGATAGTTTTTCCATGAGGAGTTTCATTACCCTTCCCATGTCTTTCTGATCTTTTGCTCCTAGCGACTTTATTGCTTCTTCCACTTCGGCTTTCAGTTCATCACCGGAAATCTGAGCCGGGGCAAAGGCTTTGAGGATTTCCAACTCCCTCTTTTCTTTTTCTGCCAGGTCATCCCGTTTCCCCTTTTCGAAGCTCTCTATAGATTCCGAGTGCTGTTTGATCATGGTCTTCACGACCGCGTGAAACTCCTCTTCGGTCAGGGGTTGCCTTTTTTCTATTTCTTTGTAATTCAGAGAGGTTAAGAGCATCCGTAGGACAGACACCCGTAATACGTTCTTTTCTTTGAGCGCATTCTTGAGATCCTGTGCGATTTCGTCTTTATATCCCATGGCCTAGTGAAGACCTTTCTCGATCATCCGTCTCATTTTCTTCAGGGCCCTTTTCTTGGCGGCAAGAACCTTCTTTTTTCTTTTAACGCTTGGCTTCTCGTAATGTTCGTGTCTCTTTACTTCGGAAAAGATACCGGTTCTCTCACACTGCTTTTTAAACCGTCTCAGGGCAGTCTCAAAGGACTCTCCATCCCTTACGATAATAGCTGGCATCCATTCTTCCCCTCCCTCCGTATGGTATCCTGCTATGACAGAGAAAATATTTAACACCAACTGATTGGCCGAAGTCAACAGAAATAGCCCGCTTTACGGGCGGGCAGTGGAGAGTCTTGGCAGATGACCTCTTACGTCTGATAAGGGTTCTGTAGGATGATGGTTTGACTTCTCTCGGGACCGGTCGATATCATTCCGATCGGCACGCCAACCAGCTCTTCGAGCCGGTTTATATACCTCCTTGCATTCTGCGGCAACTCTTCGAATGTTCTTGCGCTGCCCAAGGGCTGCTTCCACCCGTCGAGTCGCTCGTAGACTGGTTCGCAGATGCTCAAGTCCTTCATTCCAAGGGGCGGGTCGGTATAGACCTTCTTCCCTATCCTGTATTTCACGCAGACGTTGATGGTATCTAGATCGTCGAGTACATCGAGCTTCATCAGAGCGAGGGCCTTTACACCGTTGAGGAGCACTGCCCGTCTCAGAATCACCGCGTCAAACCACCCGCACCTCCGAGGCCGGCCCGTCGTTGCGCCATACTCCCCGCCTTTTTCCCTTAACGCGTCGCCTTCTTGCCCGATCAACTCTGTAGGAAAAGGCCCCTCCCCTACCCTCGTCGTATAAGCTTTGCAGACGCCGAGAACGTAATCGAGTGCAGTAGGTGAGACACCGGCGCCACAAGCGGCATTTCCCGAAACGGTGCTGGACGAGGTCACGAAAGGATAGGTTCCGTGATCGATATCAAGGTACGTACCCTGAGCCCCCTCGAAGAGCAACGATTTGCCTTCCTCCATGCTCTTATGGAGGAACTGTACGTTGTCCCCCACATATTTCTTGAGTAAGTCACGATACGACCCGACTTCGTTTATCACCTCGCGCAAGTTAAAAGGCTCGTCTTTGTAATACCGCTTTATAAGGAAGTTCTTGAACTTCAGGTTGTCCCTGACTTTCTCCCTGAAAACCTTCTTGTCGAGAAGGTCGATCACTCTAATCCCCGTTCTCGATACCCTGTCCTCATATGCCGGGCCGATCCCCCTTCCCGTCGTCCCTATCTTCTGCTTCTTTTCGGCTTCCCTAAGGGCGTCCAACTTTTTGTGGTACGGCATGATGAGATGAGCCCGGGCACTGATCATGAAGCGCTTGTCGTCCTCCATATGCCCCAGGGCCTTCAATTCTTCCAGTTCCCCTTTTAATGTCTCCGGATCGAGTACGACTCCGTTCCCGATGACGCAGTACTTACCTTTGTGGAGTATTCCTGATGGCATGAGGTGGAGTACTATTTTCCGGCTTCCGACGACGATCGTATGCCCCGCATTAGCCCCGCCCTGATACCTGACGATGACGTCTGCGTACTCACTCAGAATATCTATGATCTTTCCTTTGCCCTCGTCGCCCCATTGGAGACCGACCGCTACGACGTTTGACATGAATTCCCCCTTGATATTGCCCGATCCTCGCGAGCCCGTTTATCATAATGCTTTTTCTTGGCGAGGTCAATGAAAATGGGGGTTATGCGCTTCTTATTCAGCCGCGCACAGGTGCCTGAAGTCGCAGGACCGGCACGCATTCTTGGCGCGCTTCTGCGGGTCGAAAGGCACGTCCGGGTCGGTAATCTCCCTGACCAAGGCATGGATTACCCCCCTGATCTTGGCGTAACACTCATCAACTTCGTCATTCTTTCCGAAGAGCGGCAACTCTGCTTCTTCGCTGAGTCGGGCCTTCCCGAGGAGCAGGAACATGGCCTTCAGCTTCTCCACGCTCAGCCCGGTTGTCCTTTCGTAGAGAAAAAGGTAGAAAGGAAGCTGTAGGCTGCCGATGGCTTCGTTCCAGCTCTTTCTGTTATCCACATCGAGCCTGTCAAAAGCACATGCCAACCTGGTGGCGGAGGCTCCAGTCTTGTAGTCCACGATGCATGTGTCGTCGTCCCTTTTCTCGACCCGGTCAAGGATGCCCTTGAAACGAAAGGAAGAAATGACTGTTTCGAGTCTTCGTTCTAGGTGAAGGATTTCGCACTTAGCCCTGTTTATCAACGGCACCTGGTAATATTTGAGGAAGGCTTCCATCTGTTTCAGTATCTGTCGTTTCAAAAGATAAACCTTTCCGATGGGAAGAGGCCCGTAGGCTTCTTCGAAGACGAGTCCGGCAACCTCCCGCATCTCTGAAAAGTCGATGAGCCTTTCGTCCAATTGAGTGTTCATTCTTCGTTTGAAATAGGTAAAAAGCACCTTGTGGACGATCTTTCCGATGTCGAGTCTTTCCACATCCGGTCCGGCCTCCTCTCTCCTGGACAGGTTCAGCACGTACCGGTAATAGAACTGCAGAGGGCAGTGCAGGTAGACGTCGAGAGAAGTGGCATCATAGGACCGCGACCCGAGAAACTCGGTTACGGAAGCGGACTTTTGAATTTCCGGCGGAAGACTGTTCTCGAGGCTCAGTCGGTACCCAACGGATCTGATGTAACTATCGGCGTTTTTGATCTCTTCTTTTCTTTGTCTCTCCCAGAGCATCTGTTCTACAAACCTGCTCTTTTCTTTTTTTCCATTCTCCGGGAAGAAGATGTGGGCACAGCGGGCTCCAGCGATAAGGGTGTGAAAATAATAGGCGCTAAGCATGTCCCTCTCCTGGTATGTCGGCATGCTCAGAATCTTGCGGACCTTGGTCGGCAGAAGACTCTCTTCCTTCCTCGTGTCAGGGATAACGCCTTCGTTCGCGTCGAGGATGAAAACCTGTTCAAACCTGAGGTTCCTGGTTTCCAGAAAGCCGAGGACCTGGGCCCCTCTCAACGGAGTCCCGTCAAAGGGAGTAAAACACTGGGCCACATACCTCTTGAGAAAAAGAAAATAGCTATTCCTCTCCGAAAAAGAGAGCTCTTTGACGCGTGAACCTCGCAGTAGATCCAATTCCTTCATGAAGGATTCGGCAAAAGGGTGAAAATAGGGATGGAGACGAGCCGAACTGTGATCGTAGACAAAGGCGAGGATGCCTATCATTTTACCGGCAAAATCCCCGATGCTTTCGAAAGAGCATGTTTTTCTGATGACGGTTTCATGGATCATCTTCAGATGCTCTCTGATCTCTGAAGGCGACGCCTGTCCCTCCGCACCGGACGTCCGTTGGCTCACCATTTGGAAAAACTTGGAGTCCCCTTCTATTTCATCCAGACGGACGAAGCTTTTCGTTCGGTCCTCGATGAGGGCCTCCTCCAGGGCATGAAAAATGATCCTCGTGGTCTCCGCACTCCCTCTCATGTAGAGGTTTTTCACGTAGGGATGGAGGACCAGACTGAGATAGTCGGGGATATAGAGCCTATCCTCATCCATCGATGTGACGGCCTGAATGAGACTATTGAGGAAACCCCATGTTGGCGTCCGTTCCAGGGGGTACCCCAAGGAGATGTTGTATTCCTCTTTCGGGATGAGCGGTAGCGCGTGGTAGAGCAAGGGAAAGAGGGTTTCTGAAGAAGGAAGGACGATTACTATTCTTCCCAGAGAAAAAGCATCTTCGGAGCTGTTTGCGCCAGGAGATTCCGCCGCCCCTTTCTCTATCTGCGAGTTGAGAATGCCGGCGAGATCGAATACCTGTCCGTGAGAGTCGGGGCTTTTGTGGAAATAAAGGTCCGGCCCTTCTCCTGAAGAGGAAGTTTCTTCGGGAAAGGCAGATGCCTCAGAAATCCCCAGGCGGGAAAGGTTTTCATTCATGCCCGGGCCCTGCTGGAACAGAAAGAAGGCCGAATCCCACGAAAGCAGCTTTTCAAAAAGTCTTCTTTCGCATTCCGTCAATGCATAGAACCCCGCAAAGATTACTTTTCTGAAAGGAAGCATGGCAGGCTCAAGCTCTGACGACACGAAGCGGAACCGTTCAGACCTCGATGAAAAGCCTTCCTCCTTGATGGCACTGTAAAACCTTTGGAAGAAGAACGAGAGTGACTGCAACTCGGCATCGGTCTGGGGTGGCAGGCGGGTTTCGATAAGATCCTCCACCGACTTAAGCCGCCGAACGTCTATCTGCTCTATGAGAAGCTCCTCGATATCGCGATAAATCCTGAGACCCAGGGGAAAAAAGGTATCGAGATTCAGGAACTCCTTGCCCCCAAGAGGCCGTTCCATGGCCCGGTGAATCTCAAAAAGGAAGGCCACCGCATCTATGGTCTCCAATCTTCTGTCCGTTGCCGGATGTGCCCGCTCGTAAATCCTGTCGATGAATTCTTCCATCGACAGGATCACCGGTGGGATAAAAGCCGTGTTCCTCTGGGTGGCAATACGGCTTCTCAGGAAATGGGCCGGCCTTTTTCCCGGAAAGACGACGAGGGTTTCGGCATAGTCGTTTCCGGAGGGGTTGCAGCGTCCAGCCACTTCTTCGATGAGGTCTCCAGCCGGTGGTATGATTGCGAATCGCTTCATTCTCCGCTCTCGGACACCTCTACCTCTTCGTCGCCCGTCAGGCGCGTCATCTTTTTCAGATCGACGTAGCCGATGATGCCCTCGACCGGTCTTCCTGTATAAAGTTCCCTGACGAGCCGGAGATAGTTGCGCATTTGAAGGAAGTGAGATTTTTCGTTCGCTCGGTCGCTGCCGGATTTGTACTCTATGACGAAAACCCGATCTGGGTCCACGACGATCCTATCGATCCGAAAAAGGCGCCCTTCCGAATCAGCCACTTCCTGTTCCATCCAGACCCTTCTTCCTGGTTTTCGCGTGTGGTATTCGGAAACCGGGGGGCTCCGAAGAAAAGCCATGGCCGGTTTTGCCAATTCGTCGACCGATGTCCGGTCGATGCCCGTCTTTCTGCTGATTTCCTCGACAACCTCGGCGAGTCTTTCTTCCGCCCCTTCATCGATATACTCTATCGAAGAAAGAATCCGGTGCATAAGCTCTCCTCGTCGTTTCTCTTCAAAGCGGATAGTGTCGTCCGACCCTGCTCCGCTTTCAAAGGGCATTGAAAGGTGGAGGATTTCACTTGAGGCAGACGTCTCTTCCGGTCTTGCGGCAACTTCAACAACCTCTCCCGCACAATATGTCATGCCATCGGGAAAAATGGTGAAAGGAAAAGTGTCTTTCTCCCGCTTGACTCCAATCACATAGAGTTCGGAGACCGCTCTGGTAAGTGCCACGTACAGGCTGTTCAGCCTGTTGACCCTCTCCTTTGTCCTTTCGTCATTGTAACGTCTTCCAAGGTCCTCGTCTGCCCCCGCAATTGCCTTTGTCACTCTCAGCAGGGAAACGGAATCGTCCTCTTCCCGCACAACATAACGATAGCCTTTGCTCCTTTCTCCGTAGAGTACCAGTATCACCACGGGAAATTCCAATCCCTTCGACTTGTGGATCGTCATTACGTTGACCGCGTCGATCCCATGGGGAACATCGACATTCCAATTTGCGTCGTCGTCTTTTGATGCAGCGAAGCGGAGGAAGCCCCTGAGACTTCCTCCGCCTTCTATTTCCAAGTCCTTGACCACCTCCAGTATTTTGGTCAGTACAGCCTCTTCCTTATTGCCGAAGAGCCGAAATAGATCGAAGGTAACGTATATTTCGGTAATGAGGTCATAAATTGGCAGGTAACCCGAGGAGCGAAAGAGACCGTCGAAATAGGTATTCCAAAGCTCTTCCATTTCAGCCTGAAATGCCTTGTAGAGAGGCCCCTTCTCACGTTTTCTATGGATGAAGCAGAAGTCTTGAATCGCTGTCTTTGTCGCTGCCCTGGCATGTTCCTTCAAAACGGCAGCAAAAATATCACCAAGGATGAAAGTGGCGAAGGAGAGATCGTCGAGAGGGGAGTCGAGGAAATTGAGAAGCGATACTATCTCCCCGGTGATCTTCCGTTTTCTTATATCAAGGCTGCTGTACGAAAGGCATGGTATTTTTTTGGTATTGAGCCAGGTAGCGAACCGGACCACATCACTATTCTTGGTTGAAATGATCGTAATGTCCGAATAGCGATATCCCCTTTTGAGCAGCTCTCCTATCAGCTCGTACAGCTTCTCTCTCTCCCGCGGCTCTTCATCGTTTCTTTCAACCACGCACGTTTGAACGTATCCTTTTCCTCTCCTCGCCCCCTCCACATCTTGCCGGTAATCGAGCAGACCGGTTTCGCAGGCCGCGATCCGGTATTCCTCCCACCGCGGCACCTCGCACTGAAAAAGCTGCTCGGCAAAGGTCACGATAGCTTCGTCACTCCGGTAATTCTTGTCGAGTTCCTCGACGCAGTGGAGGGCCGAAGGAAATTCATTTTTTTCCATGACGCCTTTCATGATTCTGTAGTCTGCATCCCTGAAGCCATATATGGCCTGCTTCGTGTCTCCCACGACAAAGAGGCTTCCTTCCTGGGACAGGGAATTGCTCAAGAGAGGCAAGAGGTTGCGCCATTGTATGGGCGATGTGTCCTGAAATTCATCAATGAGATAATGATAAATTACTTCTCCCAGATGGAGATAGATATCGGGGACGCGCTCGTCACTCAGGTACTCGGCAAGTTTTCTGTTAATGTCTTCGATGAATATCTTCCCTTCATGCTTCTTAACCCTCTCCAGTATCCAGGAGAATCCCTTATAGGCATTTACATAAGGAGTGTAATAGGCACGGGAGTGGAGCCTCGTGTAAGCAGCAACCAAATCCCTCAATGCCTTCCATCTTTCTGCTATGTTAAGGTAAGCTTCACGTTTACTGCCGGATCGGGTTGAGCAGACAGGGTAGATCTTCATGCCCTTGCCGATGAGGTCAGGGAAACTGTCTGTTTCAGTTGCGGTTCTGAGGGCCTCGTATGAGCTTGCCTTGTTCCTGTCGAGACCGGATTCCCTGATGACATCCTCAAGCTCCCTGGCTGCCGCCTTAATCCTGTTTTTGGCGTCCCCTATGGCCAACCCATCGTCCCCGGTGTTGACCGGCTTTCCGTATGCAGCGAGCTTTCTATATATGCCTTCCATCTCATCGAGTATTTCCCTTGCCGGTTCCCAGAGATACGGCGAATCAGCGCCCCTGTTTCCGAGAATAGAATCGACGATGCGCTCCATCAATGCGCACTCTCTCGTACCCTCCCTCACCTTTCTGAGAAAGAGATCGAAAGCGTACTCCATGAGGCTGGCATTATTCATGACGATTTCGAAGTCGGGACTGTAACCGAAGTCGATGGCAGAAGCCTTGAAGATGCTTGTCATAAAGCTGTCGATAGTTTTCACCTGGAAGTCGCCATAATTCGCAAAGATGGTGTCCACTATCTCCCCCGCTCTTTTTTGAAGCGAGGTTGGAGGTAGGCGCAGGAGAGCGCCGAAGTCTGCGAGAAGCCGATCATCGCCGAGGCAGATTCCTTTGAGCAGATTGAGAACTCTTTCCTTCATTTCCCGGGCCGCGTTATTAGAGAAGGTGATGGCGAGAATATTTCCGAGCTGGTTCCTGGGCACTCTGTCGGACAGCAGGAAACTTGCGAACCGCCTCGAAAGAGCATAGGTCTTGCCCGATCCTGCGGATGCCTTCAAGACTGAAAAATGGGGAAATGTTGACTGGGATTCGATCGATGCCGCCTCCGGGCATATCTTACCAGAAAACGACAAGGCCGGGAAAGAGCGTATGGCCCACTCCAAGACTGTTGTCGAGCCCGTGCGGCCGGATAAGCAAGGTTGTCACATATTTTGAAAAATGCTATGTTGTCTTGACGAATTTCCATAGGGGGCGGCACGGATTTGAGTTGAATTCCAAGACACGGTGCTCAAGGCCTTTTCTTGGGAAGCAGCTGACATTAGGTCCACCACGAATGGCTTGACAAGCACCGGAAAATTGGGTTAATTGTGCCGGGCGGCATACGAGCCCTGAGGACATCGATATGGCAGATTCATGAGCCGCCTTGAACGCGATCCTTGAAAGAGGTTTGACATGGCGACATACATTATTCGACGACTCTTTGTGGCCCTGATTACTCTATGGTTGCTCACGATCATCATCTTCTCCGTTCTGCGGCTCTTGCCGGGTGATCCTTTGATAATCTTTCTGGGTCAATCCGCGTCATCCGGTAACATGACCATGGAACAGCTGGCGAAACTCCGGGTAGAGTATGGCTTGGACAAACCCCTGGTCGTACAATACCTGACCTGGATTTTCGGTGTCTTTCACGGGAACCTCGGCACTTCCATAAATTATCACGAACAGGTGAGCACCCTTATGCTCGAGCGTTTTCCCGTCACTCTGCACCTGAGTCTCGTGGCCTTCGCCATTCATTCCGTCTTCGGCATTGCCCTTGGTCTCATCGCAGCCGTGAGACGAGGTACCTGGATAGACGCGGCAGCAACGACCTGCGCAAACCTCTTAGTAACGGTACCTGTCTTTTGGCTCGGTCTTCTCCTGATGTATTTCTTCGGCTTGAGGCTCGGTTGGCTGCCCATTGCCGGGTACACCTCTCCTTTTGTCGATTTCTGGATGAGCACCAAACAGATCATCATGCCGGTGATCTGTCTTTCGGTGACAAGCCTGGCTGTCAATGCTCGCCAGATGAGGTCGAGCATGCTCGAAATCGTCAGGCAGGACTACGTGAGGACCGCATGGTCCAAGGGCCTTCGCGAGAGGACCATAATACTGCGCCATGCCCTCAAGCCGAGTCTCATTCCGGTGATCACCGTCCTCGGTATGGGCGTGGGGACCGTCTTTGCCGGCTCCGTCATTACCGAGACCATATTCGCCATTCCCGGTGTCGGCCGGCTGCTCGTGAGCAGCATCTTTGCTCAGGACTATGTGGTCATCCAGTCTTGTACCCTTGTCCTCACGAGCATAATCATTTTAGTCAATCTGATAGTCGACATATCCTACGGCTGGATCGACCCGAGAATCAGGTATAGTTAGGAGGGTATGAGATAATGTCGGGAGAACGAACGACAAACGCTGCCGCTGTTTCCGGCGCGCTGGAGGCCCCTCCCAGAGTGAGCGAGTGGGCTCGATTCCGCCGCGTATTTTTCCAGCGTAAACTGGTCATCTTCGGTCTCGTTATACTGTTTTGCCTGGTATTCTGTGCGGCCTTCGCCTCGTTCTTGGCTCCCCACGATCCTTATAAGGGCAAGATGGCCGACTCCCTGGTCCAGCCATGCAGGGAATATCCCCTTGGCACGGACATCCAGGGTCGGGACACTCTAAGCCGTTTGATCTACGCCACGAGGACGGTTCTATTAGTTGGTTTTGTCACCGTTGCAATTGCGTCCGCTATTGGCGTTAGCCTCGGTATGACTGCGGGGTTTTACGGCGGTCTTATTGGTCTTATCATCATGAGGGCCATAGATGCGCTCATGGCTTTTCCCATGCTCTTGCTCGCATTGCTCCTTGCAGCTGTTCTCGGTGGAGGAATACAGAACGTCATCATCGCCATGAGTGTGGCGCTGATACCGGTCTACGCGAGGGTCATGCACGGTCTGACCCTCAGTATAAAGGAGAACGATTACATTCTGGCTCAGCGGGCGATGGGGTCGGCCAAGTCGCGGACCATGTTCGGTCACATACTCCCCAATGCCCTGCCCCCGATGATAGTGCTCGTCACCCTGCAACTGGGCACTCTCATCCTGGCAGAAGCCGCTCTCAGTTTTCTTGGTATCGGCATCAAACCACCGGGAGCTGCGTGGGGTTCCATGGTTTCCGACGGCTATCAGTATCTCCTCTCAAACCCGGTGCTCTCTTTTGCTCCGGGCCTTGCCATCATGCTCGTGGTTTTTGGTTTCAATATGGTCGGTGACGGGCTGAGGGACGCCCTCGACCCGAGACTGAGGGGACTACTCTAAGGACAAGGGGATCGGAATGTCTATATTATTGGACGTAAAGAATCTCGAGACACATTTCAACACGGAAGCCGGCGTCGTCAAAGCCGTCAACGGCGTTTCTTACCACATAAACGAGCAGGAAATCGTCGGCATGGTGGGAGAGAGCGGTTGCGGGAAGTCGGTCAGTCAGCTATCGGTTATTCAGCTCGTCTCTTCACCGGGTAAAGTGGTTGGGGGCGAGGTAATGTTCGAGGGACGCGATATACTCAAGCTGCCGGCTCAGGGCTCGGAGATGCGGTCGATACGGGGAGCGAAGATCGCCATGATATTTCAGGAACCCATGACCTCTCTAAACCCTGTCCTGACTATCGGAAAGCAGATGACAGAAATGCTTCAGCTCCATCTGGGCATGAGCAAGGAGGTCTCCAGGGACCGAGCGGCTGAGTTGCTCGGGATGGTAGGCCTACCGGCCTCGAAGAATCGACTCGATGATTACCCGCACCAGTTCAGTGGCGGCATGCGGCAAAGGGTTATGATTGCCATGGGCATGTCCTGCAATCCGAAGTTGCTCATCGCGGACGAGCCGACCACCGCCCTCGATGTGACGACGCAGGCGCAATTGCTCGAACTGATGAAGGATGTGGTCCAGAAATTCCGTACATCCCTGATCATAGTCACTCACAACCTCGGTGTTGTCGCCCGTTATGCCCAGCGGATCTACATCATGTATGCGGGAAAGATCGTCGAGTCCGGGACCACTAAAGACATCTTCGCAAACCCTAAGCATCCTTACACTAGAGGCCTCCTGAGGTGTGTGCCGAGACTCGATGAGGAAAAGGGACGCAGACTGGTGCCGATCCAGGGTTTGCCGCCGAACCTCATCAATATGCCCCCCATTTGTGCGTTCTATCCCCGTTGCAACGAGAAGTCCGATCGCTGCTCTGCAGATGTCCATATGCCATTCATCAACGTCGGTAATGAGCACTACGTCGGCTGTATATTAAATAGCGAGGAAACGAAAAGTGAACGCAGAGCATAGTGATACCATTCTGGATGTGACCGATTTGAGGATGTACTTTCCCGTCACCAGAGGTCTTTTGAAGAAGAAGGTGGCTGACGTAAAGGCGGTCGACGGCGTTACCTTCAAGCTGATGAAAGGGGAAACATTAGGCCTTGTGGGAGAGAGCGGTTGCGGCAAGACTACCGTCGGTCGTTGCGTCATCAGACTCTATACGCCCACGGGCGGGAAAATCGTCTTCAAGGGAAAGGATATTACCTCTGCCGCCGAGGAGGATATGAAAGACCTGCGCGCCAACATGGCGTTAATCTTTCAGGATCCCTATAGTTCTTTGGACCCCCGTCAGAATGCCGGCAGCATAGTGGGTGAGCCGTTGAAAATTCATAACTTGACCCACGGCAATTCGGAGTACGCCGATAGGGTGGATCGGCTGTTTAGGATTGTCGGCCTCGACCCCGGCATGAAGGACCGCTTCCCCCATCAGTTTAGCGGGGGCCAAAGGCAGCGTATCGGGGTGGCTCGGGCCCTCGCCTGCGAGCCTTCCCTCATCATCTGCGACGAGCCTATCTCGGCTCTGGACGTATCCATTCAGGCCCAAATCATCAACCTTTTGGAGGAATTGCAGCAGGAATTCCTGGGGTTGAGCTATTTGTTTATCGCCCACGACCTTTCGGTGGTCCGCCACATAAGCGACCGGGTAGCGGTCATGTATCTTGGCCACGTCGTCGAGATCACCGATTCCCAGGCCCTTTACAAGAATCCGTTACACCCCTATACAAAAGCACTTCTCTCAGCCGTCCCTATCGCCGACCCTGTGGTTGAGGAGACCAGGGAACGGATCATACTGGGCGGGGAGGTGCCGAGTCCGCTTAACCCACCTCCGGGATGTGCCTTTCATCCCCGGTGTTTTCAGGCAACCCCGGAATGCGGCGAAGCTGTGCCGCCTCTGAGGGACGTGGGCGACGGCCACCAAGTGGCCTGTATAAAGGCATAATTCGGAGTAAGTCTAAAGGTGCCTACCCTAGGCGTGATCCCTTCAAGGTCGCCCTGACAAATCTCCAAAGCCGGACATTGTGGTTCTGTAGTTCGGGTCCGGATTCCCCTCTTTTCACAGGGGGGGTTCGCTCCCGGCCCTGTTTCGACGGTTCCTATCCTGCCTTTCGGCGCCTGCCATGACCTCTTTCAATGTTAATAGAGCCCCCACGGTTCTTTCCAGAGTTTCCTCCGGGAGACCGGAGAAGAGTCTCACGGCCTTCTCTTTGATGCTTCCCTTCAAGCGGTGAACCAGGTCGCTTCCTTTTGGGGTAAGGCTTATAGAAATGAGTCTCCGGTCTTCCGATTCAGGTCGCCTTTCTAAAAGCCCCTCTTCCACGAGCCTGGAGACCTGAAGGGTAATATGGGGCTTTGAAAGGCCTACCTGCTTCGCGGCTTCGCTCATAATGAGCTTATCCGCTGCGAGAAGCGCAAAAAGGAGAGGCAGATAAGCCTTGGTCAGGTTATCGTATTCCTCGAGTATATCGAAATTAGGGCGAAAATGTTTTTTCAAAAGTGGGATTAGTGAATATACGGTATCAGACAGGAGCTCGAAGCGCAAATCTTCCATCCTTACTTATCTCCTATTTAAGTTAATTTATATAATAATTAAATAAATTAATTAATATTTAGAATAATGTCATAGATCCTCGTCTAAACGAGCGCCGATGAGGCGGTCTGCGCTTCAACGCTTCCCTGGAGTGAACCGAGGACAATCGGAGAAGATTACTCCATCCTTCGGATGCGGACCTCGAGGTCGGGAACGTCAGAAAGGAGTCTCATAATGGCGTTCGTGTCCGTTTCTCCGAAGTGGTAGGGATAGAGGACCTTGGGCCGGAACATCCAAACTGCGTCAGCAACCATTTCCGGTGTCATAGTATAGGGAAGGTTCGCCGGGAGAAAGGCAATATCGACCGCCTTAAGCGATTTCATCTCAGGTATGTTTTCCGTGTCGCCGGCAAGGTAGAGGACCTTATCACCCAAGGTCAAAAGGTAACCGTTCCCTTCGCCTTTCGGGTGAAAGGGCTGACCATCGGGCCGTTTGTGAACGAGATTGTAGGCGGGAACAGCTTCAATGGTGATGCCCATCGCCTGCCGGGTATCCCCGTTCCTCATTATGATGCCGCCGGTCACTTGTTTAGCGCACTTTTCGGTAAGGATTATTGCGGTTCCTTCGGAACGGACTTTCTTCAAAGCGGCCGAGTCCAGATGGTCAAAATGATCGTGGGTGAGCAGCACCAGGTCCGCCTTCGGGAACACCGAGTAGTCGGCTAATTCACCGAAGGGATCGACGTGGACTACCTTTTTGTCAAACCTTATCATGAGCGAGCCGTGACCGATAAAGGTGATTTCAATATCGCCTTTATCGGTCTTAATCACGTCCTTTTCTAACGCAGCCTCTCCGTCGACTGAGGTAACGCCGAGCCCTATTGCCGACAGAAACCCCATCGCTACCGTCATTATGGTCACCATGAATCCTCCTCCTTGTTTAGACTCCTCTCATATCTGCTTGTGTCCAGCGGCTCTTTCTCGAAGCAGTCCCTGAGAGGCTTGAGATAGAAATCTACAGAGCCCTGCCGCTACTCTTGTATTCTTTTCCAGGTCCATCCGGTAGATTCGAATGCGTCAACACTACCTTGGTATTGTCTCCTTCTTCGGTTGCGAAACGGATCTCGACGAGGGAGTCCTCGTCATCGTCACTGAAGTCGGAAGTTCTCCATTTTCCTTCGATAGTCTTATTCTCTTCGAAGTTCGGTATCGAGCGCCCCGTCTGAGACGTCTTTTCCGGCTCCCCGGGAAGCAAGAATCTCCTTAAGATTAATCTCCGGGTGGTGGTAGCGCTCGTACTTCGCCGTCTTCTTACCGTATTGGATGGCCTCCTTCGGGCACCATTGCAAGCACGCGAAGCATTGTTCACAGCGACGGTTCCAGATCGGTTTTCCCGCCTGGAAAGTGATGTTGAGGGAGGGGCAGACTTTGCCGCATGTGCCGCAATGGTTGCATTTATCATCCACCCAGAAGGACTTATCCATCCCGGGAATCTTCGAAAAACTCAACTTGTAGATCAAAGTGAAGAACACCCTCTGCCACAATGGTCCCTTTTCGACCGGCTTCGTTTCCTTGTTTCTAACCGAGGCTGCGATGCGTGTTATCTTGTTCTGGGCAGGTTCGAAGAGCGTTCGCCATTTTTCCTCGGGTCCGGGTCCGCCCCAGGGTATATAGTTTGACGGCATGGTTATCTCGAATCCGCAAGAAAGCTTAGAGCCCCTCTTTCTCAGGAGTTTTGCGAGCTGTACAAGCGTGTTGGCAACCTGACCCCCGTTCACGGCGATCGCAAATACATAGCTGTGTTCGAGTTCTCTCGACGTTTCGACAAACCGGATGATTCGACCGGGCAACCCCCAGATATAAACGGGAAATATCAGTCCCACGGTTCGGGAGGCCGTTGGTTCTCCATTGCTCTTCCAATCGGCGAGGGATATGAGATCTGCACCCCCGAGGCTTCGGGCCATATTACGGGCTACCCATAGAGAATTACCCGTACCGGTAAAACAATAGAGCCTTGTTTCCACACTCCCTCCGCATGAATCGGAATCATCGTCAAAGTGCGCTCGATCGACGATATTTCATTCTAAAGCGGCATAAAAAACTTGTCAATGCGGGCTTATCACGATAGAAATAAGAGACGGCGATAGAACCGGCTAAAGACCACCCCATATGCCTTTTTCAAGATAATAGGCGGCGTAGGCGGCAATCATTGCCACACCGGTAAGCACGTGGACCTTTATCATGGCGAGGTTGGCCGGCATCATTTTGATCTTGTCTCCATAGTTCTTTCTGAGCAGGGTGAATGCCCTGACGGCCAGTGGTAGGCTTACGAACCCTGCGAGAAGGATCGGAGGTGCATACCCGACTAAGGTGGTAAGAGCCAGGATCACATAGGCGGCCACGAGGCCGGCCACGAACAAAACCACGCCGCTTCTTTTTCCAAACTTGGCAACCAGGTTCATCTTGCCTGCTGCCTTATCCTCGTCGTAGTCGGGGATCTCGTTTATTACGATTTCCGACCACATCATCACGCCGAGGACGAGGGAAGCAAGAAAAGGCTCGACCGCAAAAGTCCTTGCCTGCACATAGTATGCTCCCATGCCGATAACGGGTCCGAAATTGACCAGGAGACCAAGTTCGCCAAGTCCCCGGTAACCGAACTTGATCGGTGGGAGAGTATAAAAGACTGAGCAAAACAGACCAAACAGACCGAGGGCCAGTACGGGCCATCCGTGGGTGAGTGTGAGGTAAACCCCAATCAGTGAGGTCAGGAAAAAGCATAGTGCCGCCCCGGCCGCAACCTGTTTTGGCGAGAGAAGACCTTCGGTCAAAACTCCGCTGCCACCCGTGTAAGGATTCCTCTCTTCGCCTATCGACCTATCGACCTGATGCAGGTAATCGCACACGTCATCGAGCATGTTCAGCCCACAATGGTTTACGGTAACTCCGATGACTACCAGGAAAAAGCCTAGCATATCAGGCCTGTACCCTGAGCACCATGCGATGAGGCTGCCCAGGATCGCCGGAAGAAAGCTGGGCGGTACGTAATGGAAACGTATCGCCTTGAACCAGATGGCAGGCCTATCGCCCTGCTTGAGGCCTATCGCATCGGTACCCATTCTCAGTCGCACGCACACCTCCACTCCGTGTTGATATCCCTTCTTCAGTGTAATGCTTTCTTTTCGGCTTTGCTTCTTGTCCGCCCGACCTCCTGAGGGCCTGTGGCCTCCGCACATACTGCGCGAGTTCGGTGTTTATCCTTCCCATTCAGTATGGAACAGACCATCTTTGTCGGTTCTCCTGTACATGTGTGAGCCAAAGTAATCGCGTTGGGCCTGCACTAAGTTCGCGGGCAGCCAGAGACTGCGGTAGCCGTCCAGATAGGCGAGACATGATCCCAGGCCGGGGACAGGGATTCCCTGCTCAACAAAAAGGCAAACGGTCCGTCGCAGGTCTGCCTGATTGTCCATTACTTCCTTAAGGAAGAAAGAATCGAGGAGCAGGTTCTTGAGGTCAGGTTCCTTAATGAAGGCTTGACGGATTGGCTCCAGCATGTCCGACCGAATGATACAACCACCGCGCCAGATACGCGCTACTTCGGCCAGATTCAAAGCATATCCGTACTCTATAGAGGCCACCCTGAGCTGGGCTAAAGCCTGACCGTATACTATGATTGTTGCGACGCGCAGTGCGCGGCCGAGCCGGTCGATCCAACCTTGCACGTCGCTCGGACGAAGGGGATCGGGAACCTTGAGCAACCTGTGTGCCTCATTGCGCTCCTCTCTGAGGTCGGAGAGATTTCTTGTAGCCACCGCCTCATCGATGGCGGGAACGGGGACGCCCAAATTCATGGCGTCCTGGGCGGTCCATTTGCCCGTTCCCTTCCCCCGGGCCTCGTCGAGAATCAAATCTAGGAGCGGCCGGCCGTTCTCCACATCCTTCTTTGCGAAGATATTGGCCGTTATCTCCATAAGATAACTCTTTAGTATGGTTGCGCTCCACCTTGAGTAGACCCGATAAAGATCATCGTTGGCAAGTCCTAGCCCTCGCTTCATCAGATCATAGGATTCGGCGATAACCTGCATAAGGGCATATTCGATGCCGTTGTGCACCATTTTTACATAGTCGCCGGCCGACCCCGGCCCCAGATAGACGACGCATGGTTCTCCATCCACTTTTGCTGCAATCGCTTCGAATACGACACGGACTCGGGCATACCCGTCCTGCGGTCCTCCGGGCATGATGCTCGGTCCAAGCCGGGCGCCCCGCTCTCCCCCTGAAATGCCTACCCCCATATAGAGGATCTCTTTCGCGGCCAGCCGTTTTGCCCGGGCCTCGGTTTCTCTGAAGTGGGAATTGCCTCCATCGATTAGCACGTCAAGAGGCTTCAAAAGAGGAAGAAGAGAGTCTATGACCGCGTCCACCGGTGGTCCTGCCGGAACCATCATCATCACGGCACGCGGCGGGCACACGGCAGCTGTTAACTCCTCCATGCTCCTGGCGCCTCGGGCAGATCGGCCCTTTGCCTCACGGTCGAGGGCTTCCACCTTTTGCGGGTCCAGGTCAAATCCGATCACGCTAAAGCCCTTGTCTGCCATATTGAGGGCGAGGTTCCGTCCCATCACACCCAGGCCCACCATAGCCATCTCGTAAGCGCTGCCTTCCATCCGGCCGGAACCTCCTTATCCGTATGGGTCAAATGCGGCAAATCACATCCGTGCCTTTAAGAATGTACAGAAAAAGACCGTCAAGTGCGCATGGTGGTCTGGCCCCCCACAGATAGGGCACCCGCAATAAGCCTTCGCAAGAGGCTGAGCCCCCTCTTCGGATCATCGCCTAGGTCGATCCGCATGACCCGCCGACCGTGCTTATTTAATGCCTCCAGGTCTCCGAGTGCTTGCGCTTTCTTGAATATCCCAAAAGTGTACTGTTTACCGGGGATCGAGATATCGATCGCGTCTCGAACAGTAAGTTGGATAAAGAGTCCCCTATTGAGGCCTCCTTTATGGAACTGGCCTGTAGAGTGAAGAAAGCGTGGACCGTATCCGATGGTGGTGGCGAGCTGGAGCGAATCCCTAATGTTGAGCCGGATCGCGTCAAGGAGACTCTGCGTTTCGGACTCCTCGCTAAGATACGCCTGGAACGAGACATAATCGCCCGGGCGTGCCTGTGAGAGAAATCCCCAAAGAAGCTGTTCTGGGCTGTCGGCACCATCCCTGGCAAAGAAGCTCAAGGATCCGTGGGTCATCACCGGAGCAGGCTCCGTCAGGGAACCACGCTCCTGGATGCTCTTCAACAACCGGTTCGTGGCGTCCTTGCTTTCCTGCACGTTCGGCTGGTCGAAAGGATTTATTCCGAGTATTGCCCCTGCCACTGCAGTTGCGATCTCCCATCGGAAGAACTCCTGGGCAATCGCGGTTTCCTCCAATATCTCGATGAAAATCACCGGCAGGTTTGCAGCCTCTAGTAGCCTCACAGCTTCTTCGAGCCCGGAGTCTCCACGCCCCTTAAGATAGATATAGACAAAGAGACGGTCCTTGCCGTAGTCACCGGGGCTCCCTGCGGGCTCGCCGGTGACCGGAAGCAAGCCTGTCCCCTCTTTTCCGGTGCTCTCCGCTATGAGCTGCTCGAGCCACATACCAAGATTGGCCAAGGGCTCGGTGAGCAGGAAGGTTATCTTGTCCCTTCCCATTCTGGCCATTTCCCCCATGGCGGCACCAAGAAGGGCTCCGGGATTCTCCTTTACAGGCACCGACGGACCGCATGCGCGTGACATTATTATTGCCTGTTCCATAAGCTTTTTCAGATCGAGACCCAAGAGGGCCGCCGGAAGGAGACCAAAATAGGACAGCGCAGAGTAACGTCCGCCAATGTCGGGAAAATTAAGAAAAGTCCGTGCGAAACGGCGTTCGTCCGCCAAACGAACCAAAGGCGTGCCAGGGTCTGTTATGGCAACGAAGTTCTCCCCGGCCCGCTCTCCCTTAAGGGCCTTCACGCGGTCAAAAAAGTATTCCCCGAAAGCCAGGGGCTCCGAAGTCGTCCCTGACTTGCTCGCAACGATAAAGAGTGTGGTGGTCAGCAACACCTGCCGCTCCACATTGGCCACGGTAACAGCGTCCGTGGTGTCGAGGACGATCAAGGGGAGCCCCTCAGAGGCCGGAGGGAAGAGCTGGTCGAAGACAAGGGGCGCGAGGCTGCTTCCGCCCATTCCCATATGCACCACGTGGGTAAAACCGGCTCCCTTGACCCGTTTGACGAAGGAAACGACTTCGTCCGCTCGTTCCTTCATTATTTCAGGAACGTGCAGCCATCCGAGGCTTCCCCGTATGCCCGCCTGCTCTTGCGGATCTGTCTTCCATATGCTTCCGTCCTTCTCCCATAATCGCCGCACCGTACCTTCCTGCTCCATCCTTTCAATCAGGGGTGACAGACGCAATGATTGAAAAGAGGCTGCTTCGGCCATGGTGTCTCCCGTTTGCCTGAGTACCGTGTCCTGTTTGCCCAGATTAAGAATCTGGGGGTTGATCCTGTCTCCCTTCACTTGTTTCTCCTCTTGATATCCTTATCCCACGCCTTTTCAGAAGAATTACCGGCGTTCTTTCTTCTCCAACTGCTCTAATTTCCTAATTCGGCGGTTGTGTCGTTCGGCCCCTATGAAGCCGGCAGAAAGAAATGTCTTCACCAGGTCCCACGCAAGAGCAAAGCCGAGTACTCTTCCGCCAAGGCAGAGCACGTTCATATCATCATCTTCGACGCCCTGATGCGCTGAAAAGACATCGTGCACGAGGGCAGCCCTGACCCCTGTCACCTTATTGGCAGCTACGCAGGCGCCCACACCACTGCCACACACGGCTATTCCTCGCTCGACCCGCCTTTGTGCCACTGCCTCGGCCATGGGTACGACGAAATCGGGATAGTCGTCCCCGGGCTCCAGACTAAGGGGGCCGAAATCGATCACTTCGTGCCCTGCCTGCCGCAGCAGGCCCGCCAGCGTTGCCTTAAGCTCGAAACCGGCGTGATCCCCCGCCATTCCTATCAGCATGACTCACCTGCCTGTCGGTTCGCCCTTACTTCCAAATAGGCTCATTGCGAGACTGGCCGCACCTATTACACCTGCGCTGCTGCCCAGTTTGCCCTGCACCACGTCGAGAGCAGACGCGGCCGCAGGAAGGGCAAATTGCTTTATGCCCCGTTGTACCTCGTCAACGAGCTGAGGCACACCATCTACGACGCCTCCGCCCAGGATGAGCCTGCAAGGATTGAACGCGTTCACCAGACTCACGCAGCCCGCGGTGAGGGCCGTGCCCACTTTCTTCAAAAGCGCAAGGGACAGGTCGTCCCCTTCAGAGGCTGCTCTGGCAACAATTTCAGCGCTGATCATTTCAATGGAGCCGTCGACCATGGCAAGCAAGGCCCTGCCCGCCTCTTCGTTCTCCCGGATCATCTGCTGAGCCTGCCGGGCAATAGCCCAACCCCCAGCCAGCGACTCAAGACAGCCGGTCCCGCCGCACGTGCAAGGTGGACCGTTCATATCGACGACAACATGGCCCAGCTCAGCAGCCGTGTTGGAGCAGCCCGTGAGCAAATTGCCGCCACTGACAACGCCTCCTCCTATGCCGGTGCCCACGTACAGACAGATGAGATCATTCAAGCCCTGTCCCGCCCCGTGGGCCCATTCCCCCCAGGTAATGGCCCGGACGTCGTTGGTGACCGCAGTCGGCATATCGAGCAGGCGTTGCAGATCGGCGAGAAGAGGTACCTCATGCCACTCCAGATTCGGGGAAAAACGAACGACCCCGGTCTTTCCATCTATCTGTCCCGCGATGCCCACTCCGATGCCTGCAAGGGCGCATCCGGCCTTGCTTTGAAGGGTCGTCGCCATCCTCACAATATCACGTTCTATAGCAAGGGGTCCGCCTCGCACGTCGGTGGGCATCCTGATTGAGTCGAGGACCCTTCCGCCTTCGTCCACCAGGGCGACTTCCAGCTTGGTTCCCCCTAGGTCGACTCCGAGCGCCCGTGTTCCATTCATTCTATGTTTCACGACCGTCCTATCCCCGTAGGCTTCCTCGTCACACCTTGGTCATTCGAAAAGTCTGATACGAATCCCAAAAAAGGCACTTTCCCGGGCCAGTGTCGTAGCCCCTCTATAACTTGTAGCTTTTCTTCAAAAGTTGCAAGCTGAAAAAGTCGCGGGACTCAAGGGCTGGGGCCGACGCCTATCCGTCCAATGAGGTTAATCAAAGTGATAGGGTAAACGCCCCACCAGACGAGTAGGATGAAGAGGACTGCCATGAGGAGTCGACCTTTCAAGGGAGACACCGGTGGAGCGGAGGCGCCTCCCGGAACCGACGGTTTGAAGATGGCCATGACGATCCTTAAATAGTAGAAGATACCTATGACGCTGTTGACGATGAGGGCTATTACCAAGACCCAGAGCAGAGAGTCGACACCTGCCGCCAGGACGAAGATTTTCGCTATGAATCCAGCGGTAAGGGGCATTCCCGCGAGGGAGAGCAGCATGAGCACGAAGACGGCCGCAAGCCAGGGGCGTCTGTTAAAAAGTCCGGTATATTCCGGAAGTCCATCCGCATCCCTTTCTTTCGAGGAAAGGAGCGTAATTGTCCCGAAGGCACCGAGGGTCGTCACGAAGTAGGCGACGAGATAAAAAGTTACGGCCGTGGCTCGGAAAGGACCCGATGAAAGAAATGCCACCAGAAGGTAACCGAAATGGGCTATCGAGGAATAGGCGAGAACCCTTTTCAGGTTGTCCTGAAAAAGGGCAAGGAGGTTCCCTGCGAACATGGAGGCAATGGCGATAACTGCAAACACGAGAAAAACCTGATGATGATCGAGGAGGCTGTTACCGGAGAAGAACCTCAGCATGAGACCGAATATCGATCCCTTGGAAACGGTGGCAATGAATGCCGCCACCGGAGCAGGCGCTCCTTCGTAGACATCCGGCGTCCACATATGAAACGGGACTACCCCAAGTTTGAAACCTATGCCGACAAGAAGAAGCACGATCCCTGCGACGGATAGGGGCCATTGGTCTGCCAATCGGGCCACGGCCTGCCCGGACAGGGTAAAGTCCATGGTTCCGGTGATGGCGTACACGAGGGCCATGCCGAATAACAAGAAAGCAGACGAGACAGCCGATAGCACGAGATACTTGAGTCCCGCTTCGGTATAGATGGGAGTTGTTCGTTGATAGGCAATGAGGGGATAGAGAGAGATGCTCAAGACCTCCAAACCCAGGAAAAAGGAGACAAAGTGTCGGGCCCCTACGACGACCATTGCTCCAAGAAGGGCGCCAAGCAGGAGGATATAGTACTCTTCTTTCCCTTCCGGTCGCCTTTCAAGGTAATCGAAACTGATCAGAGTTATTGAGAAAGACGCTGCCAATAACAGGGCGCTGTAAAAGGAGGCAAAACTATCGATGACGAAAAGCTTTCCGATAAGCCGGGTGCCCGATGGCCTAAGGTACACGAGGGCGGCGAAGGCAACTGCGATGCCCAGCAAAGTGAGATAAAAAGTGAATCTATGGCTTCTTGAGAAAGCAAGGGCAATCATGGCGATCACTATAGTTGAGGCGATGATCATGAAGGGGAGCATGGGCCCGAGGGAAAGTCTCATCTCTGTTTCCAAGTCTCACCCGACTCTTGAGGGCTCGATAGGTTGCGACTGATTCTCATCTGCACACCTGAAAGCTCCGGCTGAGAAGCTCTTCGTTCAATGACCTTCCCAGCGCCCTGCCTCAACCAGATGCCTTGCGTGACCTTAACAAAGGATTGAGGGTAAAATCCGACCCACAGAAGGGGCAGCATCATGACAACCACCACTGCCATTTCCCGGGCAGAGAGATCGGCCATCCGCCATCCATGATCGTTTGTCCCAAAGAAAACGCGCTGCATCATGCGCAGGGAATAGGCTGTGGAGGCAATGAAACCGAGGGCCGCAATCGCCGCAACGACGGGGCTGACCTTATACGCGCCGAGGACCACGAGAAATTCCCCCGCAAAATTACCCATTCCCGGTAATCCAAGGGAAGCGAGGGCAAAAAACAGGAAAGATCCACCGAGGCGCGGCGCCAGACTCCAAAGGCCGCCCATAAGTGAAAGGTCCCTGGTTTGAAGTCTTTCCTGAATTGCACCTACGAGGAAGAACAGGGCCCCCGTGCTGAGCCCGTGGGACACGATTTGCAAAATCGTGCCTTGAAGGGCAAGCTCATTGCCCACAGACAACCCCAGTAGTACGAATCCCATATGGCTTACGCTCGTGTAAGCCACGAGTTTTTTCAGGTCAATTTGCCCGAAGGCAAGGAGGGCACCATAAAGAATACCGATCACTCCCAAGACCTCAAGGGGAAGGGAAACTGCGTGCATAGGACCCGGGAAAAGGGGCACGGCAAAGCGGATAATTCCGTACGCTCCGGTCTTCAGAAGAAGACCGGCAAGGATCATGCTCCCGGCGGTGGGTGCCTGGGTGTGAGCGTCGGGTAGCCACGTATGAACCGGAAAGGCAGGCAGCTTTATGAGGAATGCGGCAAGGAAGCCCCACAAAAGGAACTGGCCGGTTCGTGCGCTCATGGGGAAGGCTGTCAGGTGGGACAAATCGAAAGTGTATACACCGGTAGCTCTTCCGTGGACAAAGTAGAGTCCAAGGATGGCACCGAGCATGAGGAGGCCGCCTGCTTGCGTGAAGACAAAGAATTTGACTCCTGCCCTGAACCTATCCTCGTGTCCCCAAAGGGCGATGAGAAAGAACATAGGCACAAGCATGAACTCCCAGGCAAAGTAGAACAGAAAAAGGTCGACGGCGAGAAAAACACCAAGGATGCCGGCGATTGTCCAGGTAAGGCAGAGAAAATAAAGGCCGTTCCGTTCCCCCACTCCCTTCCAGGAGGCGAGGACAGACAGACAGCCCAGGAATGCGGTGAGGGCGATCAGGATCAGTCCGACCCCATCGAGGGCCAGATGAAAGTTGACTCCCAGAGGGGCAAACCACGGCGCTTCAACCTCGGCAAACCAAGGGGCCGAGGGCGTAGCGCCGACGTGGGCCAGCCATAGATAGACCACCAGAAGAAAATCGACGAAGAGGCCGGTAAAAGAAACCCAGCCGGGCAGCCTTTCATCGAGGGACCGAGAAAGGCAGGCGAGGACTCCGGCGCAGACGGGGACAAAGAGTATCGCCACCAGTATCACAGGAACACCACTATTCCCAGGAAGAGCACCACGCCCAATGCCACTCCCAGTACGTACCACCTCACCTTGCCCGACTCGGTCAGGGCCAATCCCCGGTTACCCCTTGCCGCGAGCCATGCGACTCCCCCATAGAGGAGATCTACGCAATCTCTCCTGTTGAGGCGGGCTATTCCGACAAAAGGGGTCACAAATAGAGTGTCGTACAGCCTGTCGAAGCCCCACCCAGCAAACCAGAACCGGTGCAAGGCGCCCATGGCAGGCCTATCCATGAGGCTCCCTGGAAGGGAAGGACGAAGAAGATAAAAGAATGCCGCCAGGAATAGTCCCGCCAAGGAAGCTAATGAGGTGGCTATCTGGAGTGAGACCTGCCCTTGAAAGGAGGCCGGACGAGAGGCTTCCGATGGGAGGACCGTATGCAGAAGGCTGGTGAGCAGGGTCATGTTCCCGAGCGTTTTGGGCAGCTCGACAAAGCCGGCCCCAATTGAAAAGACCGAAAGTACTGCCAGGGGTACTGTCATGAGTAAAACCGGCCGGTATCTTGGCTGCGCCTTTGCTTTTCCAAAGAAAACCACAAAAACCGCCCTGAACGAGTAAAGAGAGGTAAGGATCGCCCCGACCACACCGGCGGCCCATAACCATTGACCTCCCATGGGTGAGGCCCACACCTCACCAAGAATCATTTCCTTGCTGTAAAAGCCGGCCGTGACCAGGGGCAGCGCGGAAAGGGAGGCTGCTCCTATGAGAAAGGACCAAAAGGCAGCGGGAATCTTCTTTCTGAGCCCACCCATCTTGAAGATATCGTGCTCGTTGTCCAATGCCTGAATAACGACGCCGGCACTCAGAAAGAGGAGGGCCTTGAAAAAGGCATGGGTCATGAAATGGAAGATCGCCGCGGACCATGCGCCGGCCCCCAGGGCAAGGAACATGTAGCCCACCTGGCTCATAGTGGAGTAGGCAAGGACCCGTTTTATATCTTTTTGCGTGAGGGCGCTCACGCCGGCCATAAGAAGAGTCAGGGCACCTATGAGGGCCACGGCAAACTGGATAACCGGGGCAAGGATAAAGAGCACGTGCATCCGCGCTATCAGATAGACCCCTGCCGTTACCATGGTTGCCGCGTGGATGAGAGCGCTTACCGGAGTAGGACCCGCCATAGCGTCGGGAAGCCACGTCTGGAGGGGTAGCTGGGCAGACTTGCCGAGGGCCCCACCCAAAAGCAGGGCAGCAGCGGCAGTTGCGACGGCAGACCCAGGCACCCAGGAAACGGTTGCTTTCTGTATGAGCTCCTGAATCTGCAAGGTGCCAAGGCTAAAAAATAGAAGGAACAAGCCGATGGCGAAAGAGGTGTCTCCTACACGGGTGACCAGAAACGCTTTGATCGCTGCCTTCCCGTTGGCGGCCTCCCGATACCAAAAACCTATGAGCAAGTATGAACAAAGGCCAACGCCCTCCCAGCCTAGATAAAGGAGGAGTAGATTATCGGCAAGTACGAGGGTCAGCATGGAACCCACGAAAAGATTCATATAGGCAAAGAAGCGGCGATAGCCTTCATCTCCGCTCATAGATGCTACTGAATAAAGATGAATGAGAAAGGCCACCACGGTGATGACAACTGCCATCACACAAGAAAGGCCGTCGAGGCTGAGTCCAATGGTCGGGCTGAATCCGTCAACCGTCAACCAGGTCCACAGTGTCTGGGAATACTTGAGCCCCGGAACAGGCCCGCTGACAAAGACGGCGGCAATGCAGAGGGAAAGCAGCATCGAAAGCCCTACCGCAATGGATCCTATGGAGGCAGCCGTTGCCCCGGAGATCCTTCTTCCGAGAATTATGATCAGTAGAAAACCTGCGAAAGGAAGGGCCGGGATCAGCCAGAGCAGCTCGAACATGTCAGCCCCTCATGGAACTAGCCCGGTCTATATCGACCGTCTTGTTCCAGTGGTAAAGCCAGAGAACGAGGGCAAGGCCGATTGAGACTTCAGCGGCGGCCACAGCCAGGATAAAAAGAAACATCACCTGTCCGTCCGTCTGATGCCAGCGGGCACCGGCTACTACGAAGGCAAGTCCTGCTGCGTTGAGCATGACCTCCAAGGAGAGAAGGACGAAGATGGCGTCCCGCCGCACAATCACGCCCGCAAGGCCGATACAGAAAAGGATAGCGGCCACCATCATGGCCTGTCCTAGGGGTATCGGGAAGGTCATGGCGTAGCTCCTTTTTTCTCTAATGCCTCTTTGCCGCCGAGATGGTATGCAAGATGATAGGCTCCTATCAGGGCCGAGAGGAGGAGCAGAGAGGCAAGTTCCACTCCGAGTAGATAGGGGCCGAGAAGGCTTATGGCGACCTCCTTGGGCGCAATTTGCTGAACGTAGCCTTTCAGGGGAGGGCCCGCCTGAGAGACGTAAAGGAGCTCTGCCATCAGGACCGCGACGAGTGCAGCAGGTCCGAGCCACGTCGAAGGAGCCAGCCAAAGGCGCTGTGCCTCGCCGGTTTTGGGACCCATATTCAGCATCATCACCACGAACACGAAAAGCACCATTATGGCGCCGACGTAAATGATCACCTCGAGGGCGGCCACGAAAGGGGCTCCCAGGAGAAGGAAAATAAGCGCCGTTGAGAGCAGAGAGACCACAAGGTAAAGCAGTGCATGGACAGCATTCCGTCGGGAAACGGCGAGAAAGGTGGCGACAATGGCGACGGAGGCGGTGATGTAGAAGGCAATGGTCATCGGTTCCTCCAGCCGAGCCGGCTTTTGCAGAGGCCGTCCGCGATTACTCCTGTTCTTCGGAGACCCCCTTTCACGGGAAAAGAACACAGGGGCACCCGCTTCAGCCTTTCCCGATCTTGACTCATGGTACGAGTCCTTTTACATCCACGGGCCTCGTTTCCTCCGCTCCTTCTCCTCTGCCCTTCCCCTCTGTTGCCACACCCGACACCCGATAAAAATTGTAGTCCGGGTATTTTCCAGGGCCGCTTATGAGCAGATCCCTCCTTTTCGTACACGAGACTCTCCCGCTTCCATTCCCCCATTTCGAAGTCGGGCGTGAGCTGAATCGCATAGGTCGGACAGGCCTCTTCGCAAAAGCCGCAGAAAATGCATCTGGAGAAATTGATACGAAAGAATTCCGGATACCTCCGGCCGTCCTCGTCCTTCGTTGCCTGAAGGGAAATGCAGTCTACAGGACAAGCCGCCGCGCAAAGATAGCAGGCCACGCACCTCTCCTTTCCGTCCGGATCCCGGGAAAGGATGATTCGCCCCCTCCACCTGGCCGGCAGGGTCGGCCGTTCCTCAGGGTAGAGCACGGTCCTTCGTGGAGCGAAGGCATGGAGAAATACCCTCCATAGGGCGACAAGGATACTCACGGCTTACCCCCCAGGACCAGCACTATGGCTGCCGTGGCCACGAGGTTTAACAGGGTCAGGGGCAAAAGCGCCTTCCAGGCCATGGCCATGAGCTGGTCATAACGGGGCCGCGGAAGGGTAGCCCGAAAGAGGATAAAGGAGCAGATAAAGAAGAGCGCCTTTATGAAAAACCAGACCAGCCCCGGCAGGACCGGGCCCCTCCATCCCCCGAGGAAGAGGATGGTGATAAAGGCTGAAATCAGCACGATCCCCAAGTATTCCCCGACAAAGAACATACCGAATTTAAGGGAGGAGTACTCGATATGGTATCCGGCGACCAGCTCACTCTCCGCTTCGGGTAGATCGAAGGGTAAACGACGGGTTTCCGCCACCCCTGCTATCAGGAAGGTTACAAATCCGAGGAATTGAGGAATAATGAACCAGACCCGCCGCTGGGCCTCGATGATGCCGCTGAGACTGAAGGTCCCGGACAACATTACCACGCCCATCAGAGAGGCTCCCATGAAAACCTCGTAGCTCAACATCTGGGCTACGGCTCTGAGAGAGCCGAGCATTGCATATTTATTGTCCGATGACCACCCCGAAAGAGCGATACTGTAAACTCCGAGAGAGGAGAATCCCAAAAAGTAGAGAAGGCCGATGTTCAGGTCAGCCACTACTATCCGTTCGGCGAAAGGTACGACAGCAAAGGCCATGAGGGCCGTAACGATAATGATCCCCGGAGCGATCACAAAGACAGGTTTATCGGCGAAAGGCGGTACCCAATCCTGTTTAAAGAAAATCTTGATCATGTCCGCAGGTACCTGAAGCAGGCCAAAGGGTCCTGCCCTGTTGGGCCCGTACCTGTCCTGCCAGAGGCCGAGAAGCCTTCTCTCCAGCCAGATGAGGCCCGCAGCCATGGTGACCATGGCCAAAAGCACGCAGATTATGACGACGAGGGTTAAAACGATCTGCTTCATGGCCGGGCCTTTTCGACTTTTCCCCAGGCGGGAAAGGTGAGCATAGGTGACCGGGGAAGGCCATACCCGAGGCCAGCCACTCCTTCTATGCCCGCCGGCGATGGTATCGCGGCAAGCCTGTATGAGCGGCCGTCGACGAAGAGCGACACCGGCTCTCCCCGGGCCACATTCAGCTTGCCCATATCCTTTGGTGAGAGGGCGAGGTAGGGCTCTGGAGATCTGCTTTTCACTCCCGGGCTCAGGATGCTCAGCTCGTCGGAACCGAAGACGTGATAGAAGGGGACCACGAGGAATAGGTCTTCCTCACGGGAAAAGGGTTGGGGTATCTCATCGGAGTACTCCGGACTGGAATCCTTTCGAGGTTCGACGAGCCTGATTCCGGGGTCTCCCCCGCGCAGGGCCCCTCCCACCTCGGTCTGGAACTTATTGAGGGCTTGGACGGAATTCCAGCCGGGGGCCCAGAAGCGCGGAACCAACTCGGACGGAGGCAGTCCATGAAACCCTTCCATGGTAAAAGCCAGAGGAGAGTCATCATCCTCGATCGGCTTGGGTTCGTGAACGGTTTTGTTCGCGTCAATCGCCGTTCTGCCGCTAGAGCGCTGGTGCTCCCGGGCGATCTTCATCCCCGCCATTCTGAATGAGGCCGGCGGAGCCGCATGAACACCGGGATTAAGGGTTGCTATTGCCGAGCCCATCGAGGCAAGGAGTCGATCCACACTAGTCCACCCCTCAGCCTCCTGTCTGCCCTGGGCCATCATGATATCTCTGATCCATCGCCAGCTCGTTTGCAGTCCGGCAGCCGGAGGAAATACCTGGAAGTATCGCTGGGCCCGACCTTCGCTATTCACGAGTGTGCCTTCGCTCTCTGCAAAGGAGGCGGCAGGCAGTAGCACATCTGCCCTGAGCGCGGTCCGATGATACAGGTGGTCGACCACCACCACCCCCCGAAGGGCATCGAAAAAGTCATCGACATCCTGGGCCGGCGCCCGACGGTACAGGTCATTCTCCAGGATCAGGGCGGCCTCTGCCCTTCCCTCCGCGGCCTCCGCGAAGGCACCTTGCAGACTTCCTGCCGTCATGAGTGCCGATCCGAAGCTGTTGCACTCGGTCAACACGAGGAAGAGATACGCCTCCTTACGCTCGCTGCAGAGGGACCGCGCAACCTGGGCTGCGGCCCGGAGCATCGATTCATCGAAAGAGCTCACACCCGAAATGACGAGGGGCCGTCGTGCCTGTGTCAGGGCTTCTGCCGCCTTCTCACAGAATGAGGCTGCGGTCTTCGTGAGACCTTCCACCGATGGAGCCTGTTTATCTATGGCGTGGGCTACGGCAAAGGCAGTTCTTGCAAGGTTTGAAGGTGCCCCCCGAAGCACGGCCGTTGCGTGTTGGTCGAGGCGGGTCCTGCCTGTAGTGGCAACGAATAACGGTCCTTTTCTATCCCCTGTTGCGACGCGCGTCGCCTTATCGTCCCAATAAGGAATTTTGGCGTTTAGAGCGGCTTCCATTGGCTGGTTCCGAAGGGCTTGAAGCACGTTGAGGGAAAGAAGGGGCGCAGTGTTGGGGATATCCTCTCCCAATAGAAAGACCGCGTCGCATTCGGTCACCTCTGCCAGGGAAGGCAGTCGGGCGGGGCCTCGTTTCAGGAGGTCGACCGCAATCGTCGTCAGAAGGTGCTCTCGTTCAGACACGCCGGCAAAGAACCTGTCTTTTCCGACCAATGTCCTGAGAGCGTAATTTGCTTCGAGAGAGGCTCGGGGGGAGCCTATGCCAATTAGACCGGACCCCGCTCCCAACAAGACTGCCCCATGCTCTATTGCATCTTTGCTGTTCACGGGCCGAAGGGTTGTACGCCCGTTGGCCCTGAGGTTCGGCTCTCTGATCCTTCTGTCGCTATTGACGAATTCGTAACCGTAACGGCCCCTGTCGCAAAGAAAATAGCCGTTGACTTCGCCATTGTACCGATTCCGGATTCTCCTGAGCGTGCCGTTCCGCTCAGCCGGGATGGTGTTGCACCCCAGGCTGCAATGCACGCAGATTGAGGGAGCTGTCCGGAGATCCCATTTTCTGGTGTAGTGACGGGCGAGCGTCTTGTCCGTGAAGACCCCGGTCGGGCAAATCTCGACAAGATTGCCCCCAAACTCGCTCTCGAGGGTCCCGCTCTCTGCCCTTCCGAAATAGACGTCATTATGGCAGGCGAAGACCCCGAAATCACGTCCGCGAGCATAGTCGTTATAGAACCTCGTACAGCGATAACAGGCTATGCACCGGTTCATTTCGTGAGTCAGGAAGGGGCCGAGGTCCTGATTGACGTGTGTCCGCTTCTTGAACCTGAACCTGCGATAGGCGTGGCCCGTCATGACGGTCATGTCCTGCAGGTGACATTCCCCTCCCTCGTCACAGACCGGACAATCGTGAGGGTGGTTTGTCATGAGCCACTCGATCACGCTCGACCTGAACTTCCGCGCCTCGGGATCGTTTATGGAGATATACATGCCGTCCTGAACCTGAGTCATACACGACATGACTATACTTCCCTTCTCGTCGTGTTCGTCCTTGAACTGTTTGACGGCGCACTGCCTGCAGGAGCCAACCGAGTGCAGGGCTGGGTGCCAGCAAAAGTAAGGCAGGTCGAAGCCGAGGCCGAGGCATACCTTTAAGAGGTTTTCACCCTCTTTTGCTTCATAGGGTTTCTTGTCTATATAGATCACTGACATAGTAATTCAGGCAGCCGCGGCCCCTTTATAGGGGCACCTGTGCTCCTTTATGTGCCTCTCGAAGTCCTGACTGAAAAACTTGAGGGCGCTCTGGAGAGGCTCGATGGCTCCAGGCGCCAGGGCGCAATAAGTGTGATGCATCTTAAGGAGCCAGGTGTGTTCCTCAAGCACTTCGAGATCTTCCGGCCGTCCCCTGCCCTCTTCTAACTCGCCCAATATATTCGTGATCCACGGCAGCCCATCCCGGCAAGGGGTGCACCATCCACATGATTCGCGGGAAAAGAACTTCTCCAGGTTATGGACGAGGCCTATGGGACAGGTGCGGTCGTCGAGGACCACCATCGTGCCCGTGCCCAGACGGCTCCCTGCCTTCTTCTCCATAGAGTCGAAGTCCATTGGCGTGTCGAAGAGGCTCAGGGAGGACGAATTCTGTCGAGCCTCCGCCCGGGATAACGGCGCGCGCCGTAAAACCCTCCCTCATGCCCCCTGCGTGCTCCTCCAGAATTTCTCTTAGAGGGGTCCCCATTGGAAGCTCCACGAATCCGGGTCTCACAACGCGCCCGCTCACTCCGTATATCTTGGTGCCGGCATCGTTTGTTCGGCTCAGACCCCTGAACCATTCAGGGCCATTAGCGATGATATGGGGCACGTTGGATAAGGTTTCCACGTTATTGACGACGGTTGGCTGGCCCCACAGCCCCTTCGATTGAGGAAAGGGAGGCTTTGCCCTTGGTACGGCCCGCCTCCCTTCGAGGGCATTGAGCAGCGCCGTCTCTTCCCCACATATGTATCGTCCGGCGCTCGCGTGGAGACGTATCTCAAGGCCGAACTTACTGCCCGCAATGCCCGTGCCCAGATACCCTGCCCCGTAGGCCTCCCTTAGTGCCGTGCCGAGGACCTCAGCCGATCTTTGATACTCCCAGCGCAGGAAGATATACGCGATGTCTGCTTCTATGGCGTAGCCGGCGATGATCATGCCCTCGATCAACTGATGAGGATTCCGTTCCATCAATATGCGGTCTTTGAAAGCGCCCGGCTCCATCTCATCCGAGTTTGACACGAGATACTTGGGATGAGGTGCTCCATCCCCCATGGGTACGAAGCTCCACTTCATGCCTGTCGGGAAGCCCGCTCCTCCCCGCCCCCTGAGATTTGCTGCCTTGACCTCTTCCTGGACTTCACGGGGCGTCATTTCCCTGAGGGCCCGCTTTAACGCGCGATAACCTCCATGGGCCTCGTATTCCTTCATTCCTACCGCGGAACCGTCGTCTTTCATCATCCAAGTTAGAGGCCTTTCCGTTTCTTTCTTGTCCATGGCCTCACGCATAACGTTCGAGAATTAGTTCGATCATTTCCGGTCTCAGGTTACCGTAAACTTCCTTGTCTATCATAATGGCGGGCGCCTGGTCACATTGCCCTAAGCAGGCAACGGGAAGGAGCGTAAACCGGCCGTCCTTCGTCGTGCCTCCCCAGGTAACGTCGAGGCGTTGTGTGAGCGCCTGTAGTATTGCCTCGTATCCCATGAGCCAGCAGGACAGACTGTCACAGACCGAGATAATGTGTCTGCCGACCGGTTTCCGGAATATGAAAGGGTAGAAGGTGGCGACGGCGTCAAGCTCGGCTTCGCTCATCTCGAGCATGGCCGCCACATCACCGATCTCCTCGTCAGGAACCCACCCCCTATGCCGTTGGATTACCTTCAGAGCATCGACGCAGCCTGCCCGTGCTTGAGGATAATGACTTAATTCTTCTACGATCTCCTTACGTTCGCTATCGGTCAACACGTGTCACTCCAAAGAGAGCTGCCTCCCATTGTCGTTCCTTAGGCGCCTGGTTTGATTCATATTTGCGGCTTTCCCGGTCATCTGTCGCAATCTCCCATAACGAAATCGAGGCTCCCAAGGATCGCGATCAAATCCGATATCATTCCGCCGCGAGCAAGAAGGGGAACCGTCTGAAGATGGGCAAAGGATGGTGTCCGTATTCTCGTCCGATACGACGTGGTGTTGCCGTCGCTCACGAGATAATAGGTGTTGTTACCCTTCGCCGACTCAATACCCACTGCTGCCTCTCCCGGAGGGATGACCGGTCCCCAGCTTACTCCAAGGAAATGGGTGATCAGGGTCTCTATGTCTGTGGTGGTCTTTTCTTTGATGGCCGGCGTCGCCAGCGGATGGCTCGCTTTGTAGGGTCCGCCGGGCATGTTCTTGAGGCACTGTTCGACGATTCGCAGGCTCTGTCTTATTTCCTCCACGTGGATGACTGCCCGGTCGTAACAGTCGCCGTGGTCCGTTGTCGGTATATCGAAATCGAAATGCTCATAGCCCGAATAAGGCCTCTTCTTTCTGAAGTCCCATTCGAAGCCGCAGGCCCTTAGGTTGGGACCGGTCCATCCCCATTCCACCGCCTGGTCCAGGGTAAAAGCCCCCACGCCTTTAGTCCGGGCCTTGAGGATACGGTTCTTCATGACGATGGAATCGTATTCTTTGAGGCGGCGGGGCATGTAATCAAGAAAACTTTTGACCGGTTCTTCCCATCCCTTAGGCAGGTCCGCGGCAACGCCTCCGATGCGGAACCAAATAGGGTGCATCCTGGAGCCCGATATCGCCTCTATAATCTCGAATATTTTCTCCCGGTCATAAAAGGTATAAAACACCGGTGAAAGGGCCCCGAGGTCTTGAGCGAACGTGCCGTACCAGACGAGATGGCTCGCGATACGAAAAAGCTCTGCCATCATCACTCGAATCACCTTGGCCCTATCCGGGACCTCGATGCCTGCCAGCCTTTCCACGGCCATCACGTAAGGGAATTCGTTGAGCACTCCCGCCAGATAGTCGACACGGTCGGTGTAAGGTATATAGGTGTGCCACGACTGGCGTTCTCCCATCTTTTCGGCCCCCCTGTGATGGTAGCCGATGTCTGCCGAAGCATCGAGGATCTCCTCTCCGTCCATTTCCAGGCGCACTCGAAATATGCCGTGGGTACCCGGGTGGTGGGGACCGAGGTTGAGATACATGAAGTCCGTGTCGCCCCGAGCCTTCTTGCCCGCAAACTGGTCGGGGTCGATAGCGAGGGTGGCCTGCTCCCTCTCTTCTTCGGCATCGGACAGTGTGAAGAGACCCATTTCAGTGGCCCTCGCGGGGTGTTCCTTTCTGAGCGCATGGCCCTCCCACCACGGCGGAAGCAGGATGCGCCTCAGGTTGGGGTGGCCTTCAAAGACGATTCCGAACATGTCCCACGCTTCCCTCTCATACCAGTTTGCAGAAGGCCAGACCTTCACTATGCTGGGCGCGACCGCGTCGTCGGAGGAAAGGCCGATTTTTATTCGAATGTCTGCGTTGCGACCATACGAGAGAAGGTGGTATATGACGGTAAAATCGCTGTGTGGCTGTCCGGTCCTATCCCGGCGAACCCGCTCGTCTATTGCGGTGAGATCGTAGAGGGTCCGATAAGGTTCATTCATGTCTTCCTTTAGATAGCGAAGGACTTCCCGGACCAGTTCGCGCGGCACCCAGACAGTCGGTATCCGGTCAGTCGTCGATTGTTCGAGGACCGAACCCTTACCGAACCTTTCTTCAAGCCCCTTGACCGGACCTCCTACGGCTTCATCCAGGCTCATATCCGTATGGCCCTCACTACCGGCGTCATTTTGGTCATTGTTCCTTCCTGCGGCTCATTTCATATCTCATCGGGTGGTCGAAGGCATTTTTCCTTGATCCTGTTTGACCACTTGGTTTCCCTCATCGAAGGGAATGCCGGTCTTTCAATCCCTTTCGGGCCCGCTACCCAGCTCAAAGGCCTCTTCTCGCCCGCGACCACCTGTTGGAGCAGCATAAGCCCTTCGAGCAGGGCATCAGGACGTGGGGGACATCCCGGAACGTACACATCAACCGGGAGAAAGGTGTCAACCCCCTGGACCACGCTGTAAATGTCGTACATGCCGCCAGAATTCGCACAGGACCCCATGGATACGACCCATTTTGGCTCCATCATCTGGTCGTATAGCCGCTTCACGACCGGTGCAAGCTTCTTGAATACCGTTCCGGCGACGATGAGCAGGTCTGCCTCCCGGGGGCTCCCACGCAACACCTCCGCTCCAAACCGGGCGAGGTCATATTTCGGGGTAACCGCCGCCGCCATTTCTATGTAGCAACAAGAGCTTCCGAAGTTGAGAGGCCACAGAGAGTACTTTCTTCCCCAGGCAACGAGTTCTTGAAGCCTGGCAAGCACCAGACCTGGTATTCCGGACGACCCAACGGTCGTTCCCTGGATAGCCGTCTGGCCGGCTTTATGCTTCCGGCTCATGACCTATCCCACTTGGGCGGCCGCTGCGGCGGACAAAGACCGCCCAATCGAGCGCGCCCATCTTCCATAAATAAAACAAACCGGCGAGCAAAATACCGATAAAAACTGCCATCTCGGCAAAGCCTCGCCATCCGGCATCTTTAACTGCCACAGCCCAGGCATAGATGAAAACCGTTTCGACGTCGAAGATCACGAAGAACATGGCTATGAGATAGTACTTGACGTCGAAATGTATCCATGCCGAGCCCGTAGGAGTTATTCCCGATTCATAAGGCCGGGGCACTCTATTTACCGGACGCCGCTCTCCCAGAAGGTAGGACGAAGTAATCATAAAGGCCGCAAGGGCCAGAACTGCCCCGAAATAGACGGCCAGCGGCCAAAGTAGAGTCTGTCCTCCTTGAATTCCCATAGACATTCCTTTTTGGAAGATAAAATGGGCGGCAAACCTAGGCTAAATATTGTTCCCTACCTGGTCTTTGTCAATCGAATTTATCAGACAGCCCAAGGGAAAAGAGGTGATCTGTCGCAGAAAGTCACATGCCATGCAGTACCAATCTGCCAATTATTTTCCCCACTTCCCTTCGGTCTTTACGAGTCGAGGCTCCTATGCTTATACTTTGTGAACATTAAGGAGGGTGCGATGGAGCGGCAAGGAGCCTGGATCGACATTTCGGTGCCTCTCAAGTCGGATATGCTGCACTATCCCGGAGACCCTATCGTTCAGATAGACCGGGTGCAGGACATAGGCAGAGGAGATGTGGCAAACGTTTCTCGCGTCTTGATGAGCGCTCATTCAGGAACCCATATCGACGCTCCCCTTCACTTCCTGGAAAAGGGCTTGCCCATTGATCGAATCTCAATAGAGGCACTAGTCGGGAAAGCCCGGGTGGTAGAAATTATCGACAACGAATCGATCAAGCCTTCCGACATCGAGGCGTGCGTGGTGCAACCCGGGGAGATACTCCTCTTTAAGACCCGCAATTCACAGCTGTGGGCCGAAAAGGAGTTCAACCGGGATTATGTCTATCTTTCGACACAGGCCGCGGTCCTTCTTGTGCAGAAAAGAGTGAGGACCGTGGGCATAGACTACCTTTCTATAGGCGGCATTAGTCAAAACGAGATCGAGGCGCATCGGGTGCTCCTCGAAGCGTCAGTATGTATTGTCGAGGGGCTCGACCTTTCCGCCGCAGGTGCAGGGGTTTACGATTTTGCATGCCTGCCCCTTCGCATTGCGGGCGGTGAGGCATCTCCGGCACGTGCAATTATCCGTCCCCTGTTTCGCTAAAAGGACGAATGATGATTGCTTCAGGGCTTCTTGCTCACCTTTTCCCGGCTTTCAGCCGGTCTTGGCTGAGCAAGCTTCCTGCTTCTTTGTCGAGAATATAGAAAAGATCCCCTTTCACAGGCCTTACGAGAGTTGCGGGCAGGGACCGGTCTTCTTTCTCCACGACTCGAAGCACTGTCTTGGCTTTGGCACCCCCCGTGACAAGGAAGAAGACGCTTCGTCCATGGTTGATCGTCCGAAGGGTCATGCTTATCCTGGCAATCTGTTGCCCATCGGACTCGATGGCCCGAACAAGACGACTATCATTCTCCAGGTCACTCAAACCTGGGAAGAGGGATGCCGTGTGACCATCCTCACCCAAACCGAGAAGGATCAGGTCGAATTCAGGAACGCTTCCCGGGACCAACCTAAAAAAGCTCGTCAATTCGTCCTCGTACATTTTTGCCGATCCGGGGGGATCGGTCCGGGTAGATATAGCGTGGACATTGGTGGGAGGAATAGGTATCGAATCGATAAGGCTCTTTTTGATCATCCCAAGGTTGCTCCGTTCGTCCGTGTAAGGCACGACCCGTTCATCCACGAGGAACAGGTGAACGGCCTTCCAGTCCAGGTTCCGGCAGACCTGTCCTATTCCGACATAGAGATCGACTGGCGTATTGCCTCCTGACAGGGCCGCGGAGAAACGATTGCTTTCGAGGATTCTCCTTTTTGCTAATTCCCCGAACCGCTCTGTCATAAACGGCCACATCTCTTCTTTCTTTTGAAATATGAGTATATTCCGGCGGCTGTCCGGGTCCTGAATCAGCTCGTGAGCCATGCCCTTCCCTCCCTCGCGAGGAGGTCGTCAGCCTCGGCCGGGCCCCATGTGCCGGGTTCATAGTTGGGAAAGTTGTCAGGGGGTTCACTCTCCCAACGCGCGTTGATGGGATCGACTATTGACCACATCTGTTCGATCGTATCTTCTCTCACAAATAGTGTCAGATCACCCTTCATCACGTCAATGAGGAGCCTTTCATAAGGAAGATGAAGTGGGGTCTTAAAAGTCTCTTTGTAACTGAAGTCCATACGAACAGGATAGATCTGGTTCCCTGAATACGGATATTTGACGTGGAAACGAAGTGCGATCCTTTCGTCGGGCTGCACTGTAAGAAAGAGCACGTTCGGCTCCAGGACGTCGCAGGTCCTTCCGAACAAACGCAGGGGAAGACGTTTGAACTGTATGCAGATCTCGGTAATGCGCTTGGGAAGGCGCTTGCCCGTTCTCAAGTAGAAAGGCACTCCCGCCCAGCGCAGGTTGTCGACGTAGAATTTGGCAGCAAAGAAGGTGGCCATATTCGATTGGGCAGAGACATTGGGTTCCGAGCGATACCCAGGGATTGGCTCGCCCTCGATCGTTCCCGGGCCGTATTGCCCCCGCACGATGAAACGATCGATGTACCTTTCATCCATGGGCCTTATGGAGTTGACTATTTTCATCTTCTCATCTCGTATGAAGTCCGGGGTGAACCCAATGGGGGCTTCCATGGCCATCAAAGACAGGATCTGGAGTAAATGGTTCTGTACTATGTCCCTCACCACTCCCGCTTTTTCGTAGAACGCGCCCCGGTGCTCGATTCCTATGTCTTCGGCCACCGTAATCTGCACATTGTCCACGTAACGCCTGTTCCAGACCTCTTCGAAAATCGTGTTGGAGAATCGGAAAAAGATTATGTTGTCCACCGGCTCCTTTGCGAGGTAGTGGTCGATCCGGTAGATCTCGTTCTCGTCGAAGGCACCGATGAGTATTCTGTTCAGTTCAGCCGCTGACTTCCTGTCCTCGCCAAAGGGTTTCTCGACGATGATCTTCATGTTATATGGACCGCTGCACAGATCACGATCCTTCATCTTTCCCACGGTGAGGGGGACCACCTGGGGCGGTACCGCCATGTAACAGATCAGGTGCTTCGCCCCGGAAAACGGCACGCCTATCCGGTCGACTTTTTCCTTGAGCCTCGAATAATCTTCGTCCTTCTGAAAATTTCCCTGTAAATAGAAGAGCTGTTGGCCGAACTGGTTCCATCTGCCCTCATCGAAAGACGTCTGGCTTGACCTCTTGACAGCTTCTTTCATGAGAATTCGGTAGTGGTTGTCGTCAAGCTCTATACGGTCGAAGGCAAGTATCGAGAACGGACTGGGCAGCTCCTTTTGTACGAAAAGATGAAAGAGAGAAGGGATAAGCTTACGCTGGCTCAGATCGCCTCCCCCTCCGAAGATCACTAGCGTAAAGGGGCGCAAACCGGCTTCCGAGGTGGGGATGTCGCAAGTCTGAAGATAACGGCTGTCTATTGTGATCTCGTTGTCGAACAAAAGTCACCGGATTAGCCTGGCGGTCGATAAAAGGGTTTCACCCGATCAGAGAGTTCCAGTCCTCTGAAAACCTCTCCATCCCCTTATCCGTCAGCTCATGTCGTATATTGTACTCCTGCCAGGCCTTAGAAAGATCTATCTCTTCATAAGGGATTGCTCTAAGGTTGTCAGGCCTGTACTCGTAGTCGGTTCCGGGCATGGGAAGACCCCTTTCCCCCCACTCCTTCAATATGGCGAAGGGCGAAGTTATGATATGGGAGCCGAGCTTTATGGCATAGAGCAGATGGTCGATACTTCTCACGCTCGCGGTCAGGACTTCTACGTGACCATCCCCTTTTTCATACATGCACAGGATATTCGCGATCAGATCCATCCCGTTTGCACCTTTGTCATCCAAACGTCCGATAAAGGGCGAGACGAAAACATCGCCCTCTCGGGCCCCACGTGTGGCGGCATAGACCGCCGCTGCCTGACCTTGAGTGAAGCAGAGGGTCATGTTCACCCGCAAGCCGTCCTTCACGGCCATAGATGCCGCCTTAAGACCTTCCGATGAGGTGGGAAATTTGATGTGGGCGTTAGGAATCCACTTGAACATCTCTTTGCCCTGCGCAAGCATCTGATCAGCCCTGGATGCTCCGTCTGCATAGACTTCCACGGAGATTGAGCCTCCCGGTATCATGGCCGAGATCTTTTTCACCACATCGCGATAATATTGAGAGAGCTCATTCTTTGTAAACTTCTTTTTCTGTTCGACATATTCACGGACTCCGGGGTTTTTGGAGATGAGGGTCGGGTTGGTCGTTTGACCATCCAGAAATCCCAGGGTATCTATGATCTCCTTTGTCTCCTCGGGATTTCCGCCGTCGAGGAATATCTTTGTCTTGAGATGGTCCGGTCTCATAAAAGCTCCTTAACCTTCCTTATTATGGCACCTTTCGATATCTCTTCGAAATCAAGCAGCTCACCCGGCTTTCCGCTTCTCGGCAGTTTTGTCACCGCGAGACTATGAACGGGTATTCCCGACCCTTCGAGCCGGGTCCTGACCGCCTCTCCCAGGCCCCCTTCCGGGTGATGGTCTTCGACCGTGAGAACGACCTTTGCCGGCCCGAGGGATTCCTTGAGAAGGGCCTCGTCGATCGGCTTGACAGAGTAAAGGTCGATAACCCTGATTGCGATCTTTTGTTTCGCCAGCTCCTCGTAAGCGCCGAGGGCCTCGAAAAGCGTTATACCGGCCGTAACCACTGCCACGCTGTCTTTGTCATCCTTTCGGACCACCTTGTTCCCACCGATGGGGAATTCTTCTGTTGGGTCGTATATCACAGGAGTCGTGCCCCTCGACGTGCGTATATAGACTATGCCCCTCAGGCGGGCCGCCTGTTCCACCAGTCTCTCGGTGGAGACCGCATCTGACGGGTAAAAGAGCACGCTGTCGATGATGCTTCTGAACATCGCAATGTCTTCGAGCCCCATCTGAGACGGGCCGTCCTCTCCTATCGATACGCCCGCGTGAGAACCGCAGAACTTGATATTTGCCTCAGAGTACTGACCCATCCGTATCTGGTCATAGGCCCTGGAAAGGAAGGCGGCAAAGGTCGAGACGAAAGGGACCTTGCCCCGCGCGGAGAGGCCGACTGCGACTCCAGCCATGTTTTGCTCGGCAATATACATCTCGAAGTATCGGTCGGGAAAGGCCTCCTCAAACACCTCAGCGTACGTTGAATTGCTCACCTCTCCGTCGAGCACGACCATATCGGGAAAGGCGGGGTAGAGACGCTTCAAAGCATTGCCGTAGGCCCTTCTCGTGGCAACCTCTTCCCCTCGTTTGTATGCAAGAGGTGCTGCATCACCTGGCGAGACGCGGTCAGGCTTCAAGTCCTGAGGTCTCGCCATTCTTCCCCGAACCCCGATATCCAACGGTTGAAGCAGCCTCAGGGCCTCGTCTACGTCCTCTTTCTTGAGGGCCTTCCCGTGCCAGCCGTTCTGATTCTCGATCGCCGGTACCCCTTTGCCCTTGATGGTCCGCGCGATAATCATTACAGGCTTTTCCTTGACGTCGCGAGCCGTTCTGAAAGCAGGAAGAATTTCATCGAAGGAATGGCCGTCGATGGTAACGGTCTCCCAGCCGAAGGAACCGACTCTCTTCGCATAGGCCTCCGTGTCCCAGCCGTACATGGTCTCACCTCTCTGGCCGAGGCGGTTCACGTCGACGATGCCCACGAGATTGTCAAGTTTATAGTGGGCGGCTATTTGGATGGCCTCCCAGTTCGAGCCTTCGGCCATCTCACTGTCCCCGAGGAGCACATAAGTCCGATAGGGTAGCTTATCGACCCGTTTGGCATTGAGAGCCATACCCACGCCGATCGAAAGCCCTTGCCCGAGTGAGCCGGTCGCTGCATCGACGTAGCGAAAGTGGGGTGTCGGATGCCCCTCCAGGGGACTGCCGAATTGTCGATACGTCATCAGCTCCTGTTCGCTAATCTGGCCCGCAACGGTCCAAAGGGCATAAAACAGGGGTGAGGCATGACCTTTGGAAAGTACGAAACGGTCGTTGTTGGGGAGCGACGGTTCCGTTGGATCGAAGAGAAAAAAACCTCCGAACATTAAGCCTGTCGCAACATCGGCTGCCGAAAGAGAGGACGTGGGATGGCCGGACCCCGCCTTTCCCGTACACAAAAGAATATAGTAGCGCACCAGCTTGGCAAGGTTCTCCAGGTAGGTTGTCGTTACCCCATCCATGTTTTCTCCTCCTGCACTTCTCTGCTCTCTCAAAACTGCATAGAAGAGCCTTCTCGTATAAGTTATATAAGTCCCCCATTATGCATGGTCAAGCTCATCAATCTCGAAAGGCCCCGTCCAATCTTTGTTTGGGGCCTGTCCAAAAATCTGCTATCATTGAGGATACGATAGTTTTGTCTCTTCAAAGATAAAGGAGACGCCTTGAACCTACAGATTTTTGGCACCCTCAAGTGTCAGGAGACAAAAAAGGCACAAAGGTATTTTAAGGAGAGACGCATCCCGTTCCAGTTTGTCAATCTTGCTGAGCGAGGGCCAAGCAGGGGCGAGTTGAGGAGCGTCAGGGAGGCACTTGGTGAAAGTGGACTCATCAACACGGAAGGCCGAGAATATGTCCGGCTCAACCTCAAGTACATGAGCCACGACCCGGAGGAGGAGGCCCTGAAGCATCCTTTGATCCTCAAGACGCCTATTGTGAGGAACGGGAACAAGGCAACTGTCGGGTATGCGCCCGAGGTGTGGAAGACATGGGATTGAAAGCAGCCGCGACCAGTCTCAATTAGGCATGCCGGGCAGATGGCGCCTATTTCCTTTCATTGAAGTAGTCGGCGAGAAGTCCCCTGCTGTGCTCGTCATCATGACAATAGACGCAGAGGTTCTCCCAGTTGGAGCCGTCCGGTGGATTGTTGTGAGGATTCCCATCCTTGTGATGCACAGTGAGAAGGTGGCGTTCGTTGGGTTCGAATTCACGGCCGCATTTGGCGCAAATTAGGCCGTGTATACTCAGAGACTGTTCCCGGTACCCACCACCCTTCACAGCCTCCCTTGCCTCCTTGATGATCTCCTCGACCGTCTTGCTGCTATTGGCCGGCTTCGATCCCGATCTCCTTACCGTAAAACCTCTTTTTTTCATGATGCACCACCTGTAAGTTATACGCGCGTGTTCCAGCGCCCTAAAGCTTGACAGTAGTTATAGCACCGTCAAAAGGAGACTGCAACGCATGAGGTGCAAGGTTTCAGAACCGGTGCAATGAGAAAGGTCTTGTTTTCTGTTTTGCCTTGACAGTCAGCCGTGCCTTGTATACAATATAGACCATGGATATTTTGTGTTTCCCTAAATTGAATTTTGACTTGTCAGGCCCTTCGGCTTTGTCCGGTCTTGTAGCGGTTCTTGTATGTAATATTGACCGGTTTGCGCCGTTCTAGGCCTTGAGATCGCTTGACTCGGGCCCCTGCCGGTGCAAACCGGCAGGGGCCCTTTTTTATGGTGCGCCGGGGCACGGCGCTTAATTCAAACGTGAGGTGATAGGGATGCGACATAATGGAGCGGAAATCATCATCAGGTTGCTGGAGCGCGAGGGTATCACTATGGTGAGCGGGATCCCTGGAGGAGCTAACCTGCCCCTGTATCACGCCCTCTATGCGAGTACCATACGTCATATCCTTGCGCGCCACGAACAGGGGGCCGGTTTTATTGCCCATGGAATGGCCCGGTCAACGGGGAAAGCGGCCGTCTGTTTCGCCACGTCAGGCCCCGGGGTCACGAACCTGGTCACTGCACTGGCCGACGCCAAGCTCGATTCGATACCGATTGTTGCTTTCACGGGTCAGGTTCCCACCTCCATGATCGGCACCGATGCCTTTCAGGAAGTCGATACATACGGTATGACCCTGCCCATCACGAAGCACAACTTCCTGGTGAAAAGTGCCCGGGACCTCCTCACTGTGGTGCCCCGCGCCTTCAGAATAGCCCTATCCGGACGCCCGGGTCCCGTGGTGGTCGACGTTCCCAAAGACGTCCAGCTTGAAGAGATCGAGGTAAGGCAATGGCCGGAACCCTCCCACCCCGAGCCTGCACCGCCTGTCGACGTCGAATTGGCGAAGAAAGCCGCAGAGATGCTTAATCGGTCGAAGAAGCCCATAATTTACGCCGGCGGAGGTGTGGTGGCGTCAGGCTGTGGTGATCTTCTGGCAGAACTGGCCCGGAAGAATGGCGTGCCAACAGCCCTCACCTTGATGGGTCTTGGCTGCTTCCCCCCTGAAGACCCTCTTTATCTGGGTATGCTCGGGATGCACGGTGCTCCGTCGACGAATTTGGCACTCGAAGAGGCGGATCTGCTCCTCGTGCTGGGAGCACGCTTCGACGATCGGGCTGTGGGACGGGTAAAGGATTTTTGTCCCCACGCCTCGATAGTCCACGTCGACATCGACGAGGCTGAGATTCACAAGATCAGAAGAGCTGATCTTTCGATAGTGGGAGACGTGGGCCGGGTCATAGAGGAAATGCTCCCTTTCGTGGAGCCTGACAGCAGGCCGAGGTGGCTCGGAAGGGTGGCTAACCTCAAGTCGGTTTTCCCTTTAGGTTCCTTTATAAGAAACGGTGAGTTGCATCCGATGGAGGTGATCAGGATTGCCCAGTCCTTGGTCCCGCCCGGCACCATCGTCTGCACTGACGTGGGTCAACATCAGATGTGGGTCGCCCAGGCATATTCCTTCACCAGACCCCGAACGCTCCTCACTTCCGGCGGGCTTGGAACCATGGGCTTCGGTCTCCCTGCTGCCATAGGGGCTGCCCTCGCCCACCCCGGCCATCGTGTTCTTTGTGTGAGTGGCGACGGTTCTCTTCAAATGAATATCCAGGAGCTTGCGACGCTCGCCGAGCTTAACCTTCCTGTGACGGTCATCGTTATTAATAACGGTCACCTCGGTCTTGTCAGGCAGCAACAGGAGATGTTCTACGAGGGGAATTATATCGCTTCCAGGTTCGATTTGAATCTCGATTTTGCTGCCATAGCAAAGCAATTCGGCATTTCAGGCTATCGAACAGACCTCAGCCGGCAGGTAAAGGAGACCCTTTCAAGGGCCCTCTCGGAGCCGGGACCTTCCCTCGTCGACGTACCTATCCACCATCTGGAGAATGTGCTTCCTATAGTGCCCCCCGGCGCCGCGAACAGGGAAATGATAGGCATAGAGCACTAACAATCCTTATCGGGGAAGGTCGATATCGGGAAAAGGTCGCTTGCCTGTCCGGGTGAAGACAAAGTATTCGTCAATAATCCTTTTGTGGTCAAAGGCGAGGGGATCGGGCAAATCGTCGTAGGCAAAAATTCCGGCGTTCTTGGCGTCATCGGCCGCTTTGAGGGTTCCGGCCCCTTTTCCTATATACACGACGCTGACCGTATGACCCCTCCGGTCTCTTAAGGGGTTGCCGTAAACGTAGAACAGCTCTCTCAGCCCCACGTCGAGAGACGTCTCCTCTCGGGCCTCTCTCACGGCCGCTGCCTCGAGAGACTCCCCTACGTCCACGAAGCCACCTGGGAGAGCCCAACCATGGGGCTCGTTCTTTCGTTCTATGAGAACTATCCCCTTCCCGTGTTCGATAATGATATCTACTGCCAAAAGTGGTGTCGTCGGCTTGGCCATATCGATATTTCCGGATTATATGTCATTAGGTCGAGGATGGCAACAACGGCTTTCGGCAATCGCCGACCGCAGGGACCTACTTCATTCCCATCGCCAAGGCCACGTGATAGGCAGCCATGCCCGATAGAAAAGAGACCGCAACTGTGAAGATCAGGGACGAGATGAACCATTTCCAGTTTCCCATTTCCTGTTTCATCACGGCGACCGTTGCGGCGCAAGGAACGAAGAGCATCAATACCACCAGAAAAGCCAAGGCCGATGCCTGCCCCATGGCCTGGGGCAGAACCTCTCTCAAGCCTTCCTGGCCTACTCCATAGAGGACCGCAAGAGTTGCGACCGAGTTCTCCTTTGCGACGAGACTGGAAACCAGTGCCACCATCTCCCGCCAACCCAGTCCCATTGGACGGCCTATAGGTTCGATCAGCCTCCCTATCCACGCAAGAATACTTGTATCGATCCTTCCCCCGGGAATGTTGGAAAAGAGCCAGATGACCACCGAGGCGCCAAGTATCACGGTGCCTGCCCTCTTTACGAAAGCAAGCGTCCGGCTCCATACCACGATAGCGATCGTTCTCGGGTCCGGTTTATGGTAGAGGGGGAGCTCCATGATAAAGGGCATCGGTTCACCCTTCATGAATACCCTTCCGATGATCATGCCCGTAATGCCAAGCACCATAATGTTGGTCGTCAATAAAGCCCACGAAACGAGCGATGCAGAGGTACCGAAAACGGCGGCGCATACGAAGGCGAGCACGGCGAGACGGGCCGTGCATGGAACGAAAGGGGACAGGAATATGGTGAGAAGACGAGCCTTCTTCGACTCTATGATGCGGGCCCCCATAACAGAGGGAACATTACAGCCGAAGCCCAGGCACAAGGGCAGAAAGCTCTTACCGTGAAGTCCCACGACATGCATGAACCGGTCCATGACGAAAGCGGCCCGTGCCATATAGCCCACGTCCTCGAGAAATGTGAGGCAGGTGAAAAATATGAGCAATATGGGCAGAAAAGTGAGCACCGAGCCCGCCCCTCCGATTATACCATTGACCATCAACGCGATAAGCCATGAAGGGGCTCCGGCGCCGTAGGTTTGTACCACTCCGCCGAAGAGGGCCATCACGTGCTCTAATCCTTTCTGAACCGGAAAACCGACTTTGTAGGTAAGGACGAAGACGAGGGCAAGGATACCGAGCAATACGGGAATACCGATGATGGGTCGGGTAAGGAGATGGTCGATCCGGTCGGTCATGAGTACCTGACCCCTCTTGAACCTCGAGACCGCAATCCTGGTCACATTTTCTATCCAGTCGTACCTGCCGCCGACCACTGCCCTGAGGGCGTCCTCGTGTTCGCTCAGGAGCGTTCGGATTTCATTCCACCCTTCATCGGGAAGTAGACTCTGAAGGATCGATGAAATCTCCGGGTCACCTTCCATCAGCTTTGTCGCCACCCATCGATCGGTATAAAGCGGCGGAACGTGGTCTCGTACCACGTTGAGCAGCCGCGTGTAAATCGCCGTGTGGTCCTCAGAAACCTCGGGCAGACGGGGGTGGTAGTCGATCTTGTGTCTGGCAGCATCTATTATCAAAGGGACGAGGTCCTTGATTCCACGGTTCTTGGTGGCAATGATCGAGACAACCGGCAAGCCGAGAGACCGCTGAAGGGCTGCGACGTCCACATGTATGCCTTGGTTTTCTGCCACGTCGACCATATTAACCGCAACGACTATGGGGGCATTCAGGAGGAGAAGCTCCGAAAGCAGATAAAGGCTCCTCTCAAGAGCCGACGCATTTACTACCAACAGGATAACATCAGGTTTCTCCTGGATCACAAATTCCCGGGCCGCCCTCTCCTCTTCAGAAAACGCGGTAAGGCTATATGTACCGGGGAGATCCACGATACGCATCTCGACGCCATCCGCTACATGGACTCCTTCCTTCTTTTCAACGGTCTTTCCGGGCCAGTTGCCCACATGCTGCGACAGGCCGGTCAGTATGTTGAATACCGTCGACTTTCCAACATTAGGCTGTCCTGCAAGGGCGATCAGCATCCGGCTTTTCTCGGCCTCGGGGGCTATTTTGGAAACAAGTACGCGGGATGCCTCGAGCCTTCCCAAGGCGAGCCTGGTATCGGATGCGAGCAGAATCACAGGACCGGTCCCGTTTCTCAGCATCTTAATGGTGGCGCCGGAAACGATGCCCATCGCCGCGAGCCTGCTCGTGAGGCTTTCCTTGCCGACAATAGATCGGACGACCGCCTCTTCGCCCTCTTTTAGAGAGACTACTGTAACTCCTGATATCCTTGTCATTTATAGAAAGCCTCTTTTTAACCTTTGAATTTCTTCCACCTGAACGTCTGCCGCTTCATGCGACTGAGTCGCACCTGCTCTACGATGTCCATGATTCGTAATGTGCCGGCGGCCAACTGAGGATATGAAGAAGTAGATCACCCTCGACTAAGACCACATGATATGAGACATTGTCTCAATTAGTCTACGACTTCTCCTGGTGATCGTCAACACAAAAATGGAGTAAATGAGAAGGGTTCGCATTATCTTGAAAATAGTCTGTTTTCATTGTAGGATTTGTGCATCCCACATCCCGAACAGCATAACAGGGTCTGAAGGAGAGGAATCATGGGGGCGACGAAAAAGGCGGCAAAAAAGCTGCTCCTCGAGGGCCGAAGACTGACAAGAGAAAGAGCGGAGATCGTGAGAGCCATCGACGAAACCGAAGGCCACTTTAACCCCCAAACTCTTTACGAGCATTTGAGGGCGAGAGGGTCGAAAGTTTCAAGGGCGTCCGTATACCGGACAATTCCTATCCTCGTGGATAATGGCGTCATTACCGAGGTGGAGAAAACCGAAAAACACGCACACTACGAGAAAGTAATGGGTAAGGCCCACCACGATCATTTGATCTGCCTCGCGTGCGGAAAGACGATAGAGATCTATTCGCCCACCCTGGAAATGTTGCAGGAAGAGATTTGCCAGCGTGAAGGATTCAAAGGCGTTCGTCACACTCTCGAGATCATGGGGTACTGCAGGGAGTGTGAGAGCGAATGCTCATAGGTCTTCAGCGCGCCCAACCGGCTACTTTGCAATTGACAACACTACAAGAAAAACAGTAAAATACGTGAATAGTGTATCGACACTTCAGGGGGTTGTATGGCCAGTCCGCGGAGCGTCGGGATACACTTAGTGGTCCGGAAGAGTTCTCCAAAAGGGGCATCGTTTGATGCCTTTTGATTTCCTATAGAGGAGTTTGGTTTGATCCTAAGGTTCCAGGGAAAGGAATATGCGATAGAGGACGGGAGTCTGTCCTTTGCCGATTTTCTAAAAGGGATAGGCGTAAGTGACAGGAACTTAATTGCGGTGAAGATGGGTGAGCAAACCCTGGATATTTCTGCCAAAGTGAAAGAAGGTGACGTAGAGCCCGTTTATATCGATTCCCCTGAGGGTACGGTCATCCTTCGCCACACCACGGCACACGTCATGGCCCAGGCGGTAAAAGAACTCTTTCCAGAGACAAAGATCACCATCGGGCCGGCGATAGAAACCGGTTTCTATTACGACTTTGACTACGAACCAGGTTTTGTCGAGGAGGATCTTCCGCGCATAGAGAAACGGATGCAGGAAATCATCGATAAGGATCTTCCTCTTACCCGTCGGATGATCTCCAAAGGGGAAGCAATCGATTTCTTTCAGAAGTCGGGTGAGTCATTTAAAGTCGAACTCATCAGCGGCGTAGAAGACGCGACCGTGAGTCTCTACACGCAGGATGGTTTTACCGATTTTTGCAGAGGCCCCCACCTCCCTTCCACGGGAAGGATACCGGCCTTCAAGCTCCTGAGTCTTGCCGGAGCCTATTGGAGGGGGGACGAGAATAACAAGATGCTCACGCGGATCTATGGTACCTCGTTCCCGAGTAAAGATGCGCTCCAAGCCTATGTCGAGTTCCTTGAAGAAGTAAAGAAGAGGGATCATCGGCGGCTCGGCAAGGAACTGGACCTCTTCAGCATTACCGACGAAGTCGGGGCGGGTCTTGTCATCTATCACCCGAACGGTGCCCTCCTTCGTCACATCCTGGAGGATTTTGAGAAAAAGGAGCACCTGAAGCGGGGCTATCTGTTCGTGAAAGGACCCCAGATTCTCAAGCTCGATATGTGGAAGAAGTCGGGCCACTTCGAAAACTACCGGGAAAATATGTACATGACCAAAGTGGACGAGGTGGAGTACGGGCTGAAGCCCATGAACTGCCTGGCTCATATAATGGTCTACAAATCACAGATCAGGAGCTATCGCGATCTACCGTTACGCTACTTCGAGCTCGGTACCGTGGACCGCCACGAGAAATCGGGCGTGCTTCATGGCCTGCTGAGAGTGAGAGAGTTTACTCAGGACGATGCCCACATTTTTCAGAGGCCCGATCAGGTCGAGGGTGAAATCAACAAAATCATTGACTTCGTACGCGACGTGATGGCAATCTTCGGATTCGAGTACGAGCTTGAGATAAGCACCAGGCCGGAACACTATATAGGCCGGTTGGAAGACTGGGATCGTGCGGAGGCTATACTCAAGAAGGTCCTCGACAGCCGGTCCATTCCTTACGATATTAATGAAGGAGACGGGGCCTTTTATGGGCCTAAAATAGACATAAAGCTGAAGGATGCCCTGGGTAGAAGATGGCAGTGCGCCACTATTCAGGTCGATTTTGCCATGCCCGAGCGTTTCGATCTCCATTACACGGACAGTGACGGTGTGAGAAAACGGCCCGTCATGCTTCATCGGGTTGTGCTGGGTGCGATAGAGAGATTCATGGGCGTCCTTATAGAGCATTATGCGGGCAAATTTCCTGTATGGCTTTCTCCTGTGCAAGTCCTCATCCTTACTATTACAGACGCGCAAGATGCCTATGCGTCCGAGGTGGCTGACATTTTGCGGGAGAGGGATGTCCGGGTAGAAGTAGATGAGAGGAACGAGAAGCTTGGTTTGAAGATACGGGAAGGGACGTTACGCAAGATCCCCTACCTGATCATAGTTGGTAAGAAGGAAGTCGAAAGTCGAACGATCTCCGTACGAAGTCGTGACGGAGAGGAGACGAAGGGCGTCATGCCTTCCGAGTTTGCAGAAAGAGTAAAGGAAGAAAATACGTACAGGAGGTGAGTCTTATAGGATCATCAGCTAGGGAAGTGAAAGATGTTGCCAACATCAATGAGAAGATTCGGGCTAAAGAAGTAAGACTGATAGACGAAAATGGCGCCATGGTAGGGATCGTGCAAACTTACGATGCCATTAAAATGGCCCGCGAACGGGAGCTCGATCTGGTCGAGGTTTCTCCTAAGGCCGTTCCGCCCGTCGCAAGAATCATGGATTATGGCAAGTTCAAGTATGAGACGGCCAAAAAGGCTCAAGAGGCCAAAAAGAAGCAGACTGTGATTCAGGTCAAGGAGATGAAACTGGGGCTCAAGATCGAGGAACACGACCTTCAGTTCAAGCTCAGGCAGCTGCACGGGTTTCTCGAAGAGGGAGATAAGATAAAGCTGACGATCATGTTCAGAGGCCGGGAGGTGCTCCACCGGGACAAGGGTGAGCAGCTCGCAGTCAAGGTCATTGAGGCCTTGAAAGATGTTGGCGACGTCGAGCAGAGGCCCAAGTTTGACGGAAGAAACATAATTATTGTTTTTGGGCCAAAGTAAGGAGGACTTATGCCTAAACTGAAGACACACCGTGGTCTGGCGAAGAGGGTGAAGAAGACGGCGACCGGAAAGATAAAGAGGTCGCGCGCTTTCCACAGCCACCTCCTCTCTTCCAAATCACCGAAGAGAAAGAGAAACCTTTCGCAGACCGTTATGGTCCATTCCACGAACGAGAAAAATCTGAAGAAGTTGTTACCCTATTTATGATGAGGAGCAGGAAAGATGCCAAGGGCTAAAAGAGGAACAAAAGCGAGGGCGAGGCGGAACAAGATCCTGAAAGCCGCGCGGGGTATGGTCGGCGCACGGCGCACTGTCTACAAAGTTGCGCAGCAGACCGTTCTTCGTGCGATGCAGCACGCCTTTGCGGGAAGAAAACAAAGGAAGCGTGACTTCAGGTCCCTGTGGATCGTGAGAATAAATGCGGCATGCAGGTCATACGGCATCCCTTACAACCAGTTCATGCACGGGCTGAAGCTGACAAATATCGAGTTGAATCGAAAGTCTCTTGCCGATATAGCAGTTAACGATCCAAGCACCTTCGGAACCCTTGTAGAGAAAGCGAAGGCTGCGGCCGCACAATAGGGGCCGCCAAGAGCGATAGGTATAGTCCCGCAACGAGGGTGAATCGAGATTGGATCTTAAGGCACTCAAGGATCAAATTGCTCAAGGATTGGAATCGATAAAGTCGATTGACGATCTAAGGCAGGTCAAGGTCGCCCTTCTCGGCAGGAAGGGCTTATTCTCAGACTGTTACGAGAAGCTCAAGACCCTGGACAAGGAAGAAAAAAAGGCTGTAGGTCAAGAGATTAACGCACTGAAAAACTCTCTGGAAGCCAGACTCGGGGAACTGGAGGCCGGCTACGCTGAACAGGAGAGGCTCAGGCGCGAGAGGGAGTCTTCCATAGACATTACCCTGCCTGGAAAAAGGCCGGTCCTTGGCAGGAAGCATCCCCTGACCCTCACCCTGGATAAAATTGTCCGGATTTTTTCCCATTTGGGGTTTAGGGTAGCAGAAGGACCCGACATCGAGCTCGACTACTACAACTTCGAAGCCCTCAATATGCCGAAAGACCATCCTGCCAGAGATATGCAGGACACCTTCTACGTCAAGCGGGATGTGGTGCTGCGGACCCAGACTTCACCAGTCCAGATAAGGACTATGGAGAAGGAGAAGCCCCCTATCCGCGTAATCGCACCTGGTTCGGTTTACCGCCACGATCAGGATATCTCCCATACTCCCATGTTTCATCAGGTTGAAGGTCTCATGGTGGACAAGAACGTCCGCTTCTCGGACCTTAAGGGAATCCTCACCATTTTCGTCCGGGAGATGTTCGGCGAAAATGTGCCCGTCCGGTTTCGGCCCAGCTACTTCCCCTTTACAGAGCCGTCGGCCGAGGTGGATATCGGTTGCGTCATTTGCAAAGGAGTGGGCTGCGGGGTTTGCAAGAGGACGGGTTGGCTCGAAATCCTCGGCTCCGGCCAGGTCCATCCGCAACTTTTTAGAAACGTCGGTTACGACCCCGAAGAGGTAAGCGGCTTCGCCTTCGGTATGGGTGTCGAAAGGATCGCCATGATCAGATTCGGCATCGACGACATCAAGAACTTCTACAACAACGATATTCGATTTCTGTCGCAATTCTGAGGATCTTCATGAGAGTGCCTTTCGCCTGGCTCAAAGAATTTACCCCCCTGCCCGCTGCGGCTGAGGACGTCGCGGAACGGCTCACCATGAGAGGTCTCGAAGTGGAGGCGCTGGACCGGATAACCCCTGCCTTCACCGGAGTTTCCGTCGGAAAAATTGTCGATATCGAGAAGCATCCGTCAGCCGACAGGCTTTCACTCTGCCGGGTAGATACGGGAAGCGAAGTTCTCCCCATCGTGTGCGGGGCGCCTAATGTGGTCAAGGGCCGGAAAGTGGCCGTCGCCCTTCCAGGTGCCTGTCTCGGGGATGATTTTGTTATCGAAAAACGGAGACTGAGAGGAGTAGAGTCCCTTGGAATGCTCTGCTCCGAAAAGGAGTTGGGCCTATCGGAGGAACACGGCGGCATTTTTCTTCTTCCCGAGGATGCTCCGATGGGCGCTGCTTTGGGCGACATTCTCGAGATCAGCGATTATATCCTCGACGTAAACGTCCCCCCAAACAGAGGCGACTGCCTTTCCGTCCTCGGCATAGCCAGGGAAGCTGCGGCGGCTTATGGCCTGACAGTCACCCTTCCGACCTTCAACCTTGTCGAGAGTGAGGATATCGAAGGTCTGATCGGCTTATCGGTCCTCGATAAGGACGCCTGCCCTCGTTATGTGCTACGGCTCATCAGGAATGTCTCCCTCGTCCCTGCCCCTTATTGGATGAGAAGCCGGATCACCAAAGCCGGTATGAGGCCCATCAACTCCATTGTGGACGTCACGAACTATATAATGCTCGAACTCGGACAGCCGCTCCACGCCTTCGACTATGAACGGATCGGGTCGAAGAGGATCGAGGTAAGGGTGGCTCACGAGCAATCAACGTTCCGCACCCTTGATGGCGTTGACAGAAAGCTCGAACCAGGTGACACACTTATCTGCGACGGAAGCGGTCCCGTTGCTTTGGCCGGCGTGATGGGCGGGGAGAACTCTGAGATCAATCCGAGTACGACCGACGTGGCCCTCGAAAGTGCCTTTTTCAACCCCCAATTCATACGGAGTACGGCCCGTCGTCTCGATCTGCGCTCGGAGGCCTCGGCCCGTTTCGAGAGGGGCATCGATCTCGAAAACGTGGACTACTGCGCAAGGCGCGCTATCGAGCTGATGCAGCGGACCTCGGGCGGACAGGTGCTGAAGGGGTCCAAGGAGTTTTATGACCGGAAAGGTCAGCGCCACATTCCTTTAAGTCTGCGTCGGACTGAAGAGATCATCGGAGCCCCTTTGACCGACGACCAAATCGTGGGGGCCCTCGAGTCGATCGGTATCCGGGCGGGAGAGGTCGAGGCGGGCAAGACGATTTTTTCAGTGCCTTCCTTTCGCCACGATGTGACGGAAGACTGCGACCTTGTTGAGGAGGTTGCGCGCATAGTCGGCTACATCAATATTCCCGCCACAATCCCAATCAGTCCCCTTCTACCGGTGCCTGGGATCAAGAAGGACGAAGACGTCGATTCAGCGAAGGAGTATCTCACTTCGTGCGGTCTTTTCGAGGTCATCAACTATGCCTTCTTTGACCCGAGGGACATAGAGAGGTTTGCCATTGCGGGACCCGACCAGCGTAGCGAGTACGTGCCTATTATAAATCCTATCTCCAAAGAGCTCGCGGTCATGCGTACGTTTCTCGCAGCCGGCGTTCTTGAGAGCCTGGCTTTCAATCTGAACAGAGGTGTCAAGAACATTAAGCTCTTCGAAGTCGGCAAGGTCTTCTTCAACCGTGCCAACGAGACCCTTCCCCTGGAGTCGGTCCATCTGGTCTGCGCGCTCGCGGGCAAAGAAAGGGAATATTTCTGGAGGGATGAGTTCAAGGATTTTGATTTCTTCGATCTGAAGGGCATTATCGAAGGCCTCCTGGAACGTTTCGGGCTCTCTATCGAAGTGCGCAGGACTACCGAGGTCTTTCTGAACAGTGCGACGTCGGCGGACGTATTTCTCGATGGCACAAGGATAGGCTGGATAGGGGAGCTTCGGCCCGAGGTGCTCGACCTCTATGAGATAAAGGAAAAGGTATTCTGCTCGGAACTCGATTTTGACTTCATCTCGGAGAAGGGAACCAACAAAAGGGCTTACCAGGCCATTCCGCGCTATCCGGCAGTCATTCGCGACTTTTCGTTTTATGTGGACGATTCCATACCGGTCGGGAGTTTGATCGAGATAATCAAAGGGGTTTCACCTTTGATTATCTCGGTGGGCGTCTTTGATATCTTTAAGAAGGAGGTGAGGAGCATAGCTTTTCGCGTTGTATTTCAGTCCTACGAAGATACCTTGACGGACGAGACTGTAAACGATCTGCAACAAATCATCATCGACAGGCTGACAGAGAGGGAAGGGATAAAACTGAGGACGTAGGGAGGATGTATGACCAAGCAGGAGATAGTGTCGACAGTATACGAAAAGCTGGGTTTTTCAAAAAGGGAGTCTTCAGATATAGTAGAGCACTTTTTTTCGATTATGAAGAAGAACCTCGCTGTAGGAGAGAATATCAAGATATCCGGCCTGGGCAATTTTGTCGTGAAGGAGAAGAAAGCACGGAAGGGAAGAAACCCCCAGACTGGAGAAGAGATTCAGATTGCTCCCAGGAGGGTGTTGAACTTTAGATTGAGCCAGGTTTTGAAGGACGAGATTAATAACAACGGCAATAACCATAACAAGGTAAAATGATTCCGAATATCCCGGAAAGGGTATTCTACAGGATAAAAGAAGTATGCGCCTTTACCGGGCTCAAGCCACATATTTTACGCTATTGGGAACAGGAATTCCGCGATATTCGGCCTGCCAAGAGTCTCAAAAGGACAGAGGTTATACAGGAAAAGGGATCTCGATACCATTTTTGCCATTAAGAAGCTCCTTTATGAAAAGAGGTATACTATTGACGGCGCAAAAAAATATCTTCACACGCAGAAGACTCTTGTAGATGAAATCAAAGAGGATCTGAGGGAGATCGTCAAATTACTCAACAAAGGAGCTTGAAAATGATGAAGCTAACGAGTGCTTTTGTCCTGTGCTTCCTTATCCTTGTCTCTTGCACCGGTCCCGTTTATGTGGCGAAAAGCTCAGATGAGGGTATACGAGCCTCGTATCTGGACCCTCGGATGAACGAACTCGCGAGTCAGAACCAGGCGGCGCTTAGGGAAATATATCGAAGGTTCGAGCTTGCCAGGATAGATATCTATCCTAACGGCATCGGGTTCACCGCCTTGACCGACGACCAGGGGCGGAAACATTATTACCTCCTTGTGGACGTAAGGCCGAGGGACATAAATTTCGGAGAAGGTCAGACCACCGCCAACGAAAGGTTCAATGAGGTCATTCAACGCCATTTCGAGAAGAACCTCAGGCTGGTGACGGAAGGCGACCTCAACATGAACGGAATAGAGGGCCTTGCCTTTTCCGTGCACTGGCCCGTCAGAGACTTTTCTCAGTGCGATTCTCACGGGGGTTTCCTGGAATATGCCATGATTTATTTTACAAAGAGTGATTTTTCAAATATCATGGAGGGAAGATCGACTTTTCTCGACGCAATAAAGGACGCGGAAGTAATTACGAGTCTTGGCATGAAGCAGGCGACGGCAGTGCGCGTGGTAGAGGGCAAATAAGGCCCAATCCACATTCGGCTCACGTCGCTGATTTAAGGACAGGTCGAAGCTGCGGGATGGATCCTTCCATCCCGCAGCTCTTTTTTTAAGAAAGATGAGGCTATCTATGGCGACAAGCCGTGGGCCCTCCCCTCTTCTGCCGACTGCCCATAACACGTCCGTTAAGCGCCTCTTGTTACCCCGAGGGTCGCCTATGTTTAGGTTTCATGGGCAATTGTTTCTTCGTTCCCGAATCCGACCACTCCCGGCCGACCGGTTAGACCCTATCGGTCCCGATAAGCACACAAGAAAGCAAGGGATCGCCGGCAAACAGGATGCGTGTATCGTCGTGATAGTCTGGAAAGACGAATGGGGTTAGCGGGCCCAACAAGGAGAAGCAAAGGGTAAGGTCAGATTGGTTGCTTGAGAATAAGGGCCTAAAGGCCGGAGCCTCTTCTGCCGAAAACTGAGTGAGAGACTGCGCGTCCGGAACCTGAAGAGAGTTCATTCTTCGGGCCCGGGACGTTCCAGGTGGCGAACCTTCGTCCCTGGTGCTTTCAGGACAAGACAGGAGGGCTATGACCACCCGGGACCAGATGATTCTTCTGAAGAAAGGTATCCCCGTTTGGAATCTTTGGAGGACTGCCCATAATCAGGAGAAGGTGGACTTCAGCCGTGTCCGGTTCGCGAGGGCTGATTTGGCCGGTGCAAATTTTGTGGCGGCGGACCTCAGCGGCGCGGACCTCGGCATGTGCGGTCTGGTGCGGGCTAACCTCTCGGAAGCCAACCTTACCGGCGCCTGCCTCAGCAATGCAAATGCCAAAGATGCAAATCTCAGCCGCTCTCATCTGAGCCGGTCAGACCTCAGAGGGGCGGACTTCACCGGTGCGGACCTCACGGAAACCAACCTTGACGGTGCCTGGCTTTCCAAAGCTCGTTTTGACCGGGCCGACATGCGACAAGCTCGCCTCGGACGGGCACATTTGGGGGGCACAAGCCTGCGCCAGGCAGACCTTACACGAGCAAACCTCGTTGGAGCGGACCTCAGAGAGGCGGACCTTAGAGGTGCGGACCTTTCAGGGTCGGACTTGGGCGAGGCGGACCTGAGAGGGGCACGTCTCGACAAGCAATACGGTACCGGTCCCAAGAAGAGGATAAG
>CAVVPU010000058.1:0-16465 GCA_963750015.1 uncultured delta proteobacterium | reverse complement strand
CTCCCCGTATCTGTCCATCCTGAAATACTGCAAGAGACGGTGAAAGGCGGGGGAGCTCATGGGATCTGCAATCATCCCGAAGAGATGGGAGTCGCAGCCGCAGTCGGTGCTTCCGAAGCCGTCGATCGACCAATCGGAGAGGTGGGAGAAGGCTCGAGCCATCTCGCATTCGAGCCTCGTTGATGCCCTAACTGGAAGGACGGCGCGAACTCGCGCAATCGACCTCAGCCAGTCGATGTGCCAGTGAAAGCGCTTCCGAAGGCGGAGGTGTCTTTCGATTCTTGAAGTCAAATTGGTCATGGCCGAGCCTATATAGAGATAGAAGCCCTTGGGAAAGAATCTGCGTCCGCCTCGCTTGCCGACAGGCAGGTCCCTGCCCTCAATAAGCTCGAGTACGAGGATGTAGCCTCCGCGGTCGTGGCTCTCCTGCTCGATATAGGGCCAGGGCATGTCGAGAAGGGTCGCTTTCGGGGCCAGGGTCAGGTCCTGCCGCCACCTCACCGCCATTGGGATGATCTGCACCGAATCTTTCACTGCAAGGAGGGTCCGGGCAAAGTGAAGGTCCGTGTGATAGTCAGGCATAAAGACCTTTGCCCCCGGCCAATGCACGACAAAAAGCACCGCAGCCCTCCTGCCGCTTTCGGCAAGAGATGCCAGTTCCTCCAGATGGCGCGCGCCCCTTGCAGTCACCGCATCGGGGAACATGGCCACCCTTTCCCCGAAGAGAGTGCACGACTTCACTTCGAGCAGCTTCTCACCTGTTCCGTCCCTGAGCAGGAAGTCGAAGCGGCTCCTGCCGACTGTCACCTCCGACCGCTCCACAATCGCATCCTCGAGGCCCGGGACGAGCCCCCTCTCTATCAGATACCGGGCGGTGTCATTTGTCTTGTGGGTATGGAGCATGACGGGCAGCCCCTCCCTTTCAACGGCCACTGCCGTATAGGGCATCCTTCGCTTGGACGGCCCTTCCTCTTTCGTGAGAAAGAGAAGGCTGCCGGGGAGGAGCAATTCCTGCATCCGGCCCGGGTTAGGGAGAAACGCGTCGATGGTCTCCCCATTGGTCGTGCACTTGACGATAAAGCGGTTAGGACGGGAGACAAACCTGGCATGTGTGAGGTTGTGAAAGGAGCTGAAGGAGACTTCCATCCGTCTTTTCGCCTCAGCCATCGTATGGGAAGAGCATCCGGTTCATGAGGCCGTAACCCGGGTACATGGGGGTCTTGCGGGCCTGCAAACCCCGGGGCTCGCCGTCTCGACGACGAAGGCGACGTCTTTCTCGGTGAAGACAGGCTGAGATGCGCTTCTCATCATCGGAGTTTCCTGTTCATCCCTAATTACGAAGTGTTCCAATAATCTAATGGAGAAACGGACACTAATCAAGGCCGGAACAGAGCCGGGATCGCCAAGCGGGTCGGAGCTTATGCTGCCGGAGGGGGTGCTAAACCCCGATAACTGCGCGAGGCTGAGCGGGGAGGCTCGGGCGGCTGAGGAAGAAGAGGCAAGAACTATCGCGGCCCAAGCTCTCGCCGTTGGCGATGATCCGCGAGGGCAAGCCTTGTTCGAGGGGGTGCTGAACCGGCGGCAGCCGAGCGAAGCGAATCGAGCGGGGAGGCTCGGGCGGCTTTGGAAGAAAAGGCAAGAACCTATCGCGGACCAAGCTCTCGCCGTTGGCGATGGTCCGCGAGGGCAAGCCTTGTTCGAGGGGGTGCTGAACCCCAACAATTGTTGCGCCGCCTTCAGGCTTTGTATATAATGAAGTTCTAAACAAGCCACGTGTATCAAGGGAGGACGGCATTTGTCTACGGAAGAATTGGCGGAACTCTTTCTTACCCACCTGTACGACCTCGCCGAGAGCGCGCCCCATCCGAATTTCCTGTTCTCGGTAAACGATTTCGCCCCGAGATTCGGCATCAGTGACATGGCCGAGCTGCAAAGGGCCATGCAGTACCTGGGAGACCGGGGTCTCATCATCCTCGCAAGCCTTGACCCTTTGGGTGGGATAAGCGCAGGAATCACCATCGATGGGAGCGTTTTTGTCGAGAATGGAGGGGAAACAGGCGTAATCGCAAAGTACCGCGCCGACCCCCAGGCATTCGCCGAAATAGCCTTCGAACCCCAAGTGCCTTCTGCCCCTCCGGGGCAGATCGTGACAAAGGTCCCCGACGGTGAGTACACGGCTTATGCCGGACAGGCGATCGACGCAATACTCGCCGACATTGAAGCCATGCTTGGCCGGGACCCTCATGTGACCGCGGAGACCAGAAGAGACGTGCTTTCCGACCTCGCCACCCTCAAGATACAGATGGCGAGGAACGTAAAGAACAAGGCGGTCATAGGAGCCATGCTCGAGAGCCTGGCTGAGGTACCGTCGATTGCGCCGTTGGTTACGGCACTCAACTGCATAGTGGTGGCGTATTTCAGATAATCCCCGGGAGGGTGTCTGATCTGATCCTCTCCCATCCTGTCAGGGGGCGAATTATTCTCCGCCCGCGAGCTCTTACTTGATAAGACACGGGCGACCCGTTAATGCGCTCCAGTGTTCCTTTCTTTCCGCCCATTGCCGGACTCGAAAAAAACGAATACATTTACCTTGATCGGCTATCCGCGCGACGAGATTGTAAAATTTCATGGGGAGGCTCTTATGGTTGAAGCAAGTGAAGAGGCACTCAAGAAAATCAAACAGTTCCTGGAAGAGCAAGAAGGGCCCAAACCCATAAGGATACTCGTAACCGAAGGCGGGTGGAGGGGACCGTACCTCGTCATGGAACTCGATGAGCCAAAGGAAAACGATCAGGCTTTCACCGAAGGGGGAGTGACATTCATCATCGAAAAGACGCTACTCGACAAGGCAAAGTCGGTGAAGATCGATTATGTTCACTCTGCAATGGGTTCGGGATACACGCTGAGGTCGGAGCTCCTGAAAGATCTTGCCGAGGGATGCGAGACTCACCTTTGTCAGACGTGTTACCCTCACGGTTAAAGAAGATTTGTCAGTGGCTCCGGCCCTTTGCCGGGTGCTGACGAAAAACGAGGATGAGAACGACAATGAACAGGGCGAGGACAGCCGAGGCCGTGTATCGGCTCATCGCCAGACCTCCGGACATAATCGGCTTGTCGAGAAGGTCGCCGACCACGGCGCCGAGGGGGCGGGTCAGGATGAAAGCGGCCCAGAATAGCACGGTCCGGGAGAAGCGTGTCCAGAGGTAGGCTCCCGCCACTAACGCGAGGAGCACGCCGAAAATGACGACACCCCCTGCGTATCCGAATCCGGCCGAATCTGCTGTCCAGTCCCCCAATGCGGTGCCCAGCGTCTGAGAGAACATGATGGTCACCCAGTAGAACATCTCAGCCTTGGGCGAGCTCACGCTTTGCACCGAGACCGAGCCGAGTGACCGATACCAGACAGCCAGGCACGCCATGAGAAGAACGAAAAGGATCGTCGCGCCCCCAGCATAGCCTATACCCAGCGATCGGTCCGAAAAATCGGCGAGGGTCGTGCCCACAGTCGTTGTCGCGACGATTGTCACCCAATAGAGAAAAGGATGAAACCGCTTCACCTTGATTTGAGCGCCCACCGCGACAAGAAAGATCACCGCGAATATGATTGTTCCCACAAGGTAACCGAGATTCAGCGACATGGAGACGGCATCGCCGCCGGTTTCGCCGAGGGTGGTCGCCGCTATCTTCATGATCCAGAAAAGCAAAGTTACTTCCGGGACTTTAGTGAGGGTCTCTTCACTTATCTGTTCCATGAGTCCGAAACGGTCCTTTGTGATGATAATTCATCAGCCTTTCCTTCTCCACTCTATCTTCCAGGGGACAAGGGATCATACAAAGCTATCACAAATTCCGGAGGCTGTTCAAACGTAAGGAAGGCGCACCTCCGGGCCGAAGCTTTCTTTCATTTAAAGAGAAGGCCTTTTGCGTGTTATAATTATGGACTATGCATGCAGACAGATCTCTGATCGGCGATTTCCCGGAATTTCGTATATAGGCGATAACTTGGCTTCTCCCCGTTCCCGCATACTTGTTGTCGACGACGAAATCAATATCCGGAAGACCCTTACCCTCTATCTCGAGACTGAAGGCCATCAAGTCTCGAGCGTGAGCAACGCGGACGATGCGGTCCGGGAAGCGGCCCGGCAGCCTTTCGACCTCGCTTTCGTCGATCTGAGGCTCGGAACCACCGATGGACTCGATCTCATACCTGCCTTACTGACAGAATCCCCATGGCTCAAGATAGTGGTGATTACGGCCTATGCCTCGATTGACACAGCAGTAGAGGCAATGCGGCGGGGAGCTACCGACTATGTTCCAAAACCCTTCACTCCTACCCAGATCGGCCTTGCCGTCAGCAAAGCCATGGAGATCAGGTTCCTGGAACAGAGGATAGAGACCCTCGTTCAGGACCTGACCGAGTCGAGTCCCGAGGTCGACTTCGCGACGGAAGACCCCGGCATGCAGCGGGTCGTTCACCTCGCCCGTCAAGTGGCTTCCTCGGACGCGACCCTGCTTTTGAGGGGGGAGAGCGGCACCGGCAAAACAGCGCTGGCCCGGTGCCTCCATCAGTGGAGCCCGCGCTCGAAGATGCCTTTCACCGTGGTCTCCTGTCCCTCTCTTTCAGCGGAACTTCTCGATAGCGAATTGTTCGGTCACATAAAAGGGGCCTTCACCGGGGCAGTCAGGGACAACCCCGGCAGGATAGCCGCGTCCGAAGGCGGGACCCTGCTCCTTGACGAGATCGGGGATCTCCCCCTATCCCTTCAACCGAAGCTTTTGCGTTTTCTTCAGGACAGGGAGTACGAACGGGTGGGAGATTATGCGACCCAGAAGGCGGATGTGCGCGTGCTGGCCGCGACCAATGTGGACCTCGATGAGGCGGTCAAGAAGGGACTCTTCAGGGAAGAGCTTCTTTACAGGCTCAACGTGATCCAGATCGAGATACCCCCTTTGCGGGACAGGCCGAGTGACATACAGGCTCTCGCCGAGCGGCTCCTTGCTTTCTTCAGCCTCAACACCCACCGGCGCTTCCTCGGTTTCACAGACGATGCCCTCGACACGCTGCTTCGCTACTCGTGGCCGGGCAATGTCCGTGAGCTGAGGAACGCGATAGAACGAGCCGTTATCCTCTGCAAAGCAGACCGCATCGGGGTCGAGTACCTGCCTGAAAAAGTGCGGCCCCTTGCACAGACGAGCCCCAGGGTAGGAGACCCTGTACGCCTCGATAAAATCGAAGAAGAGCATATCCGCCGCGTCCTGAATAGCTCGAAATCGCTCCAGGAAGCCGCCGACATCCTCGGCATCGACCAGGCAACCTTATGGCGACGCCGCAAACAATACGGCATCTGAGGTTGCACTCTGCAAAGGCCGGATTCGACCGACCTTGCAAAGTGCAAGGACCGGAGCAACACCCCTCCTCACAATAGTGAACAATATCAACTACCTAGTCTGCATCACCATCTGGCATGTCTTATGCTACCTTTAGGACTGCTGCGGGCCGGCTCAGGTGAAGCGCCCTACCCCGCGACCATGCTTTAATCGAATCTTTTGGAGGAATAGTGATGAGCCTTACATTCTGGCTGCCCGCGATGTTTCTATTGGGCCTCGTGTCTATGGCCCTGGTTTATGCGTTCTTGAAAGCGTGCGAGAAGATATGACCGCTCCATTGAATGAGGTGATGTGATGATTTATGTAACCGCAGCTATAGCAGTCTTCCTGTTCGTATATCTGGTCGCCGCTCTTATACGGCCCGAATGGTTCTGATTGGAAGCGCCGGTCAATACTAAGGAGTAACGACAATGTTCATTCAAACCTGGCTTATGCCATTCCTGCTTCTCTTGGCGGCAACCGTCGTCGCCTTCCCGCTGGGCCGTTACCTGGCCTGGATCATGGACGGAAAATACAAGCCGCGGGGCATCTTCGGCTGGTGCGAGCGGCGTCTGAACAGCGGCCCCCAGGACTGGAAGCATTACGCGGCGTCCCTGCTCATTTTCAACGCCGTGCTCTTTGTCTTCGGGTACGTCGTGCTGGCCCTCCAGCCCTGGATGCCCTTGAACCCCCGCGGCCTCGGCATGTTGGCCCCAACCACAATCTTTCACAGCGTCGTCTCTTTCATGACGAACACCGATTTGCAGCACTATTCCGGAGACCAGCACCTGTCGAATTTCAGCCAGATAGTCTGGGCCATCACCAACCTCTTCATCTCGGCGGCGGTCGGTCTCTCGGCTCTGGTCGCGATCATTCGCGCCCTTCGCAGCGATTCTCACGTGGGCAACTACTTCCTGGACATGTGGCGGGCGGTGGTCTACACGTTCGTGCCTGCGGCCATCATTTTCGGCCTCCTTTTCATGGTGCAGGGCAGCCCCATGACCTTTCAGAGCTCCTATAATGTGTCGACCCTCGAGCCCGCTGCCATGGGCACGACCGACAAAGGCGAGGCAAAGCAGCAGACCATCGTGGTCGGGCCGGTGGCCGCCTTCGAGTCGATCAAGATGCTCGGGACGAACGGGGGCGGTTTCTTTGGCATGAACGCGGCCCATCCTTACGAGAACCCCACCGGTCTGACGAACTTCTTCAACTGCCTGGCCATGATGATCTTTCCCTTCGCCCTCGTGCTCATGTACGGCCGCATGCTCGGAAGAATGCGCCATGCCTACGTCGTTTTCTCAGTCATGCTTCTTTTAATGGCAGCCACGGTCTTCATGTCGGTTTACTACGACACGCTCCAGCCCAACCCGGGCCTGATTGCCCACCCGGGACCCCGCACGTATCAGATTCCGAGCGCCGCGGCACCGGGCGGCAAACTGGAAGTACGGGTGCCCGCAGTGGCAGGGCTTCCTGTAGACCAGAGCCTCGGAAACCTCGAAGGAAAAGAGATGCGCTTCGGCACGTCGGCGGGAGCCACTTATGACGCGATCACGACCGACGTGACCTGCGGCTCCGTAAATGCCGAGGAGGATAGCCTCAACCCGCTCGCAGGCCTCTCCCCGATGGTCGGGATGTGGCTCAACTGCGTCTTCGGCGGCAAGGGCGTGGGCATGATCAACATGCTCATCTACGTGATCATCGGGATATTCGTGGCGGGCATGATGGTGGGGAGGACCCCCGAATATTTGGGTAAAAAGATCGAGGCCAGGGAGGTGAAGCTGGCCATCGTGACGCTATTGGTCCACCCTTTCTTGATCCTCGTGCCCACGGGGCTCTTTGCAGCCACCCATTGGGGACTCCTTGCGGTGAGCAACCCTGGGGCCCACGGCCTTTCCCAGATGGTCTACCAGTTTTCCTCGGCCTCGGCCAACAACGGCTCCGCCTTCGACGGCCTGGGGGTGGTCTACGGGTTCGCCAATAGCACGAGCCCCGCGCCTACTGCGATGGCCTGGGACATCGCCACGGGTCTCGTCATGCTCTTCGGCCGTTATCTTCCCATCATCGCCCCCCTCGCCATGGCCGCATTCCTCGGTCAGAAGAAATCGGCCCCCTTCGGCCTGGGCACTCTCCGCACCGACACGGTCACCTTCGGTGTCCTCCTACTCGGAGTGATTCTTATCGTGGGCGCCCTGCTCTTTCTGCCCGTCGCAGCGTTGGGACCTATCGCTGAACACCTGGGGCCGATGCCCTTCGGAGGCTGACATGATTATGAGGACCGGCAAAGCCCGGAGAATTGATTCAACCGCAGTTAGAGAGTTCGAGCTTGAAGGAGTATCAGACAATGAGTAGCTCAATACCTTCCATAGATACCGTTCCGGGAATCAAACTGCCTTCGGGAGATCGGCGCCCGAAGGCACGGGGCCTCCTCGAGGCAGAGACGACGAAGGCCGCTCTGAAGCAGGCCTTTTTCATGCTGCGGCCCGATAGCCAGTGGAAAAACCCCGTCATGTTCGTCGTCGAGGTCGGCGCCATCCTTACCCTGCTCTACATCATCCGCTCGGCATGGGGAGGAGTGGTGAGCCAGGTGTCCATAGGCTATTTCATCGCCCTCGATGCGTGGCTCTTTATTACCGTGCTCTTCGCTAATTTCGCCACGGCCCTCGCGGAAGCGCGCGGCAAGGCCCAGGCCCAGTCGCTCAGGAAGGCGCGTCATGACACGATTGCGTACCGCCTGAGCGGCAAAGGCGGCAAAATCAACGAGGTCTCTTCGAATGACCTTAAACCAGGCGATCTCGTAGTCATCGAAGCAGGGCAAACAATCCCCGGGGACGGGGAAATTATCGAAGGCGTAGCCTCCGTCGACGAGTCGGCCATTACCGGAGAGTCGGCGCCCGTGATCCGGGCGGCAGGGGGCGACCGCTCGGGCGTGACAGGTGGCACCGTGGTTCTCTCCGACCGTATTCTCGTTCAGATCACGACCGGGGCGGGCGAGTCCTTCCTCGACCGGATGATCGCACTCGTGGAAGGCGCAATCCGTCAGAGGAGCCCCAACGAGATCGCCCTCACTCTGCTCCTTTCCGCCTTCACCTTAGTCTTTTTAATCGTCGTAATCCCTCTGTGGGCGATGGCGTGGAACGCGGAAAATTACATGAAAGCCTACCTCGGCATCCAGGAACCCTTGAGAAGCCTGGGCACCGACGTGCCCACCCTCATTGCGCTTCTTGTCTGTCTTATCCCCACCACCATAGGCGCTCTTCTCGCCGCCATTGGCATAGCAGGCATGGATCGCGCCCTGCAGGCCAACATCATTGCAAAAAGCGGCAGGGCTGTGGAACTCGCAGGCGACGTCGACGTGGTGCTGTTGGACAAGACGGGAACGATCACCATAGGAAACAGGAATGCAACTTCCTTTCTCCCCGTCGGAGCTTATACCGCTGCCGATGTGGGGCGGCTCGCATCCCTGGCCTCCGCAGCCGACGAGACGCCGGAGGGCAAAAGCGTCGTCAGGTTGTTCGAAAAGGAGAACGGCGCCTCCGTCGAAGTGCCGCCCGAGGCCAGGTTCATACCATTTACCGCGCAAACGAGAATGAGCGGCGTCGACCTTCCCGACGGAAGGCAGATACGAAAAGGATCGTCCGACGCAGTGAGACAATTCATCAAAGAGAACGGAGGCAGTGTTCCGGAGGAACTCGAAAAATTGGTCAATGCGGCCGCATCGAACGGTGCGACTCCGCTCGTCGTTGCCGATGGTCCCAAGGCCATAGGAGTGGTCGTCCTCGAAGATATCTTGAAGCCTCATATGAGCGAACGCTTCGATCGGCTCCGCAAGATGGGACTCAGGACCGTCATGATTACCGGCGACAATCCCCTTACTGCCGCCTTCATTGCCAAGAAGGCCGGTGTCGACGGCTTCCTCGCGGAGGCGACGCCGGAGACCAAGCTCGCCTATATCAGGAAGGAACAGTCAGGGGGCAAGCTCGTGGCCATGATGGGAGACGGCACCAACGACGCCCCTGCCCTTGCTCAGGCTGACGTGGGCCTCGCGATGAACGCAGGCACTCAGGCGGCAAAAGAGGCGGCCAACATGGTCGACCTCGACAGCGATCCCACCAAATTGATCGAAGTCGTGGAGATCGGCAAACAGCTCCTCATCACGAGGGGATCTCTTACCACCTTCTCCATTGCCAACGACGTGGCCAAGTATTTCGCCATCATTCCGGCCCTTTTTGCGGGCACCTTGCCGTGGATGAAGGCCATCGACATTATGCATCTCCATTCTCCGACATCTGCGATTCTGTCCGCGATTATTTTCAATGCGATCATCATCCCTCTTTTGATACCGGTGGCTCTCAAGGGAGTGAAATACAAGGCCCTCGGGGCGGACGCACTCCTCAGAAGGAACCTCTTCGTGTGGGGGCTGGGAGGGGTGATCGTCCCCTTCATCGGGATCAAGCTGATCGACCTGATAATGACCGCCCTCCATCTCGTCTAAAGGAGTATGAAATGGGACGAAACCTTTCGAAAAGCATTCTTTTTCTCGTATTCGGATTGATCATCTGCTGCGGTATCTACCCCCTCGTCATGTGGGTGATCGGCCAGGTCCTCTGCCCCTTCGAGGCAAACGGCAGCATGGTCAAAGGCCCCGATGGGAGCATCGTAGGCTCACGCCTCATCGCACAGCCCTTCACCAAAGACGAGTACTTCCAGCCGAGGCCTTCGGCAGCCTCCTATGATGCATCGGCTTCGACATCATCCGCCCTCGCCGGGTCGAACTATGCCCTGCGCGACAGGGTGGCCCACACCTTAGGACCGATGGCAGTCTATAAAAGCGGTCCCAAGGCAGGCAAAGCAGCTGCCCCCGACATCGAGGCCTGGTTCCAGGAAGATAAATTCCGGGGTCAGCCGCACCTCGTCGCCCAGTGGGCCGATCTCCACAACGGATCGGCGCAAGGATGGGTGAAGGCAGATCCCACCCACGCTGCCTATGTGGACGCATGGGCAAAGGCACATCAGGCTCTAGTCGCAAAATGGATCAAAGAGAACCCGGACACTCCCAAGCCGCAGGCACCCGATCTGGCGGTCATCTTCTTCGAGAGCTTCTCGAAAGACAACCCGGGAAGGTTCCCTTCCACAGTCACCCGGAAAGGAGCAGACAACAAGGACGTCTCGACCATCGAGCCGGTCAAGGAGGGCACGGATATTCAGTCAACCTTCTTCGACATGTGGCTCCAGGAGCACCCCCAAGTCGACTTGCAGGAGGTTCCCGGCGATCTTGTGACTACATCGGCCTCCGGTCTCGACCCCCACATCACCCTCCAGAACGCGGAGTATCAGCTCGACCGGGTGGCCTCCAAATGGGCGGCCGACCTGAAGCGCGATGCCCCCACCGTCAGGAAAGAAGTCGAAGAGATCCTCCTTGCCGATGCGACGGCGCCCGGCTGGGGCCTCTTCGGCGAGAAATTCGTCAACGTGCTGGAGGTCAACCTGGAGCTTCGAAAGAAGTACGGGGCGCCTAAGTGATCGAGTGATCGAGAGAAAAGGAGGTAGACAGGAAAGAGGGCGACTGGTAGGATAGGAACGGAAGGGGCTCTAAGGCATGTTTCAACTCAGACATAAACTCTACCTCGGATTCGGCGGCCTCCTCGCGATTATCCTCGTGGTCGGCGTCCAGAGCGTGAGCCGCCTTTCCGTATTGGGCGGATCCATCGATGTGATTCTCAAAGAGAACTACCGAAGCGTCATTGCATGCGAACACATGAAAGAGTCGGTGGAGCGCATCGACAGCGGTGCCGTCTTCGTACTTCTCGGGGAAAGAGAAAGGGGCGAAGCCCAGATTCAAAGCAACATGCCCCGCTTCTCCGAGGCCCTCCAGACGGAGCTGCACAATATCACCCTGCCCGGCGAAGGGGAACGGGCGCACCATGTGAGCGACCTCTTCGGGCAATATCAGGGCCTGTTGAAGACTTTCCTCTCCTCCGGAGGCCTACCTTTTTCGGTGCGGAAGAGTGTCTACTTCGGCAAATTGCTTCCTACCTTCTCCGACATCAAAAATACGGCAGACGAAATCCTGCAAATGAACCAGAAGAACATGACCGATGCAGACGAGCAGGCCAAGCAGCTAGCCTCATCCGCCCGGCAGAGAATGTATGTGCTGCTCGTCGTCGGCATCATCATAGGCCTGGGCTTCATGCTTCTCATCGATCGATGGATCGTGACGCCCATATCCCGTCTCACGCGCTCCGCTCAGGAAATCACCCGGGGAAACCTCGACCTTGTGGTCCCTGTAACTTCGAAAGATGAAGTAGGCGCGCTCTCGGAGGCGTTCAATCAGATGGCGGCCGCCGTACGCGAGTTCAGGCGAAGCGACAGGGCAAAGATATACAGGTATCAAAGGGCTACCCAGGCGGCTTTCAACAGCCTCCCAGACGCTATCGCCGTGATCGACCTCGACGGGCAAGTAGAGGTTGCCACGGGTCCGGCCAAAGAGATATTCGGGCTCAATCCCAACGCCCCGGTGGCCATGCTGCCCGACCGTTGGATCAACGAGCTTTATGAAGAGGCCCTTAAGAAGGGGCGTCAGATAGAGGCAGATATCGAAAGCGGCATCGTTCAGCGATTCGTCAAAGGAGTCGAGCGCTATTTCCGGCCGCGGGGAATACCTATTTTCGGCGAGGAAGGGCAGCCGAGCGGGGTTGTCCTTATCATACAGGATATTACCCTCCTCAGACAGCAGGATGAAATGAAGCGCGGGGTCATTTCAACGGTATCGCACCAGCTCAAAACGCCCCTCACATCGCTCCAGATGGCAATTCATCTCCTTCTCACCGAAAAGCTGGGCCTACTGGGCTCCAAACAGGGTGAGCTGCTTGCCGTCGCGCGGGAGGAAAGCGAGAGGCTCCAGACCATCATCGACAACCTCCTCGACATCAGCCGAATCGAATCGGGAAAAGTGAAGATGAACTTTGCCTCCGTATCTCCGGGTCTTCTCGTGCTCAACGGCGTCGAGCCTTTTCGCCGGTCGGCCCAGGAGCAAGGGCTGCTGCTGTCAACCGCCGTGCCTCCCGGACTGCCTGATGTGCGGGCAGATGCGATGCAAATAGGCCATGTCCTGTCGAACCTTCTTTCGAACGCCCTTAAATTCACCCCCTCCGGAGGGAGCGTCATCGTTTCCGCCCGGGAAGAAGAGGATCGAGTGCTTTTCTCGGTCTCCGATACGGGAATAGGGATTCCGGACGCTTACAAGGAGAAAATTTTCGAGAAGTTCGTGGAGGTTCCGGGAGACGTGGATAGACGGGGGGCGGGCTTGGGCCTTTCCATTGTCAAGGAGATTGTCGTTGCTCACGGCGGCGACATTACAGTCGAAGGGGCTGAAGGCAGGGGCGCAACCTTTACGTTCAGTCTTCTACGGGCTGATCATGAAGCCAAGGAGAGTCGGTGACTATGGAATCGGCCGATCGGGCAGACAATTTCCTTCGTATGATCCAGCGGTCGCGGCGAGGCAGACTCAAGGTCTACCTCGGTTACGCGGCAGGCGTAGGCAAGACCTATCAGATGCTCCTCGAAGGGCACAGGCTCAAAACGGAAGGTATCGACATTGTCATCGGGTTCGTGGAGACCCACGGCCGGGCTGAGACGGCCCGGCTTGTGGAAGGTCTGGAGGTTGTTCCCAGGGTTCACCAGGAATACCATGGAATCGTCGTCGAGGAGATGGATGTCGATGCGATCCTAGCCCGGAGGCCCGAGCTTGTTCTCGTAGACGAGCTTGCCCACACCAACATCCCGGGCAGCAGGAACCACAAACGGTATCAGGATGTGCAGGACATCCTTGCTGCCGGCATCCACGTGATCACTACCGTCAACGTTCAACACCTCGAAAGTCTTTACAACACGGTCGAGCGGGGCCTCGGCGTTTCTGTCCGCGAACGTCTCCCCGATAATGTTCTCGCCGAGGCGGAGGAGATCATCAACGTCGACCTTTCCACCGAGGACCTCCAGCAGCGGCTCAGAGAAGGCAAGATCTATCCGGAGCGACGCATTCAGACGGCCCTTTCCAACTTCTTCACTCCCTCCAATCTCGAGCAGCTCAGGGAGATTACCCTTCGAGAGCTTGCGTCCCATATTGATCTGAGGCGGCGGGAGACAGGGGCCGAGGAGATAGAGCCGACGCCCGACCAGGTGATGGTCTGCCTCAGCTCACGGGGACCGAACAGTGAAATGCTGCTGCGTTACGCTTCACGGTTCGCCGGCCGCTTAAGCAGAAGCTGGTATGCCGTCTACGTGCAGACTTCAAAAGAAGGAGCGGCTCTAGTCGATTCCGCCACGCAGCGTCTCATCTCGAATACCCTGACCATGGCGAAGCAATTGGGTGGCGTGGTCTTTACCTACAAGGGAGAGGACGTGGCCGATACGATCCTGCGCTTCGCAAAGGAGTACCGTGTCGGCCACATAATCGTGGGGGCCCCGGCCAAAAGACCTTTGTGGAAGAGGCTGACAGGTGACAAGAGCCTAGTTCACCGGCTCGTCGACAAGGCGAGGGGAGTAGCTGTCGTCGTGGTGGACACCGCATGGTTGAAGGCTGTAGGGACAACCGTGGAAATGGTCGGTGAGGAAGCCCCGATCGAGCCCGAACAGAAAGCCCATAAGGTATCCGTCACCCGTTTGCTCGGGAGGAATATACTCTTCTGGGAAGAGCCGGTCACCAAGGAGCAGGCGATCCGCGCACTCGTGCACGTGGCGTGCAGAGAGGCTCCGGGGTGTGACGAAGTGTCTGCACTCCAGGCGGTCATGGCACGGGAAGCAGAGGGGTCCACGTTCCTGAGCGAAGGCCTTGCCATCCCCCATGCGCGACTCAAGGGAATAGTGGCACCGGGGGTCGCCCTGGGAATCACCCGGGGAGGAATCGAAGGGGATGCGACCGAGACGCAGGTGGGCTATGTCCTGCTTTCCCTCACTCCCGATGAGAAACCGGAGGTTCAAACAGACATTTTTGCGGCTGCCTGTCATGCCTTTCAGGATAGACTGTTCCTCCAGGCCATGGACAGGGCCGTAACCGTCGACGATGTGACGGACGCCCTCGTTTCATGGTCCGAGCTTCACAGTCGGGCCCGAATGGAGGGTACACAGACCAGGGCCACAGAGGCCGATCACGCAGACAGACCGACTACAATATAGAAAGGCCATAGATTGGCCGATTCGAAGGGGGGAAGATGAGTCTGAAAACAAAACTGGTGCTGGGGCTGGCATTCCTTTTCTTCATAATCTTCAGCCTCGTCTTTGTCTGCTCTTATTATGTGGGACGGCTGGGCGATGAGTCGACAGCCATCCTGAAAGACAACTACGCCTCCATGGTCTACGCCAGGGACATGCTCGGCGGTCTCGACGACATGAAGACCTCCATAGTGAGCGGTCTCTTTCACACAGGCCCCGCGGAGGGTCACTCAAGCTACTACGACAGGCTCTTCGACTCGGGAAAAAAGGCCTTCGATACGAACCTGAAGGCGGAAAACGGTAACATTACCGAGATACACGAAAAGGAATATGTGGATGCCCTCAATCAGGAATATGATTCCTACGTGAAACTCTGCACTCAGATAAGGAGTGGGCAAGACAAGGGCCCTACCTATTTCGACACTTTTCTTTCCGCCAGTGACAGGCTGAGGCAGTCCATCAACGCGATCTATGACGTGAACATGCAGGCCGTGGTGCGCAAAAGCCAGTTGGTCAACCGGGATTCATCGAGGCTGGTCACCTCCATGGCTATTATCGGAACGATCTGCATCATCCTGGCCCTCGGCTATTTTTGGTATTTCCCCGTCTATATTTCCACGACCTTAGCCTATCTGGCCGATAGAATGAGACAGCTTTTGAAGAACAACGCCATTCCTCTGGACGACCGAACGCAGGACGAATCCCTTGTTATTCTCCACGGCATAGAACTCCTCGAAGCCAAGCTGGGAGGGGAGAAGCAAGGGGGCTGAAGGGGAACAAAGATAGAGTGAGGGTTCGCATTAGCCGCCTTCCCCTCCTAATAGGTCCTATCGGTCCTATACGACCTATAGGACCTATTGTTGCCTTAGAGCCCTTTATAAACCCCTTTTAACCGTTCTCCCCGCCCTCTCACCGATAGATGTGGCACACGGGACATGATTATTGGTAGACTCTCTTCACTACACAACTGGAGGAGGAGATTGACCATGGGTGAAGGTTCTGCGACCGTCATTGCCTGTCCCCACTGCGGCAGAGAGATAGCCCTCGACGAGGCCCTTTCCCGGCGCATACGCCTTGAGATGCAGGAAGAGGTCGACGCACAGCTGGCCAAGAGGCAGAGCCTGCTTCAAGAGGCGGAAGCCAAGGTGAAGCAAGAGAAGGCACGCCTCGAAGAGCAGGCGAGGAATCTATCGGAGGAGACGGCCCGAAGGGTCGCAGGGGAACGGGCAAGCCTGACAGCCAAGCTTCGTAAAGAGCTCGAGGAGCACTCCGGTCTTGAAATGACGGCCCTCAAAGAGCAGCTCAAGGAGAGGGAGCAGAAGCTGGCCGCTTTCAGGGAGACGGAACTGAAGCTGCGAAAAGAAAAGGCAGACCTGGAAGAAGCCAAAAAGGCCATGGAGCTCGAGGTGGCCCGAAGAATCGACGCTGAGAGAAAACGCATCCAGGAGGAGGCGGAAAACAGACTCGCCGAGCAATACCGGCTCAAGGAGGCGGAAAAAGACAAGCTGATAGAGGACCTCAAGCGCCAGGGCGAGGAGTTCAGGCGCAAGGCCGAGCAGGGGTCGCAGCAGCTTCAGGGCGAGGTAGCTGAGCTCTCCCTGGAAGAGGCCCTCAAGACCTCCTTCCCCGTGGACACCATCGAGGAAGTGCCGAAAGGCATACGGGGGGCGGACGTGATCCACAAAGTCTGCAACCATTCAGGTCAGCACTGCGGCACCCTCATATGGGAGTCGAAGAGGACAAAGGCCTGGAGCGACGGATGGATCGATAAACTCAAAGAAGATGCCCGGGAGGTCAAGGCAGAGGTCGCGATCCTCGTCTCATCGGTCATGCCCAAGGGTGTAGGCGGCTTTGCACGCATCGGCGGAGTCTGGGTCTGCGATCACAGCCA
>CAVVPU010000057.1:0-14893 GCA_963750015.1 uncultured delta proteobacterium | reverse complement strand
CCCACCAAGGACTCTCCCAACACCCGGGCCTACGTCCTCAAAGAGATGGAAGAGGCCGTAGAATGGATGGAAGAGCAGACCGGACGGACCTTTGATGATGAAAAGTTCATTAAGGCAGTGGAGAATGAATGGGAGTGCATGGTTACTTGGGCGCGCATATCGGAATTGGTCAAAGCCAAGCCGTCGCCTCTTGACTACAGAATGATGTGGTCCCTCAGGATTCCTAATATTACCTCACGCCACCTTGATGATACGGTACGGTTCTATCACATACTCTTTGATGAAGTGAAGGAGAGAGTCGCTGAAGGCATTGCGGCAACGCCTTACGAGACCGCACGCCTGTTCCATCAATTCCTGCCTCCTTTCTACGGTCTCGACATTTTCAAGGAACCGCTGAAATACGGCGCATCCTTCATCGGTGGCGATGGAGCGTTCACCTCGATGGGAGCCTGGGAAATCGCCGAAGATGGAACCTGGACAGCCTGCAAAACCCCTCGTGAACGGGGAATAGAGCTAAAAACAAGGACAATGGCCATGGAATCTCTGGCAGACCTTTACATAGCCCATTTGCCGGCATCGAGATGCACCACGGCGGTCAATCAGAACGAAGCGGCCAAAATGGTAAAAGATTGGAGCGTCGACGGCGTTGTCCTGATGGTCGACCGGGGCTGCAAAACCTTGTCGGCCGGCCAGGAAGAACAGGCCCTGGAATTCAAAGCGGCCGGAATCCCTCACATGGTGTACGAAGGCAGTCATGCCGATTACCGGGATTATGACGAACCTACAACCGTAGCGCGACTCGACGCGTTTCTGGAAGGCCTTGGACTGACGGAGCTGAAGGGTATTTGAGGAGGAGTTTAACATGGCGGATATGACGAAAAATGGCGTCTTGAAAGGCGTACGGGCAATCGAATGGGCCACCTTTGGGAATGGGCCGATACTGGGGGTCATTTTGGGCGATCTCGGAGCAGAGGTCATCAAGCTCGAGGACCGCGTGGCAGGGGACCCGTCCAGAGGTATTGCGGCATTTCAGGGCGTTAAGACAATGAGTCCCGAGGGAATAAACCTCGTTTTTGAGATGAGCAACCGGAACAAAAAAAGCATCAGGGTCGATCTGAACAAGCCGGAAGGCAAGGAGATCATCTATAGGCTGACCGGCAAGTCGGATGTCTTTTATACCAATTACAGGAAGAGCGTGGCAATAAAACAGGGCGTCGATTACACGACCTTGTCCAAACACAACCCGAAACTGGTCTACGGCCACGCTACCGGTCTTGGTCCGAAAGGACCGGACGCGGAAAAACGGGCCTTCGACCCGGTTGGCATGGCCCGCTCCGGCATGATGACCGCTGTGGGAGAAGCTGACGGCCCTCCCGGTCAGATCGTGGGGGCTGTCATCGATACGCTGGGAGCGACCATGACGGCCTTCGGCATAATAAGCGCCCTTTTTGCGAGACAGCGGACGGGGGTGGGCCAGGAGGTAAGCGCCTCCCTTCTTGGAAGCGCCATGTGGGCTCAGTTCTCAAATATATCGCTCATGTGTCTTCGCGGCCACGCCATGGGCCGGTACAAGAGAATAGCCGTAAAGAACCCCCTTGCAAATATCTATCTTTGTAAGGACGGCCAGTGGATCGGCTTATCGGAGCCCCAATCCCAAAGATACTGGACCCAGTTCTGCAAAGTGATGGACCTCGAGCACCTGGAGAAGGACCCCAAATTCTGCGGAGAATGGGAGAGAAGAGACAACAACATAGAATTGATCGGAATTTTCGATAAGGCTTTCCTGGCCAGGACCCGCGATGAATGGGCCGACCTGTTCCAAGAGCAGGGAAAGCAGTTCGTGGCCTGGGAAAGGGTCCAGACAATTCCGGACCTGCTCACAGACCCGCAAGTCATCGCCAATGACTATATCATGGATTACGACCATCCCGTTCTCGGCAAGATCAAGACCCAACCTTTTCCTCTCACTTTCAGCGACGCCTCCGTGGGACCGCGGAACCCTGCGCCCGAGTTCGGCCAGCACACCGAGGAAGTTCTCCTCGATATCGGCTACACGTGGGATGATATCGCCGCGCTTGCGGACAAAGAAGTAATATAGGCCCCCCTGGGGAGGAGTTTTCATGGTACTGAAAGGGATAACGATTATAGACTCGACGAGGTGGGCCTTCGGCCCTTACTGCGCAGCGCTCCTTTGCGGCATGGGTGCCGAAGTCATCAAAGTGGAGGACCCGGAATCGGGCGACGGTTCTCGATACGTCCACAAGAGCAGGGAGCTCTCCATGGCACAGAGGAATCCCATGTTCGAGCTTCTTAATAGAGGCAAGAAGGGATTCGCGGTCAATCTTACGACCGCCCAGGGCAAGAAGGTGCTCCACAAGCTTGTGGAGAAGGCCGATGTCTTCATGACAGCCCAACGGCCGCACTCCCTCAAGAAGCTCGGAATCGATTATGAAAGTTTGAAGGCCGTAAATCCCCGTCTCGTCTATGCCGTCTGCGGTGCCTTCGGCGAGAAAGGTCCCCAGGCCGACAAGCCGGCTTGGGACGGCGCCGCATTCGCACGTGCCGGTCTCACCCACATAATTCAGGACAAACAGGGCGTTCCCACTCCGCCGCCTCAGGGCATGGGCGATCTGGTCTCTTCCGTGACCATGGCTTACGGCGTTATGCTCGCCCTCTTTCATCGTGAGCGAACCGGTGTGGGACAGAAGGTCGACGTCTCCCTCCTCGGCACTATGGTGACCGTGATGGAGGCCCTTTGTATGCAGATTACTGCCACAACAGGGATCGATTTTCCGCAGTTTGACAGCAGCCGTCCCACGAATCCCTTGAATCAGGCCTATCGCACGCGGGACGGTCGATGGCTGCTCATGAATATGCACCACACCGACGCCTTTTGGCACGTCTTCTGCGAGGCTATCGGTATCACGGAATTTGAGCATGATGCACGGTTCGTCAAACATGAAGTGTTGTGCGATCATTCCCGGGAAGCCGTGGCTGTTATCCAGAACGCCTTTCTCAAAAAGGATTTCGCAGAATGGATCGAAACCTTCGAAAAAACCGATATGGTCTGGTCTCCGATTCAAACCTTGAAGGAGGCGCAGGCAGATCCCCAATTCATTGAAAATGAATTCGTAGTTGCATACCAGGATGCAGAGGGGAGAGACGCAAAGACTATCGGATATCCGGTGAAGCTGAGCGCGGTCAAGCCCGCTGCCACCTTTGCCGCTCCTCAGCTCGGGGAACACACTGAGGAGATCCTTCTCGGGCTCGGCTATAACTGGGATGAGATCACCGAGCTGAAGAATGCGAATATCATACCCTGATTGGAGCGGTGCAGATAAATGATCGAGGAAATTGCCGCAGGTCTGTACAGAATTGAAGTTCCTCTTCCCACCCTGGAGCTCCAGTCGGTGAACTCCTATTTTATTCGAGGTACGCAGCGCCATCTGATCGTCGATACCGGGATGGATTCAAAGAATTGCATGAACGCCGTGAATGCGGCTCTCGACGCGCTGAAGATCAATCCGGAGGACGTGGACTTCTTTATCACTCACTATCACGGGGATCATTTTGGCCTCGTCCATCGGTTGTTGAAGCACGGAAGTCGCGTCTATATAAGCAAGACGGATGCCGAAACGATCGGAAAGATCGGAAGCGGAGCGATGACGCGGGACATCGATCGGTTCATCCGGTTGAGTGGCATGCCGCGAGAGGAAGCAAAGAACATAATACCGCCCGATGCGGGCGGGCCCTTCAGGATCGATCAGGGGTTTCCCTTCATTTTTATCGATGATAAAGACGTCCTTACTGTGGGGGATTACAGGTTCGAGTGCGTCGCCACGCCGGGCCACTCGGCCGGCCATATCTGTCTTTACGAGGCGGGGAAGAGAATTCTCTTATCGGGAGACCATATTCTCGGCGACATAACCCCGGGCATCCAGGCGCGTTCCGCGGCGGTAAATCCGCTGAGTGACTACCTGAAAAGTCTGGCGAAGATTTACCCACTGGACGTCAGCATGGTATTGCCCGGCCACAGGAGCATGGCGAAGAGCTGTAGAGAAAGAATCGAGGAGCTGAAGTCCCATCATCACGAGCGCGCCGCCGCGATAGTTTCCATACTGAATGGCGGGGAAAAAACCACTTATGAGGTGGCCTCTCAAATGAGTTGGAATACGGGCAGCGACTGCTGGGATGCCTTTCCGGTTTTACAGAAACTCTTCGCCACGGGAGAAGCCTTTGCCCACCTCAGGTACCTCGAGGAAGAAGGTACGGTTGCGAGAGAGGTACAGGGAGACATTTTGGTCTATTCCGTGACGTAGGAGGCTACAAAACGGCTGCGAGGTCGTCGTCTAATTAAGTAGGAACAAAGGGGGTAACATGAAAAGAGTTATGGGGATACATCGCTTAGTGGTCTTGGTGGCGGTTGCCGCCGTGGCAGCTTCCTTTGTGCTCATGCTGCCTGGACGCGTTCCGGCCCAACAGGGAAAGGTGATCGAATTGACCTACGGGACGCCTTATGGGCCCGACCATACGTTCAGCAGGTCCGACAAGAAGTGGTTCGCCAAAATCGAGCAAGAAACAAAGGGCAAAGTGAAGTTCAAGCCTTTTTGGGGAGGGGCCGTGATTGGGGCTACGGCGGATGCCATCGACGAAGTGGTGAACGGAGCCGCCGACATAGGGTTCATCTCACCCGGTCAGGCAAAGACCGGCTATGACCTCGCCAAAATAAACTTCCTCCTTTTCGCAGGGGCCAACCTCGACGACGGTTACCGAATCTTCACGCAAGTCCTCAAGAAGTACCCGGAAATAGAAAAGGAATACAAAGGACTCAAGGTTATGGGGTGGAGCTCCGGAACCGAATACCAGCTCCTGACACGTAAACCTCTTCGCAGACTGGCGGATGCAAAAGGCATGAGGCTCAAGACCCTGGGTGAGATCGTTGCTGTCCTAAAGGACCTGGGTATAGAAGGGGTCAACACGCCCATGTCGGACGTTTATCTCAGCCTGCAGAAAGGGATCCTGGACGGCGGCTTCGTGCCCTACAGCCCGCTCATGACCATGCGTTTTTCCGAGGTGGCTAAATATATGACCCTCCTTCATCTCTACCGCGCTCACACCGGCTCGCGGGTGATGTGCCTGGCCACATGGAACAAATTGCCCCCCGATGTGCAGAAGGTCTTCGAAAACAACGTCGGGTGGTTTTCCGTTGAATCGGATAAGGACGTCATGAAGGATGACATGGACGGCAAGGAATTCGGCAAGAAGAACGGCGTCGAGTACATAGAGCTCCCGAAAGAAGACTTGGTGAGGTTTTACGACCTGGTCCGCCAGGAGGCAGCTAAGCAGGCCAAAGTGGTCGATGCCAAGGGTCTTCCGGCCACGAAGATACTCGAAGAAGCCCAGCGCCTCATAAAGGCCGGGGGAAAATAGACAAGGGCAACAAAGGCGGCGGACTCTAAGGATGTAACGGGAGGTCTTAAAATGGGCTTCGTGGAGAAGCTTGTGAACCGAATAGGCGTGTGGGGGACAGTGCTCGGCATGGTCTTCATCTGCGTGGTGACCTTGATCATAGGCGCGCAGGTCCTCGGGCGGTTCCTCTATTTCTCTCTCCCGGGCACCTACGATCTGGTGGAGACCCTTGTCGTCGTCGGCGTTGCTTTTACCCTGGTTTACACCGAGATCGGTCAGAAACATACGAGAGCCGAAATCCTCGTCGATCATCTACATGGAAGGACAAAGGCAGCATTTGAGGCTGTGACGACCCTCATCAGTTGCTTTATATGGGGGGTCCTGACGTATGCCGGCTGGTTGACCTTTGCGAGAAAATTTGTAGAAGGTGAGGAAACGGAGATCCTCAAGATCTCCGTGGTCCCCTTTCGCGGAATTTGGGTTTTCGTCACAGTACTGATGTGCCTCATGCTTTTTTTAAAGTTTTTGCGCCACTTGAAGGTCGTTGTGAAAGGTGACGGAGGGAAAAAGTAATGTCCCCGGTTCTGATCGGTCTGATAGGTTTTCTCGTTCTCTTCATGCTCCTCGCGGCTGGCATGCCCATCGGCTTCGCTCTGGCAACGGTCGGTTTTACGGGGATGTGCCTCCTTTACCCTTTGACCGGCGTCATTATAAAGATGTCTACGGTCCCTTACGAGTTGATGTCCAGTTATTCTCTCGCGGTCTTGCCGCTCTTTCTCCTCATGGCCAATATTATTTTCGTAAGCGGTCTTGGAACGGACCTTTTCAATCTCGCCGCAAAGTGGCTCGGACGGTTCCGGGGCGGCCTCGCCATGGCCGGCATAGGTGGAGCAACGGGCTTTGCGGCGGTCAGCGGATCGAGTCTTGCCACCGCAGCGACCATGGGACTCGTGGCTTTGCCGGAAATGAAGAAATACGGCTATGAGCCGAGGTTTGCCGCAGGGTCGATTGCCGCAGGCGGCACCATAGGCAGTCTTCTCCCGCCGAGTGCCATGTTCATTATTTACGGGATCATTACCGAGAATTCGGTGGGCAAGCTCTTCGCCGGCAGCATCATACCCGCTTTCCTTACGGCCCTTTCCTATATCCTCACCATCTATATTCTCTGCAGAAGAAACCCGAAGCTCGGTCCTCCTGCTGAAAGAACCACGTGGCGCCAGAAGTTTGTCGTTTTGGGAACATGCTGGCAGGTGATCGTCTTGGTCATTTTCGTCATCGGCGGCATGCTTATCGGCTGGTTCACGGCCACGGAAGCAGGGGCGGTAGGGGCCATAGGCGCCTTCGTTCTGGCTTTGGTGAGCGGCCGGCTCAATGCCGGCAAGATAGCCGAGGCCTTCAGGGCGACCATGCGCACATCGGGAATGATCTACGGAATAATGCTAGGGGCGTTCATATTCAATTCATTTTGTGCAAAGACGACTCTCCCCCAGGTCGTGGCCGAGTGGGCCGGAGCGCTTCCGGTGCCGGGGTGGGTCATCATGAGCGTTATCATCCTCGTTTATTTTCTCATGGGCACAGTCATGGAAGCGCCCTCGATCCAGCTCCTCACGTTGCCGGTCTTCTATCCTCTCATCGTGACCCAGCTTCACTATGATCCCATCTGGTTCGGCGTAATACAGGTGCGAATGCTGGAAATCAGCTTGATCACTCCACCGCTCGGCATGTGCGCGTATATAGTCGCAGGATCTACCGACAACTTAACCGTCCATGATGTCTTCAGGGGCGTGCTCCCCTTCCTTTTAATGGAGCTTGTGACCATGCCCCTTTTTATGTTCGTCCGCCCGATCACCCTGTGGCTGCCGAGCTTAATGAAATGAGGTCAATGAGAGAGATGGGCTGGCCTTGCATGGATATTCGCGATAGGGGGATCTCAAGGGGAAGCTTCTTGTGGAATAGAGAGGGCAACAGGTGAAGGAACAACTCACGCAGTTTCACGACGTGGTCACAAATAGACACGAGTTTGCGAAGGAATGGAAAAGGCAGACCGGCAGTGAGGTTTTCGGCTTCTTCGGCGACTATGTTCCCGAGGAGGTTATTCGGGCCGCCGGGATCCTTCCCGTCAAGATTTTTGGGAGCAGGACGAGCAGCACCATCGTCGATGCCCATATCTCACCAGGGAAATGGTGCTCATTTTGCCGGGACTGTTTTGCGGAAGCATTGTCCGGGAACTACGCCTATCTGGATGGGATCGTATCGTCCATGGCGTGCTTCCACCTCCAACAGAGCTTCGACAGTTGGGTGCTTCATATTCCCATTGGCTTCCACCATTATCTGGACACCCCTTTCTATGTGCAGAACTCTTACGCAGGCGAATGTTACCGTTCCGAGATTGAAAGGTTCAAGAAGACTATCGAGGTGCACCTGGGCGGCCCCATATCGAAAGAGGCCATAAGGGAAGCGATCGGGACATACAACAGGAACCGCCATCTCATGAGGAGCATCTATGAATCGATGAAGACCGATGAACCCCTCCTTACCGGGACCGAGGCTATGGAGATGGTTCTCGCGAGCACCCTCATGGACAAAGAAGAGCACAACCGACTCTTGGAAAGGGTACTGGCGGGTGACTTCCGGCAACGGCCGAAACGAGCCGGTGCGCCGAGGCTGATGATCGTTGGAGCGGAGACGAACGATGTGGAAGTAGTGAGAATGATCGAAAGGCTGGGAGCAATGGTGGTCGCCGACTCCCATTCCTACGGCACAAGATATTTCTGGAATGATGCAGCGGAAAATGGGGACTACCTGGCTTCGATAGCCGATCGCTACCTGAATAAGGTTCCTCTTCCCCAGATGGATTTCCCCGAATACCGCGGGGCCCGACACGCCGTCGAAGTTGCCCGCGACTTCCGCATTGACGGTGTTATCATGCTGCTCACCGCTCACTGCGATCCCTTCCAATGGGAAATTCCCGTGTTGACGAGGGAATTCAACGAGCGGGCCATTCCTTTCCTCGTTTTGGATGTAGAAGCTGCGGCGCCATCCGCCGTCACGGAAAACAGGGTGCAAGCCTTTCTTGAGATGATCACCGAGATATAGGGGACGAGATGAAGTCAGCCGGATTCAACTACAAACATTACGAAACGAAACCGATCGAGTGTTGGCCTCGGATGAAGGAATTGCGCCGCATGAGATTCCATCACACGTGGAACGCCAGAGAAAAGGGAGAGATTGTCGTCATAGGGACCGTGGAATGGTTCATGAGCCTGTGCGCGGGCCTCGGCGATTTTGCCAATCCCTCCTATGGCCCCTGGACGACCGGGCTCATGCGGGAACCGAAACAGGCCATTGAGTGTCTCGAGAAGGTTGACAGACTCGGGATACCGCCGCGATCTCTGTGCTCCGATGAGGATCAACCTCGGCCAGCTTTTCTCGGGGATGCTCGAAAAAGGGCCCACCGGCAAGCCGTTCAAACCCGATCTCGTATTTCAGCCGAACATGTGCTTCTACATGCCGAAAGCAGGTCAGGTATATGCGGACTATTTCAAAATCCCTTTCTTCACCCTCGACGTTCCCCATATCTATACCGAGGGCAACCATGCCTATCTGGTCGCCCAAATGCACGAGGCGATTAAGTGGATGGAGGCTTCTACAGGAAGGACTTATGACGACGAGAAGCTCGTTGCTGCGACCCGCAACGAATGGGATTGCATGGTCCTGTGGTCGAAGATATGCCTCCTCAACCAGAACATACCTGCGCCACTCAATTTCCGCCACCTTTGGTCTCTGCGTTTGGTTCTGAGGACTTTCAGACATAAGAAGGAGGCCCTCGACTTTTATAGAATTCTCTACGACGAAGTTCGGGAAAGAGTGAGGGAGGGCATTTCTGCCCAGGGAATCGAAGTTATCAGGCTTCTCCAGGAATTGCTGCCTCCCTTTTATGAACATGATCTTTTGAAGATGGCCGATAGATACGGTGCGGTTTTCGTAGGGGGAGAACTTCCCTTTACGACCAATGGCGCTTGGAAGATCAATGAGGACCGCAGCTGGGTGGCGCCGCCCCTCGTCGCCGAACGTGAAAGTCCTATAGAGACCCGGGAAGATGCACTACAAGCCCTTGCCGAACTTTATCTGCAGTATACGCCTGTCATCGCGTGGCCGGGCTTCGGGGACAGGACCAGGGATTGGGTGAAGCGAGTCGAGGATTACCATGCTTCCGGGGTCGTGGTAAACCTGGACCCGAGCTGCAGGGCATCATCGGCAGGTACGGAAGAAGCCATACTGGCGCTGAAGGAGGCGGGTATTCCGGTCTGTGTCTACGAATGTGAGGAGGCCGATCCTCGTTCCTTCGACGGGCCTTCGATCAGAAGCAAGCTGCGTTCGTTCTACGAGGACGTCCTCGGGCTCAAAGAGATAGAGGCTATCCGGCAATCCGATGAGGCTGAGCCGCTGGAATAAAGGAATCACGAGGGAAGAGAGGGATTAGGAGGGAAAGTATGTCGGGCCTGCTTGACGGAATCAAAGCAATAGATTGGGGGGCTTTTGCGAACGGGCCCATTATAGGAGTAATGCTTGGAGACCTTGGGGCGGACGTGATCAAGATAGAAGACCCCGGAATAGGTGACCCTTCCAGGGGAATGCAGTCTATGTACGGCGCTTCCATGAACCTGCCCGGCGACAGGAACGTTCTTATCGAAACAGCCAACCGCAACAAACGGAGCATCACCATCGATTTGAAGACCGACCAGGGCAAAGAGATTGTTCGACGTCTCGTGGAAAGAACCGATATATTCTTTACCAATTACAGTACTGCCGTCGCTCAGCGACTCGGCATGGACTACCAGACTCTTTCGCGTTTCAATTCACGTCTCATTTATTGCAATGCCACAGGTTTCGGTACGAAAGGTCCCGATTCGGGCAAGCGAGCTTTTGATTCCATAGCTCTCGGCAGGATGGGGCTCATGATGGCAGCCGGAGAGGAGGGGACGCCTCCCGCCCAGATCACCGGAGCAATCGCCGACACCATGGGGGCCACAGTGGCCACATTGAGCGTCCTGGCGGCTCTGGCCTGCCGTGAAAGGACAGGATTAGGGCAGGAGGTGGAAACGTCCCTGCTCAACGCACTCATGTGGCTCCAATATACGAGCACCAATGCGTACCTCCTTCGCGGCACTGAAATGCGCCGTTATTGCCGCACGAAGGCTGCCAATCCTATGGCAAATCACTATGAATGCAAGGATGGCAGGTGGATTATGCTCGCGGAGCCCCAGTCGGACAGGTTCTGGCACGAGTTCTGTGAAGCCCTCAACAGACCCGTTTTGGAGCAGGACGAGAGGTTCAAAGATGCAATGGCGCGTGCCAAGAACAGGGGGAGCTGATCACCATTCTGGACGAAGTCTTTGCCACTAAAGAAAAGGATCAATGGATAGCAGATTTCAACCGGGCAGGCGTGAGATTCGCCTACGGATCGATCAACAACCTTTCCGAAGCCGTGATCGATCCTCAAGTGACTGCCAACGACTACATCATTGACTACGACCATCCTGCCCTCGGCCCGATAAAACAGGTTGCCTTCCCCGCAAAGTTCAGTGGGGCGGAAACGTCTATCAGACGTCCTTCCCCCGAGGTAGGAGAGCATACCGAAGAGATTCTCCTGGAGGCAGGGTACACGTGGGACGAGATTTCCAATTTCAGAGACAACGGAGTCATATAGCAGAATGTGCACGGAGGTAACCGGATGAGCATGCAACCCTTGTCGGGATTTACGGTCGTCGATACAACGGGTTTTGCCATGGGCCCCTATGCTTCATCCTGCCTCGCGGACATGGGCGCCAGGGTCATCAAGATCGAGGACCCCGCAGGGGGAGACCGAGGCAGAGGCATAACGAGCGTGAAGCATGTGGCCATGGGTTCTCATAACTGGCTGCACGAGGCGGTGAACAGGGGGAAAGAGAGCGTCACGATCAATTGGAAGACCGAGGGGGGAAGGAAGATTCTCCGGCGGCTCATCGATAGGGCTGACGTCTTCATGACCAATATGAAACCGAAGACCCTGGTAAAATCAGGCCTTGACTACGCCACCGTCTCAAGCACCAACCAGAGACTTATTTTTGCCCATTGCACAGGCTGGGGTGCGAAAGGGCCTTATGCAAACGTAGACGCCTTCGATCTGATCGCCTTTGCCCGGTCCGGGCTCATGACGGTTATGGGCGAGCCCGGAACTCCCCCAGTCAAGCTCATGCCCGGCATGGGAGACACCACTGCCGGAATGGTACTGGCCTACGGTATCACCATGGCCCTTCTCCACAGAGAAAGAACGGGGGAAGGGCAACTGGTAGAAACGAGCCTTCTGAACAGTCAGCTCACCATGTTTGCCATGGGCGCTTTGCAGCCCTACCTCTCGAGCGGTAAAGAACATATGTACGATTCGAGAGCAACGCCGGCTAATGCCCTCACCAATACTTACAAAACGAAGGACAACAGGTGGCTCATGTTATCCATGATGACCGCCGACGCGACCTGGAGCGAGTTCTGCGCGGCCCTCGGGAGGGAGGACCTCGCCGGGGATGGACGCTTCGGTTCCCACGATGAGAGATGTGCACGGGCCACGGAATTGAGACAGATTCTGGACGACGCCTTTGCATCCCGTACCCTGGATGAATGGAGAGGCCGTTTCGAAGGGCACGAATTTGCCTGGTCTCCATGTCAGAACGTGAAAGAAGTTGCGAACGATCCTCAGGTGATCGAAAACGAGTCGGTGATAACTTACGAGCATCCGGAGCTCGGTCCCCTGAGGATTCTAGGTTTTCCTGTGAAGTTCGGAAAGACGCCGGCCCGGATCAACTCCCCGGCTCCCCAACTGGGCCAGAATACCGAGGAAGTTCTTCTTGAAGCGGGATTTGATTGGGACCAAATATCCGGATTCAAGGATGAGGGGATAATACTGTAAGCAGTCTCGATAATCGCCCGTTCCCGGGGTGAAACAGACAGAGATTTGTGGGAGAAGTTCAGCGGCAACCGAAGCAAAAAAAGGTGAGGAGGAGCGAAACATGAAAAGAAAAGGTATGAAGTTTGTTCCGTGCATTTTGGTCGCCATGATATTGTTGGCGCTCGTTATGCCCGGCCGGTCTTTGGCCGCCTCAAATGTCATCGAGCTTTCCTACGCCAGTCCCTTTGCTCCTGACTACGTTTTCAGCATGGTCGATAAAGCGTGGATGGCGAAAATAGAAAAAGAGACGAACGGCCGGGTCAAGTTCAAGGCCTATTGGAACGGGTCTATGATGAACATAAGGGAAGCGGTGGATGAGTTGGCAACGGGCGTCGCCGATACAGCCTCCATATCGCCGAATTATGCGAAGTCCGGATTTGCCATCGGCCGGTCAATGTTCTGTTTCTTCTATGGCGCGAACAATGACGTAGGCCGACGGGTAGTCAAAGAACTCCTCATGAAGTATCCCGAAATAAACAAAGAATACGAGGACCAGGGCATTAAAGTGCTTTCGTGGACATCGGGACTGGAGTTTCAGCTTCTCACTTCGAAGAAGCCCGTGCGAGCCATGGGCGACTTAAGGGGCATGAGGATCAAGACCATAGGGGAACTGGTAGACGTGCTGAAAGAGCTGGGGGCTGAAGGGATCGGAACCCCCATGACCGAGGTTTACCTGTCCATGCAGAAGAACGTGCTCGACGGGGCTCTCGTCACGACAGACCTGCTCAAGAACATGAGCTTTGCCGAGGTCGGAAAATACTGTACCGTGCTTAATCTCTACGGGGTCCACCAGGGTTTGCGGGCAATAAGCATGAAGACGTGGAACAAGCTGCCTCCGGACATCAAGAAGGTCTTCGAGGACAATATCGAGTACTGGGGGTCTGAAACGGACAAGGCCGAGCTCGCGGCCGACGACGTCGGTACGGCGTACGGTAAGAAGATGGGAGTCGAGTTCATAAAATTATCTCCCTCCGAGCTTGGAAAATTCTACGCGGCCATGCAAAAGCAAGCGATAATCCAGGCCAAGGCGCTCGACGCGAAGGGATTGCCGGGAACGAAGATCTATAACGACGCTCAACGCCTGATCAAGCTGTACAGTAAATAAGCAACTCGGGCTCGTAGAGAAATCGGGGTTTGGGGGAACACGTATGGCGGCCTCTATCGAAAAGATCATGGACCGGCTTGTGACATGGGGAGGGGTGTGCGGAGCCGTTTCAATGGCTGTGGTCATGGTGATAATAGTGATGGACGTGATCGGCCGGTTCATCGGCTACGCTCTTCCCGGCACCTTCGATCTCGTGGAAACCATTATGATCATCGCCTGCGCATACTCGTTGGTCTATTGTCAGATGCGCGACCGCCATGCCAAGGCCGATGTCCTGCTCACTCGTCTTCCTCCGCGGGCTCAGAGCATATTCCAGGCATTCACTACTTTTTTGAGCATAGGCCTGTGGGGCGTCTTCGTATGGGCCGGTGTGGTGATGTTCGTGTCGAAATGGCAGAGGGGAGAACAGACGGACATCCTGAGGATTTCTGTCCTTCCCTTCCGTTTCCTTTGGGTTGTCTCCCTGATCCTCATGCTCATCATTCTTGTCATCAGGTTTGTAACTAAGGTTAGGGAGGGAGCATCGAAATGAGCCCGCCACTCGTCGGCATATCGGGATTCGTTGCACTCTTCGCGCTTCTGGCCTGCGGTATGCCCATCGGCTTCGCCCTCGCAGGCATTGGCTTCCTGGGCATTTGGATGCTCTATTCCCTTCCGGCAGCCATGATGAAGATGGCTACGGTGCCCCTCGAAGTGATAGGGAACTATAATTTTGCCGTCCTGCCCCTTTTTCTTTTGATGGCACAGGTTACCTTCGCGTCCGGTTTTGGGGCCGATCTTTTTCGCATGGCCTCCAAAATGATAGGCCACAAAAGGGGCGGACTTGCCATGGCAAGTATCGGCGGCGCTGCGGGCTTCGCAGCTTGCAGCGGCTCAACCCTTGCCACTGCGGCGACAATCGGCCTGGTCGCTTTGCCTGAGATGAAGAAATACGGTTACGACCCTAAACTCGCATCCGGGGCCGTAGCAGCCGGCGGGACCATTGGAAGTCTCATCCCTCCCAGCGGTATGTTCATCATTTACGGTATTCTTACGACCACTTCCATTGGCAAGCTTTTCGCGGCCAGCCTGATTCCCGCGCTCCTCACCACGCTTTCCTATCTCCTGACTATCTACCTGCTCTGCCTGCGGAATCCGAGGCTCGGCCCTCCGGCGGAGAGGGTCTCCTACAGGGAAAGATTTAAAGCCTTGGGAGGGTGTTGGGAGATACTGCTGCTTGTCGTTTTTGTCATCGGCGGTATGATCATTGGATGGTTCACCGCAACCGAGGCCGGCGCCATAGGCGCAACGGGCGCCATCTTATTGGCCTCTATAAGGAGGCGCCTCACATGGAAGATTCTGGCCCAGGCATTCATGGATGCCATGACTTCGGCGGGCATGATCATGCTCATAAT
>CAVVPU010000056.1:0-3738 GCA_963750015.1 uncultured delta proteobacterium | reverse complement strand
TGCCGGAATTTGTCTGCAGAATATAATTACAGCGGCGGAATCACTCGATCTGGGAATCGTACCTATCGGCGGTATTGCAACAATCCGGCCGGATGATTACGCTGTTGAATCTTCCTGAATATACTTTCCCGCTAAATGGCCTGACGGTTGGTTATCCGGCAGACCGATCCAACAAGAAGCCGCGAATGCCGGTTGCAGCTTTCAGGCATGATGAAATCTATGAAGCAACAAAACTACCGAAGTTGATAGATGAGTATGATGTGTTGATGGGACCTTATCTGAAAAGCGTGGGTCGTGAAAACGAGGTTAACTGGAGCAATCAAACAATGAATTTTTATTCGTTCGTTTATTTCCCGACTGTTTACCCGATAATGAAGCTTCAAGGCTTTACAAACGACAAATAAAAAAATGCGCCGTCGACCAGGCTTGGTTTAGGAATCCCCGGCCGGAAACCAGGGAGGTGACCGATACCCCCGGCCGGGGTTGGAGCAAGGAACTCGTACACATTCGATCTCGGGTGACGATAAAGGCGGAACACCGAGTACGTTATATATCACAGGCAATAGCAACATGATCATTATATACTACTGTATAGAACGATAGTCAAGCTCTTTTTTCTGCTCTTTAGTTTTTCCCTTGGAAACAAGGCCGCCTTTCCCTATGATCGCTTGACATCGGATGACCTTATGATTAGCGTAGGAAGAGGAGATAAGTAAGCCGAAGGAACTCAATTAAGGAGGTAGTCATGAAGATCTGCATGAGGTATTCACCCTTTTCAAGAAGGATTTTCCCGCCGTTAACGAGGGGCACGAGGCCCTTGGCAAGATCATTCACGAGCAAGGCGGGCCGCTTCCCGAAAAGGTGCGCTGGCTCATCAAGGTGGCGGTTTCAGGGGCGAGCGATCATAAAATCTCCCTCGAAACCCATATAGCGAGGGCGCGGGAGGCGGGAGCCAGCGAGGATGAGATCAAGCATGCCCTCCTCCTGATCATACAGACCACGGGGTTTCCCATGTTCATGGAGGCGTATTCTACGTACAAGAAGATGGGCTGACGGCTAACCAAGTTTCCTGAAAGCGGTCGCCTTGATGGCAGCGTAGACCTCGCTACCGGTCTTTATGCCGAGCTCGTCGACTGCTTGCCTCACCACCTCGGCGACGAGCCGGCTGCCGCCGCAGTCGAGGTCGATGCCCATTCTGGTGCCCGCTTCGAAAATGTCGACCACCGTGCACATGAGGAGGTTGCGGGCACTGATCGCCTCCGGGCGGCCCTTGAAGAGAATTATGTCCCTGGATGAAAGCTCGAAAAAGGTCTCGGGCTGTTCGCTCGCAGAGGAGATAAAAAGAGGCTTGCCACCCCAGTCGTAAGTATAGAGGCCGTCAACCCTGCTCGGAGCGGGCAGCCGGAGGAGGTTGATATAGTCCTTCCCGCCTTCGCCCATCTGTTCCCGCACCAGGCCGTCCGCCGTTGTTTGCCCGGTGATCCTTCCATCGACCATGTGAAGGACCCGGTCGGTCATGATCTTCATCTCGAGCAATGAATGAGAAATAAAGAGGTAGGGTATGGTGAAGGCCTCGCAGACGTTCTTCAGGAAAGGGACGATCTGAAACTTGAGGCTGTCGTCAAGGGCGGACAGCGGTTCGTCGAGCAACAGCAGGCGCGGGTTGCCGAGGACCGCGCGGCCGATCGCCACCCGCTGTTTCTCGCCACCCGAAAGGTTCTTCACTCCGCGGTCGAGAAGGCCGCCAAGCTTCATGACCTCCACCACGTCCTTATACACGATTTTGCGGTTTTCGGGCACGGACCTCCTATATCCGTAGAGGAGGTTGCCTTTGACGCTGAGATGAGGAAAGAGGCTCGGACGTTGGAAGACCATACCCATCCGCCTCCTCTCGGGCGGAACGTTGCATCTCCCCCTATCGTCAAAGAGGTGTTCGCCGTCGAGCGTGATGAACCCCGTATCAGGTTTCGAAAGCCCTGCGATGAGGCTCACCAGAGTCGATTTCCCGGAGCCTGATGGGCCAAAGATGCCTATCCGCTGCCCCTCGACGGAAAAATCTGCGTCGAGCAGGAAAAGGCCGAAGCGTTTTTGGGCTTTAACCCTGAGATCCATCGCTATTCACTCTTCACGACGCGTCTGCCGAGCCATTCATGAAAAACAAGCACCACAACCGAGATGGCGACGGATACGGCGCAGAGGCTCAAGGCCATAACATCGCCTTTTGGCGAGCTCACGTACTCGTAAATGGCGAGGGGGATGGTCTGGGTGACGCCGGGGATGTTGCCCGCCACCACCACGGTGGCCCCGAATTCACCGAGCCCGCGTGCGAACATGAGCACCGAGCCTGCGATGATCCCGCGCACCGAAAGGGGTACGATCACGGTGAACATGGTATCGAGCTTCCGGGCTCCCAGAAGGCGGGAGACCTGGACAAGCCGCTCGTCAATGGCCTCCATGGCAGTCCGCATGGATCTCACCATGAGGGGAAAGCCGACCACCGCGGTGGCAATGACCGCCGCCTTCCAGGTAAAAATCAGCCTGATGCCGAGAGGCTGGAGAAGCCTTCTGCCAATGAAGCCTTGCTGCCCTAAAAGGATGAGAAGGAAAAAGCCGATGACCACGGGCGGAAGGGTCAGGGGGAGGTTGACCGCCACATCGAGTATGACCCTCCCGCGGAAACGCCGGAAGGTCATGAGGTAAGCGGCGGCAAAGCCGAAAGGAAGGGAGACCAGAGTCGCCGCTACTGCGACCTTGATCGATAAATAGATGGCCGAATAATCGGCAGGAGTGAATTCGAACATATTGCCCTAGTTTATGGGGAAACCGTACTTCTTGAGAACAGTCTTCGCCTCATCCGACTGGAGAAACTTATAGAATGCAACAGCCTCAGGCTTCTTGCTTCCCTGGCTCGTCAGGGCCATGGGATAGGTTACGCGGGGATAGAGATCCTGGGGTACGGTAAAAAGGACTTTCACATTCATGGCTGCCTGCTCAACATCGGTCTTGTAGACGAAGGCGCCGTCCGCCTCTCCCCTGTCGGCATAGAGGAGGCACTCGCGAACGTCCCTTCCCATGACGAGCTTCCCCTGGAGCTGTTTATCTATGCCCGCATTTTTGAATGCGTCCATCGCGTACTCACCGCAGGGAACGCTCGCAGGACTGCCGATCGCGATTCTCTGAAGCCCGACTATGTCCTGGAGCCTGTTCACCTTAAGCCCCGGCTTGCCGGCGAACACGAGCACGTTGTAAGCGAAGGTGTTGATGCTTTTGTCGTCGAGCAAGCCTTTCTTCTTCAGGTAGTCCACCCACTCGAGGTTGGCTGAAAAAAAGATATCCACAGGTGCGCCTGCCTCCATCTGCTTGGCGAGGGCGCCGGAAGCTCCGAAGTTATTCTGGAACCTGACACCGGTATTCTTTTTTGCGAAGGTATTGGCAAGCTCGGTGACCACGTCCGTGAGGCTGGCCGCCACGGACAGGTTGATATCGGCCGCCATGGCAGAAACCGCAAAAAGAAAAACGAGGGAAAGGGCTAGGAACGATCTTATCGCCGATTTTTTCATTGTTTCCTCCTAAGTTCAGGCTGTACGAAGAGACGGCAATAGGCGCCACGGGGATCGACGAGGAAGATGCGGAGGCATCCGAAAACCGATTAGACTCTTTCGATAGCCTTGACTCCTCCCGGCAACAACCGTTTCATGATATACAATCGTACATAAGAGGCCGTAAGTCAAGCACTAT
>CAVVPU010000055.1:0-7758 GCA_963750015.1 uncultured delta proteobacterium | reverse complement strand
AGTCCAGTGCGTCTGCCAGTTCCGCCACTCTCGCATGCCTTATTTTACAGGGGATTCTGGGCATGTGTCAAACCTTTATGGGTGCGACCGTGACAAATTTGTGACGGCGGTCAAGGGGAAACCGCATTACTTCCGCTACGCGGACTCCTCTCGGTCCTCAAGGCGGCCTTCCGCGTGTCGACCGCGGTGCACACGCCTACGATTGTTCTATGGTTATACAAATGCCGCCGGCCCGAGCCGCCAGGGAACCTATTTCGCGGTGAACCGCGCCGCACCCGGCAAGGCGTCGCATAACGGCGGCTTTACGGGTATGCCTTCCGGGACATAGGGGATGACCGGCAAGAACAGATGGGACGGATGCTCTGCGTCATGGTAAATGGAAATTTTGCTATTCTCCGGCGACAGAGGCGTTTCGACGTATTGAGAAGAGCTATCCAGGGTAGAGTAGAGTGCATCGTCGCTTGCGATTTTGAGCCAGACCATGCAGCCTTTCCTGAATGTCTTGAATACGGGCTGGAGCTCGATCTGAAACTCGTAGACAATGCCCTGCTCCAGCTCCCGGGGATTCTGGAAGGAGTGCCACGGCATCCCCGGTCGGGACTTGTTCTGATCGAGCTCTCGGAATTTGGCCTTGAGGGAACCCCAGCTCCAGAGTTGAACCTCGCGGGGAGTGAAGGGGTCGTTGGCTTCGGGTTTGGTCTCGGGGACGCCCGTGGCCGGATTGAGGGGGACGCCTTCAGGCACCATCTCCCCCATTTTCACGAAAAACGACAAATCGCTCGTCACGTCCTCCGTGGTGGAAGCATAGAGTGTGAAGCTGACCGGCCCCCACACCGTGATATCTTCCTCTAAAGGCGGTGAAAGATACGCGGCATAGTGGGGCCTCGTGGGGGCGGAGGAGACGATCCCGTACGAGGCCGCCATGGCAGCGTTTAGGCTGAGGTTGTCGTAGGTATCCGGCTTGTCGTCCCTTGCCGGAGGTGTTGTACCGATGATCCCGCAGGCGTCCGTTTCGGAGGCCTTTCCCCGTAGATAGTATTTTTCCCATCGGGTGCGCGCAAGCGGGTACTCATCTTCGTATCGCCATTTTCCTGTGCCGTTGTCATAAATGGCCACTTCGGGCTCGTCCATGATGCCTGTATCGAGGCCTTTCAACCAATAATCGAGCCATCTCAGTATGTACTGGTTGAATGAGGTGGTCTCGAAAATCCAGGGCTGGTAGTTCTCGTTCGTCCACGGCACTATTACAAGCTTCTTCGGAGACATGATGTCGGCGTACGACCTGAGGTGATATATGGCGTGAAGCCGGTTAGGTGTGTTCACGAGGTTGAGCACCGGGCATTCTATCCGGGCGATCCTTGTCCAGCTGCCGCCGTGTTCCCACCAAAAGGGGCCGTCCTCCGTATGCGCAAGAATTTCCGCGATCGTATTCATAGGTTGTTCTTTGCCGGATATCGGTCCAGGCCAGATCGCGGCCTGAGTCAGCCCCGATACCATATTCAAGACGAAGGGCTTGCGAAACACACCACCCGGATAGCAAAGCCCCCGGTAGTTGTCCGTCGTTGCCAGAACCACAAGACACTTGAGATGGGGTGGATTGAGCGGCGCGGTCAGCCATTGCATGACGCCGTATCCGGAGGCGCCCATCATGGCCACGCTGCCGGTACACCACGATTGCCCGGCAATCCATTCCACCAGGTCGTAACCGTCTTGCGCAGCCTTTGAGCCGTGAAATTCAAATTTCCCCCCACTGAAACCGCTCCCTCTTTCGGTTGCCTGCACGAGCACATATCCATGGGAACAGTAAAATGCGGGTTTGGGACCTTCAAAAAAGCGTTCCTTCTGAAATGGCGAGTAAGCAAAAATCGTGGGCCACGGTCCTTCTCCCTGGACCGGCCGATAGACGTCGACGGCCACCTTCACGCCGTCACGCATGACGGCACGGACATTCTTCTCCAGGGTTACACCTTGAGGCGTGGGATTGGGATAGACGATGTCGTAGTCCGCTTCTTTCATCGTTCCTCTCTTCCGGAGTTTTGCTCACAGCCTTTCTTTGGAACGCCTTCCTTGACCATGCTTTTAGAAGGCAGTACATGTCATGTAAACCATGATCGATGTGGCCCATATAAAGGCCTACATTATACCGATAATACAGCACAAGTAAATTCAGTGTCAATAAATTACATGTAATTTATCTTGACACCGACCAGGCGTCACCGTACAATCGGTCCATGGACCACGATCGTGGGATGAAAAACGGAAGTGCTTCTGCAACAAAGGAACTCCTCGCGGAAAAGGTGTATAGGGGAATAAGGAGCATGATTGCCGATTACCGCTGGAAACCGGGAGTGCGCCTCAACGTGATGCGGATGGCGCGGGAGTTGGGAGTGAGCCGGACGCCGGTTTGGGAAGCGGTCAGAAGACTTGAACAGGAGGGGATTCTCCACAGCATTCCGAATCGCGGCGTCTTCATGCAAGAGGTTTCTCTCGAGCGGAGCATGGAAGTGATCGAAGCACGGGGTGCCCTTGACCTCCTGGCAGTCAGGCTGGCGGCGGATAGGATGACTGCCGGTTCGGTCGACCACATGACACGGAGCCTTTCGAATCAACTGCAGGCGATCGAGCGCGAGGACATCGTGCTTTACTCCTCGGCCGATTTCCTTTTTCACCGTCTCATCTATGCGGCGAGTGGCAACAGCTACATCCTTGAGCTTTTCGAATCGATTGCCTTACAGATGGGCCCGACTCGCTTGAAGATCCTTCCGATCCTGCCTTCCCTGTATCTTTGCCACCAGGAGATCCTTCAGGGGCTCATCAATGGCGACCCTGACCGGGCCGTGAAAGCCATGACGCATCACACTGAAATCGTCGCAAACCTGACCAGAGAGCATATAAAATCCTCCTTGGAACGTAAAGAGCTTGTCCGCCGGGCAAGAGAGGGCTCAGCCATTCTCCCCGGACGAGCGACAGCAGCCGGCAAAAGGCCTCGGCCTTCCGAACATGGATAGGTTGAGACTATGCAAGAAGGGCGATAGGAGCCCCAATGATCGGAAGGGAGGAAGCTACCATGAAGCACATGACAGTCAGTGTGGCCCGGGTAATTCTTTTCGCATTGATAATTTCGTCTTTCCTTGGTCTGGCGGTCCGTACGGGAGCACTGGGAGCGGAGCCCATCAAGGTCGGCGCGGTGCTCAGTTTGACCGGATGGGCCGGCTTCATGGGCGTTCCGCAGAAGGATGCCTTCACTGCCATATTCGATGAAGTCAACCGTAAAGGCGGTATAAACGGAAGGCAGATCCAGTGTTTATTCGAAGACGACCAGAGCAATCCGACCACGGCGGTTGTCGCCGCGACAAAACTCATTAGAGACAAGAAAGTCGCCGTCATGACGGGTCCAAGCATGACCGACTCCGGCATGTCCATCATCCCTATATGCGAGCGGGAGCAGGTCCCATTCGTGATCACGGGGCCTGTTGTCGCACCATTCAAGAAGTGGGTTTTTCTTGTAGGCCCCGGGGACACGCGGCTCGCGGCACACATCGCTGAGCTTGTAGCCAACAGATTGGGTGCGAAACGGATCGCTCTGCTTCACGACACATCGAATTACGGGATGACCGGGGCGAGAGTCCTGAACAAGGAGATCCCCAAGTATCCCGGCGTCTCCTTTGTCATTCAGGAGGAATTCGAAACGACGGATAAGAGCATGGTCCCCCAGCTCACAAGGATCAAGGCCGTCAACCCGGACCTCATAATACTCTTCACCACGGGAAACCCGGCTTCGATAATAGCAAAGAACTACAAACAGCTGGGAATGAAGACGCCGGTGGTCGGGAGCACGCCGGTCGGCTCACCGGATTTCTTCAGATTGGCAGGGGACATAGCCGAGGAGAGCAAGTGGATGTTTGTGGCGGCGAAGTTCTTTGTGGCCGACAAACTGCCGCCTGACGACCCACTCCGCAAGCTCCTCTATGACCCGTTCAAGAAACTCATGAAGGACAAATATGGTGAATCGACGGTGATCAACCTGTACCAGGCAACCACCTATGATGGGGCCCACGTGGTGATAGAGGCGCTCAAGGCGGCCGGCACGGACGACAGGTCCGCCCTAAGGGACGCTCTGGAGAAGATCAGGTTCGAAGGTTTTCATGGGGCTTTTGCCTGCACCCCTGAAGACCATCAGGGTGCGCCGAAAGACACCTTTACAGACCTGATGGTGCTCAAGAACGGCCAATTGGAACTTTACAGGAAATGAAAGCTTTCTTCGGTTACCATGGGGTGGGTGAGGAGGGTCGGAATCCACTTTTCTTGAAGCGTTACGAACAGCTTGGGCCACGGTTTTCACGGCGATGAGGCCCGAAGCCACAGCTTCCTCACCCGTTCTGATTCGATCCCATGCTGCCTATGGTGTTCAAGAACGGTGAATGGCTGCCCTGGAAGAGATAAGACAGTGTTCGAGCCGTTCTAATGTACCGGCCAATTCGGCCAATCCCTGAGGGAGAAAATGAAACCTTTTGAAGGAAGAGTCGCCCTGGTTACCGGAGAAGGAAGCGGCATCGGCCGGGCTGCGGCGTTGGCCTTTGCGCGGGAAGATGCGCTTGTTGTTGTCGCAGATATATCCGACACAGGCGGCGAGAGCACGGCACAAATGATCAAGGACACAGGCGGCGAAGGGCTTTTCGTCAAAGCGGATGTATCTCAGGCCGGCGACGTGGAAAGACTTGTCAAAAGGGCGGTCGAGGTTTATGGCCGGCTCGATCTTGCTTTCAACAACGCCGGCATCGGAGGAAACTACGGGCCAACGGCGGATTGGCGGGAAACGGAATGGGACTGCATTATCAACACCAACCTCAAGAGTGTCTGGCTCTGCATGAAATTCGAAATCCTCCAAATGCTGACACAGCAGGGCGGGAGAATCGTGAACACTGCGGCGGCGGTTGTCCTCAAGCCCATGCCCGGGTCATGCGCCTATGGCGCGGCAAAAGCGGGTATCGTGCAGATGACGAAGACGGCGGCCCTCGAATATGCAGGGTCGGGAATCCGCATTAACGCCATAGCACCGGGCGGAACACGCACTCCCATGATAGAAGAGCTTCTCGCGAAGAGGCCGAAGACCGACAAGAGCCCCTATCCCATCGGCCGGATGGCCGAGCCCGAGGAGATCGCCGAGGCTGTCCTCTGGCTCTGTTCGGATGCGGCCTCCTTCGTCGTGGGATCACTTCTGACAATCGACGGCGGACTTTCCGTAACGTGAAAAAATGGGCTGACCCCATCGCCGGCGCGAAGGAGGGATGAGAACTGTGGGAGACGTGGACGGGAAAACGCTCAAGTACGATTTTGATGGCAAGACAGCCCTGGTTACGGGTGGCGCAGCCGGACTAGGTCGGGTCATTGCTTGCACCTTCGCCCGCCAGGGGGCCTCGGTTGTCGTTGCAGACATTAATCTCGCAGGCGCCGAGGAGACGGTCCGGCACATCGAGGCAAGCGGCGGGAGAGGGGCCTCCATACAGGGGGATGTTGCGAGCGAGGAGGACGTGAAAGCCTTCGTGACTTTCGTGGTGGAGTGTTACGGAACGCTGGATTTTGCCTGCAACAATGCCGGGATCGCGAGTGCCCGACTGCCCATTGCCGAGCTTCCCAGGGACCGGTGGGACCGGATAGTCGCCGTCAACCTGACCGGCGTCTTCCAGTGCCTCAAGTACGAACTGCAGCAGATGCTCAAACAGGGCTCGGGCTCCATTGTGAATATCGCGTCCGTCGCGAGTTTTGTCGGCTCACCGGACATGGCGGGATACGTGGCCACCAAACACGGCATCATGGGACTGACGAAGACAGCGGCGCTGGAGGTGGCGACGAAGGGCATCCGGGTCAATGCAGTAGCCCCCGGAATTGTCAATGCCGGGCTGACCGACTCCGCACCCAAGGAGTTTATCGAGGAAGCCCTTGCCGCCCACCCCATAGGCCGCATGGCAAAGGCTGAGGAGATCGCCGCGGCAGTGCTCTGGCTCTGTTCTGACGAGGCCTCTTTCGTTTTGGGACATACCCTGCCCGTGGAAGGAGGCATGATTATCCGTTAGAGCTAACTCCCACGGGATCATGCCGCCTTCTCACATCGTGTGTCACCGGGACAGGTTAGTTGCCGCCATAGCCCTTTATCAATGCCCCTCCTCGTCGGGCTCTATGGTCTGAAGGGGTTCGATCATTGTCATGGTCATCACGAGGCTGAGGCACATCGCCACGCCGAAGAAATAGAAGACGTAGGTGTAAGACTTGAGTGCGTCAAGCATGTAGCCCACGATCAAAGGGGAGACCAGACCGCCCAGGGTTCCTGAGGTCGCGACCATGGCGAGTGCGATGGGGTAGGTCTTGTGCGTGGTCAGCCCCATGGAGTACGCGATGTACTGCGGAAAGGGCGAGTTCACCGCCACACCGCAAAGAAACAGGATAACCCCCAGAACGTGTACGCTGGCCGGGGCGTTCGCGAGAACGTACATCATGATGGCGGCGGCAATCGCTCCCATTATCATGACCGGTTTGCGGCGGCTTCCAAAGACATGGTCCGACATCCAGCCCCCACCGATCGTGCCCACCAGACCCCCCAAGAAAGGTGTCATCGCAAGCCAGCCCATTCTTATGAAAGAGTAACCTTTCTCGCTCACCAAGTACGAGGGTATCCACGTCAGGGTCCCCCAGAAACACAAACCGAAGAAGAAGAAGACCAGGCAGTTGGCCCAGATGCTCCACGACTTGAATACGCCGGCCTTGTCATTGATGGCCTTCGTCCCGCGGCGGACCCTGATAACGGTGTCGAGCCAGCCCATCGATGCGGCCAGGGGATCTTTTCGCGAAGCAACTTCCGGCCCCGACGCGGAAATGTATTCTCTCTCCCCCTCGTTACAAAACCTACTGAGTTGCGGCCGGTTGCGGACTACAAGGGCCCAAAGGAGGCCGAAGAGAGCGCCGGGAACCGCAAAGGCATAGAACACCATGCGCCAGCCGAAGTGGGTCGCTATGGCGACGCAAATCGGGGGTACTATGATGAAGGCTATCTGATTTGCTGACACGTAAAGGCCCGTTGCCAATCCCTGCTCGTGTTTGGGGAACCATGGCTTGAGGTTGGCACCGGCCGCGACTCCGGCGGGACCTTCGAAGACCCCGAGACCCAGTCGGGCGAGCTTCATCACGGCTGGGGTGGGAGAGGCGCCGATAAGGAAGGTAAAGAAAGAAAAGAGCACCGTCGAGACTGACGTAACGACGCGGGCGCCCCATTTGCTGATGACCAGCCCCGCCGGAACCTGAAAGACGGCGTAGCCAAGGAAAAAGAAACTGACAATGGATCCGGCTTGCAGGTTTGTGAGAGCGAATTCTTTCTTGATCCACGGCAAACAAACGCCGATGTTGGCCCGATCGGCGGAGGTGAGGATGCTGAAGAGAATAAGCATCGTCAGTATGGCCCACCTATGGCTTGTCCGGTGTTGGATATCTGCCGAAACGGAAGAGTTACTCGATAAACCGTCTGCTTGCATCACGGCCTCCTTGTTTTCGGTTATGCTCATATTTTATCATTCTGCCCACTCACACCCGGCACGCAGTGTTTTGGATGCTCGGCTACCATCTCGCGTGGATTATCATAGATGGCACGAAAAAGTTGCTTTTGCAAGGACTCTATCGTCCCTTGTCATGGGGAACGCCCTAATTTTGCCCCCTCCCGAGCGAGGAGGGGGCAAAACAGGTATATTCCTCTACATCTCCACGACGACC
>CAVVPU010000054.1:0-11078 GCA_963750015.1 uncultured delta proteobacterium | reverse complement strand
TTTTCAGGAGTTTGAAACCCAAAGCCACCCCTGCCGCCACACCGATACCGTGGCCCAGGGAACCGGTCGACAGCTCGATGCCCGGGACTTTGAAACGGTCGGCATGACAGCCGAAGCGCGACTCGAAGGCCCCGAGATCGAAGACCTCCGAAACAGGAAAATAACCGTAGTGGGCCAGGGTGCAGTAAAGGCCCAGGGCCGCGTGTCCCTTGCTCAGTATGAATATATCCCGGTCGGCCCAGTCGGGCCGTTTGGGGTCGTGACGCATGGTCTCATAGACGGACCGAAGCATCTCGATGACGGAAAAGCAGGTCGGGATGTGTCCGTGTCCGCTATGGCGTGAAATATTGAGTATGTTCTTCCTGATTTGCTTTGATACCTCGTCCATATGCGCTTAGTCTCCGAGGAGCTTCCGCTTCAGCCTTATAGCGGTCATTTCCTTTATATGTTCCCTGGCCTGCAATCCGAACCTTCTCTCGATCATCGAAAGGTACCTAGGATTCTTGAAGTATGTGTCGAAGGCGTAATCCCTGAACTCGAGAACCTGGGCCGCACTTAGATGCTCCGTGGGAAGCGGCTGAAAGTCATACCCCTGGGAAGCGTATCCAAGCCACGTCTCAGGCAGGGGAAGGCCTTTGTCTACCGCTTCATCGTAGAGATCGGAGCCGGGAATGGCCATGGCGCAGAAGAAGCTCGGAAAGGCGGGCATCAGCTCCAGCGCAAGGTCAAGGGTATCCTGCATCGAGTCGTAGTCGTCGCCGGGAAGGCCGAACATGAAATTGGCGCAAAAATCGATGCCCACGCCGTGAGCCTTGGCCACCGCGCTCTTAATTGAATCGATGGTATAAGAATCCTTTCCGACCCCCGCCCTGATGCGGCTGCTTCCCGTCTCGATACCGAGCTTCAGCCAATGAAAGCCTGCCTTTTTCAGCATGTTCAGATGGCTGATATCCGCCTTGGCCAAGACGTCGACACGGGCGAAGGCGTTTATGTTGAGATCGTATCCCCGTTCGATGAGACCTTCGGCAATGGGTACGTAATGATTTGGATTGAAGACGAAGAGCTCGTCATGAATGTTTATGTGCCGGACGCCGTAGTCATGCACGAGAATATCGATCTGCCGCAAGACCCATTCGGGGCTCCAGTAGCGTATCTTGTGCTCCCCGTATGTCGCGTGAATGGCGCAAAAACTGCACCTGTAGGGGCAGCCGAGACTGGTGAAGAGGGAGGCGAACTTCGTGCGCTCGCCAAAATCGCGCAGGCACATCCAGACTGAAAGCGCGGTACTTGTCCATCGGAAGAAGGTCCCAGGCCACATCCGGAAGCTCTGCGGTCAGGTCTTGAATGTTGTTGGATGCAGGACCGTGAAGCACGTCCAAACCGTCCTTCCACCAGAGGCCGGGAATCTGAGAAAAATCTCTGCCTGCGAGGAGATCGGCGAGGGCGAAGAAGCCTTCGCCCTGAACGAGCATGTCGCAGGCCTCTTCTCTCAGGGTACGCTCGGGGAGTGCCGATGGATGCCATCCCGTGAGGATCAGCGGGACCTCCGGGATCGATTCCTTTATCTGCCGGCAGAGTTGACCCACAGCAACCATAATGGGGGCCGACACGTTTGCCTGCTGACTGTAACAGACTATGGCGATAAATTTCGGCCGGACCTCGGCAAGGGCCTGGACTGTTTCCCCAAAATCAAGGTTCAGGGCGTTTGCATCGAGTATATCAACGGCAAATCCCCTTCCCCGCAGATAGCCTGCTGTCAGGGCGGCCCAAAAAGGGGTGTCTATCGCGGAGAACACCTTGCCCAGATCCTGATAGACCTGTTTGCGGGTGCCCCCCACATTGACGAGAACGATATCCTGGCTGTTTTTCATCGCTGCACCTCGTGGGAAATCAGTCTCTCGAGGTGCGTTCCGAAAAGAAAGCGCGCCAGTATGGCGGCCGGCGAGCTTAGGTATATCTCCCCTTCGGCGAGCATTCGTGCGGCTTGCAGCAGGGGCACCACCTCGACACAGACGATATCGTTATCGGGATCGATGCGCGAATCGAACTCCGATCGGACAAGATCGATCTTGAATACGGAAAGAAGAACCGGCATCCTGCCGGGCATCTCGGACAGGGGGAGCTGCGGGACGAAGCGTAGAGGATTCTCGATGCGTATACCCGTTTCCTCCCCAAACTCACGGGTGGCCGCCATCCTGGGGGTCTCTCCGGGGCATGAATCGCCCGCCGGCAACTCCAAGGGGCAGTCGCCGATCAGGGGTCGCCTCACGCGTACCATGACGATCGAATCATCTTCCAGGACAGGCAGAACCACCACCTGGGGCCTTTCGTATTCCAACCCGTAATAGGATCCGCGCGAAACGACCCGGAACCAGGGGTTCTCGTGGGCAAGGAAGACCGGCTTCAAATCAGGGCACAGAAGGGGAGGCGCAATGTCGGGCGAACAAGGAAAAACCCTGTTCTTCCATGCCTTCTTCTCCATACTGTGAAGCTCCCCGCTCGCAAGCCGGGCCTCTCCGGGCGAACAGCAGTCCACTATGTTCCTCGATCCCGGCAGATCGGACGCGGAGCCTGGGTCGTACTCTAATTCAGGCAACCTCACTACCTTCGTCCCTCCTTGAGAGTATGGGATTCTTGATCGGCCACCAGATGTTCAATTTCGGGTCGTTCCAAAGGATCGTGAATTGACCTGACCGGTCATAGTAAGTCGATTGTTTGTAATGAAAGATAGCCTGATCGCTCAGCACCACGTGCCCGTTGCCGAATTTCGGTGGTATCAGCACTTGTTGTCTGTTTGACTCGGAAAGAACGAATGACGTCCAGGCGCCGAACTGGGGAGATGACTCGTCCCAGTTGACGACCACCAGGTAGAAGCGGCCCGAGAGGCAGGATACCAGTTTCCACGTCTCCCGGTCCCCATGTATTCCCCTCAGCACATGACGTGAAGAAACGGATATGTCGTCCTGCTTGAAATCCATGGCGATGCCTGCGTCCCGGTAGAGGGTCTCGTTGTATATCTCTACGTAGCTTCCCCGAAAGTCCTCAAAGACCGTGGGGGGTTGTATCGCAAGAACTCCATCGAGCGGTGTTCTATCGACCTTCATGAACCGCTCCCCCTCAACAGGCCTGTTTTTTCACTCTTCATGCAATACCTCTCCTTTGCGTTGTGCAAGCCCTCGAGCTGCCTCGTGATGTGAAGGAGACTGGGACCGAAAAAATCGGCGCCCACCCGGGCCTGTGCGCGTCCTATAAAGCCTGTTCTCATTCCCAGTGCCTTTCCTGCAAGGACATCCGTCTCCGAATCGCCGATCATGAAGCTGTTTCCGACTTCCACCTCAGTGCCTGCCTGCTCAAAAGCATCGATTGCCGAAATGATCATACCCGGCTTCGGTTTTCTGCATAGACAACCGTCGAAGACGTCGTGCGGGCAATAGTAGATTGCATCCAACTTCGCTCCCCGGGCGGCGAGCTCGTCCGCCATGCGGACGTGGATCTCGTGAAGCTCCTCTTCGGAGACGATTCCCTTGGCCACGCACCTTTGGTTCGTGACGACCACAAGAAGAAAGCCGAGCTTCTTCAGCTCGGTCAGGGCATCGGCGGCTCCCGGAAGAAAGCGGAATTCGCTCCAGTGCTTCACGTAGTCGCCCTCGGCAGCCTTTTCGTTGAGCACTCCGTCCCTGTCCAGAAATACAGTCCTACGCCTGTCCATCGAAGAGCACTCTTTCGACCATCTCGCAGATCACATGTCCCACCATGATATGCGTTTCCTGTATGCGAGCGGTGTCGGCCGACGGGACCTCGACAAGGTACCTGCAAAAACCGTTCATGGCGCCGCCACGGGAGCCTGTCAGCCCGATTGTTATCATCCCTATTTTCTTTGCTGCCTCCAGGGCCTTCACGACATTGGGGGAGTCGCCCGACGTGGAAATGGCGACAAGAACATCTCCTTTCCGTCCCTTGGCGTAGACGAGCCGGGCAAAAACCTCGTCGAAAGAGTAATCGTTTGCCACGGCGGTCAAGTATGAGGTGTTTACCGTGAGAGCTTCTGCAAAAAGAGGCGGCCGGTCCATGCAAAATCTGCCACTCAACTCCGCCGCGAGATGCTGAGCGTCCGCGGCGCTTCCTCCATTCCCGCAGAAGAGCACCTTAGACCCTTTTCGAAGACGGTGGGCCATATCTCCGCCTATTTCCTCGATAAGGCGCGCAAAACGGCCGTCGGCAAGCATCTCTTGTCTGATCCTGATGGCATCTTCGATGGCTCTGTGGGCTGCGCTCTCTCTTGCGCCCCCCTTGGATGTGAGTTGAAGGTTCGTTCTGTTCCTATTCATCTCGCCTTCACCTACCTCGCGACAGTCAGGGCTTTCCATGCGTTTCGGGACAGCTCATCCCTCCAATAATCGAGGATATCGGATAGGGTCTTTTCCAGGGGAATTTCCGGTTTCCATCCTGTCTCGGCCCTGAACTTGTCCGTACAGGGTATCTGGAGGGTCACATCGGACGGCCTCAGGAGCTGAGGGTCTGTCTCTACCCGACAAGGGACTTTCGCGGACGAAAGAAGGATGTCGAGACAATCACCTATGGTCATCGTCCGGTCGCCCCCTATGTTGTATACCTCTCCGGGAGGGCACTTGTTCACGAGCAGCCAGTAAGCCCGAACGGCGTCCCGCACATCACAGAATGTCCGGACCGACTTGAGGTTGCCCACGCGTATGACGGGCTCGCCCAGGCCCAATTCGGCGGCGGCGATCTGTTTGCCGAAAAAGGACATGGCAAAGACGTCTCCCCTCCGCGGCCCGGTGTGTGTGAACATCCTCGTTCTTATCGTCTTCATCCCGTAAGAAACCCAATACTGATAGGCGATCATGTCCTCGCCCACCTTGCTCACCGCGTACGGTGAAGCAGGTTTGAACGGACACGATTCTTTGATAGGCAAATCCTCTTCCGATACCTGGCCGTAGACCTCGGAAGACGAGCAAATGTGAATGACGGGCGCTATCTCCGAGATCCTTACCGCTTCCAGCAGATTCGCCGTGCCTATCACATTCGTTTGGAGGGTATGGATTGGCGTGTTGAAGCTCGTAAGCACGTAACTCTGGGCCGCGAGGTGAAATATAGCGTCCGGCCTTATTGCGCCCAGGTGGCGCACGAGTCCCCCGAGGTCGCTCAAATCAGCCTCTACCGCATGCAGCCTGTCGTAGAATTCGGCGATATTTTCTCTCGGGCTTCTCCACCGGCACAGTCCGTATACCTCATGCCCTTCTTCGAGGTCGAGTATGTACCTTCCTAGATGGCTCCCCACAAATCCCGTCACACCCGTGATCAAAACCTTCATGCTTCTATCTCCCTTGTCAACAACGAAAGCAGTACATAATGAGGGCTAACCCCGTGGCCAGGCGGCTCTTCGGGGAGGCAGGCGGCTCGAAAGGACGGACGAGGATGAGACCCTTTCAAGGCATGTGCCGGTCAGCGGGAATGATCGTCTGAGCTTCCTCATCCGAAGCAACTGCCGCCGCACCTGCGGACCCCCTTCTTGCCGACACGATCCTGCGCACGGTTTTCATACGGAGCCCTTTGAGGTTTTCATCTGAAATGCCTCTCAGGAGAGCGGAAAGATGCTTTCGGTCGTCATCCGGGCTATCTAGCGTATGAATCATAAAATCACGCCTTGCAAGTGACATACCATCGAAGAATATCCCCTTGAAATGCACACCCGAGGCCCCCGAATGGATAAAGGAAGACCCGGAAGAGAAAATAGTTCCTGGTTTTTGGCGAAGACAGGAAATTTTTTCCGTGATCTCGTCGACCGGGAAGCCGACGGCTGTCACCAGGCTGACCGCACCCGTCAAGAACCTGGTGACTATTCCCGAGTCTCCGCCCGAAAGCGGCTGAATGCCTGCGGTAGATCATCGGACCTCGTTGCGCCATCACTCATCCCCCGCATTGACTCCAAGGGCAGTCTCCTGTGCCCTTCATCGGTCTATTTTGCTATCCGATGGCAGCAGCAACGTTGACCTCCGTCTGGTCCGGGACCCTGTTGGCCTCTTTGATCCTTTCTATCGCCTCGACGGCCTGGACGTTACCCGGTTCCTTGTCAAGCACCTTTTGAAGGAAACTGAGGGCATTCTCCGCCTGCCCGCATTGCTCACAAAGACATCCGACAGCAAGGAGCGTCTCGACGTCATCGGGATCGAGGCCCAGGACTTTTCTGTAAAGCCCTATGGCATCCTCTGTCTCACCGACCTCCAGAGCCACGACCGCAAGATTCTTCAGGTAGCCGACATCATTCGGCTGGAGCATCACGGCTTTACTCAGCATCTGTAGTGCCTTTTGGACATCCCCGTTCCGATAGTAAAGGACACCAAGCCCATTGTGTGCCCCCGCGTGTTTGTCGTCGATCTCGAGAGCCCGTTGAAGCTCCTCCATGGCGAGCTCAATGCTGCCCACTCCCTCATGGACCAGGGCCTTTTTGAAATGGTCCTCGGCACTCAGAGGGGTGTCCTCGCTCTGCACGTCGCGAGCCGCAGGTTCCGCGTTCCTCCAATAACAAGAGTCGGCCTGTATCGACTTCTCGACTGCACCACGGTCCGGGAGCGGAACATAGTGTTTCAGCGGATCAAAGGAATGGGACCGGACGATGTTTGCCACGTCGTACATGCCGAACTGCGTCTCCAAAGGCACGTGCCATTTTCTCTTAAAAACCTTCCACGACTCCTGAAGCCAGGCGTTGTATTGTGTGTCGCCTCTGCCCTGAGGACCGCCCGTGTGATGGATAAAGACTCCCGGCGCCACAACCGACTTGAAGCCGGCAATGGTCGCCCTTATGGCGTAGTCGTCGTCCTCGAACCCGAACATCCCGAAGGCCTCATCAAGCCCGCCAATGCGCTCGAGAAGCTCCCTTCTCAAGAGAACGCACATGGTTACGAGGCGGGGTGAATGCCAGAGCGTGTCTCCATATTCGGCAGCTCTGCTCGCCGCGAACTCTTCCAATTCACGGGTATTCTTGTATGATGTATTCTGCACCAATTGCAGACCGCTCGCCCAGTTTGCGCACGCACCTATGATGCCTATTTTCGCGTCAATCGCGGCGAGCCGAACGAGGCGCGTGAGCCAATCTTTGGTCACGATAGTGTCGTTATCGAGGAAGACTATGTAGCGGCCCCGGGCAAGTGCGAGGAATTTATTCCTTGTTGTGGGACCAAGATTTTTCGGGTTTTCGATAAGCACGACGTCGGCAAGAGACCGCAGGTATTCGACCGACCCGTCCGCAGAGCCATTGTCGACAATGATGATTTCATGGTCTTCCGGTGTATTTCTTGCGATGGCCTCAAGGCATACTTTGATCTGATCAAGACCGTTGCAATTAAGTAAGCCAATGGTGACGAGTGGTCCCCTTGCGCGCACAACGGCGGCTTCTTTAACTAGCCGACTGTCCTCACCACGGTCGAAAGTATAATCTACTTCCTGATGACAGGAATTTGGAGTGAAGCCGGAAAACTGGCTCGCCCTTATTCGGTAGCCGTTCATATAGTGCTTTACGAGATTTTCCGGGGAATACCGGCCATCTCCTCTGGCTCGATTGCCGGTAAAGACATTTTGAACCATATTCAACGGATTGCAGAAGGCAACGCTTGTCTCGTAGCAGAGGAGCTTCGGCTTCGTCTTGGCGTAAGCCGACTTGTTTGCGTCCAGGGCGGCTTCGAGCGTATTTGGATTGCTGAAGTCGAGATTGCGCAGAAGTGGAAGAAGGTCGGAGACGCGGTAAACCGAACTCGAAAGCTCCAAGGGGTAGCCGAAGTCCAGTTCCGAGTTCGTCCAATCAAACAGAAGCACATCTCCCCCAACATCGTGTAAAGGCGGCACAGACTGGTCCTTCTCATGCATGTAACAATAGGTGGTGTTTTTCCCCAGGCGCAAAGATAAGCCAACCGCAGAGTCGCACTGAGCTAGTGCGTTTACCGCGCCGGCAATGGAGAACTTGCGCACGAAGATATTGTCGTCTACGAGGAACAGGACACAGTCGAAGGAAGTGAGAACGGACAGGAGATCGTTCTTAAATGCTTTCTCTCTCAAGAAACGGACCCCTGGAACGGATTCTTTCAATTTCCGGTAGCTTCCCTCATGGGTGTCGGCCGAGGTCGTATAGAGAGCTGTCACGTCCGCTTGGTCGATGTCTTTGCAGTGGATCTGAAGGGAGCGGAGCGTGCAGTCGAGCTGCATAGCCCGATCCTTACTGAACACTATCACACATGCTTTTGCATTTGGCGAGAGTTCCTTTATCTCCAAACGGGTGGCATGTTCAGGCGACACGGCAAGGTAGTTAGACAAGCGGTAGTTTTCGAGTTCATCTCTCCATTCCGATACGCGCAGCAGGCTGGTCGGCAGAATCCTAAAGAACAAATAGCCGAGATTGGTAAAAAACTCCCACACTTGCTTAAGCTGCACTTTGGCGTCGACGTATGTTCCTCCATATTCAACCTGAACAAACCTGATCTTCTTTTCGCGCAGCAAACTGTCGGCCCCTTTAAGGACGTCGTATTCCCCACCTTCGGCGTCGATCTTCAAGAAGTCGATGTGATCCAGGAAATGGTCGGCGCAAAACGTGTCCAGTCTCACGGTCTCGACCGTAAGAGGCTTCGCTTCGAGGGCAAGTTGTCTTTCAACCTCAGGGCGCCGATAGAAGGTGCTCATTTCTGCAAATTTTTCGTTGTTGGCATAGTGATAGAAAACCTTTCGGGCGTTCTCCCATGACACAGCCGCGTTGATTACGCGCACTCCGTCGTTGTTTTCGCCGATATTCTTTCTCAGTGCTTCAAATGTCTCGGGCACAGGCTCAAACGCAAAGAGGCGAGCCTTCCTGTGAACGGATAAGGCCTGGCTGCTCCAGATGCCCTTGTTTGCTCCCACATCGACTACGACGTCTTTGTCCTTGATGAGCCTTGAGATGAGGTTGAATTCCCCGTTTTTACTCATATCATCTTCGTCATATCCCGTTCCGTCGAAAGCCGGTGAATCAGCCTGTACCTGAACGCCTTCGATATCCTCTTCTTTTCCGTCCGAAGCCGGTCCGGTTTCATGCAAATCCGCGCCGGACACAGATGCCGCCCTTTCGACAGACGGCGGCCTAATCTTCTCCCGCAGCTCAGCTTTCCACACTTCGTACATGGCTGTCTCGGAGGGTGCTACCGTGCTCTCCCACAAAATCTTGTCCGCCTCCTCTAGAAGCTTCTCTATGGACAAATGATGTGCTTTGATGCCTATGGCGTGCACGTTTGCCAGATAGGGCTCCTGCTGCCAATTCACACTTTGAGTGGTTATATGCTCGAATCCGAGCTTCTCGAGGGTTCGGACGAATCTCTCCGGAAACCAATGATCGATGTGGTTAGCCCACAATGCCTCGTGTGATCCTGCGAGATGGCGAACCACGGCCATTTTCACTTTCCAAGGTAAATCGGAGAGAAGAAGTTTTGCGTTTCCAACCAAATCGGGTGTCTCGATATGGAGTCTTCCGCCGACTTTCAGCCATCTATGCCATCTCACGAGGAGCCCGAGGGCAGTAGACCTATTGAAGTGCTCAAACACATGATGGAGCCTCACCTCATCGACACTGCAGTCAGGAAAATCGAGCTCCATGATGTCCGCGAAGATGTCGGCCCCGGCCTTAATCTGCACAGTATGTTCGGAAGGAGGGTAGTCGATATTTATGTACCCTTCGAAGTGGTTCTCACCGCACCCGAGATGCAGGCGAAGAGGTTGGCCTTCGCTCCACAGATGAGAGTGGCGGATACGTTCAAAAACAGATCTTTCAGGCTCTGTTCTCTTTTGGTGAGCGGTGGTCGTTTGTGGAATGGGGGTGGGAGGGCTGTCGGCGAAAGCATCCCCGAGCCCGAATTCCTCTAAAACAGCCAGGGTTTCTTTGCTAATGACTTCAATGGAAAAAAGGCCTCTCACGACCGATTTCATCTCGTCTTTCTGCTTTCTAGTGCTCTGGAGAAGAACGAGCAGGTTACGAAGGGCGTTATGGTTATGCGGCTCTGTCTTGACGGACTGAATGTAAAACTTGAAAGCCGCGTCAAGTTCTTTTCTGACAAAATGGATTACCCCCAAGTCGTTCAAAGCATAGGTATGGTTCGGAAAAAGTTCCAATACTCGATTAAGTATAGGAATTGCCTGGTCATATGCCTTTGCGGTAATGAAGCACTGGGCGTAGTGATAATGGTCGTTGGCGTCAGCCGCTCCCGAATCAATGAGGTTCTTCAGGGAGGCCATTGTCCCCTGCAAATCGTGGCCCATGTTCTCTTCGTCTTTTCTCAGCCTATCCACAGAGCGGGATATCGCTTTCTCTTCGTCGCTCTTCTCTATCTTGGCAGCCGCCGGCGAGTTTGCGATTGCTCCCGGCCCGCGTGATAGTTGTTCGAAAGTCCAGAGGTACGCGGACTCTATCTCGCTGAGGGTGAAGTCCCGGCACGCCGGACTCAGCCCCCAGTCCCAGCGGGCTTCTCCCTCGCACATTTCCTCGATGGTTTTGCCTTTTGATGCGGAATAAACTTGGACCAGTTGATCGTAGAGAGTATCCCAGACATACGGCCTTAGACCTCCTCCCATTACGAAACCATCGATAGCCTCAACATAGCCAGTATATTGCTCCGCACTCATCCGGGCCAAACATCGCTCAAGCTCTCCGTAATCCCTGAAGGACCTGGCCTATGCTGTTACTCTTGGTGCCTGTGAGTTATCGCGCACGCGGAAATCGGAATATGCTTAATATTATCATCGTTGCAGGATTGATGGCGCTTATCGTTAACGGAGTGATTGTATCTATCGGCAATATAGTCAGCATGCGATATTTCGTGGAATGCTACTACCTGACTATGCTTTTTTTATTCGCCGGATTGACGGCTGCGTTGCCAGTTAAGATATACGTTTCCCATACTGGTACTGCTTTTCAGTTTTTATCTGCCGGGCAATATAAAAGCATTTTTAGAAATTCCGCCCGAACTGCGATTGAGAAAGCAGGCAACAGTATTTTTTTTTCTCCCATGAGAACATTTTCCATATTCAATGATATCCATTAGGTGAGA
>CAVVPU010000053.1:0-69871 GCA_963750015.1 uncultured delta proteobacterium | reverse complement strand
ACCAACCTGAACGTGTCGAGTCGGATGGGCAATTACGAGCTTGACGTTGCCGTGGAGGACGAGGTATTTGCAGGGACCATGGAAGAGATGTACCTAGAGGACCTGAGCAATTCCACGGAGATCGTTCTCGGTGAACACGGGGTTCATCCCTTGGGGAACCGTACTATGTGGTCGGTCAAGCAAAGGAAAAGAAGGGCGGGCAGGGTCACCCGCGCCGGCGCCGGAGCTATCAGGATTGGAAGCGCTGTGGGCGCTGCCATGACGAACCGCCGGGTCCTCGGCCTGACCGAGGTAAAAACCATGGGTGTCGTGGGGAGCCTGCTTCTCTGCCTCTCCGTAGTCTTTGTGGTTTGGCCCAAGTGGATAGGGATCCCCGGGGGGTCCTCGGTGCGTGGCTCGCCGTGTCGCTTCTCATCCGTGCCTATAAGCTCTATTTGATCAGAAGGAGAGAAATGGGTACGGTTGTGCACGAAACGGATAGGCAAGATGCCGTTGCCCAGGCCCGCACGAAGGAGGGAAAAAGAGGCGCGTGAAGGCACCCGCAAGGAAAGGTGACCGTCTGCCCCTAGCGACAGATTTCCCGTTCCGGGATGCGGGTGAAAGAGCGGAGGGAGCGGCCGATTTGCAAAACCTGGTTTGCTTTTTAACCTTCAAGTAAGTATAATTTCTCCCGATGGAGAGATGACCGAGAGGCCGAAGGTGCTCGCCTGCTAAGCGAGTGTACGGCTTAAACCCGTACCGAGGGTTCGAATCCCTCTCTCTCCGCCAGATATTCGCCGCTTATACCCCTGCCGCTTGTTTGTGTCTCCCCTTTTTTGTTCTCTATGTTGTAGTGTCGCGGGAAACGTACCCCTCCTTGATGATGCAAACCCCGTGTCCTGCGGGCGCACCTTCCTCTATCCCCGCCTTTCGCCTGTGTATGAAGGTCATCTGCTCAAGCAAGAGGGCTCCCTGTGGGGGCCTTGAAATATTTTTGGAGTAGTCCCTTGACAGAGCGCACCGGAGGACTTAACATTGCATTATAAGGGCGGGTAGCCGAAGGCAGCGATTAGGCGAAGAGAAAAAGCCGCGACCGAAAATAAAGCCGCCTTTTTCGGACCTCTTCACCGAAAGCGGAAGACAGCACAGTTCTTGCGCGCAGAACACCTGTCAGGCCTGAGGGGCCCGCCTCCCTATTTCAGGAACCTGAAGCGATCCCGTTCATGTCCGTTGGATACTGAGTCGCCGGAAGGCTCTTAAACTGTAAAAGACTTTCGACCCCGCCAAATGAGGCGCTGTGTCTCCTTCAACGTTCATTCAAAGCACCAAGGCCGGACGCATGGGGGTCTGTTCTTTCTTGCGCTCGGCTTTAGGTTCTCTTATCACTGTATTGTACAGTTGAAGCGATGGTGGTCCGGGGTGAAATATGCGGTGCAGGCAGGGCCATTAGCTGGCCTTGCCTGCACCCGTTCGATGCCGGTTAGGCTTACTTCTTGAAGCGTTTCCTCATACCGATCAGACCCAGAAGACCGGGAGCAAACATGAGCACTGAAGGCGGGACAGGAACAGGCGCCGCCGTTCCGTTCATTTGCACGTTCAGACCGGTGGGGTTACCGTAACTTCCGCCCTCGTTTTGCACCACAAAATCTAACGTGTTCACTCCGCTCACGAAGCCCGTATCGATCGTAAAGGGGTGAAACTGGAAATCTCCTGTATTGGTGGTATCCAGGCTATTCCCATTGATAATGATATTCAATCCCTCGTTATCCGTTGCCCACTGCCCGGTAATCTGGGCCGTCGTTGGGTCAAAGCCCGCCAGGTTGAAGCTCACCTGATAGATGTAGATGGAGTCTTCGGTATGTGTCAGTAGGCCGTCGGAATAGGACAGGGCGGGAACGATCCACTGTGAGGCGGAGCTGTTGTCCACCCACGGACCGCTTCCGCTCGCCAGAGGCCAGGTGCCGGTTGGCAGGACGTAGGCGCTACTCGTGTACGGGGCAGGAGGATCGATGAGGGTATACTGCTGGTCAATGCCGTTGCTGACCTGAACGCCCGTGTTAAACAAGCCAGGTATGATGTCGGCGTGTGCGTTGGCTCCCCATAGAGAGGCCATGCCGACGACCGCTAAAATTATGATGTTCCGTAACACTCTTGTCATGACGCCTTTCCTCCAACGGTTCAGGATTGTCTGGCGGTCAGGCTGTCTGCGGGAGATCCTTGACTTTCCGTCCTGCCCTCGCAGGCAGTTTGGCTTTATCAGAATGTTATAGTATGTTATACTTATAATAACAAATTGTCAAGAGGAAATAGGCGGGTTCGAAATAATCGTCTCCACTCCCTTTGCGCGCAGCTTGTTGAACTTCCTGTTGACGTTATTGCTCGCCAGTGGTAGTAGTCGGGAGACGGGCGGTCGACGCCGCCGAGCCGGCACGAGGTGGAGGGAGAGGCAGACATCGTGTCCAAAAGACCGGCAAAGACGAATTCGGTTCAAGCGGAGCTTATTGCTCCCTGCGGAATAAACTGCCGCCTCTGTCGTGCATATATGAGAGACAGAAAACCCTGCCCCGGCTGCAGAAGTAGCGGCGGTCCCAAGCCGAAAACCCGCGTCTCGTGCGGTATCAAGAATTGCGCGAATATGCCGAATGCCGGTCCTGGACATTGCTTCGACTGCGACAGCTTTCCTTGCCATAGGCTGAACCATCTGGACAAGCGGTATAGAACCAAGTATGGCATGAGCCCGGTTGAGAATCTTGAGAGCATCCGGGAATTCGGCATGCAGCGTTTTATTGAAAGGGAAAAGGAAGATTGGACTTGTCCCGAGTGCGGTGGGCTCATATGCATTCATGAACCGCGATGCCTCCTGTGCGGATACCTCTGGCGATAGGGAAGCAGGTGCATTTCGGCGGGGAGACTGGTTCATTCGTGCGTTACGCGACAGGCCGCAAGAAGGCGGTTCGAGGGGTGGGTCCACCCCCTTTGCGCTATTCAAGTGTCAAGGAGCATCCTTTTTTAACGAACAGTGCCCGGGGGACTTGGGCCCTTTTCTCCTGATTTACGTGATACGTGTCTCCTGTCGCCCACAATTTGGTTTTTCTTTTTGCGCATCTGTGATAGAAAGTGGAATCGTGAGCTCGGCAAGTTGGGGCGGACCAGGCGTACTATGAGGGGTTGCGAGGGGCTTGAGCGAGAGCGACCGTAACAGTATAAGGATCACCCAACCATGAAAAGAAGGATTGAATCCAGAACGTCCAGGACTGCCGAGTGGATGTGCATGTCACGGGCCTTGTCGTTCCTTGATGAGAATGTCTGCTACAAGAGTGACGACTACATTGCGCCCCTGCTTCTGCCGGCCATTTTGAGGCTTCTTTTCCGCCTGTCCTACTTTAGAAGGCTTTTCATCGGGAAGATGCCCGCCCAGGGCATCTATGAATACGTGATCGCCCGAACGAAATATATCGACGCGATCTTTGAAGAGGCCCTCGCCCGAGGTTTCGACCAGATTCTCATCTTCGGCGCAGGCTTCGATACCCGTGCCCTGCGCTTTTGCGATAAGGCGGGCAAGACGCGGGTCTTCGAATTGGATGCCCCCATCACCCAGACGGCAAAGATCGGGCAGTACCATAATCGCGGTTTGGATATACCGGCGAACCTCGTGTGGGTCCCCGTCGATTTCGACCGGGAGTCGCTCCCGACGTGCCTGGAAAGGGCAGGATTCGATAAAGATAGAAGAAGTCTCTTCATTCTCGAAGGTCTGCTTATGTACCTCCTGCCCGGGTCTGTCGATGAAACCTTCGGCACGATACAACGTTTCGCCACGACCGGCAGTGAAATCGTCTTCGATTACGTCTATGCGTCGGTCCTCCGCGGTGAAGGTCTTCGCTACGGTGAGAAGGGGATGGCCAAAACTGTCTCGAAGGCAGGAGAAGGGTGGCGTTTCGGAATTGAGAAGGGAGGTCTTGGGGCCTTTCTCGCACGATATGGCATGTCGGTTATCGAGGAGAAGGACTCCGAGGGACTGGAAGAGATGTACTTCACGGGCTGCACAGGTGCGGCCGGGAACAAGGTTGGCCGGGTAAACGGCACTCACTGCCTCGTTCACGGGGTTGTCGATTCTAACCTATGAAATGGGTAATCCGGGATGAACCGGGCCGCGACCCTGCCTCGGGAAGCAGGCTGCAAGGGTCTTGACTTCAGACAACCTGTGGTAAGCTGATAGGAATGGAAGCACATATGACGGACCAGACACAAAGAAACGTGAGGGCCGTGGAGGGCGAGGAGAAGGCCGATGAAGAATCGCGGAGAACTCGAGTCAGTGTTCGGAAGGCCTTTCTATTGCCCATGAGCCCGTGCAGTATATGCGAGCAATGTACGGGCGTGCGGGAGGATTGCAGGAATCCAAAGTCGGCACCGCCCACGCCTAGAAGGTATGGCCATAGATGTCTACTCGACCGCGAGAAAGCATGACTTCCCGATCCAGGTGGTGTTGACTACTCCGAGACAATGAACAGGTATGCTCTCCTGCTCATCGAGTAAAGGTGCTCGGAAACCCGCTTCCCCTCGGCGGCTATCGTCCCTCGATCAAATCGAGGAGTTCATCCCGAGTCAGGTCTACGTCTCTGAGTATCTTCGCGAGGAGTCCGGGGCCGATGGCTTCGCCCGAGTGGATCGGAATAACGGCTGTTCTTCCGTCTGGGTGCTTCATGAAAACGTGACTTCCCTTTTGTCTTTGGCGAATAAAACCTATTCTTATGAGAAGGGAGATAAGTGCACTGCCGGTGAGCGCAGGAAGCTTGCTCACACGGCTATTCTTTGTATCCCGATGAGCTCTCCTGACAGGAGCGTCCTCTCCGCCGGCTTCGAGGCAAAGCTCGATAGCTTCCCTGACTCTTTCCATGAGGGTGTCGAGTGATCGCGCTTGGGTGTGACATCCGCGCAGCTCGGGAACGTCAGCCACATAGTACCCTTCTTCGTCTCGTTCGATGACAACGGTAAATTCACGAGCCATGCTTCACCTCTACACAGAATATATCAGATGTCAGGGCGCAGTTGTCAACTATGAGCCATGCACCGAAGGGATCGAGGGAAATTCAGGAATCAAGGGCCGGCGCCACAAACTCTTCCCATCCCTGTTGAATCTCGTGTAGAAGAGAGAAATGAGAGAGGCGCACCCCACGGGTGAACGGGATCGTATGTCCCAAAGGTCTCGCGGACCAAAAGCCGTGCATGACGGCGACGTGGTCATCCTTAAGGATGCCACAATACCCATATGTGTGGGGTGCAGCCTGAGATAATTTTATCACCGGTACCGGAATTTGACAACCTCATTTCTTTTCCCCGGTTTTCTCCTTGAACTGAATCCTTTGCCGTGGTAAACGATAGAGAAACTATTGGAGATGCTCCTATGTCATCCGCCTTGTCCGCATGGATAAATTTCTCAATCTCGCCGGCCTATGAAGACAGGTATCCTTGCGTGGCATTCGGATTAACCCTCGTCGAAGGGTGCGGACCGCTCATTGACAGTGAGCCATTCGATCAGTATAAGCGAAAGCTTCTTCGGAAAATGAGAAAGCGGGAAACCCTCGCCCGGATCTCCCGGGGCATCGACACGTATGACCGGTTCTTCCGGAGCTTCGGCTACGAGTGCCCCTTGCCTCAGCACCTCAAAAGGACAATTAACAGCGGGTTCCCAATGTACAACCTGATGGTCGATGCTCACTTCCTCGCCGAGATGTGCGCCGGAATACTTGTGGCCGTTGCGGACTATGATCGGGTTGAAGGTCGTCTCCTGCTCGACGTCGCGAGCGCAGGGGAGGAAACCGTGGGCATGGGAGGGCGCCGATTCACGACCAAAGAAGGAGAGATAGTGCTCCGCGACGAAACAGGCATCATCTGCGTGCTCTGCCAGGGTGCGGATGAGAAGACAAGGGTGCGGGACGATACCTCCAATGCCCTTTTTTACTCTTATGCAGTTCCTGGTATCGATGCGCTCTACGTGAGGGAAGGATTGGCCGTTGCCGCGGAGACCATGGCCGAGTTCGCCCATGGAAGCGTCAAGGGCCTGGAAGTATTCGTGAGACCTCTCAAGTGAAGACCTCGGCCCCGGCCGCCGCCCCTATGGTGGCGACTTTGCTACGGGCAAGAAATAAGGTATCCTTTCGGGAAGGTTCACGCTCCGGGGACCGGTTTTTAGTGGCCCCTGGAAGATAGGGATCGATGAATTAAAAAGGGAGGTTGTCTGAAATGAAGATTATCGGCTTCAGCTCCGGTGTGGTCGGACGGGAATCCAACGTAGACCGGATGGTAAAAGCTATTATGGCAGAAACCGGATATGAGTCCGAATTTGTCAAACTCAATGATCTCAACTATTCTGCATGCAAAGGCTGCGCCTGGCTCTGCGCCAAGCCCCAACTATGCATGGTCGAGGACGATCTACTGCCTTACAGTCAGAAAGTGAAGGAAGCGGATGCCGTCGTGCTGGGAAGCCCCATCACTGCAGGCACGATCAATGCGACCATGGTGGCTTTCATTTCCCGGTTATGGGCTTTTCGTCATGTCACGATCCCCATCAAGAACAAGCCTTTCGTTCTGGCCCTCGTTGGGGCCCTTGGTGTCAAGGCCAATGATGCGGCAGAGGATTTCCGCCGGGCCGTCACTCCTTACCAGGTCAATATTGTTGATGTAGCACAATACACATCGGAAATACCGCCGTGTTACCGTTGCGGCCGTCACCAGGAGTGCAGTATCGGAGGCGCTTACAGGAAGTGGGGTGAAAAGGCACATACCCTCGTCATCACGCCGGAGCTTTTCCGTAAATGGGAGGATGATCCGGAAACGGTAGCCCGCGTCAAGGCAGCCGGAAAAAAGCTGGGCGATGCCTTATCCGAAATCTGACAGGGGAGAACACAGGGCGGCGGCCGGCAAAGCAGCCCCCGCGAAGCAGAAAAGCGAAAAAACTCCGGCGAAACCGAGAGAGAGATGAAGCAAGACGATGGGCGTCCCCCTGATCCATAGGACAAAGCCCATCAAAAGTAAGCCTCCAAGACGTACTGCTGTAGCATCCTGTGTGTGTTGAAAAAGGACCCGTTGAGCGCGGCGGCGTGGCGCATGACCCCTATAAAGGCGTCGCGGTTTGTATAGAACATTGGTATTATTATCTTTTCGAGCTTGTTATAGAGTAAGTCCGCATCACGGGATCGGTCCGTATGCTGCGTACCGTTCGACCGTTCGCCTATGGCCCAACCGGTGACGCCTTCTATGTGGCCTTCTATCCACCACCCGTCCATCGTGCTCAAGCTGGGGACACCATTCAGGGCGGCTTTCATGCCGCTGGTTCCTGATGCCTCTAAGGGCGGTTCCGGGGTATTCAGCCACAGATCCACCCCGGCCGTGATCATCTTTCCCAGGGCAAAATCGTAATTCTGCAGGTATACGACCGGTATTGACCACTTCAGGGTTTCCTGGAGATGGACGATGCGCCGGATCATTTCCTTTCCCTGGTTGTCGTGAGGATGCGCCTTGCCTGCATAGACGATCTGGAAGCGGCCGACTGCGGATGCTATAGCCTTCAGCCTTTCGATGTCGGTAAATAAGAGATCTCCCCGTTTGTAAGGAGTCGCCCGGCGGGCAAAGCCTATCGTAAAGACATATGGGTCCATCGCCGCGCCCGTAGTTTCCTTCACGAAGTCGATGAGTTTCTTTTTCTCGCGCATATGGGCATGCCATACTTTGTTCCCGTTGATGCTAAGCGCCGCGCGCAGGCTGAAGTTGTCCTGTCTCCAACCCTGAACGTGTTCATCATACAGCTTTTGGAAAGATGGCGAAGCCCACGTGGCGGCGTGAACGCCGTTCGTGATAGCATCGATCTGATATCCGGCAAACATGCTGGAGGACGTCTTGCCGTGCTCCTTGGCGACTCCGTTTACGTAACGGCTCAAATTGAGGGCGAGGTAGGTCATGTTAAGCTTCACCGTGCCCGGGTCGACGCAATTCATCTGGAAGCCTTCAATGCCCTGGCCGTAGATTTTGTTGAAGACGTCGGCACAAGGCGTGTCGTGAAGGCCCATGATGTTGGGGCTGCCTTGCAGCACTTCCGCTACAAGGCTTAAAGGGAATTGATCGTGTCCTGCGGGAACCGGCGTATGGGTGGTGAATATGCATTGATCCCGCACGCGCTGGATGTCCTCAACATTCGGCTGGACCCGGCCCGCCTTTTTTGCCTCGATATCCAAAAGCTCAAGGACAAGAAGGCTCGCGTGACCTTCATTCATATGGAATCGTTCGATGTCTGTATAACCGAGAGTGTTGAGAAGCCTGACCCCACATATCCCGAGGAGCACTTCCTGTGAGAAGCGGTATCTTTGGTCGCCTCCGTACAGGTGGTCCGTCAGTGACCTGATGTACGGTGAATTTTCCGGGAGATCGGCGTCGAGGAAGAGCACGGGTACTTTGTAGCCGTTTACGCCCGTCACATCATACTGCCAGGCACGTGCGCTAAAAGATTCACTCCCCATGGAGCCCTCAACCCTCACGGGCATCTCAGTAAACAGGTCTTCCACGGCCCACTGCACCGGCTGCTCGTGCTGCCAACCGTTGGCGTCGAGAACCTGGTTGAAATAGCCTTTCCGATAAAGAAGAGTAACCGCCACCATGGGGACCGCAAGGTCGGCAGCGGCCCGTATCGTGTCCCCGGCGAGAATGCCAAGCCCTCCGCTGTAAGTCGGGACGCTGGGATCCACTGCAATTTCCATGGAAAAGTATGCAATTCGCTTCCTGTCGTTCACGCGTCTGCTCCTTTATTGCTCGCATCGTATGGTTCTGTGGTCCGCAAGAACCGGGATAAACGCCCATGACCGATAGGCCCGGATCGAGAAAGAAGGCAAAGAGGCGATATCGTGGTAAAGCGCCCCGAAGGGCAGGAGAGAAGCCTTATCGTCAGCATAGGCTGTGCTCAAACGCAGGACCAATCGACATATTACCACTATTTTCGGCCGCTGACCATATGTCTTAATCGATAGGGGCCGGGAAGGGGCTTTATCGGGATGGGCGAAAGCCCATCCGTGTGACACGAACCTCTGCGGGGTTTCGGGTTTTGTGTCCCCAAAATACCTCCCGGAGAATGAACTACCCCGCAGCATGCTGCGCTGCGGGGTAGTTCATTCGACGTTTCTACTGGCGGCCCGGCCATCTCCAAGGGAGGAGACCGCTTGCGCGATCTTGAGACCCGTTGGCTTTCCGTCCCATCCTCGCGGATGGTTTGGCTTTATCAGACGCCGATAACAAAGTAGCACAAAATATGACGAATTGCACCTAGCAAAACACCTAGCCTGTATTTCCGGACGACTCATAAATGTAGTAAGAGCCGGACAAAGGCACTGGCGGAAGTTCGGGAATGTATGGACGTGACGAAGGGCGATACGGTTAAGTCTTTAGGCTAATGGGCGATCATTATTAGGACGGGGCGATGGCCCCGCGACAACCGCTTCTCGGAAAGAGAGAATGGCTGAATCGATATCGCAGGCTGACCTCGACGCGTTATGGGGTTCATTATCGGAAGGGCAGGACGAGGCACCGGCACCCGCGAAAAAGGAGGAGCCGGCCGCATCTGCCGGCGTATCTCAGGCTGACCTCGATGCCCTCTGGGCCGATCTCGGCGGCTTAGGCGAGCCTGAGCCCGCCAAGGCGAAAGAGTCCCCATCGGGCGGCATGTCCCAGGCTGACCTCGACGCCCTGTGGGCTGATGCGCCTGTCGATCCTCCCTCTGCTTCTTCGGCACCGGCTGAGGCATCTGCTTCTTCGGCAAGCGAAAACCTTTCCCAGGATGATATAGACAGGCTCCTTGCGGAAATGGGGAAATAAGGCGGCGCGCGACCGCTAGCGCTTCCCCATGCAGACGAGGTACGTCTCGGCGCTTACGTCCCTGGAAGCCTTCGGCTTGAATGACGCCACCCTCGAGAAAAGACCTTTCAAATCCGAGGTTATGTCCTTGAAGTCCGGGCTCACGAAGACCTTGATGAGGAAATTGCCGCCTTGTCTCAGCCCTTCTTTGACGACCCGTGTCATTGTCACGTAAAGCTCCATCGTGTTCGCCCGGTCGACATCCTTTATGCCCGAAAGGTTGGGGGCTATGTCGGAGGTGACCACGTCGAATGAGGGGATGGCAAGCTCTGCGAGGAATTCGGCGACAGAGAGGTCCCTTATGTCGTTCTGCCGGACACGCACATTCGGAAACGCCAGGGGCGCCACGGGAAGGATATCGAGACCGACCACGAGCCCCCCGTTCCCGACGAGGCGCGATTCGACCTGGAGCCAGCCGCCGGGCGCGGCCCCCAGATCGAGCAGCCGGTCGCCGGGCCTTATGAGCCGGTATTTCTGCTGCACCTCTTCCAGCTTATAGGCGCTTCTCGCCCGGAACCCCTCTTTTTTCGCTTTCTTGTAAAAGGTATCTTTGACGACGTAGCGGGGCATGGTCCTTAAATATCCGGATCTAACGGCGGCCGAGGGAATAGGGATCGACGATGAGGCCCGGCTGCTGGTGCTGCTCTTCTTTCTTCTCCTTTTCCGTAAGGGCCTTGTCGAGGAAATAGGTCAGGGCCGCCTCGACGCCGTCGGGCGCCTTGAGGAGACTCATGATGCCTGCATAGAGGGGCAGCTCCTTGAGACAGAAGAAGAGATAGGCCGAATCCTCGAGCATCCTTTTGAAGGCGGGCAATACGGGCTGGATTTGCCCTTTCTTGACGAGTTCCACGAAGAAATCGGTTTTCCTTTCCAGGATCGCCGAAGGGGGAAGGACGATCCCGGGGTTGATAGCGTCGTTCAACCTTTTCCGGTCTTCTTCGATCCCCCGCCAATCGAGGGTGAACGGCTTGAAAAGCTCGTCCCCCAGCACTGCCTCTGATGGGGCCGGCACGAGGTCGGCTTCTGTCTCGAAGAGATAGATATCGGCCGGTTTCCTTGCATTCCCTTTGGCCGATGAGAGCATTCGGTTTAGGGACCTGGCGTCTTCCGTATCGTGCCCCGAGACAGAGGCAGCCTCCTCGATCAAATATCCGGCGTAGAGCGGCGATATCTCGGTCAACAGGATGGGAGTCTTGGTTCTCGCCACATAGTCCCGGGTAAGCTCCTCGAGCTGGGGCCTGCTGACGGCCATGCTCTGCAGGTCGACGAGGCCGTTGCTGAAATGGCTGATGGCGTGGGAGAAGAGAAACTGGTTTTTCTTCAGCTCCACTGCCGCAAGGATGACCCTCAGCGATTCCCCGTCGTAATTCGACAGGAGACCCATCGCCTCCCGGGAGGTGTCTATCGGTTTTAGAGCGGATTCTCCGGCGACTTTCGGCTCTTCCACGGCTATGCCGAGTGTCTTAAGGTGAAAGATGGCCTTCTTGGCGAGCTTCTGGAGCACCTTGTCTGAAAGGCGCGGATAGAGGGTCGAGAGGAATGCCCCCGCCAGCGGGCTCTTGAGCGTGCCCAGACGCCGGATCAGCTCCTCCTGTTCGGATCGGGGCAGAGCCAAGATACGGTCGAGCGGCTGATTTGGCTCCTTACCCTCCAAGATAGCTTGAATGATCTCGTCCATACTCAATTTTTCCACATCGTCTCCCGGAAGTCAATGCGGGAGGCAAAGAGGCGGGAGGCGCAGAAGCAAAAGAGGCAAGGGCAAAGGCAAAGGCAAGAGAGGGCACGGGGTGTGGCCGGTCGGCTGGGAGGAATCGTGCCGCCCGCAAGCGGGCACCCGGCGGCGCACTTTTCGCCATGCGCCCTCCGACGTACATTTAGTACGCCATCCGGGCAGCAAGGCTCAAATTGCATCCACACCTCACGATCCCTCCCAGCCGACCGGCCGGTGACACGGGTCGCCGTATCTCCAAAAGCCCGCGGCTCCGGCCTTCATAGGATGCACACACCAGCACCAATTGAATAAGGGCGGCGGCCCATAGAGGCCGCCAAAAGAAACATTCCAAAGGGATGCCATTTTTCCCCTCGCCTTTAATGAGGGGAGAGGGTAGGGTGAGGGTGGTCGTTCGCTCTTTTATATTAACTTTCGCGATTCGCGGTTCGAGTTTCGCGCTTGTTCTTCTCGTCCATCGGTCCTTCCGGCTTCGTCCGGGTCAGGCAGGGCCGATTTCTTGCTAAAGCCGGCACTACGGATTATTTTAACAGGCAGGGGTTTAAATCGGACTGGAAAAGGAAGGAGATACCAGATGAACTGGGATAAATTCACGATCAAGGCTCAGGAAGCTATCAGCGAGGCCCAGAAGAAGGCCGAGGAATCGGGCCATCAGATGATCGAAAACGAGCACGTCCTTCTCGCCCTTCTTAGACAGAAGGACGGGACTACCGAGGCGATATTGGAGAAGCTGGGGGCGAAGCCTGCTTCTTTGAGGAGTGAGCTCGAACGGGAGCTTGCGAAGGTGCCGAAGGTGGAAGGGGCCGCGGCGCAGGTCTACATAGGACCGACCCTGAAGAGGTCCATAGACATAGCCTTCAGCGAGGCGGAGAGGCTGAAAGACGAGTACGTGAGCACCGAGCACCTGCTCATAGGCATGGCCGACTCCAACGAGGGAGGTGCATTCCGCATCCTCAAGAGCAATGGGGTCACCAAGGACCGCATATATGCGATCCTCAAGGAGATCAGAGGCACCCAGCGGGTGACCGACCAGAAACCGGAGGAGAAGTACCAGGCCCTCCAGAGATATTGCAGGGACCTGACCGAGGAGGCGCGCAAAAGCAAGCTCGATCCCGTCATCGGCCGGGACGAGGAGATCAGGAGGGTCATGCAGGTGCTCTCCAGGCGGACGAAGAACAACCCCGTGATAATCGGCGAGGCGGGCGTGGGAAAGACCGCCATAGTCGAGGGGCTTGCCCAGCGGATCGTGAGCGGCGATATACCGGAGACCTTGAGGGACAAGAAGATCCTGGCCCTCGATCTGGGGGCCCTCCTCGCAGGAGCGAAGTACCGGGGCGAGTTCGAGGACAGGCTGAAGGCAGTCCTCAACGAGGTGGACGAGGCCGCGGGCTCCATCATACTTTTCATTGACGAGCTTCACACGCTCGTGGGCGCGGGCTCTGCCGAGGGGGCGGTTGACGCGTCTAACATGATGAAGCCGAAGCTTGCCAGGGGCGAGCTTCGGGCCATAGGCGCGACCACTCTCGACGAGTACCGGAAATATATCGAGAAGGATAAGGCCCTGGAGCGCCGGTTCCAGCCGGTTATGGTGGGGGAGCCGAGCGTGGAGGAGACCATTGCGATCCTGAGGGGACTCAAAGAGCGCTACGAGCTGCACCATAAGGTGAGGATAAAGGACTCGGCCCTCATCGAGGCAGCGACCCTTTCACACCGCTATATTACGGACCGGTTCCTCCCTGACAAAGCCATAGACCTCGTCGACGAAGCGGCATCCAAGCTGAGGATCGAGATCGACAGCGTGCCCGCGGAGATCGATGAGGTGCAGCGCCGGCTCATCCAGGTGCAGATCGAGATCGAGGCCCTCAAGAAGGAGCGGGACGAGGCGGCTCTCCAGAGGAAGGAGAAGCTTGAGGCGGAGGCCGAGGGCCTGAAAGAAGAGGTTGAGGAGAAGAGGGCCCACTGGGAGAAGGAGCGGAAGTTCATCACCAGGCTCAGTGAGATAAAGGAGCAGATCGACCGGGCGAAAAGCGAGGCGGACGAGGCGGAAAGAAAGGGCGATCTGGGAAAGGTCGCCGAGATCCGCTACGGCCGCGTGGTGAGTCTCGAAAAGGAGCTTGCCGAGAGCGACAAGGAGCTCGCGAAGCTTCAGAAAGACAAGAAGATGCTCAAGGAAGAGGTGGACGAAGAGGATATCGCCAAGGTCGTTTCCAAGTGGACCGGTATACCCGTGTCGAGGATGCTCGAAGGGGAGAGGGAGAAGATGATCCACATGGAAGAGCGGCTCCACCAGCGGGTGGTCGGCCAGGACGAGGCCATATCGGCGGTGTCGAATACCATCAGGAGGGCCCGGGCCGGACTCCAGGACCCGAACAGACCCCTGGGATCGTTCCTCTTCATGGGCCCCACGGGCGTGGGCAAGACCGAGCTGGCCAAGGCATTGGCCGAGTTCCTCTTCGATGACGAACAGGCGATCGTGCGGATCGATATGAGCGAATTCCAGGAGCGCCACACGGTCTCCCGGCTGATAGGCGCCCCTCCGGGCTACGTGGGCTACGAGGAGGGCGGCCATCTGACCGAGGCAGTGAGGAGAAAACCTTACTCGATAGTCCTCCTCGACGAGATAGAAAAGGCCCATCAGGACGTGTTCAACGTGCTCCTCCAGGTCCTCGACGACGGCCGGCTTACGGACGGCCAGGGAAGGACTGTCGATTTCAAGAACAGCGTTGTCATCATGACCTCGAACATCGGCAGCCAGTGGATAACCGATGTGGCGGCAGGGGACTACAACGTGATGAAGGACCGGGTCATGGAGTCGGTGCGGGCCCAGTTCAAGCCGGAATTCATCAACCGTGTCGATGAGATGATCATTTTCCGGGCCCTGACCCAGGAAGACCTGAAGCGCATCGTCGACTTCCAGCTCGCTTACCTTGCCGGGCGCACGAAAGAGCAGGGCATAGTGCTCGACTTCACCGACCGCCTGAAAGAAGCCTTCGCAAAAGAAGGCTATGACCCCGTGTACGGTGCGCGGCCGTTGAAGAGATTGATCCAGAGAAAGGTGCAGGACGAGCTCGCCCTTTACATACTAAAGGGCGAGGTCCGGGACGGGGATACTCTCACGGTGGACGTCAACGACCTCGGAAAGGCCACCTTCGGGAAGAAGGGAGAGAAGAAGAAACGGGTCGCGTGAGTTGTATTTTTTCTTCAAAAATGTTAGAAATACCGAGCGTCCGGGCCCTGGAACGTGAAATACCGTGGTCGCCCGGAATCGGTAAGGCTCAGTAGGCCGCCCTTGTACGGGGCCGAAGAGCTGAAGGTAGATAGAGGTTCTCCGGGCATTGCCTGACGGGAGGTGGAAAGCGCCTTTTGTCGGTGGAGAACCTTACAATTCCCTTGACAAGGAAGAGACGCCGGTATACCCTTATTGACTTTCTTTGTGCCCTAATCGCCAGTAAAATGAGGTTATTTACGTGCTGAAATTATCATTGAAAGTGAGAGCAATTCTCATATTGGTCTTCCTGGTGGTGGCCGTGGTCTTTCTCCTTCCCAATTTTGTGGAACTGACGGGGACGGTAAAAGAGTACCTCCCTTCGGAGAAGATACACCTCGGGCTCGACCTGCAGGGAGGCATGCGCCTTCTGCTCCAACTCGACATGAGCAAGATGATGGAGCAACTCCTCGACCGGAAGGCCGACCAGCTCAAGGAAGGCATGATACGGGATAACATCAGGTTTACGGCCCTCGACCGGAAATCGGACCGCATCACCGTGGCCGTCAAGACGGACCAGCGGCAGAACTTCGAAAACCTCCTGGGCAAGGAACTGCCCGAGTTCAGGGAGAGCGGAAGCAGGACGGAAGGGACCGATCTCTATCTGGATATATCCTATACCATGACCCAGCTCGCGAGTCTGAAGGACAATGCCGTCCATCAGGCCTTGGAGACGATCAGGAACAGAATAGACCAACTCGGCGTGTCGGAGCCCGTGATCCAGCAACAGGGGGAGAATGAGATCCTCGTCGAGCTTCCCGGTATCAAGGACCCGGAAAGGGCCTTGGCCCTCATCGGCCGGACGGCACAGCTTCAGTTCAAGCTCGTCGACGAATCGCATGGCGCGACTCCCGGCGGCCCGCTGCCTGAAGGCGACGAGCTGCTTCCCTACAGGGAAAGGAACCCGGAGACGGGAATAACGACGACCTCCACCATACTCGTGAAGAAGGAGACGATTCTCACGGGTGAGCTGCTCACCGACGCCCAGGTCAAGTTGGGGGGTGGCGGCATAGGAAACAACGGACCCTACGTGGCATAAGCTTCAACAGCGAAGGCGCCCGTATCTTCGACCAGGTGACAGGCGAGAACGTGGGGAAGCGGCTGGCGATCATCCTCGATAACACGGTCTACTCCGCACCTTCCATCAGGGAGCGCATATCCGGCGGTCAAGCCCAGATCACGGGCAGCTTCACCCCTGACGAGGCAAAGGACCTGGCCATCGTGCTCCGGGCAGGGGCCCTGCCTGCGCCTGTGAACGTAATACAGAACATTACCGTGGGCCCCACCCTCGGACAGGACGCCATCAGGCGGGGAGTGCAGGCCGCGATCCTCGGGGGCTTGCTGATAATAGCTTTCATGGTCTACTACTATAAGGGCTCGGGAGTCGTCGCCGATATCGCCCTCTTTCTCAACCTGGTCTACCTGCTCGGGGCCTTCGCCCTGATACACGCCACCATGACCCTTCCCGGCATCGCCGGCATCATCCTCACCATGGGTATGGGAGTCGATACGAACGTCATCATCTTCGAGCGCATCCGCGAGGAGATGAGGCTAGGCAAGACTGTGAGGGCAGCCATAGACGGCGGCTATGCCAAAGGGTGGGTTACCATCATCGACGCCCACGTCACCACCCTCATCACGGCCCTCGTCCTTTTCATTTTCGGAACGGGCCCGATAAAGGGCTTTGCCGTGACCCTGAGCATCGGCATCGTCATCAACCTGTTCATCGCCTTCTTCGGGTCGAAGGCGATCTTCGATTGGGTAATCGCCAAGTATAAACCGAGGAGTCTGAGCATCTGATGAAATTTAGAGAGATAACGAAAAAGACCGCTATCGATTTCATAGGTCTGCGGAACAAGGCCTTTGTGCTGTCGGCCGTGCTCGTGGGACTCGGACTGTTGGGCTTCATCATGGTCGCCACGGGCAAGGCGAACCTGAGCGTCGATTTCACGGGTGGAACGAGCGTGCAGATTCGCTTCGACCAGCCCGTCGCTATCGGCGATCTTCGAAACGCCTTGACCACAGGGGGCATAGCCGACGCGGAGATCCAGCAGGTGACGGGGAAGAACGACTTCTTCATCAAGACCAAGCTCCTCGAAACGGGACCCGTGAGGGTGCAGGACAAGATCAGTGGCATCATTACCAAGGCTTTCCCGGACAAGAAGTTTCAGGTGCTCGAGAGCAACATGGTGGGATCGAGCGTCGGCAAGACCCTGAAACGGGATGCGATCATCGCGATAGTCCTTTCCCTCCTCGGCATAGTCATTTACATCGCCTGGAGGTTCAATTTCGTTTTCGGCGTGGCGGCGACGATCGCCACCTTTCATGACGTCCTCGCACTCCTCGGCATATTCTATCTGCTCCATTTTGAGATGAACATCCTCTTCATCACGGCGCTCCTCACCATCGCCGGCTATTCCCTCACCGATACTGTCGTCGTTTACGACAGGATCAGGGACAACATGGCCAAGATGAAGTCCAAGGCGGATTTGGGCGAAGTCATCAACACGAGCATCAACGAGGTCTTGAGCAGGACCCTTATCACCTCCCTCACGGTGCTTCTCGTGCTGGCTGCGCTTATCGTTATCGGCGGCCCGGTCCTGTTCGATTTCGCATTGGCCCTCTTCATCGGCGTGCTGGTCGGCACCTATTCGTCGATATTCGTGGCAAGCCCTCTCATCTATCTGTGGAGAAAGAGAGCATAGCCAGCCGACCGGCGACTTTCCAGGTGGTTTTTTGCAAGCCTCGGCTCTTAAGGAGTTCTTGCTCCGGGAGCGTGCCAGCGCGCTTTAAGCCGAATCGATATGGGGCTTTTCAGTGCAGTCCTGATCGAATGGAAGCGGAAAGGCACTGGAGAGGTTGACGGGGTTTCACGCAAACGGCAGTAAACTTAAATGCAATCGAAGCTCGAAACGGTTCTCAGGGACAAAGAAAGGGAGCTGAAGCTCTATCAGAAGTTCGAGGACCTCGTAGCCTTCTGCGAAGGTTCCGTATTCCCGCCCGCGCCTTCCCCCCTTCAAAGGCACATCGAAGAATTAAAGGATTTCGTCGAACGACTCCTCCCTGAGCCTACGGACCGGAGAGAAGAGATGTTTTCGGGGGAAATCTTCGTGCTCCTGTGCACGCTCTACTTTCACGACCTGGGTGTGGCGGGCCGCTATGAATGGAGCGCGAACAGGGACCTCCTCGATCAGATGGAGGGACCGGCCAGGAGACTCTTTTTCAACGACGAGATAGGCAAGAGGATCGCGATCCCCGAAAAAGCCCTGGAACTCGTCAATTCCCTGATCTTCTCGGTAAAGAAGATACCTCTCGAGTGGGAAATCCGGGAAGATACGCGTAAGGCCATCGTCAGAAACGGAAGGGCCCTCGGGGAGATCTTCAATTTCGCCCACCTCATGTGGGACCTGTTTTCTCCGGATGCCGTTCATACGCACCTCAGGATGGGACAGAATCGTGATCTCCGCCTCTGCTGCGAAAAGGCGTCAGTCGAGATCGACAGCAGGGCAGGGACCATCCTTATCCGCTGCACGCCCGAAACACCCTATGAGGAACACGTGATGTCCCGCGTGAAGCCTTATGTCGAGTACATCTTCAGGCGTTTCAGGGAGACGGTGAATGGAAGGCTCGGCTTTCAGTACAGACAGATCGTCTGGGACACGGCCGGGGGCACTGGTCTGCCTCCGGTCAATGCGAACGCCTCCGTCCTTTCCGCCCTCGAAACCTCTGAGGGTGCATCCTTTGACGCATGGGATGAAGCCTCACGCCTCCTCGACAAGCTTTTTCGATATGGGCACGTGGTTGTGGTGGGCGACGGGACTTCGGGAAAGAGTACCCTCGTCGATTCATTCGTGGTGCCCCAGCTGCGCCGTATGTCGCCCAATGTTTTTCACACCGAGGTGTGGGACAGGCCGATGCACCAGATACGGGAAACCCTGGGCGGGCCACTTCGACCCCGCAGGGGAGAGCGGTCGATATGGTCTCCATGTGTAAAGAGCTGCTGCCTCGGGGCAGGTGCTTTTTCGTCATCGATGGATGCGAGAGGCTGAAAAACGTTGAAGAAGACGAGCTGGACAAATTGGAGCGGCTTGTCGAGTTCTGCATCGATAATGAGGCCACGTACCTCATTATCGTCGGTGACAAGGGGTCGTTCTTCGACTGGTACAGGCCCTTCAGGGGGACGAGCCTCCGGGCGGTTTACGAGCCTGGTCGCGCACCTGCGATCGATGTTCGCAAGCCTGTATCGGATGGACAGGCAGGAAACGGGTCGAAGACGGGTGTCGATGAAGTGGTGAGGGCCGCTTTGGAGAGGGAATCCCTGGTCGATGTGGTCGGCGTGCTCGCAGGGGAGATCGACGGGATGCTCAAGAGGTATACGAAGGAAGATATCCTTGCGGACACGTGCATGCCCGAAGAGGAGATCGACCGTGCCCTGGAGTTTCTGGAGAAAAACGGAGTGGCGCGGCGCCATGAGTTTGGCGGAGGCCTCTTCTATGCACTTACGGGCCGGTACGTGCGGGACCTGCTGAGGGAGCGCATTGACTTGAGCCGCTCCCTTGATAAATGGGCGATCCGCCGCAAGCTCGCAGACGCCGTGGGAGAGGGTCGCCTTCTCGCTGCCGAAGAACTCGACTTGATAGAGGGGCTTCGGGAACGGATGATCTTCTCAACGGTGGAGGCAGGGCTGATCGTCGCGAGCATGGTCCCTCTCAGGAGGGACTGGACGGCTTTTATCGAAAATACGAAGCAGCAGTCGGGCAGCCTCGACGGTGCGGCCCTTCTGCAGTTGCTTGCCGCTGAGGACCTGTATACGCGCGAGCAGGCCATCAGACTGCTGCCCTATGTGTCGGGCGAAGGCATCATCAACCCCATTCTGGCCCTCCTTCCAAAGGAAAGGGAACCTGAGCTACGCGGCCTCCTCGCCGATTACGTCGTCGCGGCGGGCAAGAGGAGGGCAATCGTCGCGCTCATGAAGATCCTTTCGGATATGGGGGATGGGGCAACGAGGGAGCGTGTCGTCGAGCGGATCTGCGAGTTTCCTGAAATATCGGCCCGGGACCTGCTCATACGGATAGCAGACGTGGAGAGGGAGCCGGAGATGATAGACCGCATAGACGGGCTTCTGATCGGCTGCTCGCGAAGCTCGAATCCTAGGTTGGAGTTCAGCACCCCCTCGACGGGCTAAGCCCGCCGAGCCTCCCCGCTCAGTTCGCACTAGCAGGTCAGCCGGACGCAAGCGGACATGGACGGATCGCGATTGAATATACGCATCCGCTCTATGTAATCCTAGACAGCTACTATCGTTCGCATTCCATGCATGTAGGGGCGCAACGCTTCAGGCACTTCAACGGTGCCGTCCGGGAGTTGATAGTTCTCCAGAACCGCCATGACAGTCCTGCCGATGGCGAGGCCCGAGCCGTTCAAGGTGTGGACGAACTCGGTCTTTCCTTTGCCTGTCTTATACCTGATCCTCGCCCTTCGAGCCTGGAAATCGTCGAAGTTGCTGCACGACGAGATCTCCCGGTAGATGTTCTGTCCCGGCAGCCAGACCTCGATGTCATAGGTCTTGGCCGAGGAGAAACCGAGGTCGCCTGTGCAGAGCACTGAGACGCGGTAGTGAATGTTCAGGTTTTTCAGCACGTCCTCCGCGTCGAGGAGCAGGCCTTCGAGCTCATTGTAGGAATTTTCCGGCAGGGCGAACTTGACGAGCTCCACCTTATTGAACTGGTGCTGTCTGGTGAGTCCCCTGGTATCTTTGCCGTGGGCCCCGGCCTCCTTCCTGAAACAGGGGGTGTAGGCCACATATTTGACAGGCAGGTCGCTCTCTTTCAAAATCTCATCCCTGAAGATATTGGTGACCGGCACCTCGGCCGTGGGAATGAGAAAATAATCCGGGTCTCCCAGTTTGAAAAGCTCCTCCTCGAATTTGGGAAGTTGTCCCGTCCCGGTCATGCTGTCCCTGTTGACCATGAAGGGAGGGAGGACCTCGGTATAGCCGTGCTTCATCGTGTGGAGATCGAGCATGAAGTTGATGAGGGCCCGCTCGAGGAGCGCGCCGTAGGACTTGTAAAGGGTGAACCTGGAGCCGGTAATCTTCGCCGCCCTCTTGAAATCGAGTATTCCCAGGCGCTCACCCAGGTCCCAATGGGGAACGGGTTCGAAGGCGAAAGCAGGCTTCTCCCCCCATACCTTGACCACTTCGTTTTGCTCGTCGCCCGAGCCGATCGGGACTGAGCCGTGGGGTATGTTGGGGATTTCCATGCTCGCGAGCTCCCATTCCCCTTCGACCTTCCTCAGGTCCTGCTCCAGGGTCTCTATCTGCTTCCCGACGTTCCTGAGCTCTGCGATCTGTGCCTGGGCGTCGACCCCGGACTTCCTGAGCTTGGCGATCTCATCGGAAGTGACGTTTCTCCGGTTTTTCAGTCCCTCCACTTCCTTGATCAGGTCGCGCCTTTCTCCATCGAGCTTGACCAGACGGTCGAGATCGAAAGAAGTGCCCCGCACTTTCAGACTTTCCCTCACGATATCCGGCTTTTCTCTGATGAGTTTGGGATCGAGCATCTATTCCTCCAATAGTTCCTTATTGAATCGAAGAGGTTCCAGGATGTAGAGGACCCCGCTTCTCGTGTAGACAGGCTGCCCTTCCACCAGTATCTGCACGCTTTGCGCGCCGGGGAAGCTTTCAATAAAGGAATCGACCAGACCGTAGGTCATGGTGATCTCTCGTTCGGGGGTGTCTCGGTCGATGAACTCCTTCGACAGATTCAAGTATAACACACCATCCTTGCCCAAGGCCACCTCATAGAGCCTGAGCAGGTCCGGAACAGTGCCCGCATCTTTCAACTCGCTGAGGAGCGTGTCGGCCCGCGCCTTATCTGAAAGCTTTTTTCGCACCTCCACCATCTTTCGCACCAGTTTTCCCTGGTCATCGGGAAAGAAGATCGAGACCCTGTCACTGTCCACGACCTCTGCGGTCTGCACGACTCGTGTTCCGTGCTGCCCGACATAAAGGGCCACGACCGCTCCCACCAGGCCGATGAAGACCCCGAGGAGCACGGAGATGAGTAGCTTATGCCGGGCCATGGGCGAAGGAGTCCAGAAATTCCTGCGACCCGGCCACCTTGAGCAGGGGATAGATCAACATCTTCCGGTACCCGTCGAGGCAGTGGTCGTGGATCTCGCGTTTGTACGCGGCACTCAGGTCTTCGAGTATAATCGTGTAAAAGTCGTGAGCGAGGGCATCGAGGGCGGTGGCGAGGACACAGACATGTGTGTTGATGCCGCCGACGGCGACCGTGTCGACGCCTAGGGTCCTGAGGGTCTGATCGAGGTCGGTCTTGAAGAAAGCGCTGAAACGCCGTTTGGGGAGGATTATGTCCGATGGTTCAGGCTCGAGGTCGGCGAGGACCGCCGCGCCCGGTGTGCCGCGCATGGCGTGAGGCTTCATCCTTCCCCTGAAGAGAAAGTCGCCCTCTATATAACTGTCACAGGCGAAGATCACGGGTATGGAGAGGGACCGGCATTTCTTCAGGCACTCCCGCACCGGTCCGATGATCTTGACCTCTTCCTTCTCGGGGTCCTTTTCCTTCCCGTAATTGTCTTCCAGCATGTCGACGATGATGATCGCGGGCTTCATGGGTCACTCCTCTCCGGCCAGAAAGATGCGGGCAAAGGTGTCGGCCAGAAGGCGCGACACTTCATCTATCGACATCTGTTTTATCCGGGCTATCTCTTCGGCCACGAGCCTGACGTGGGCCGGCTCGTTTCTCTTGCCCCGAAAAGGCTGTGGCGAGAGGAAAGGCGCATCCGTTTCGGAAAGCAGCCTGTCCGCGGGCACGTAGCGCACTATATCGCCGAGAGTGGAATTTTTGTAAGTCACCGTGCCCGGTATGGAGAGGAAAAAGCCCATATCGAGCATCTTTTTAGCCGTTTCCAGATCGTATGAGTAGCAGTGGATTATGGTCTTGTGGTCCCGGAGGTTCGCATCAATCAGTATTCCCAGGGTTTCTTTCTTGGCATTCCTCGAATGGACTATGATCGGCAGGCCCGCGGACCGCGCCACCTCTATCTGCCTTCTAAAGGCGTTCGCCTGGACGTCCCGCGGTGCATAGTCCCTGTAGAAGTCGAGGCCTATTTCCCCGTACCCGACGATCCGCGGATGTGCGAGATATCCTTTGATGCGCTCTTCGAGGGCGTCAGAGTAATCGGCCGAGTTGTGGGGGTGCACGCCTAACGCGGCGTACACCTCGTGGTGGGTCTCGGCGATCTCTATGGCCCTCGCGAAATACCGCTCTTCCGTGGCGACGGTGACCATCTGCGAGACGCCGGCATGAAGGGCCCGGGCGATGACCTCCGACCGGTCGTCGTCGTATTCTTCCAATTCCAGATGACAGTGAGAATCGACGAACATGGCAATTTATAGCACAGAGGAGGAGGCAGAATCAACGCACAGGCGAGGGCAAAGGCAAAGGCAAAGCAAAGGCAAAGCAAAGGCATCTAAGGACCACTGCTTGCGGGAAGCGTATGGCACCCCTTCCTCTCGCACATGAGGCTCCGCTCCCGACCCCCGTAAGGCTCCAGTTCGCTTGATGTGCGCGGTGGCGTCCAAGTCCGACCCAGCCTTAGGGCTGGGTGCCCCGAGTTCGAGCACGCACATCATCCTCACGGACCGCTCTCCTTAAGCCAACGGTGGTTAACGGTCGCTCCGCAATATGTGCGAGAGGAAGGGGTGCCATACGCTTATGGACTTGCCAAGGGCAAATGCCTGTGCACTGGGGGGGAAAAGGGAAAGGAGGGGATGTAATGGGCGGCCTTCAGGCCGCCGCTATTATCAACCGTTCTGGTATGCAACCCCGTCGGGTGCATGGTGACCACTATTCCAGATGACATATTGTTTGTCAAGGCCTTTTTGTTCCTTTTGGAGAGCAGGTTTTCGAGGAGCAGGCCCCGCGGCGGCAGCCAAGACAGGAGCCGGATATGCGTTAGGCCTTGACACCAAAGGGAAGCTCAATATAGGATGGGGAATATGAATGGGCGGAAAACGTCGGGCTGATGTCTTTGCCGATCATGCTCTCAACGGGTCCGATAAGTTCGATAAGACCTACAGGACTCCTTAGAGTCAAAGAAGACCCGCTATAATTCAAACAAGAAGGGAGGCTACACCATGGGTACAAGACTCGCCATCATAGGCGCGGCCGGGGGCGTCGGATCTGCCGCGGCATTTGCGCTGGCAGAGCGGCAGATCGTCTCTGAACTGATTATGATCGATAATCGGGAAGACTTGGGCCGAAGCCATGCTATGGACATCGAGCAGGGGGTGCGGGAGACGAGCGGCACGGTCGTCCGGTATGGCACCTGGCCGGACCTCGAGGGCTGCGACGTCGTGATCATGGCCGCAGCCGCACCTGGAGGGCCTCCTTCGGTCCTGCCTAAGATCGCTTCGAACGTAGAGATTGCTCGTGAGCTGGCGAGCCGGATAGTCACGCACTGCCCGAAGACAATCGTTATAACCGTGACGAATCCTATGGATGTCTTCAACTACATTCTTTACCGCCTGTCGGGCTTGGAGCCACGGCAGTTCGTCGGCTATTCCTGGAATGACACCTATCGTTTCCGGTACGCCGTCGCCGACCTCCTGAAAGCCCCGATCTCCGAGATCGACGCCATAGTACTGGGGCAACACGGTCCGGCGAAGGTGCACCTTTTTGACCGGGTTACTCTGCGGTCAAAGCCAGTCCGGTTTACTGCCGAGCAGGAAGAGGAATTGGGCCGATCGATGCGGGACTGGTTCTCGACCTTTACCCGCCTTGCGGGTGACGTAAGAACAACCGGCTGGACCTGTGCCGTGGGCATACCCGAGATCGTCGGGGCAATACTGAACGAATCCGATAAAATCTTTCAGTGTTCGGCTATTCTGAACGGCGAATACGGCTTTTCGGACGTAAGCATGGGGGTTCCGGTCCGGTTGGGCAGAAGCGGTGTGCGGGAGATCGTTGAGCTGTCCCTCACGAAAGCCCAGTCCGACGGCCTGAAAGAAGCGGCAAAATCGATTCAAAGTCTCGCGGCCGGCCTTTCCGGACGATAGACCTTTTCAATGAGCAAGGGGCGGCATCTTTCGATAGAACGGACGTGTGCCGCCCATTTCCTCTTTTTTGCGGTCAAAGTCTTCTCTCTCCGGAGACTTCCCGGCGGAGTCCCGGTTTAAGTTGCGTTCCATCCTTTCCGATAAAGTATCTATGCGTCCGACCGGAAGAAAGGGCGGCACGGCCACCGGGCTTTAGGACAGCCGGACCTCGCAGACGGTGCGGTAATAAAGGCGTATAAGGGGAGACTATGGGAACGGGCATGTCGAATATCCTGCTTGAGACGGGCACCAACGAAGTAGAGATCCTGGAGCTGTTCATCGATGAAGGGGAGTACAAGGGTTATTACGGAGTGAATGTAGCCAAGGTGCTCGAGATAATCCCGATGCCCACGAAGGTAATGAGACCGCCCCACCTGAAAGGGACTTTTGCCACTGGTATCTTCAACCACAGGGACAAGATCGTGCCCCTTCTCGACCTGGCGGAATGGCTGGGCAGGAAGAAAGTGGAGACTAGCCAGGGCAAGGTACTGATTACGGAGTTCAACAGCACGGTCACCGCTTTCTTGGTTTCCGGGGTCACGAGAATTCACCGGGCCACCTGGAGCGATATAAGGCCACTCGAGGGATATACCGAGGGCCTGAGCGACTCGGTCACGGGCGTCATAGAACTGGATAATAAGCTCGTCTTTCTCCTCGATCTGGAAAAGGCGATAGGAGACCTCAATTCCGCCCTTGCCATATCGGAGACGAATGGGGAGGGTGAGAATGTGAGTGAAGAGTTCGTGCCCATAAGGGTATTGCACGCAGACGATTCCCACACCATCCGCAGCACCATTAAACGGCGGCTGGAAGAACACGGGGTCTTCGTGGTAGAGTCGGTCACGAACGGCGACGAGGCCTGGGGACACCTTACCGAGATCAAGAGCAAGAACGAGAGTGACGGCGCGCCTTTGAACGATTCGATTGACATCGTCCTTACCGACATCGAGATGCCGGGAATGGACGGATACCATCTCTGCAAAAGAATAAAGGACGATCCCATACTCAGGACGATCCCCGTGGTCCTTTTCTCTTCCCTGATCACCGATAAACTGGCCCATAAAGGGGAAGCGGTGGGGGCCGACGGCCAGTTCTCCAAGCCCGATCTTGCCCTGATCGAATTTATGAAACAGACCGTCGAAACTAGGAGACATGCCGCCCGGTAGGACGGCTGAAGCGATCGGTTCTACCGGTTGAATCGGTTCCGTCGATAAGGAACCTTTTTAGGCCGGTAGAACAATGAACCCATTCAAGTCAGCCAGAGAATTCAGGGACTTTCCCCCTCCAGAACCATACCTTCCTTTTGCCCTTCCTTTTTTATTCTTGACGGGAGGCAACATGAGTCTGTAGAGTATATTGTATACAACCTATGTCACTCTAATGGAGTCAAGACATGAATGAAAACTACTATCTGACCCTTGGCCCAGGCCAACGACATCCTTTTTTGCTGCCTCAGGGATGGGTGGCCCTTCATTTTCTCGAAAGCATCGATGAAGGAACAGTGCCGACCGTGAGGCAGATGACGGCCCGTGCCCTCGACAACCCGCTCGGCGTCCCGGCATTGAAGGAAAGACTCGCGAAAGCGAAGAGCGTGGCAGTGCTCGTAGACGACTCCACCCGCCCGACCCCCGTGGCGGAAATCCTCGACGTCCTGCTTCCCTTCCTCACCCAGTCAGGCTGCCCGAAAGATAAAGTCACGATTGTCGTGGCCCTTGGGACTCATGTGCCCCTGGCGAGGGAGGCACTCGAAGCGAGGCTGGGGAAACAGGTCGTCTCCACTTACAGAATAGTTCAGCACAATGCGTGGCAAGCCGACCTCGTTCCCGTGCACCTGGAGGACGGCAGGGTGGTGAAGATCAATCCTGTTGTCGAGCAAGCCGAGATCAAGATAGGAGTGAGCTCGATCCTTCCCCATCCTATGGCGGGTTACGGTGGTGGGCCCAAGCTTCTGATGCCCGGTATCTGCGATATAGACTTCATTCGGACCCATCACATGCGACGGGGCATACACCCACGGTCGAGGATAGGACTGGCCAAGACCAACCCCTTCCACGAAGACTGTATGATGATTGCCCGAACGATCGGGCTCGATCTCACCATAGACACCGTTTATGACCGTGAGGGGCAGGTCGCGAACATGGTGGCCGGTAGCCTGGAGGAGGCCTTCGGTGCGGCCGTAGGTATGTGCTACGACAAGCTCGGCCATCGGTTCAGCGAAAAGGTCGATATATCGATTGTCTCGAGCTATCCCCACACCCACGGAATACAAATGTACAAAGGCCTTGCTGTTCCCGATATCGTGACGAGAGAGGGCGGCGCCATCCTCATGGTAGCTCCCATGGTGGCCCCGGTGCCGGATGCGTTTTTTCGGTGCTTCAATGAGGTGAAGGAGAAATCTCACCACGATCCGATCCCCTTCGTGGTAGATGCCATGTCCAAGGGCATGCCTTTTCTGCCCGACCAATCGGCAGAGTTCAATCTGGCCATGTCTTACGCGATCCGCAGATCCGCGATGCGGACAGTCATAGTCTGCCCCATGCTGTCGAAAGAGACTGCCTCCACCCTTGGCTTGGAATATGCCGACTCGCTGGAGGCAGGTATGGACCTCCTGAAGGGCGCATACCCCGAGGCCCGGGTGGCCGTATTCCCGACGGGAGGCCTCACCGTTCCAATCACCGATTGGGAAGAATAGGCCGAGGGTGCCGAAATGATTTGACCCCGGTCCCCGAAAGAGGGCATAATAACCGATGCATTTGTCGGATCCACCGCTGAAGGGGTAGGGGGTAGCAATAGGATGTCTCGCGAAGAGACCGAAGGCTTTCTGACGAGGAGCCGGCTCCGAGATGTAATTTTCGTCCTTTCGGTGGCCTGCGCCTTCTTTCTTCGGCCGACCTGCACCGAGGTCGCGGTCGCCTTTATCCTGCTTGCTGCGGGGAGCTTCATCCACTTCCTCACAAAGGGCGTTCTCATACGGAACAAAGTCCTCTGCAAGGAGGGGATTTACGCCATCGTGCGTCATCCCTACTACCTGGCCAACTTCCTCGTCGATTGCTGCTTTTGCTTGTTGAGCGGCAGCCGTTACATGGTCCTCATCTACCTGTTCCTGTTCTTCTGGGCTTATGGTCCGACCATGGGGAAAGAAGAGCGCACCCTTTTCGAGACCTATGGGTCCGCCTTCTCAGACTACATACTCGAGACGCCCCTCCTGTTCCCGAACAGGCAATCCCTTAGGAACATAGGCTCCCTCTTCGATGGGTTTTTGACCAAACGGGTCAGCGCCAAGGAAATGGCAAGGATTTTACGGTTCTGGGCCATGGCGATTGTGATCCTGTGTGCCGGCGAACTGGCGGAAGCGGGATTTTTTCGTGCGGGCTTTCTCCAGCGGCCCCTCTCGGAAGTCCTGCTGGCCCTGACGATCATTCTCTACGTCGCGAGCGGGGTCATCCTCTGGTGGGGAAAAAGACGGGCGAACGGCAAAGAATCCCTTTCCTGATAGGCACACGAGAACCAGTCTCAGAGGATCAGATCGATTTCGCCCTTGAGCACGTGTTCCGCCCATTCGATCTCCATCTCCTCCCTGTGATGCGGGTCGATGACCAGCCTGACCGACCCGTGGGTGACGGAGACGCTCTTCCAGTTCCGCGCGTATTCTTCGTAATGCTGCCGGAAGCGTCCGAGAAAAAGGGGTAGGATGACGCGGTTTATGCGGCTGAAGTCATCCCGCTGAAGGGCCTGCATGAAATCCATTCGCAAAGAGATGAGCAATTCTCCGTCAGGTATCTGATCCGTTGTATCCATGGCACCCCTGTTCTTTACCAATACTATTATAATCGGCGAATGGCCGCAATGTAAGCGGCCGCGCCGGCCCGGGGCACACAGCGGATTTGTTTGTCGATGCGCTTCTCGGAAAGAGTCCAGGGAGTCAAAGGGGCAAGGGGACGAGTGAGGGCACGAGGTGTGGCCGGTCGGCTGGGAGAGATCGCGATCTGCGGCGCTCTGCCGCACCTCATGACGCCCCGGCGTACGTTAAGTACGCCTGCGGTCTATGAGGCACGACAGCCCATCCACAGCTCACGATCCCTCCCATCCGACCGGCCGGTGGCACGGGTCGCCGTATCATCAAAGAGAGCGCGGCTCCGGCCTTCATAGGATGCGCACACCAGCACCAATTGAATAAGAGCGGCGTCCCTGAAGGCCGCCAAAGGCAGAACAAGATTTCCACTGCCTACACGTAGTACATTCACCTACAAATGATGCCCCTCGACGTTCAAGAATTCTTGAGGAATGCCGGTATAGTGCTGCAATAGAACCAATGAGGCCCGGACGTGATTTCGGTCACTTTCCGTGGAGCACACGTCCATCCAGCGCAAGGATTGCAAGCGGGGGACTAGGGAAGGATGTTCCGACACCGGCCGGGTCTTAGACCCGGGTGTTGGTGTCCAGGGCCAACATGCCCCGTCTGACCAGGATCAGGGCATCGATCCGGCCCATCTATTCCGCCTGTCTGCCTGAGAGTGTTCCTTCGGGCTCGACTGAAGGATGTATTCTTGCTCCCGTCGGTTCAAAAACGGCTTTCCCCGGCCTGTTGCGCACAAAAATGCACCAGAAATAGAGAGGACCCATCGACAAAAAGATGACGCAGTGAAGCCCACAGCGCCATGTCAGGCGCGCACGCGCGGACACGAGCGCCCCCGGTCATCCCTTCCTTACGCTGCCGGGAGGCGGTTCATTGATGAGAGCCCAAAACACACCGATTGTCTTGACGGTGTCAACAAACTCCGTGAATCGAACGGGCTTCACGACGTAGGCGTTCACACCAAGCTTGTAGCACTCGTCCAGATCGCGATCTTCACAGGAGGATGTCAGTATGACGATGGGAATGGAACGCATACGCTCGTCCGATTTGAGGTGCCTCAAGACTTGGATGCCATCCAGCTTGGGCAGCTTGATATCGAGCAGGATCACGACAGGGTTCCCCTCGGGGCGGGTGGAGAAGGACCCCCGTTGATAGAGATAATCAAGCGCTTCAACCCCGTCGCAGGCAACCGCAATCTCGTTGGCGAGGTGGTAATCTGCGAGTGCGGTGAGCGTAAGCTCGACGTCCTTCGGATCGTCTTCCACCAGAAGCATCCGTTTGAGCGGCGAATCCGTATTCATTGTCCCTCCGTTTTCGAAGGCAGAGAGAAGCAGAACGTCGCACCGTGGTCGACCTCCCCTTCCGCCCAGGTCCTGCCGCCGTGTCTGGTGATTATCCGGCGGACGTTGGCGAGGCCGATCCCGATGCCTTCAAATTCGTCCGCCCGATGCAGGCGCCGAAAGACGCCGAAGAGCCGGTCGGCATACTGCATGTCAAAGCCCGCCCCATTGTCGCGCACGAAGAGGATGGTTTCACCTTCCTGGCCGGACTCCCGGCTATTTCTATTTCTGCCGGCGTACAAGCCGGGTGAATTTCAAGCTGTTCGAGATCAAGTTGACCAGCACTACCCGCAGCATGGCCTGATCTCCTCTGACCACGGGAAGGTCAGCGATCTGCCAGCGGACGGATCTGTCCGCGGTCTCCGGTTCAAAGTCTCTGATTACCTCCTGCACCAGAGCTTGCAAGGTCCACTTGCCTCTTTGGACATTTCAGTACCGCCCCATGCGTGAGAAGGAGAGGAGATCATCAATCAGTATTCCCATGTCTTTTGCAGAAGTGGCGATAGCATTCATGTGGTGTTCACTTTGTTCATCGAGGGTCTTGGGCAGCCGCTGTCGGAGCAGTTCCAGAAAGCCGTCAATGTGGCGCAAGGGCGCGCGCAGGTCGTGGGACACCGAGTACGCACAACGCCTCCAGCTACCTTGTTCGCCGGCCTGGCGTTATATGGAACGGTCCCCGACACGTTGTTCCAGTTCCTAGTTAAGTTTACGGATCTCTTCCTCGACAAGCCCTCTTACGCCCGGTGATATCACGGGACAACTCATGAAGCGGCCGGAAGGGCATCGGCACCGGTCTTCTTGGATCTGGATAGTCTCTATCCATCGTGCGCCGTCGGGAAGCTCGATGGAGATTGTGTTCCCGTAGGAAGAGCCCTTTTCGTCAGCCTCGTGAATCGACTCCATGACGATTTGCGCGGCATCCGGCGCGAGCATACCGGAGACGGTATGGCCAAGCAGGACTTCTTTTTCCCGTGCAAGGAGGTCGGATTCCGCGCCCATATGTTGACATATGTGCCGTCTGATCCAGTTCGAACAGCAGGTCGGGGATCGCCTGAAGGGTTGCGGAGAGGTCGGCGTTCAACCGTCCGACTGTCTCTTCGGCCGCCTTACGCTTGCTGCGGGTTCGCAGCACGTTGATGCCGAATGCCAGATCGCCTGCAAGCTCCTCAAGAAGCCGGAGTTCGTCAGGGGTAAATGCGCTGATCTCCATGGAATAAATGAGGAGAACGCCGAATGCCTTCGCGCTCTCGTCTTTAAGGGGTAGGGCGATAGTGGAGCGATAGCCGCGCTGCAAGGCATCCTCGCGCCACGGGGCCATTCGCGGGTCGGTGGTGAAATCCTGAACATAGACTGTTTCGCCGCTCCGGATGGCTGTGCCGCCAGGGCCGCGCCCCCGTTCCGCGTCGGCCCAGGTGATATTGGCCGTTGCGAGATACCCATCCTCGACCCCGGCCCAGGCGACAGGGCGTATGGTCTTTGCCTCATCGTTGTCGGCATACCCCACCCAGGCCATGCGGTAGCCGGCCTCGTCGTGAACGATACGGCAGATGTCGTTGAGCAAGGTCTGCTCGTTCTCTGCCCGCATCAAGACCTGGTTACAGTTGCTGATGGCTCGCAGTTCGCGGTTGAGGCGGCGGAGGGCCTCCTCGGCCCGTTCACGTTCGGTGATGTCCTCTTTCAGGCGCCTGTTGGCACTTCCCAACTGTTCCGTACGCTCTGCTACCCTTCGTTCAAGTACGTCTCGCGCCTGCTGCAGATCGTTTTTTTGCAGACGGTTTTCCAGAGAAAGGGCGACGAGATTTCCAAGGTTAATAACAAAAGGTTTGTATAGTTCAAACAATCCGGCTTGATCAACGCGGAAGATCAAGAAACCGAAGCGACGGTCAATCGTTTCTAATGCAATAACGCAAAAATGTGGTAATTCCTGCAACTTGCATGCGAAATCCTTGGAGATAGTAGCGGTTTCTCCTTCCTTTTGCAGAGCGTTTTCGCACTCGCTGCATGGCTTTTCGTCAAATGCCCCCTCCTGTGAAGAGGAATGTCCTAGGCAAACGCGGCAGGAGTGTACACCTGTATACATGACAACGATTTCGCATAAACTCGGTGATATTCTTTCTGGTCGGCAGCACGAACAGAGATCCGCGCCGCTATAATCTGACCAGGACCGGGCATCGATTTCTTCCAACCGCCTCTCTCACTCGTGTCGCTCCCCATGGAGGTCCTATATTCTTCTCCCGTTCCTTTTATCTTAGCTTGCCAGATACTCCTCCGGCCTTGTGTAGTAAGGATTCCTACAACCTGCCCTTGCTATATAAGATCACCTGACACATTCAACAGCGTGTCTCTGTCAGCGGGCGTCGTATTGGCACATCCCCGTATGGGGAAAGTTTGGCGGTGACGGTGTTAAGCAAAGCTTCATACTCCAGCCAGCGGTCGGAACCGGGAATACCTCTGAACACCCAGGTCATCTCACCACAACTGCGAACGCCGCTATAACCGGCCTCCTTGGCCTGGCCGTATCGGTGTTCCGTCCCGTCTATCATTACCTGAGTTCGAACTCTCCTTCGGCAGTAGACGCTTTCAGCTCTCGATATGGTGAAAGCGCCATTTTGCTCGGCTTCCGGGAGCGCCACCCCTATTTCCAGGAGCCACGAACGAATCTTTTCGGGTGTTGTCGAGTCCGCGAAATACCGAACCAGTTCTCCCTGTCTAATGCCGGCTGCCATGTATTCTGAAACGATCCTTCGGCGCTGCTCATCATTCTCATAGATCAGACAGATGTCGCCGTGTTCAGGAAAAAAGCCTTTCGTGAATCCCATTTCGATTTCTTTACTCGATTCATTCATGACAAACCTCCCTTGAAATGAGTCTCGATTCTTTTCTCGTTTAGGCGTGCAGGAAGCCGGTCCCCGTCCCCGTTCTGTGTCGGATTTCTGGATTTCAATGGTATTCGCCAACTCTTTTCTTTCCGAACTAGTCCCCATCGCAAAAGACATCCAAAGCCTTCAAACCCCCTGACCCAATAGAGTCCCCGTGTTCGAGTCCCTGGCCTCGTTTGAGGCAGTGAAAAGTAAGACGTCGCGCCCTGATTGACTTCGCCCTCCGCCCGGGTTCTGCCGCCGAGTCGGCTGATGATCCGGCGGACATTGGCCAGCCCCATGCCGGTCCCTTCAGACTCATTGGCGCTAGGTAGGTAAATTAGGGTCATATCCACGGAGCACGCCCATTCCTCTGTAAGCAGGTGTGCGAACTATATCAATGAATCCCGCACACAGAAAAGCAATGCCGATGAAAAGGGGACAAGATGCTATCGAGAAACCGTCTTGAGTTCCAGGCGATCACAAATATGCAAAACGCTATCAAAAAGCTGAACATTTCTAAAATGTTATGGAAAAGGAGGTGACTGTGAGGACAGATCAGGCATGACCCGAGCAGAATGAATATTCCGTACAGGATAGTAAGGCGTCCGCACCGGAAAGAGGAATATCCCGGGCTCTGCGATCCATTCAGGAACTCTATACTATCCTTGCTATCCATTCTCCCCCCCACGAGAGGTCATGAGTAGAAGGTGCCGCGCAGGCAGGTGGGCAGATGGTGGGTTACGTTCGCATGTTCGTATATAGTATAAGCACGGAAAGAGGAGGCTTTCACGGGTATCTCTTCGGGGTGGGTTCCGTGGATGTAAGCCGATTCTCGCATCATCTTTCCTTTATGCACAAATAATTGAGTATACACAACAACTTGTATGGCCGCTCCAATCTATTGTAGCTTTTTGTATGATGAAGACTGCATCACCGTCTCTTCTTGTCGCCATAAATGGCCGTTCAATAACCACTGATTACCACCTGCAATCGATGCTTGCAAGCGAATAGTGGAACATAACCACTGCAGGAAGGGGCCCCCAACATTTTCGTCGGTCAGACCTTGAAGATTACACCCCAAGGGCCTGGATTTTCCTGAACCTGAACTAGACACCACTGTAGTGGCCGGGTGGATATGCCGTGGCCCATCGCCCGGCGGCCTTACGGGCCGCCCGTTACATTCCCTCCATTCCCTTTCTTCTTTTCAGCGCACAGGCATTTTCCCCCTGGCAGTCCCATAAGCGTATGGCACCCGATCCTCTCGCACATATTGCTTAAGCGACCGTTAACCAGCGTTAGCGGAGCTTGAGCGGTCCGAAGGATGATGTGTCATGCTCGAACTGCTTTTAGCTCGGACGCCACCATGCACATCAAGCTCAAGTGGAGCTTACGGTGGTCGGGAGCGGAGCCTGATGTGCGAGAGGATCGGGTGCCATACGCGCTCAACGGGCAATGGTCCTTAGATGCCTTGCCCTTGCCGCGCCTTGCCTTTGCCTGTGCCCTGCTCCCACCCCCCATTGTACGTCCCCGCCTTTCTGTGTTATTATAACTTCCCGGAACTACGATGTTTATCCTCAACCTGGTCAACTCACAATGGATAAACTTAAGGACACTAACGATTTCCGGATCGACAGGGCATCGGGCTATTCCCGGGTGCGCTTGTCATCACTCTTCCAATGCCCTGCCATCATGGGGTGTGTGCGCGGAAGAGCACTGGAAGCGGTCGGTGTCCCGTTGTCGGAAAGCTTAAGGCAGGAATAGGTACGAGGCAATGAAAAGAAATCAAGACAAGAGTGTTACCGATCTACTCCATGTCGCATCCTATAACGTTCATCGTTGCGTCGGACTCGACGGGCTCCATCACCCGGAGCGGATCGCCAGGGTGATCAGGGAGCTTCGTGTCGACATCCTGGGCCTGCAGGAGGTCGCCCTCTCCACCGTATCTCTGGATGGGGCGCATCAGATAGAGAACCTGGCCCGTTTGTCCGGCCTGAAGGCGATAGCCGGCCCTACCGTGCTCAAGGGGCATCGCCGCTTCGGAAACGCCCTGCTCACCCGCTTCGACGTCTGCTCGTCCCGCCAGATCGATCTGAGCCTTCCCGGGAAATGGCCCAGGGGCGCCCTGGACGTGGACCTTCTCTGCCACGGCAAGAGGGTCCGTGTGATTGTGGCCCACCTCGGCCTTGGAAGGGTAGAGCGAAAGAAGCAGGTTATGAATCTCCTCGACATTATCGGAGAGAAGGAACTTCTCTGCCCGACCATCCTGCTCGGCGACATGAATGAATGGATCCCGCGGGCAAGGGCCCTCTCCTGTCTGCGCGCCTCCTTCAACACATCACCTTCGCTGCCCACATTCCCGTCGAGGCTCCCCGTGCTTCCCCTCGATCGGATCTTCGTATGGCCGGAGGACGCCTTCGTGCACTCCCTGGTTCATCGGAGCAGCCTAGCCCGCATCGCCTCGGATCACCTTCCCATCAAGGGTTCCGTATCCCTGCGATAGGGGCCGCCGGCAAGATGAGGCCTGTTCGGGCCGGAGGACGGACAATGGGGTCTGGCCGCGACTTGGTACTGTGCAACCTATCGTCGGGCAGTTTTTTCAACGGAGAAGAATAGGTCTTATAGGACCGATAGGACCTATGACAAAAAGGTCCTCAGGGCTCCAGCACCTTCACCAACGTCCCCGCGGGGATTAGGTCCTGCTTCCCTTCGAGCACGATGAACCCGTTCGGCTCTGCGGGATACATGCGGGCTATGGCTTCCTCCCGGTGTTCGAGAAGCACCGGGACCAGGGAGATGACCCCCTCGGCTTTCCTGAACGCCTCGGGCAGGGGAACCTTTTGTTCCTTCCTCAGCGGCTCTCGCCCGGCTATAATGTGGAGGCATCTCTTCACGAAGACTTCGTACAAGGTGCGGATCGCCTTGGGATTACCCGGTAGGATGAAGAAGGGGGTCGATCCTTTTCTGCCGAAGGCCATGGTCTTTCCCGGTATCACGGGTGGGGCGTCGAGAAGGATGCGAGCACCGCAGCGACGCATCGCCTCTCTGGTGAGGTCCTTTTTCCCTTGGGATGTTCCTCCCGTGAGGATCAGTAGATCAGCCCCCCGTGCATCTTCCACGATCCTGGAGATCTCACCGATCTCGTCGTCCGCCGTGTAGATGCCGGCCACTTCGCCGCCATCCCTCTGAACCAGCCCTGCGAGCAGAAAGCCGTTGGAGTCGGCCATGAGTCCGCTTTTCAGCTCGCTTCCCGTGGCGATGAGGGCGACTGACGGCCGGCCGTATACGTGAATGACGCGCGTCCCGGCGAGGGCAGCCAGCGCCATGGTCTCGGGAGTGAACCGGTCGCCGCGTTTCATGACAACCTTTCCTCGTGCGAGCCAATCCCCCTTCTTCACGATTCGCCTTTCGTCGAGGCCGGTCTCTGCCTCTACCAGGTCCCCGGACTCGACTACATGCTCCCTCATGACAAACCGCGCGCCCAGTGGAAAGCGGCCTCCGGTGGGCACGAAGAACGCCTCTTTCGCCCTCATGCGGGAAGGAACGGCGGAAAAGGGAGAAAGGAGACCCTTTAGAGTAAATTGCGTGCCCGCGCCTTTGAGAGCGTATCCGTCGAGGGCCGACACGTCGAAGGGCGGCACGGCCTTGCTGGAGGAGATCGACCTTGCCAGAACCCGGTCGTAAGCGGCGGCGAGGGGAATCGTTTCCGTGGAGCCCAAATGAACGTGGCTGTCGATAACGTCGAGGATATCGGAGAAGGTCGTCAAGGACTACCTCAAGGCTTCCTGTTCAAGTAGAAGTAAAAGGCGGCGATGACGAGGGCGTGGTTTATCCTGCCCTCGCTGATGAGGGACGGAATGCGGGCCAGGGGGATGAGATCGACCTCTATGTCCTCACCTTCATCCAGGTTCAGACCCTGCGTCCTTCTCGCGTCTTCGACCAGGTAGGTGTAGCAGAGGTTATTAAATAGGGCAGGGTTGGGGCTCACTTTGCCGAGAAAAGTTACCCGGCTTCCCTCATAGCCCGTCTCTTCGACCAGCTCTCTCAGAGCTGCGCACCGCGGGTCTTCCCCCTCGACGAGGCCGCCCGGTATTTCCAGGCTCATCTCGCGGCTGCCGTGTCGGTACTGGCGTATCATGACTACCTCGCCTTCCGGCGTGAGGGGTATCACGTTGACCCATTTGCCCGACTCCAGAGTGTAGAATTCGTTAACCCTGTTGGTCCTCGGGGAGCGAGCCGAGTCCACCCTGACCTTGAAGATCCCGTAGTCTTTATCTACCCTGGAACTAAGGAGCTCCCACTTTTCCAGCATAGGCCTATCGGAAGGGGTCTGCGGTGATGCAGGACGGGGAGGAGCCCGGACGGGTCACTTTTTGACTCTCCATTTGGTTCCCTGCGGAGAATCGAGCAGGGTAATACCCTTCTCGAGAAGCTCGTCCCTGATCTCGTCGGCTTTCTTGAAATCCTTCCCTTGACGGGCTTCTGCTCTGCGATTGATGAGCCCTTCGATTGCGGCCTCGTCGAGACCGACCCCCGCAAGGTGATGGCGTGCCTGAAAATTCATGAAAGAGGCGACGTCATCTAAGAGAAGACCAAGCAGACGGGAGAGGGAGACGACGAGATCCCGTCCCCGGACTACGAAGGGGAGGACGGAGCGGTTACCCTCGTCGAGCATGCGGTTTATGGCAGTGGCGAGGTCAAAGACAGAGGCAAGGGCCAAGGCAGTATTGAAATCATCTTCCATGGCAGAAATGAACTTCGCCTCCAAGACCCCGATCTCTTCATTGGCCTGAGGCGACACGGTGTCTATTCCCTTTATTTCAGAGACCCTCTCCAGAGTGGTATAAAGCCGGGTCAAAGCCGCATCCGCGTTGTCCACGGCTTTGTCGGTGTAGTCGATCGGGTTACGGTAGTGGGCTGAAAGGAAGAAAAGGCGAAGCACCTCGGGATGATAGCGCTTGAGAAAGTCTTTGATGAGCAGGAAGTTGCCGAGGGACTTCGACATCTTCTCCCGTTCCATGGTGACGAAGCCGTTGTGGACCCAATAATTGACGAACTTCCGTCCCGTGGCACACTCGGCCTGGGCCCGCTCGTTCTCATGATGGGGAAAGACGAGGTCTTTGCCGCCTCCGTGCATGTCGAAGGGGTTGCCGAGGTATTTGATGCTCATGGTGGAGCACTCGATATGCCATCCGGGCCGGCCTTTCCCGAAGGGGCTCTCCCAGGCAGGCTCACCTGGTTTCGATTCCTTCCAGAGAGCGAAATCGAGGGGATCCTTTTTCCTTTCGTCCACCTCTATGCGCACCCCGGCCATCATCTCGTCGAGGGTCCTTCCCGAGAGCGTGCCGTACGCCTTATCTTTGGTCACCGAGAAATAGACGCTTCCACCCAGTTGGTAGGCGTATCCCTTTTCGACGAGCTCCTTTATGAGCGCGATCATGTCATCGATGTGGTCGGTGGCCTTGGGCTCGAAGGTGGGCGGAAGGACCCCGAGGCTCGCCATATCCTCCCTAAAGGAGGCGATATGCTCCTCCGCTACCTCTTTCCAATCCCGTCCCTCGGCTGAAGCCCGGTTAATGATCTTGTCGTCGATGTCGGTAAAGTTCCTTACATAGATCACGTCAAAGCCGATCGAGCGCAGGTAGCGCGAAACGGCGTCGAACACGATGGCGCTCCGGGCATGGCCGATATGTGAATGATCGTATACAGTGACTCCGCATACGTAGAGCCGTACCTTGCCCTCGGTCACGGGCACGAAGCCTTCTTTTTTTCCTGTAAGTGAATTATAGATTCTCAATGGCACAAACCTATTTTAACCTTGAATGGCGGGCCTTGTCAAAGTTTTGTCCTTCTTCGGCGCTCAAGCCCGGTGCCCTGTCCGGGCGCCGTGGTGGGATCCTTCCTATCGAGTATAGCCGATTCGCTTCTTCCCGTGAGCTTTCGGTCGCTTCCTGAAAAACCCGGGTTTCCAGGCGGTAAAGCTTTACAAGGCTCGATTCATGAGTTATTGTTCTTTTATGGCGGAGTTTAGAAAAGATCCCTTGAGGGGCAACTGGGTGGTGGTGGACTTCAAGAAGACCAAGACCAACTCGGCGGGGCTGTGCCCTTTTTGTCCCGGCAACGAAGAAATGACTCCTCCGTCGATAAGGGAGATACGGGACCATCAAGGGAGGTGGCTCTTGCGCTGTTTTTCGGCCGCCAACCCGGTGTTTCAGGTCGAGGCGGATGAGAACAAAAGGGCCGAGGGCTTCTACGATAAGATGGGGAACCTGGGAGCGGACGAGCTGATCGTCGAAAGCGCATCTCACGTGAAGACTCTTTCCGCCTTCGATCCTTCGGAAGTCTCCCTTGTGGTGGACATGTATACGGAGCGTATCCTCGACCTGAAAAGAGACGACCGGTTCAAGTACGTGCTGGTCTCGAAGAACCATGGAGAAGGCACAGGCTCCTTTATTTTTCATCCCCACTCTCACGTGCTTGCCACACCGATCGTGCCTCAGCAGGTCGCCCAGGAGCTCGCCAACTCCAGGAACCACTACCTGCTCAAGGAAAGGTGCCTTTTATGCGACGTGGTGAGTCAGGAGACACGGCAGGCCAAACGGATAGTGACACTCACCGACCGCTTCGTGGTGCTCTGTCCTTTTGCCTCGAGGGTGGCCTTCGAAGTCTGGATCGTGCCCCGCCTCCACACACCCGCCTTTGAAGCGTGGGACGACAAAGCAACGCAGGAAGAATTCGCAGAGGTCTATCTGGATACGATGAAGCGGATCGAGAAGGTGTCGGCCTCATATTCCGTCGCGATTCATACCTCGCCCAATACGAGGGATGGCTTCGGTGGAGAGAACGTCAGTACGGCCGATTGTTTTCATTGGCATGTGGAGATCCTTCCGAGGGATATCAATTCATACAGGTTCAAGCGCGAAGACCAGTTTTACACCGTTTTCACCACTCCGGAAGAAGCGGCAATCTTGCTGAAGGCGGAAGAACCATAATGAACCGGGACACAGGGCCTAAGGAGACTGCCATGAGATTTGTCCTTCATTGGACGAGGTTCGGAGTGCGTGTGGTAGTCGCGGCGAGTATGCTGGTTTTCGGGGCGCTTTTTTTCAGGCATGTCTATGTTTGTTTGTGTTTGAACCAGAGGGAGGCTGCCTTTTCGTCTTTTCTCTTAGGTATAATCCTTTTCCTCGTGGGAGGGGGCATCTTCTACACTACGGTCCATTCGATCAGAAGGGTGCTCGCCCGGGACCATATCGAGGCGTAACAGGTCCATCCGAACCGGGACGGACAGGGGAAAGGAAGCCTGGCGTACGAAATCCGCGCACAAGAAAGGCAGGGCCCGCAAAGACCCTGCCTTTTCGATAAGTCGTTCTTCTTCTACGCCTTGATTCTTTTTCTCAGGCCCATGACCGCCGCAAGCCCCGGACCGAAAAGCAGAAAGGCTGCGGGCAGGGGAACCGGTGCAACGGAGACGTTGGCGATGACGGGCCCACACAGCCCGATATTGCTGTCGTATGAGGCGGGTGACTGGCTGCCATCGTTACTGGTAAAGGACAGGACAGTGTCACTTCCCGCCGTGAAGGTCAGGGTTTCCTGGACCCAAGTCATCGCAGACGTACTGGTGTTCCCGTTGAGATTGAAGTAGAAATCCTGAGTCGCATTTCCAGCCGAGACCTGAACGTCCTTTATTTCGGGTCCGCCTTGCGGGTTGCCCGAGAGGGAGAAGCTGAGCTGGTACTGCTGTCCTGCGGTCAGGCTGCCGAGGGTCTGGCTTATTCCTCCAAACCCCGGGGTCCCGTCGAGATCGATACTATTGCCCACGGGAGTCGTCCAGTAGCTACCGATCCAGTCAACGGTGTTTTGAGTAACCGTCCAACCGGGAATTTGAGTGGAGGAGCTTGGCGCCACGGTGATGAAACCGCCAAGATCTACCCCGTCGGAGGTAAAAGTTCCATTGGTTACGAGGTCTGCGTGTGCCGTGCCGAACGCGCACAACATGAGGACGAGAACGGCCGCTGCCAAAGTTTTTGCCATAGGAAACTCCTTTAGTATGGTTTTTAGGCAGCTCGGCTGTCTGTTGATGAAACTCCGGAATGACATCTGCAGACCCTTTGAGCTTTCCGTCCCACCCTCGCGGGCGGTTTGGCTTTTCTGTTTATACAGTGTAAGACTAAGTATATCTTATGTCAACAGAAAAGTATCGGACGATGCTCGTATGATGATCGTTCCCCCCGCAAGCTCAATAAGGACCTGACGGTCAAAAAAATCTCTTGACAAAGGGAAAGGCAAAATGAGATTGTACACCATATGTAGGGGCGGCGTTAATCTTTGCCACAATATGTAGTATTGCCAATATTCATTAATGTTTCATAGCAGTTACGCTTAACAAGGGGTGATTGATGGAAACAACCGATCTCAACCTGTTCGTCCGCACTTCCGAGGAGACCATTTCCGACTGGGACCGATCGAAGATAGTCGATGCCCTCGTCCGGGAAACCTTGGTCGACCGTGATACTGCCGCCTCGATCAGCAGGGGCGTGGAAGAGCTGATCATGAAATCGGGTATCAAGGTCGTGACAGCCCCCCTCATCAGGGAGCTTGTCAACGCCAAGCTCGTCGAGAAGGGGTTGGAGTCGGCCCGCAAGATGCACACCCGTCTCGGTATGCCGATCTACGACGTGGACAGTCTTATCCTTCATCCGAACAAAGAGAATGCCAACGTCCCCCATGGGCCGGAGGCGACGAACCTCACCCTGGCCGAGAGGATAAAGAAGGAATATGCTCTCCTCTCCGTCTTCTCCCAGGACGTGTCGGACGCCCACATGAATGGCGATATCCATCTTCACGACCTCGGTTTCGTGGACCGGCCTTACTGCAGCGGCCAGTCTCTCGAATATATCAAGAAGTTCGGCCTCAACCTACCCCATTCCCTTTCGATGGCCAAGCCTGCCAAGCACCCGGAGGTGCTTTTGGCCCATCTCGTCAAGTTCGCCGCCGGCCTTCAGAGCAACTTTGCAGGCGCCATCGGCTGGGATGCCATTAACATCTTCTTTGCGCCCTATCTTGTCGGAATGAGCGATAATGAGGTGAAGCAGCTTGCCCAGATGCTCATATTCGAGTTTTCCCAGCAGGCAGTGGCGAGGGGCGGCCAGGCCATATTCACCGACATCAACCTTTATTGGGAGATACCGAAGCATTTCGTCGACGTCCCTGCCATAGGACCGGGCGGGACGTTTACGGGCAAGACTTACGGGGAGTATGGGAAAGAGGCCCAGCGCTTCGTCTGGAAGCTCTTCGAGGTGTTCAAAGAGGGTGACGGGTCGAGCCGTCCCTTCTTTTTTCCGAAACCCCTCGTCCATATTACGGAGAAGTTCTTCAAGACGGAGGACCACGAGAAGTTTCTCGATCATATCTGTGACGTGGCCGGCGACAAGGGGAACACCTATTTTGTCTTCGACAGGGGAGATACCGCCAAAATATCCGAGTGCTGCCGCCTTTCCTTCAAGCTCGACGAGTTCGACCTTCTCGACGCGAAAGAGCCCTGGCGCATGCGTTACTCGGCTTTGCAGAACGTCTCCATTAACCTTCCGCGCCTCGCCTACCTGGCGAAAGGCGACGACACCCGTTTGTTCAACCTCATCACCGAGCGCTTCATGCTCACGGTTAAGGCCCACAAAGAGAAGCGGGCCTTCATTGAGAGGCTCCTTTCCGCGGGCGAAGACGGTCCCCTGTCGCTCCTCACCATGAACCGGGACGGCATGCCCTACCTCAGGATGAACCGGGCTTCCCACCTCGTGGGCATGGTGGGGTTGAACGAGATGGTGCAGATACATGGGGGCGAACAGTTGCACGAATCCAAGAAGGCGCTCAAGTTCGGGCTGAAGACCATCGCCCATATGAAGCTTCTCGCGGACAAGATGAAGCGGCAGGAGAGCATGCGCCTCGTTCTCGAGCAGACCCCCGCGGAAAGCACGGCCTACCGGTTCGCGAAGCTCGACCTCCACTACTACTCCCCCGCCTCCGGTAGGGCGGTGAAGGGCGACGTGTCGACAGGCGAGGTCTATTATACGAACTCCACCCATCTCAACGTGGGCATTCCCATGAATCCCATAGAAAGGGTGACGAACGAAGGGCTCTTTCATCCGCTCATCGAGGCAGGCTCCATCTCCCATGTGTGGATGGGTGAGTCGATGCCGACCAAAGGCGCCATTGCCGATTTCGTCACCAAGACCTTCAGGTATACCTTAAGCGATCAGATAGCATTCTCGCCCGAATTTACCGTGTGCAACTCATGCAACCAGACCTCCAGGGGACTGGCCGATGCCTGCCCGCAGTGCCATTCGGAAGATGTGGACGGCATCACTCGCATCACGGGTTACTTTACCAAGGTGTCGAGCTGGAACAAGGGGAAGCTGGGGGAGCTGAAGGAACGTTACCGGAATCAGAAGTTCTTCTCCGAGGAGAAGAACAGGGAAGTAATATAGAATCACAAAGACCGTAAGTATTCGGGACGACCTCCCGACGAGCACACAACACCTTAAGGAGCCGAGGATGGGAGTGGTAAAGATATTCTATAAAGACGATTGCCCGAAATGCCCTCTTGCAAAAAAGCTCAGGGACAACCTCAAGGAACATCAGGTGAACGTGATCGATTATAATGTGGGGACCGCCGACGGCCTGGCCGAGGCGAGCTTTTACAGCATCATGTCCCTGCCCACGGTGCTCGTAGAAGATGGCATGGAGAACGGGCTAGGCGAGTGGAGAGGGGACGTTCCCAGGATGGAAGAGGTGCTCGACGCTGTCCACTCCATCTGATTTTCCTGTCAAAGGCCTTATAGAAACGAGCTTCATCGACTGGAAAGGGCAGCTCGCCATGGTCATTTTTACGGGGGGCTGCAATTTCCGGTGTCCCTTCTGCCACAACAGCCCTCTTGTGCTCAATCCCTACGCCCTGGCCGATGTGCCCCTCGATTATATAAGCGAGCGCTTGCGGAAATTCCGCAAGTGGATCGAGCACGTCGTGGTCACGGGGGGAGAGCCGACGATCCACAAGGGCCTGCCCGAGGTGCTCCAGGCCTTAAGGAACCAGGGGTTGAAGGTAAAACTAGATACGAACGGGTCGAACCCTGAGGTCCTCAAAGGCCTCGTTGCACAAGGCCTCATCGACTACATTGCCATGGATGTGAAAGGACCCCTTTCATCCTACGAGAGGTGGTGCGGAACAGATGTGGACAAGGAACGGATCAGGGAGAGCATCGATTTCATCCTGGAGGGACGTGTCGACTACGAATTCCGCATGACCGTCGTCCCCTTTCTCCATCACGAGCAGGACGCCATCGAGGTTGCCCGGGAAATCAGGACTGCCCGGCGATTCTTCCTTCAGGAGTTCGTGCCGAGGGACACCCTCAATCCGAAATATGCGAGCATTCAACCCTTTTCCGCACAGAGGATGAAGACCATGCGGGAAACGGTTGAAGCCATCCTCGAGCATGCCCAAGTCTCTCGTCATCTACACTAGCCCGACTGCTGCTTCCCGTCTCGGGGAAGAGGCCCGAAGGAAGTTCGCAGGCCGGCAGATCGTGCCCTATACCCTTTCATATGCTCAAAGGACCGACGCCGGAAGCGTGCGAGTGAGGCTCACCGAGCTCGTCGACGGCGCGCTGACACAGGAATGGACGGACCTGGTGCAACGGGGAGAAGCGACCCTGGCATCGAGGGGAGACAGGGACGTGAGGGAGACGAGCTTCGGGGAACTCATGGCTGAGGCGGACCGCTTCGGACGGGAGGCAGCCCTTCAGCTTGTCTCTCCTGCGATCGTGGGAGTCGACGGCAGGGCCCAGCCTTTCCCCGTGCTGCAACCCATTTTCGAGCACTACATTTCCGTGTGGAACTCCTTCTCCGAAACCAGGATCGATGCCGGTCAAGCCAATATAGAGGGCCTGGCACACGTTCTGGTCAAGGACTTCAAGTTGTCGTGCCTGGCGACCCCCTTCGGTGCGGGCAGCCAGGGATGGATGAGGCTCGAGATAGAGAAGGGGAGGACCGAAGAGGAGATCGGGCTCTTCAACGGGCTTGTCGATTTTGCGTTTTACTGTGGAACGGGAATCCATACTGACGAGGGCCTTGGACAGACGCGAAGGCTGGATAAAGCGGGAAGGTGAGTGGCGGAGAAGAGTAGGGTAGGGGTTCGGGGCCGGCGAATGGAGAGATCGCGATCTGCGGCGCGCTTTTCGCCATATGCCCTCCGGCGTACGCAAAAGTACGCCTGCGGCCGATAAGGCTCAAATCGCATCCACATCTCATCGATCCCTCCATGCGCCGGCCCACTCACGCGGACCCGTATCATTTTATCCCGCGGGTCCGGCCTTCATAGGTTGCTTCCGCCCAATTGGAATGGGAGGCGGCCCTTGAGGCCGCAAAGACATAGAAGCCCTGCTGCGGGGTGTTTTGCCGTTGCCCCAGGGCGTATCAAAGGAGATGCCGCCATGCTAGGGGGATCTAAGTGGGGGGCCTTCAAAGAGTTTCTCGGGGCAGCCGAATCGGTTGCAATCATAGTCGGTGTGATTCTTGCGGTGATAAGTCTTCAAATGGGTGCCAAAGCGTTGTTAGTCACGAAGAAGATTAACTCCGCAAGCTTCGTGGTACAGTTCAGCTCAAAACTTGACTCGGCTCCATACAATCGCATTTTAACTGCTATACAAGAGCATCCAAGCACCTATTCCATCCGTCGTCTGGGAAAGTCAAAAGCCGGATTTAGGGACGACCAAATAGAGGATTATTTTGGACACTTTGAAACCTTAGGCTGTCTGGTGCGCGATGAAGTCGTCGATCGTGAAATGGTTTACGACGAACTTGGGTATGACATAGAAAAAGCCTGGTGCAACAAGGACATACAACGGATCGTTAATGACGAGCGCAAGGCCGATGGCATCATTTCCGGTCGCACCGCTTTCTACAGCGCTTTTGAAGAATTGGCTCGATTCAGTTTGAGTAAAGACAAAAAGACGTGTGACGACATGGATAAGGACTAAAGGTGCCACGTTTGTTCTTATGGAGACTCCATTCTACGAAACATCCGGGATCGTTTGACCCTGGCAGTGCGCGCCTGCGGCGGTCCTTCCTTTTTATGAAGGGGAGGCTCCGCGGGCTTTGCCAGTGGAGGGGGCGACGCGAGCCCCGTTAAATTGCCGAGCCCCATTAAATTGCCCGCCGGACTAAGGTGCGTCTTATATTACTTATAGATGGCGGATCGAGGCCATAACCCTTACCGGAGGCTTTCATGAATATTATCGTATTGGCCATTAAACCCATGCAGCCTGACGAGCCCAAGTTTCCTGTCCGGGTGGAGTTTAACTGGGGCGCGGGCGACGAGTTGACGAGCAACTCGGTGATTACCGTGGAAGTCTGGCTCGACAAGGCGGAAACGATGGCTGCGTCCCTTGCGGATGTTCATGACGTTGCCATCCGTGAAGCGCTACGGCTCCTTGAGCACGCGATAGATTCGGCGCCTTCGGCGAACGTGGTGACGGGCTTCTGACAACGGGGACAGATCAAAGAAGGCGTCCTGATCAGGACGCCTTCTTTAGCAGACGAGAGTCCCGGCCTCCCTACTATAATCGGGCCTGGAAATACCGGAAACTATTTGATGATTGAAGGCTGGCCGATAGGCAGGACCGTTTTCCCCCTGCTCTCGTTGATCACCTCTGCCATGGCCAGGTAGAAAGCGGCAAAGCCGCACGCAAGGCCTATCCAGCCGGCTACGTGGGCCACGGTGGGGGCTCCGAACCATTCACTGATGGCGAGGAGCCAGAATAATATGATGAGGCTGAAGAAGACGAACTGGAGGACCCGGTTGCTGCGGAAGGTCCCGAACCACATGAAAAAAGTGAAGAGGCCCCAGAGAAAGAGATACCATCCGAGAAAGGCGGCAGAAGTCTCGGGCAGTCCCTTGGCGACGAGGATGAAGACCAGAGTAAGCCAGAAGGAGCCATAGGAGATGAAAGCGGTCGTCGCGAAAGTATTACCGTTCTTGAACTCCAGGATACCCGCGATGATCTGGGCTATGCCGCCGTAAAAAATGCCCATTGCCATAATCGAGGTGGCCATGGGGAAATACCCCGTGTTGTGGATGTTCAGGATCATGGTGGTCATTCCGAAGCCCGCGAGACCGAGGGGTCCGGCATTTGCTAATTTTGCACCTTCCATTTTTGCGCCTCCTCCTTCGTCGATTGATATATGGTAAGAAACCCGTCGGAAGGTCTACTTGAGAAAAAAAGCACAATTAGGCTTCCGAATAGGCGAATATAGCACAGGATAAAAAGGAGTGTCAACCTTTTCTGTATGATTTTGCTGAAGGACCCTTCCCAAAAAAGGAATGATAATGAATTTCGTCACTAACCGGTCACATTGTTCTCAAAAAAGATCACAAAACGGTTGACAAGCAGCCTTCGCATGTACAAACTATTAAACAACTTCCGACGGAATAGCGAACAGGTGTATGCAACCGACTAAGCGGCGTTACCCAAGCAAGGTGAGCCAATGACGAACGAAGTGATCCTATCCAGGGACGGTGGCATCGAAGTACGATTCGAAGAAAACGACGTAAGGCAGGCGTGTCGCATGATGATGTGCGGCGATCATGTGGACGACTGCATCGCCCGCATGAAGCAGGGAAGAACGGGCTGTGCCCTTTGCTACGCGGTGTTGAAGGCCAGAAGAAAGCCTTTCAGACTCCGCAAAGAGGCGCGAGACCGGGTGCAGGGGCAATAAGAGGACGGAAGAAAATATCCCGGAACAAGTCCGGGATATCTGACGGACACGCCTGCCAGCCGAAAAACCCAGGCGGTCGGATTCTTTGCAGTGTTTCACCCCTACTCGAGGAAGCTCTCGAGCCTTTTTCTTCTTGAAGGGTGTTTCAGCTTGCGTAGGGCCTTGGCCTCTATCTGCCTGATCCTCTCCCTCGTAAGTCCGAAAACATCGCCCACTTCTTCAAGGGTGTAATCGGTCTTCTCCCCAATGCCGAGTCTCATCCTGATGACCTTCTCCTCTCGCGGGGTGAGGGTGGAAAGGACCTTATCGATCTCCTCTTTGCACGAGATGTTGACAAGCTCCTCGAAGGGGGAGGGTGACTTGGGATCGGCGATGAAATCCCCGAGCTTCGAATCATCATCACCGATGGGCGTCTCTATCGAGATGGGCTCATTGGAGACCTTCATTATCTTCCGCACCTTTTCCAGGGGCAGGGCGGCTTTGGCCGAAATCTCCTCGAGAGTCGGCTCTCTTCCCAACTCCTGAAAGAGGGATATGGTCACCTTCGTGATCTTGTTCATAGTTTCGAGCACGTGCACCGGCACCCTGATCGTCCGGGCGTAATCGGCGATGGCCCGTGTTATGGCCTGCCTTATCCACCACGTAGAGTACGTGGAGAACTTGTAGCCTTTCTGGTAGTCGTACTTCTCGGCCGCCTTCATGAGGCCCATGTTGCCTTCCTGTATGAGATCGAGGAAGGAAAGCCCTCTGTTCAGGTACTTCTTGGCAATGTTAATCACAAGCCTCAGGTTCGCCTTGATCAGGCGGTTCTTGACGACTTTCAGCTCCCTTTCGACGAGCTCCATCTCACGAAGGTTTGCCTCTACCGACCGGGCCTCTTTGTCGTCGAGGAACTTTGCACGCTTCTGGACCCTTCTCGTAATCTCCTCCAGCACCTTTTTCTGGAGGCCGAGGTTCGTGAGGACCTCCTCGATCTTACTGCCGGAGGCGGCGAGCTTCTTCTCGGTCTGCTTCTTGGTGAATTCGTCCACGCCAGGCCCCAACTGTTTCTTCATCTCCTCCCTCTTTTCGTGGAGGTTCTTGAGACTGTTGGAGAGGGTTATGATTTTCTTCTTGTGCTGTTCCTCGTCTTTTTTCGTATAGTTCATCTCATCGATGTTCTTGACCACGTCGATGATGTTGATTGTCTCTTTCTTGATCTGGTTGACCAACTCCTGAAGTTCGGTGATTGCCAGGGGCATGTCGAAGAGGCGGCTTCTGATTCGCGCCTCGCCCTCCTCTATCCTCTTAGCTATATCGTATTCTTCCTCGGACGAGAGAAGCGATATCCTGCCGATATCCTTCAGATACGCCCAGATGATGTTGTCCGTCTTTTCCGTAGGGAAGCGTTCCGCCTCTTCCCACTCGTGAGGCTCCTCTTCCGCGGTCTCGATTTTTTCTTTTATAGTCTCGACCACGTCGATATTCGACTCCGAGAGGAAGTCGAATATGTCTTCTATGTCCTCAGGAGAGAAGATATTCTGCGGCAAGAAGTCATTTATCTCATCGGGAGTGAGGTATCCCTTCTCCATACCGATGTCGATTAACGTCTTAATCTGATCGAAGTTCTTTATGCTCATCTACTTTTCTCCGAGTGTAAAAAAATGCCCTTGCTTTTCAGAGGGCATTTTTTTACTGCATAGGCTAAAAACCTGCAGACTTCTTCTAAATATAGCATTTTTTCGGCCATTGTCAAGCTTCGTTCTTTCGCCCAGGGCGCTCCATTCCCATTGTATCCGACCTCCTATCCGGCAACAAGCTTTTTCTTTTCTACTTGGTCAAGGAGTTCGAACCAGGCTTTCGGAAGCTCCGACGAACCGGCCTAAAATCAATACATTGTAACAGATTAAGCCTGTATTCGCAAGGTGTTTGCTAAAATTCTCTTGACAGCCCGCTTTAGCCGTGTTACATGAAAGTATGCCCGGAAGACCAAATACGACACTTGTCTGCGCATGGTGGTGGTGCATCTTTAAACGGTGAGACCGCTATCATGGGGCCATGTGCGGTTTCAAACTGCTCATGGCCTTTTTTTTGTGGGCCATGAGTCTGTAAGATTCATGGCCCTTTTTGTTCGACCACGGGTAAATTTCACGGATGGAGGAAGAGATGAACACGAAAATACTGCTCGACGAAAAGGAGATGCCCAGACAATGGTACAACATCCAGGCCGATCTGGGCACGCCGCTGCTTCCGCCGCTCAACCCTGTCACGGGTCAGCCCGCGAGCCCCGATGATTTGAGCTTCTTCCCTATGAGTCTTTTGGAGCAGGAGATGAGCGCCGAACGGTGGGTGGACATACCCGAGGCCGTCCTTGAAAGATTGCTCATCTGGAGGCCGACGCCCCTCTACCGCGCTTTGCGGCTGGAGAAATTCCTCGGCACACCGGCCCACATCTACTTCAAGCACGAGGGGGTGAGCCCCGCAGGCAGCCACAAGCCGAACACCGCTCTGCCTCAGGCCTATTACAACAAGATGGCCGGCGTGAAGAGGATCACCACGGAAACCGGGGCAGGCCAGTGGGGGTGTGCTCTCGCCTTTGCCTGCAACCAGTTCGGTCTTGAGCTGAAGGTCTATATGGTGCGGGTGAGCTACAATCAAAAGCCTTACAGGAAGATGCTCATGGAGACATGGGGCGCGAGTTGTGTGGCCAGCCCGAGTCCCGATACAGCGGTGGGCAGGGGATTCCTCGCCCGGAACCCCGAACACACGGGCTCGCTGGGCATTGCCATCAGCGAGGCGGTCGAGGACGCGATGAGTTCCCGGGACACCAAGTACTCCCTGGGAAGCGTGCTCAACCACGTGCTCATGCATCAGACCGTGATCGGCCTCGAGGCCCGGCAACAGATGGAGAAGACGGGAGAGTACCCCGACGTAGTGATCGCCTGCGTCGGCGGCGGCAGCAATTTTGCGGGCCTCACATTCCCCTTCCTAAGGGATAAGATGAACGGCAAGGACGTGCGGGTGGTCGCGTGCGAGCCTGCCTCCTGCCCCACCCTGACCAAGGGTCCCTTTGTCTATGATTTCGGGGATACCGCAGGGAAGACACCCCTCATGCCCATGCATTCCCTCGGCCATTCCTTCATGCCCGCTCCCATTCACGCGGGAGGCCTGAGGTACCACGGTATGGCGCCCCTGGTAAGCAAGGTATTCTCCGAGGGGCTGATCGAGGCGAGGGCCTATGCCCAGACCCAGACCTTTGCCGCGGGCCTCACCTTTGCCCGGACCGAGGGTTTTGTGCCTGCGCCGGAGACCAACCACGCCATTGCCTGCGTGATCGAGGAAGCGAAGCGAGCCAAAGAAGAGGGCAAGGAGCGGGTGATTCTCATGAACTGGAGCGGCCACGGTCTCATCGACCTGGCCGCCTATGACGCTTTCCTGTCGGGAAAGCTCGAAGATGCGGTCCTGGAGGATGAGGATATTCAGAGGGCAATGAAGGACCTGGAGAAGTTCCCCAAGCCCTAGGCGGTGAATTTGCCGAGTATGGGGCAGGGTCGATCAAGAGGGGAGGGGTGAGCACAAAGGGGAGGGGAGATGGGAGATGGGAGACCGCTCGTTCTACTCGCTGGGGAGCAAAAAAGCTCTTTCTCTCCCCGCTCCCCAGTCCCGAAGGGACGATCTCTCCGCTCCCCTCTGTCCTTTCCGGCTCCGGCCTTCATAGGATACACACACCAGCAACAATTGAATAAGAGCGGCGTCCCTTTGAGGCCGCCAAAGGCAAAGGGAAAAAAGGTAAGGGACATCAAATCAGCCGAGAAACGTTGGAAGCAACATCCCAAGAAACTACGCCTGTTTTTCGGAATGGTGTATACTTTTGGGACGAGGTGAAATTATGAGGCTAAGGATCGTATTGGAACCGAGCGAGGAGGGCGGCTACACGGCTATCGCTCCTTCGCTGCCCGGCTGCATCAGCGAAGGGGAGACCAAAGAAGATGCTTTGAAAAACATACGGGAAGCCATCGAACTTTATCTTGAACCCGTCGAGGACGACCAAATTCTCGCACCGAATGCCGAGACAGTCGAATTGGCGGTATGACCAAAGTCCCGAGCCTGCCGTACGACCAGATTATTCGAGCATTACAGCGAGATGGATGGGTTGTGGTAAGGCAGAAAGGAAGCCACGTGCGCCTTCAGAAACGAACTGCTGCCGAAGTCCTCAAGCTAACGCTTCCGGCCCATCGGCCACTGAAGCGTTCCACGCTTTCGCACATCCTGAAGCAGGCAAGGCTGGGTGTTGACGAATTTGAAAAACTACTGTGAATTAGAGCGAACAATGCCTTCCGCCCAGCAGGATGAGAAGGACGCGGCGCGGGCGAACTCCACGTTATGCGGCAAGAACAGACCTGCGCGGTCGGAGGTTCAACGATGGATTTTTTTGAATTAACCGACAGAAAACATCTCTTGGCAAAATACGAGAGTGACTGGCCAAGGCTCAAAGGAATGATAGAGGCCTTGCCCCCGGGCGCAGTCGATTTTGTCCCCGACCTCCAAGAGGCGTGGTCTATAAGGGAGCATTTGGCCCATTTGATGGATGTGGAGATCAGGGCCTTCATCCGGTATAGAAACGCGGTCGCCGAGCCCGGGGTAGACCTCAGGCTCGGAGGTGGAGAGGTTGACGCAAGCAACAGCCTGCTCGGGTATTCTTCCCAAGATATCGATGACTCCTTGGAGATCATAAGGCTTCTGAGAAGCATAACGCTTCGGCACGTCTCCACCATGACCGATGAGGAGATGACGACTTATGGCATTCAGCACCCGGATTTCGGGCGAATCAATCTTAGGATGATACTGTCGATCTATACCCAACACTTCGACAAACACATTCAGTACATCAACAGAAACATGGACCTTTTTGAAAGAAAAGGTGCATGAGAAAAGAAGAAGCGCAGGGCAGCCACCAATTTTCCCTGTCTACATTTTTTTCTGGATTCTGCTGCTTATACGGATTAGGCTAAACGCTACGCGAGACATTGAGTGAGGAGTTATGTGGCTTTCCGATAGAGTGCAAAACATACGGCCGTCCGGGGTGAGGAAGATATTCGATCTGGCGAGGACCGTGAAAGACCCCGTCGATCTGAGCCTGGGCGAGCCCGATTTCGACATACCCGAGTCGATCAAGGAAGAAGGCATTAGGTGGATAAGAAAGGGCTTCAATAAGTACACCCCTTCGGGCGGGCTCCCCGAGCTTCGCGAAAAAATACTCCATTATCTCCATAACAAAGGGATCATGTGCGAAGACGTGATCGTGACGCCGGGGGTCACGGGGGGTCTCCTTCTCTCTCTTTTGGTCACTCTCAACCCCGGTGACGAGATAATAATCCCGGACCCCTACTTCGTCCTCTACGAGTATCAGATCCTTCTTCTCGGCGGCAAGCCGGTCTTCTTCGATACCTATCCCGATTTCACCCTGCGTGAAGACGATCTGAGGGCAGCCTTTTCCGAGAGGACGAGGGCCATCCTCATCAACAGCCCCAACAATCCCACCGGAGCCGTCAATTCGGGGGAGGAGCTTGCCATGGTGGCGCGTGTGGCAAGGGAGAAGAACGTCCTCGTCTTCTCCGACGATATCTACGACCACTTCGTCTTCGATCCACAGGAGCCCCGGACTTACCTGGGGCAGCTCTACGAGAACACCCTGACCTTCGGAGGATTTTCCAAGAATTGGGGCATGACGGGGTGGCGTCTGGGGTACGTGGCGGGCCCCAAGGAGATTATCGACAGCATGGTCACCATGCAGCAGTATGTCTTCTCGAGCGTCAATTCGATCGCCCAGAAGGCCGCCCTCCTTGCCCTCGATTTTGACACGAAGCCCCTCATTGAGACTTTCGTCGGGAAAAGGGACCTTATCTATGACGGTCTCAAAGACAAGTTCCGTCTTGCAAAGCCCTTGGGAGCCTATTATGCCTTTCCCGAGGCACCGGGTGGGGATGGTGACGCTTTCGTAGAGCGGGCCATCAAAAATCGGCTCTTCATCATACCGGGGAGTGTCTTTTCCAGGAAGGCGACCCATTTTCGCATATCCTTCGCTGCGGGCGAGGAAGCGATCGTCAAAGGCATCGAGATTCTCAACAGTATGGTCTGAACTTAAGCCGGCCCGGCTCTTGCGCTCCTTAAGCTCCTTAAGCTACTATAAGTGCGTGCTTTCTATCATCATTATAGCCCGGAACAACAGGGACCTTCTTCAATCGCTTCTGGCGTCCATCGAGGCCGACTCGTCGCTTTCAAAGCATGATACGGAGATCGTCGTCGTGGACAACGGGTCGACGGACGGGACGGACGCTATGCTGGCCCCGAGGTTCCCGGGGGTTCACCTCGTCAGAAACGAGGAGAACAGGGGTTTCGCGGCGGCAGTGAATCTGGGATACCGGCGCTCGACAGGCGAATTCGTTCTTCTTCTTAACTCGGACACCCGCCTTATTCCGGGAGAGTTGTCCAAGATGCTCGACTACGTGGCCCGGGAGGATAGGGTAGGCATAGTCGGGCCCCAGCTCGTCTACGAGGACCTGCGGCCCCAGCGTTCCTTTGCCCTGACGCCCTCCCTCGCCCTCGAGCTGCTTCCCCGTTCCTTGCTCGAAAGGCTTCTTCCCGGCGGGTTCAGGACGAAGGGAAGGGGTGTTTCCGATCCAATTCAGGTGGAATCCCTGATCGGTGCGGCAATGCTCGTGCGTAGATCGGTCCTGGATAGCCTCGACGGCTTCGACGAGAGGTTCTTTTTCTATCTCGAAGAGACCGATTTCTGTCTCCGGGCGGGCAGGAAGGGCTTTGGTGTGGTCTTTTTTCCCGGCGCCCGCCTCATACACCTTCAGGGTAAGACGATACGAAAGTCCTGGGTCGCAGGGAGGATAGAGTATTCCATATCCCTCTATAAGTTTCTCAAAAAGTATCGGTCGAGGATCTACTACCGGACTTTTGTGGCAATCAGGGCAGGGAAGGCGCTCCTTTTCCTGCTCCCCGTCACTCTACTTCCTTTTCTTTTGTTGGATAGGTCGATGAGGCGGAAGTACAACTACTACTTCAGGCTTATCGCCTGGCATCTGCGCGGCTGCCCGGATAATGCCGGCCTCCGGCTCTAGCTCTCCAGGACGAAGAGCACTTCCAGAGTTACCCTGTACTCGATGATCTTGCCGTCTTCCACCTTTGCCCGCCAGTCCTTGACCTTAAGGCCGGTGATGCCCCTGAGCGTCTTTGTGGCCCTTTTGAAACCCACCATGACTGCGTCATCAAAGCTCTTCGGCGACCCTGCGATGACTTCCGTCACCCTTGCGACCCTGCCATCCAACGACATACTCCCCTCCATAAGTTTTTCTAAAGGTAACAGCGTTGCCCTCCGGTGTCAACTGATTTTACACGGGCGCGAGCCCCGGTGGACATCCGGCATCGATCGCGTAAAGACCCCCGTAAACCCTTTCATGCCCCATGATTTATGCGGGAGAGTCCAGAATCCACTACAGTTTTTTCGCTGTTTTGTGTATACTCTATGCCATAGAAGATGCGCCCGTAGCTCAGTTGGATAGAGCGTTGGCCTCCGGAGCCAAAGGCCGTGCGTTCGAATCGCACCGGGCGCACATTTTTCCCTCCCTCTTACCTATCAACAAGAAACCGACCGGACTTCAAGAGCAAACCCGATGTGACGGAGGGTTAACTTGCCAAGGCAGCTTCCTCCTCAACCGCCTTTTCCGGTATCAGATAGACCAGGAAGTTCGCCGCGAAGACCGTGGCTGCCAGGAAATAGAAGGTGTAGAGGAGTCCGTAGCGGTCGGCAATGAGGCCGCACGCCGGAGGCGCAAGCCCCGCAAAGAGCGATTGGATACCGAAGAGGGCGCTCACTGTCGTGCCTTCCATGTTTTTCGGCGCCAGGTCCGTCATCCACGCAAGCATGACCGGCGATAAGGAAAAGAGGAAGAAACAGAGAATCGCCAGAACGGCGATGAACAGGTAATGGAGCTTAAGCACGACCAGGGCCACCAGAAGCAGGCTCGTCACCGTAAGTCCCATGGTAAGCACCGGACGCCTTCCCCTCGAGTCCGAGATCTTTCCCATTACGGGAGCGGCCAAAGTGCCGACTCCCCGGATAACGGTGAGATAGATTCCGAGAAGGGCAGGGGAGTATTTCAGGTCGTGGACCAGGTAGAGGGGAAGAAACGTGAAGAGCCCCGACTGCGTCATGGTTCGCATACCGGCCAGCACACAGAGAAGGAGGATATGCCTGTTCCGGAACATGGTTTTTGCGGCTGTCCAATATTGGGCGACCGAAAGCTGCTTCCCCTTGGCTTTGGCCATGACGTCCCCCGTCTTGGCGAGGAGCTTCCACAAGACGATTGTCATGATGAGACCGGGCAGAAAGTTGAGGACCAGCACATGCCGCCATGCAGTGTAGGTGAGGGCAAAGCCGAGGGCCAGAGGGGCCAGGGTGGTCCCGAGGTTGCCTCCGAGGATATGGACGGCCATGGCGAAGCCTTTCCGGTCCGGATAGCGTTTGGCGAGGAAAGAGAAAGCTGCCGGGTGCCACAGGTTCGCACCTATCCCCGTGAAGGTCACCACGATCATAGCCGTCAGGTAGTTGACGGCGAAGGCGAGGCACATATAGGGCAGACCGGTAAGGAGCAGGGCCAGTCCCAGAAGTAGCCTGGTTTGGCCTATGGTGTCGACGATGAAGCCGCCCGGCAGGTTCACGAAGAAGCTGGAAAAGGAGTTCCAGCCCATGAGGAACCCCACCTGGCTGTAGTTGAGCCCCATGTCAATGGCGAGATAGGGGATAATGACGGTTAAGGTGCCCAGATACCAATCGGTGAATCCATGACCGATAGTCAGCGACAGAATGGTAGGATCGATCTTCCTGATCCTGCTGAAGAAAGGCGAGCCCTTTATCTTATTCAAAAAGCCTCCCGAGTATGAGGAAAAGTGAAGAGGATCGGCGATCGGGCTTGGGTGCTTGGAATACCGATATCTCGATAATAGGGATTAACACGATAACAGGGCACAATGCAAGAACAAAGGCCGTCAATGCGGGGCTGATCCTGCTCGGGTGCATATATAGCTCGGGTATCAACCCGTTATAATTCGTCCAGGACGAGGCGAAGGGGCTCTATGGGCGAAGGGACAAAGGGGCGAGAGGCAAAATACAGAGGCAAGGGCATATGAAGGCACGAGGTGTGGCCGGTCGCATGAAGGGAATACGCCCTATGCGGCGATCTTTTCGCCGTATGCCCTCCGGCGTACGAAAGTACGCCTGCGGCCGATAAGGCTCAAATCTCATCCACCTATGACGCATCCCCTTCATGCGACCGCCCGATGACACGGGTCGCCGTATCCTTTGGTCCGCGGCTCCGGCCCTCATAGGATGTACACACCAACACCAATTGAATAAGGGCGGCGTCCCTTGAGGCCGCCAAGGGCAACATGCTCTTTTTTCCCTCGCCCTCGGTGAGGGGAGAGGGTAGGGTGAGGGGGTCGGTCGCTCTTTTGTCGTTAACTTTCGCGATTCGCGATTCGAGTTTCGGGATGTCTTTTCTCGTCCCTCGTCCGTCGATCTTTCCAGGTTCCGGCTCTCAAGAAAGGGTTGCACACCGGCACCTACTGGATAAGTCCGGCGGCCCGAAGAGGCCGCCCTGACACCCCCTCCCTTCCTTTCTTCCCCTCCAGCGCACAGGCATTCCTCCCTGGTAATCCCATAAGCGTATGGCACCCGTTCCTCCCGCACATATTGCGGAGCGACCGTTAACCACCGTTGGCTTAAGGAGAGCGGTCCCGAAGGGATGATGTGCGTGCTCGGACTTCTTTGCTCGTGCGCCACCGCGCACATCAAGCGAACCGGAGCCTTACGATGGTCGGGAGCGGAGCCTTTGTGCGAGAGGAATGGGTGCCATACGCGTCCCACGGGCATGACTTTCCCCTTCCTAATGCCTTTGCCTTTGCTTGTGCCTTTGCCTTGCCTTTGCTTGTGCCTTGCCTGTGCTCTGTTCCTCTCACTACCTCACCCGGTGGCCGAGTCTCTCCCACCTTACATAACCGAGCAGGCTGTCGGGGCTGCTGTCCTTCGAGAAGTATATGATCTCCGCTTTGCCCACGAGGTCGGAGGTCTTGACGAAACCCCAGACCCTGCTGTCGCTTGAGTTGTCCCTGTTATCGCCCATGACGAAGTAGGAGTCTTTCGGCACCGTGACGGGGCCGAAGTTATCGCCTTCCCAGTGGTAATCGGGCATGATGTGGGCGTGGCTGTCCTCTATGCGTTTGCCGTTGACGTAGACGACTTTATCCCGGACCTGCACCGTATCGCCTTCCTTACCGATGATCCTCTTCACAAAATCCTTGCTCGGATCGACCGGATACCGGAAGATCACCACGTCGCCCCGGCGCGGCTCACCGAGACGGAGCAGAACTGTGTCCGTGAAGGGAACCTTCACCACGTAGCTCAGTCTGCTCGCGATGAGGTAGTCTCCCACGAGGAGGGTGGGCTCCATAGAGCCCGAGGGGATAGTGAAAGCCTCGACCATGAAGCTTCTCACGAAAAGGGCGAGGACGAGGGCGATGGCGATCGACTCCACATACTGTCTGGTTTTGCTCTTTGTCTTCACATGCTCTTTTGTCTTCACGTATCTGTCTGCTCCTTGATTGGCGTGGTAAGGGCGGCGTGCACCGGCGTACATCGATGAGACCTCTCCGCCCGGTCTTCCCACTACGCCTATATATTACCCGATTCCGGGCCCGAATAACAGCTATGTGGAAAAGTGCCGAGGCCATCGGCCGATTGCCGATTACTGTTTATGGGCGGATAGTTTGTCTCTCCGCATTCTGATCACCATGCACGTGGCCTCGTCGAGGCTGCACTTGTATTCGCACGGCTCGAGGTGGATTACCGCGTCGACCGTGGCGAACCTGGCGGTTATCCTGTCCTCGATTTCATGAGCGAGAGCATGGGCTTCGTCTATCTGGAGCTTCCGGCAGATGAGCAGATGGAAGTCGATATATTTCTTGCTCCCCGAAAAACGGGTCCGGAGCTTGTGGTAGCCCGCATAAGGGAAAGGCATGTCGTCTATGATCGATGCAATCTCCTTTTCCACTGAGGGCGGAATGCTCTGGTCCATGAGTCCGGAAACGGCTTCCTTCAGTATGTTAAAGGCGGGGAACATGATGATAAGGCCCGCGATGACGGCGAAGAGTATGTCGAAGAAAGGCTTTCCCGTGAGATAGGTGAGGATGATGGCGACGATGGCTGCCGAGTTGGAATAAAGGTCGCTCGTATAGTGAAGGGCATCAGCCTTGAGGGCGGCCGAATCGGTCTTCCGGCCTACGGTTTTGAGGACATGGGAGATGACGAAGCTGAAGACCAGGGAAAGGCCCATGACGGCAAGGTCTGCTCCCGAGTAGTTGATCTTCTTTGCGCTTACGAATTCCTCGATCGCCTTGTAAACGATAAAGCCGCCCGTGAGCACGACGATTATGGCCTCACCGGAGCCGGCAATCGCCTCGGCCTTTCCGTGGCCGTACTTATGCTCTTCGTCGGCAGGCTGGGCGGCCGTTCTGATGGCAAGGAAGTTCATGGCCGACATGAAGACATCGAGGAGGCTGTCGAGGCCCGAAGCAACAACCGCCATGGAACCCGACATGAGCCCGACAAAGAACTTGCTCGCGGCGAGACCCAGGGCGCAGACCACGGCGAAGATGGAGGCTTTTTGCTTTATGTCCATTTCGTTCACCTGAAAGGTCCATTAGTATACACCAAATGGCAAGGTGCTTCCTAATCAGGGGTTCATTATGTATAATAGACCGGAGGATTTCATGGCCGTCACTAATCCGGATTACAAGCCTGCGGAAACCGTGAGCCGGGATTTTCAGTTCTTCTGGTTCTCGGAGCTTCTCAAACGCCCCGTCTGTGTGGGCAAGGTCGACAACCGTCTCGGTAAGCTCTCTGATCTCGTCTTCCAGCTCACCGAGCCCCATCCCGAGGCGGCCGGCATCTACCTCGAACACGGATGGGGAAAGCCGACCGAGTTCATCCCGTGGGACAGGGTCATAGATATTCAGCCTGATGTGATCTTCGTGCTTGCCCCCGAGCATGGAGAGACTTACCCGCCCTTCGTGGACCAGCCCGGGTGGATGCTCCTTAATCAGCATTTGATGGGGAAGACCATACTCGACACGGACGGTCGCAGAGTCGAGGTGGTGAACGACGTCCATCTCCTCTATTCGAGGAGGCGAATGATCATCGTCCACGTGGACACCTCCTTCAACGGTTTCTTGCGAAAGTGGAGGCTGGGGAGCGTGAGGTGGATCAGGGACCGCCTTATCTCCTGGAAATACGTCCAGCCCTTTTCCGTAGAGGATGCGGTGACCACGGACAGCGTCTCCCTTTCGGTGAAGAAGGAGGGCGCCCTCGATTTGCCCGGTGAAGACCTGGCCGACGTGCTCGAAATGCTCTCCGGTAAAGAACAGGAGGCCTTCTTTGCCGCCCTCGATTCAGAGAAGGCGGCGGAGACACTGGCCCACGCGGAGCCGAGGGCCAAGCGGCAGCTTATCGCCAACCTGAGGAAAGAGAAGGCTCAGAATATTCTTTCGGAGCTCTCCATACCCCAGCTGGCAGACCTCTTCTCGGTTCTGCCTCACGAAGATTCCCAGAAGTTCCTCGATCTCCTTCCGGAGTCGGAGGCGAAGCGCATCAGAAGCATCATTTCGGAAAAGGAGATTACGGCCCGGGAGCTTATGTCTGCCGATTGCGTGATTTTCCCGAAGGAAGCGACTGTCGGGGAGGCCCTGGACCGTATCAGAACCGGGGGCTATGACCATGATGCGGTCGCCTATGTCTTCGTTGTCGAAGACAAGGTGCTCGTCGGCGTCATCGATCTGCGCGACCTGGTGCTCGCGCCCGACGGGACGCGCCTTTGTGACCTGATGGTCACCTCTGTGGTCGTCGCCGAAGAAGAGACGACAAGAGACGACCTGGAGGAGCTCTTCGCCAAGTACCACTTCCGGATGATACCGGTGGTCGATGTTCAGGACCGGCTGATCGGCGTGCTCCATTACAACGACATCATACAGGGACTGGTGACACGGGCAAAAGCCTGAGGCCTGAAGCGGCCTTATTGGTCCTAGGCGACCTATGGGTCCTATTACAGGCCCTTCGGGCGTTTAGCCCACCGCACCCACAGCGTTTATTCTGGGAGAAGGAGGCGTAAAATGACGTCGTCCTTCCACGTACCTATGTCGTAACCAGAGGTAAGAAAGGCACCGGAATCATATAGAAAAAGTAATTCACCCTTGTGTGAATCGCAATGGAGGGTTGTCGATCCGTTTATACCTCAGCGGCTTCGAAATCGAGCTTATTCGACAAGAATCGCAGGAGGTCGCGCAGGACAAGGATGCCGACCAGCCTGCCGTGGTCCACGACCATGAGGCGGCCGGTCCCCGTCCTGCTCATCTTCTCCAAGGCCTTGGTCGCATCCGCATCCGGGTCGATAGTGTTGCCTTCAGTGCACGTCTCGGCGATATCTTTCACTGTGCGCGTATTCCATTCTTCCCTGGGGACTTCCTTGAGTTGATTAATGGTGACCACCCCGGCGAGATTCCCTTTGTCCACCACGGGGAACATCTTGTAAGGGTATTTGTAAATGTAGTTATCCATGAGTTTCGAGAGGGTAAGGGAAGGCGCGACGGTCACGAGATCGGCCTTCATAAAACGGCCGACGTGCTCTCCTTCGAGGGCTCTGCGGATCAGGATCTGGCGATAGGACATCATGGAAGCGTTTCTCAGGAACATGCCTATGAGGAACCACCAGATGCCGCCGACCAGGTTGCCGGTGACGAAGGTGACTATGCCGAGAAGTATCATGGCGCCGCCGAAGGCTGCACCTATCCGGGAAGCGACCTTCGTTGCCCACCGCAGATTTTCCTTCCAGTGCCACAAGATGGACCTGAGCACGCGGCCGCCATCAAGGGGGAAGGCGGGCAGAAGGTTGAAGAAGCCAAGCAGTACATTGATGTGAGCAAGATAGCCGATGACCGCGTGGAGCGGAAGAGGAGTGGTCGCCCGCATTCCGAGGGCGGCCAGGTAGAAGATACCTGCCAGGACGAAGCTTGAAACGGGGCCTGCCAGGGCCATGAAGAACTCCACCCCAGGGCTCGACGGCTCTTCGGTCATCTCCGAGACACCCCCGAAGATGAAGAGGGTGATGCCGCTGATAGGAAGGCCGTGGCGCCGGGCTACATAGGAGTGCCAGAATTCGTGGAAGACGACTGAGCCGAATAGTCCGAGCGCCCCGCCGACCCCCATCCACCAGTAGGTGGCCTTGGGCAGGCCTTTGTAGTAGGAGGGAAAGAGCCCGGCGGCGAGGGTCCAGACGATCAGGAATGCGATGACGAGCCAACTCGCATCGGCGCGCACGGTGAAACCGAAAAGCTTGAAAAGTTTTATCGGTCGTCCGAACATTCCGGCCTCCTGCCGCCCCAAAAGGGACATTCTTCCCGTTCACTATATAATGCGGCAAGGGGAGAAATGAAAGGGGAAAGAAAAGGGCAGGGCACAGGCAAAGGCAAAGCAAAGGCAAAGCAAAGGCAAAGGCAAAGCAAAGGCAAAGGCAAAGCAAAGGCAAAGGCAAAGCAAAGGCAAAGGCAAAGCAAAGCAAAGGCGTTTGAATGGGGGTGGTATGGGGAATCGACGCGTATGGCACCCCTTCCTCTCGCACAAAGGCTCCGCTCCCGACCATCGTAAGCTCCGCTTGAGCTTGATGTGCACGGTGGCGTCCGAGCTAAAAGCAGTTCGAGCATGACACATCATCCCTTCGGGACCGCTCAAGCTCCGCTAACGCTGGTTAACGGTCGCTGCGCAATATGTGCGAGAGGAAGGGGTGCCATACGCTTATGGGATTGCCAAGGGGGTCAAATGCCTGTGCGCTGAAAAAAGGGAGGGGAAGGGAGGGAATGGTTTGGGCGGCCTCTTCGGGCCGCCTCTGTTATCAACCGCCCCCCTCACCCCACCCTCTCGGGAAGGGGCACTGCGCGCCTGCGGCGGTCCTTCAATTGGTGCTGGTATGTGCATCCTATGAGGGCCGGAGCCGCGGGCTTTTAAAGATACGGCGACCCGTGTCACCGGCCACACCTCGTACCCGCATTTGTTGTCTCATGTCTTTTTCAGCATTTCTAAATTCTCTGAGCGGACCTCTTCTTGGCCTTCCAAAATGGCCCGGATATGATAGAATAGGCCTGCCGGATTTATTGGCGGAAGGTAATGCTCCGGCCATGATCTGCTAACCGTAGATGGGTTATGATTAAGCCGTTCTGCAAAATAAAGTCACGATTGAGCGGGCCCGGCCATTCCTTGAGCGTGGCACTTCTTCTTTCTAAGAATAGGTCTTATAGGACATATATGACCTATTCCTAAAGGCTCGAAAAGAGGTTGAAACGGGAATCAATTCTGCGGAACGCTTTAGTGGTCGGTTGAAGCGGCTATTGGTCGGCAGAAGGACACGAAGGAATAGCTCAAGGGACGGGGGTGGAAGAGGTGCTGTTGGAGAATAGCCGTAAGAAGCGGGCCGTCTATGTGCTGCTCATTCTCGCCTTCTCTTATCTCTTTTTTTTCCATCATCTCGGAAGCTATTCCCTCAAGGAGCCGGACGAGGGGCGGTATGCGGAGATCCCCCGGGAGATGATAGAACAGGGCGACTACATAGTCCCCCATCTCGATTACGTTCGCTACTTCGAGAAGCCGCCGCTCCTTTACTGGGCCTGCGCCCTTTCTTATAAACTGATGGGGGCAAACGAGTGGTCCTTTAGGCTTCCGAACGCATTTTTTTCCCTCGCCTGCGTGCTTGCCGTTTACCTTTTCGCAGCACGCAGGTTCAGCGAAGAAACAGCCTTTGTCTCGTCCTCTATGCTCGCTTCCTCCTTCGGCTTCTTCGGCATGAGCCGGGCGGTGACCATCGACATGCTCCTCACTTTTTTGCTTTCTGCTTCCCTCCTTTCTTTTTATGAGTTTTATCTCGGCAATCGGCGCCGTTATCTTTATCTCTTTTATGCTTTTCTCGCCCTGTCGGTGCTCGCCAAGGGACCCGTGGGCATCGTCCTTCTCGGCGTTTCGATAGGACTTTTTCTTGTCATGGAGAGAAGGATCTCCTTTCTCAAGAAGATGGCTGCACCGAGGCCGGTCCTTCTCTTTGCGGTTATCGCCGTCCCCTGGTTCATTCTCGTCTGTCTTAAGGAACCGCAGTTCTTTCAATTCTTCTTCATTGACCAGAACCTGACGCGTTTCCTCACTACCGAGCACAACAGATCAGGCCCAATATATTACTTTATTCCGGTGATAATCGGCGGCCTCTTCCCCTGGTCCTTCTTTATTCCGAGGGCTGCCGGGCGCCTGTGGAGGAGCGCAGAGGCGCGTCTGTTTCTCATCTGGTCGGGCGTGGTCTTTCTCTTCTTCAGCGTCTCGGGCTCGAAGCTCGTGCCCTACATCCTTCCTATCTTTCCGGCCCTCTCGATCGTCCTGGCACGGTTTTTCGTTGACCAGTGGGGCAGCCGGCAGCGCTTCCGAATCGAAGGAATAGCTTACGCGCTCTTTTTCTTTCTCCTTGCCCTCGGAGCCTTCTTGGCCGGGAGCGGAATCCTTGCGGCCCACCTGCCGGATGTGCCCGAGGCTTCGGTTATCGCAAGCTCCTTGAAGGCCCCCTCTCTCATAATGGCCGGTCTTGCCCTCATTATGCTCATCCTTTTCCTATCCGGCTGTATGAGGAGTTTTAGACTCTTTTCTACGGGCTCGGGGTTTTTTCTGTTGTGGTGACCCTGGTGCTCCTGGCATGCACACCCGTCATTGACAGGTTCGACACCACAAAGGACCTTGCCCGGTTAATCGTGGAAAAGGGGCCGGCCAACGCCGTGGTCGTCGACTACGCCACTTATGACCAAACCCTGCCGTTCTACACAAAAAGAAGGGTCTATATTGCTGATTATAAAGGGGAATTGGAGATGGGGTCTCAGTACCCCGACGCAAAGCACCTCTTCCTCGACGCAGATAAGCTTCTCCGCCTCTACAGGTCCGATCTGCCCGTCTTTGTCTTATACAAGGCAAAGCGTCTCGTCCGCCTGAAAGAGCTGGGCATCAACGGGGCTCAGGCGCCCCTCTGTGAGGACGACCGGTGCCTGATCGCGAACCGGCCTCTCGCGATTTTTGGGTCTTCGCCCTATTCGGATAGTCATCGCCTCTATAGGGATGTCCGAACCTCTTTGGCGCTTGCCATCGTCGGACCTCCATAGAACCACATCGAGTCCGCCAAGGCCGGTTTTAGGATTTCTTCTGACCGTAACGGTTATAGCTGATCTTATCGAAACGGAGCTCTTCCTTTTTGTAGGGGACCGTTTCCTCTCCTGAATAGCCGATGGAGATGATGCATAGAACTGCCAAATTTTCGGGAAGTCCCAGGAGCTTCGCGATATACTGGGTTGACGTGGTGCCTTCCTTGAACTCGTTTCCCTTTATATTTGCCCAGCGGCTTCCGAGCCCGAGATCCTGGGCCGCATATTGCATGGTGACTGCGACGATGGAGCAATCCTCGACCCAGAGACCGGAAACGGACGGGTCTCCGCAGACGACGACGCCTACCGGAGCATCCTTCACAAAGGCCGCGCCTCCGGGCTTCGCTATTGAGAGGTCCTTCAACAGGTTCTTGTCCGTGACCACCACGAATGACCAGGGTCTTCTTGCCCCTCCGGTGGGTGAACGGAGGGCAGCCTCCATGATGGTATCGATTTTCTCCGGCTCCACGGGGCGGTCGGAATATACCTTTACACTTCTTCTTTTTTCCGCAAGTTCGTTGAACATGATCTCCTCTCCTTTCTTTGAGAAGTTGAAATTCACTACAGAACGGCAGTGATAATCACAGCATAAATCTTCCCGCGGGAATTTGCCATAACACCCCGTTTCACCGAGGGGCAAAAAGGCGATTCGCACGATTCCTGTCGAGGAGTTCGACGATTCCGTCCAGAGCTTCCTCTATCATTGCCCTCACCCGAGGAAATGACAGGCCCGTACACGAAGACCTCCCTGACACAGGGGCCATCCCTCCCGAAGGAAAAAGCGGAAAACACTTCTACTAAAGTCTTTGCCCAAAGGCGAGGAAATCTCCTAAAATTGATCCTTGCATACCCTCATCGGCAGTGGTACCATGCCATTCATCGAGGTCAAAAGGAGATGGTCGGATGGAAAAGGTAAGGTCAAAAGACGGAACATTGATCGCCTTTCGCAAAAGCGGTGATGGTCCGCCCCTTCTTCTCGTGCACGGGACCGGGGGCACGTCCCTTCGCTGGGCGCCCCTTTCGGCCCTCCTGGAGAAGGAGTTTACCGTATATGCCATGGACCGGCGCGGCCGGGGGAGAGCGGAGACGGACAGGGCCCCTATGCGATAGAGCGGGAGTTCGAGGACGTGGCCGCAGTGGTCGACGGGATTGGGGGGAAGGTTAATCTCTTCGGCCATTCGTACGGAGGCATATGCTCCCTCGAATCGGTCCTCCTTACGGGAGGGGTCGATCGTCTGCTCCTTTACGAACCGCCACTGAAAGCCGACCCGACAAGGGTCCTCGACCGGGAGGTCCTGGGAAGGATAGAAAGCCTTCTTGCAGCGGGCGACAGCGAAGGGGCACTGGAGACCTTTATGCGGGAGTTGGTGAGGATGCCGGAGCACGAGATCGAAATGTCGAAGGCCCTGCCCGCGTGGCCTCTTCGGGTGGCAGCGGCCCACACCGTGCCTCGGGAGCTGACCGCCCACGAAGAGTATTGTTTCGAGGCCGACCGCTTCAAGAAGATGGCCCTTCCTACCTTGCTTCTCGTAGGAGGGGAGAGTCCCGATCACGTCAAGGTCCAAATGCGACTTCTGGCCGAATTGTTGCCGAACAATAAGGTGACAGTCCTGTCCGGCCAGCAGCACGTGGCCATGGAAACGGCACCCGAGATGCTTGCCGAGGCCGTGGCTGATTTTGTGCTCCGGCCATAGCCTTCGTCCTCGGTTCCACAACATGGCATTCCGGGCCGCCTGCGTCTGTTCGGGTGCCTGCTTCGTGCCCGAGGGCGAGGCTTTAATGAGTAAGACGAGAGATAGAAGCAAGAGCAAGAAAAGGCAAAGGACTGTCGGAAATGGGTTATGTGGGTAAGGGAGAGCCGCATGACAAGAATCGCGATCTGCGGCGCCCTGCCGCACCTCATGCCCATCCGCCGTACATCGAGTACGGCTGCGGTCAATGAGGCACGACAGGTCATCCACATCTCATCGATTCTTCCCATGCGGCTCTCCACTGCACACTGGGTTCGGCCCTGCGTGGGCCAAACCCAGTAGGAGTGCATAGGATAACAAACCGACCAAAAGGCGGCCCCATAGGCCGCCGAAAGCAATCCCAATTGCCCCCCGGCTGGGCCAATTGGGCACTTCATAGGATAACAACCCAGTTAGAAGGCGGCCTGTGGGGCCGCCTTACCAGCACTAAGGCCATGCGCGCCTGCGGCGACTCTTCCTTTTTTTGAAGGGGAGGCTCGGCCGGCTTCGCCGGTCGAGGGGGCGACGCGAGCCCCATTAATAGCCGCGAGCCCCATTAATAGTGCAAGCCCCATTAATAGTGCAAGCCCCATTAATAGTGCAAGCCCCATTAATAGTGCGAGCCCCAGCAATGGCCAAGCTCACCCTTCTGAGAGGCGGCGAGACGCGGCAGCTGCCCCCATTAATCAATTCCACGGATATGGGCCATGCGCGCCTGCGGCGGTCCTTCCTTTTTTTGAAGGGGTGGCTCCGCGGGCTTTGCCCGTGGAGGGCGCGACGCAAGCCCCATTAAATAGTGCGGTCCCCATTAATGGCCAAGCTCACCCTTCTGAGAGGCGGCGAGACGCGGCAGCTGCCCCCATTAATCAATTCCACGGATATGGGCCATGCGCGCCTGCGGCGGTCCTTCCTTTTTTTGAAGGGGTGGCTCCGCGGGCTTTGCCCGTGGAGGGGGCGACGCAAGCCCCATATAATAGAATTTTGGTGACAAGTCTGTCCGTTCTGGTAACATGTAAATGTCCTCCGTCTGGAGAACTCTTTATGTGGCTGTGGGCGCTCCCCATGATCAATGGCTGCCCGGGGAGGGTCTCGAAAGAGCGTCTGTTCTGAAATAGGTATCAACGTCCTCCTGACCAGGAGGTCGGTGGCCTTTGGACCCGCCGTTGGATTGATAAGGTGTCCCGGGCGGTTGGCGCAATCATGAGAGTATAGACCAAGGAGGTAGGGCACAATGAACGGATCGAAGACCGTTGACGTTCCTGAACTCATCGACGGGCAGCCGGTCAGTGGATTTCAGATTCGGGTGCTTTTGCTCTGTGCTGCGGTTGTTTTTATGGATGGGTTCGATGCCCAGGCGATAGGGTACGTGGCGCCTGTTCTTACCAAGGCCTGGAAACTGGGGCCGGGAGCCCTGAAAAATGTGCTCGCCTCGGGGCTGTTCGGCCTCATGATCGGAGCTCTGGTCCTCGGACCCGTAGCCGATAAGGTGGGGCGCAAGTTTGTAATCATTTTCTGCACCCTCATTTTCTCCGTCCTCACTTTGTTTACCATCACCTCCCACTCGCTCACGAGCCTCTTTTACTGGCGTTTTTTCACTGGTTTGGGCCTCGGTGGAGCCATGCCGAATGCTATTGCCCTCACCTCAGAATACAGCCCCCGCCGGCGCAGGGCGGTGATGGTCATGATCATGTTCTGCGGTTTCTCGATGGGCTCTGCTCTGGGCGGCTTCTTTGCGGCCTGGCTCATCCCCGTCATGGGTTGGACGGGAGTTTTCTGGGTAGGGGGCATCTTTCCTCTCATCCTGGTGCCGTTCCTTATCTTCGCCCTCCCGGAGTCGGTGCGTCTTCTCGCCCTGCGTGGCACGGCAGACGAGCGCGTCCGGACCATCCTGGGGAAGATCAATGCAAAGCTTACCTTCAGTCCCGGCACTAAGTTCGTTGCCCGTCACGAGGAACATTCCCGCGGCTTCGCGGTGACGCACCTCTTCCGGGAATCACGGGCCCTGAGCACGGTGCTCATCTGGATCATGTTCTTCATGAACCTTTTGAACCTTTATTTTCTCGCCAACTGGCTTCCAACGGTCATTAACAACGCCGGCATTTCCATGTCAAAGTCGGCCGCGATCACTTCATTGCTCCAGATAGGGGGCACCATCGGCGTCCTTTGTTTCGGCTGGGTCTTTGACCGCGTGAGCCCCTTCAAGATGCTCGCCGCTGCATACCTGGTAGCAGGATTCTTTATCGCGGGAATCGGCTTCTCCGGCTCATCGGTGGGCCTTATTATCATAACCGTATTTTTCGCGGGCTTTTGCATCGTCGGCGCTCAGTCCGGGTCGAACGCCATAGTCGCAGGCTTTTATCCCACCGCCGTCCGCTCGACAGGCGTGGGCTGGGCCCTCGGCATAGGAAGGATAGGCTCCATCGTGGGGCCCTGGGTGGGCGGACTGATACTCTCCTTCCAGTGGAAGACCTCATCCCTCTTCCTCACTGCGGGTGTTCCTGCGATCGTGGCTGCGTGTGCGGCCTTTATCATGAGCGTCAGACTCGCCCGACAGGCGTCCAAGGTCGAGGCAGTGCCGGCGATGGAGGGGTAGGGCGTGTCAAGAATGATGGAAAGAAGGACAGCGGACACAACAGAAAAAGAGGCCGGAACCACTCCGGACTGCGTCCGGATCAGCAAGCTTTGATGGAGGATAGACGTGAAAATCGACATTTTTAACCACATTTTTCCTAAGGCATATTTTGACAAGATGACCGAGGTGCTGCCGGGCGGCAAGGACATGCACAAACGGGTCAGGGAGGTGCCTTCCATCGTCGACCTCGACGACCGTTTTCGCCGCATGGACGAGTTCGGCGACGACTACAGGCAGATCATCTGCCTGGGGGCCCCGCCCATCGAGGTCTACGGCGCTCCGCCCGTGTCCACGGACATGGCGAAGATCGCGAACGACGGCATGGCAGGCCTTGTGGCCCGCTACCCCGACCGGTTTCCCGCCTTCATCGCCTCCCTGCCCAT
>CAVVPU010000052.1:0-26711 GCA_963750015.1 uncultured delta proteobacterium | reverse complement strand
TGGATGTCATGGTCGGAGTCAACGGGACCGTAGAGGACTTCTTACGAAAGACCCTGCTCCAAAGGCTCTCTTACCGGGAAATCTGGAGACTCAAATGAGGGGAGGACGGGATATGGCAACTAATACACAGGTAGGCACTGCCCCCGTATCAGCCGGGCAAGCCAAGAGGCTGAGCGTCTGGAGTGCGCTGCCCGGTTGGAGCGCAAGCTGGCCGGGGCTCCTCGCTATGGTGATCATCGCACTGCTTTGCGGCCTGCCGGGAGTCGATTTTCCCTTCACCGTCCAGAACCTGCTCGGCTACATCGACTCCGTGCTGCCTCCCATATACGGAAAAGGACTGTTCGTGGACCTTCTCCATTTCAACTATGTGGTGATCGGCCTCGTGGCGGGCATGTTCATCAGAAACGTAATAGGCGTACCGAAAAGCTGGGAATCGGGCCTCACCTACAGCTCGGTCTTCATGAACGTGGGCATCATCATGCTCGGGTCCCAGTACATGCTCAGGGACCTCGTGAAATTAGGGGCGGTGAGCATTCTGCTCATGATCGTCATGGTCTTCGGCGGCGCCCTCATCTTCATCTTCATGGGCCGGTATTTCAAGCTTAGCAACACCCTCAACGCCCTTCTCGCGGGCGCTTTCTCCATGTGCGGCGTGTCTGCGTGCGTGGCAATCGCACCAATGGTAAAGGCAAAGAGCGACGAGGTGGCCTATGCAATCGCCGTTTCCGTGACCTTCGGCCTCTTCTGTCTTTTCACGCTCCCCTTCCTCGGCAGGCTCGTGGGCCTTACCAACTACACTTTCGGCATCCTGAGCGCCGCCGGCGTACCCAACTCCAACCAGGTCATCGCCACGGGATTCAACTTCAGCTTCGAGGCAGGCAAGGTTGCGGGTTTTTCCAATATCGGCAGGGTGGTTCTTATCCCGGCAGGGGTCCTCTTCATCTACTTCATGACCCTTACCCAGGAATTTCGCTCCTCCAACGTCAATGTGTGGCAGATCCTGAAGGAGAAGTTCCCTCTTTTCGTTTTCGGATTCATTTTCGTCTGGGGGCTCAACTGCCTCCACATGTGGCCCCAGCCGGCAAGCGAGGCCATGGAAAAGGTGATGAACTGGTCTTTCACCCTCTGCTTCGTGGGGCTGGGTTTGCAGACCAAGCTGAGCGACCTGAGAAATGCAGGACCGAAAGGGATCATGATCGGCTACATAGCGGGGGCCCTGAGGGTGGGAGTCTGTCTCGGCCTCATCCTGGCCCTCACGAAAATCGGGATATTCAAATAAAACGAGGGCACGGAGTCTCGGACGGGAAAGCCCTTTCCGGAGGTGTATATCATGAGTGACGAAACAGAAAAAAGCGAGATCAAAACAGATGATCTCAGGAAAGTAGAGCAGTCGGCCGCGGCCAAGCAAATGCGTCACCGCGCCGACGAGTACCTCGCCATCGTCCTGGGGGTGGGCGCCGTGTTGCTCCTCTGGCTTCTCCAGGCAGTGGGGCTTTACTAACATGGATAAAATCCTCCTGGTCCTCGGGACCGGCGATTCGAGAATCGCCGAGAACGAGGCCTTTGCCTTTGCAAAGCAGACTTCTTCGATTGTGGTAGCGCTCCAGGTCCTTACTTCGGGGCTCTACCATTATGGCCATAACGACCTCATCGCCACCCGTCCCTCCAAGCGTGACTTCCTCTGCTACATCAGGGACGAGGTCATGGAGAAGGGCGAGAAAGAGGCGATGAGGTTGACCGAGGAAGGGGCGCGGCAGGCCGTGGCGGTCGAGGTTCTGCCCGTGGAGACGGAAGACACGAACTCCACGGTGCTGAGCGAGGCAGCAAAGGGATACAGGGCCGTCTTTGTGCCGGCGCAGAAAAGAAAGCTCTTCCCCCTCCTCCAGAGGAACCTCCCGAGGGAGCTAAAGAAAAGACTCCAAGGCAAGGTAGTCGTCTGCTGAAGGCGGGCAAGAAGCAGCCCTTAGGCGGCGGCACATCCGTTTTTCTTTGGTATTAGAAGCATGTGAGGGCACGAGGTGTGGCCGGTCGGCTGGGAGGGATCGCGATCTGCGGCGCACTTTTCGCCATGCGCCCTCCGACGTACATTAGTACGCCATCCGGGCAGCAAGGCTCAAATTGCATCCACACCTCACGATCCCTCCCAGCCGACCGGCCGGTAGCACGCGGAGCCGTATCATTAAAGAGCCCGCGGCTCCGGCCTTCATCGGTTGCACACACCGGCGCAATTGGCTGGAGGCGGCGGCCCCAGAGGCCGCTAAGGCAGCTTATGGCTCGGCTGCTGCGAGTAGAAGTCTTTCGTTCTCGGAGTAGTAGTCTTCGTAGTTCGTACTATCGGGTAGAACAGTTCGACTGGAGGAGGGCCTACCCAAAAAGTATCTTACTATTTTGCCCGCCGCTTCCTCCGGTTCTTCCGGATCTAAACTCAGGAGCCGCCCGGGGAGGCTTGCTGTCTCAATACCGTTTTGCCGCATGTATGTGGCTGATTCGGGTCTATCCGTTATGACCGTTGTTCCGCAATAAAGTGCCTCGGCAACTATGTTCGTAAAGGAAGGGAATGGCAGTCCCCTCTGAAACGCAAAAATCCCGTCGATCGCTCGCAGGAGGCCGGGCATGTTAGTTGGATGGACAAATGCCTTATATCGTACCCCTTCCCCCGACCTCTCATTGAGGTACTTTTGAAAATCCGCAAAACCCACCCCCTGCGAAACGATTTCATAATCAAATCGGGATCCCAGGCACTTCACGATTTCGGCTGCATGATCCCATCCTTTGTGGTGCCAGTGATAGTTGGCTTTACCAATGAAGGCAAGGACAGGCTTGGAATGTCGGGGTCGATCCGTGGAGTTGAAGGCGGACGGAACGGGCACATAAGGCGGTACGACGACACTTCGGCTAGTCAGCGGCCGAATTTCGTCCACGCTGTCGGGGTCCGTAATGACGAGGGCGGCTTGCCCGAAGGCTTCGGCCAGGAGGCTTGCCCATATGCCGCTCTTCAGAAATTTCGCTATATCTGACCCGCCGTGGCGTAGCACAAAAGGTATTCCGCTTATTCGGCTGGCAAGACACCCCACTAATCCATAGGGGATGAGATACCCCGTGTCGATGATCTCCGGACTAACGCGGCTGATGACCTCAAGGGTTATGTTAAGTAGGTCTATGGCTCGATGGGAGTCGTTAGGAATATGCCAAGGGACAAGCCTGCTGGGGCGATGAAGGAAGACTCCGTCAGGTACCGGACATTCCTCTCCTGGAGGCGACGTATACTCCTCCGAGACATCCGTCCTATCAGCCACCACATGGACCTCGTGACCGCGCTCAGCCAGTGCTCTAGCCAGCCAGAACGTCCTTGCGGCAATTCCTCCTTCCAAGGGAGGATACTTGCTTACGCAGAGTATTCGGGCCATACACGTGCCAATAGCGAGTCCGCAGGTGGTTCCGCGTTGCGGTGGTCCCAGCCTTTGAGAAAGATGTGCTCGAAAAGATCGTAAAGGATCAAGTTCATCTTCGAGCCAAGGATATTTCCCAACGGGTGGTGTTGTAGCTCCTCGGCCGAGATAGCTTTCTCTATGCTCTCCGTGACTTCTTGATCTATCCTCGAAATCGCGGCGGGCATCCCCAGCTTCAAACGGCTGTTAACCCAGTCGAGACCCATCGCCTCGAAATCGGCTCGAAAGGCATCCCTGAGAATCCTCTTTGTGGTCTTTTTGTCAGGAACTTTATATTCGATCGGAAGCTTCAGGGCACAATCAGCCAGGTCATCATAAAGATAAAGAGGGCGGATTTCAAAACCGAATGCGCCTGCCGAACGGTCGACGCTCTGTAGGTGGTAGTTCGAGAGTCCCGACCGCACAAGATGGTCGAACAGGTTACGGCAGTAGACTTTCTCGTCTTCAGGGGCAGGAAACAGCTCGTCGACAAATTGAGCCATTCTGGGATTAGGCAGTATGCTTGAAAGATTAGCCCTGATTCTGTCTGAGAAGCCGAGAGGATGGGTATATATCCAGTAGTAGCCTCCAAAAAGCTCATCGGCTCCTTCGCCCGTGAACGTTACTTTCACGGCCTTGCTGGCTCGTTCCGAAAGCAGGTGGAATGCTACGCCTCCCTGAATATCGAAGACACCGCCGGCCATCAGGCTTTCATAGTGAGCCACGTAGTCGAGGAGCGAATGCCAATAATCGTTGGCTGTAACGAGGTACTCGCAGTGCTGAGTGCCGAGGGCAGCAGCCATGTTGCGTGCCGACAAAAGATCCGGATTGTCTTCGGAGTCGGCAAGGGAAAATGTTTGGACTGGATAACCGAGCAACTTCTTGGCCACCAGGGCAATCGTAGACGAATCAAGCCCGCCGGAGAGATAGACTCCTTTGTCCATGGCCCCGTGGTTGAAGAGCTTTTCAACAGATTCTATCATTGTTTCGCGCACGTCCTGGCATGCGGCTTGATAATCCCGGCCGACTCCATCATAGTGAGCTGCGGGGAAACTTCCGTAGCCCCTGGTATCCACGATCCCATCGTCCGAAAAGACGATCGTGGAACCGGGTTTTACCTGCCGAATGCCCTTGAAGAAAGTCAGTTCTTGATCAACTACGTATCCAAAGACTCGCGTCTCCTCAAGGGCCGTATGGTCAAGCGCTGGTGTCACGTCAGGATGCCGCAAAATGCCCTTGATCTCCGAACAAACCACGACCTTGTTACCAATGGTTTTGTAGTACAGGGGCTTGATGCCGAACCGATCTCTGGCTAACACGAGCTTGTCGCGGGCCAGGATTGCGATGGAGAACATTCCCTTGAGGCGTTGTGCGAATTCGACTCCATGGATTCTGTAAAGCCGGGCGATGAGTTCCGTTTCGAGATCGCTGGTACGGCGTTCACCCTTCGCCAAAAGCTGAGTCCATAAGTCTTCATAGTTGTAGATTTCGCCATTGAGCAGGACCACTGCACCGCTATCAGGATCGAGATAGATCATAGTAGCGTCAGGATCGCCAAATATAGAAAGGCGACAAGCTGCTATTCCGTGGGATCCCGTCGGCCATATCTCCATGCTGTCCGGACCGCGGTGTTTCACGGAATCGGCCATGGCTGTTAATGTGCTTGGGTTGGACTCGTTGAACGTTACGACGATGCTGCACATGACTTACCCATGCTTTCCAACGCTTTGATCGCCGAAGTTGCCCCTATCAACGCATAGGAGGTTCCTTCATCCAAATAGTGATAAGGCCAATATCCGGAGGGAAGTTGCGTCCTTTTGAGCCAACGCAGGGCCTTCACGACGACGTCGGGATTCACCTTGTCTATCCATTTCGATAGGCCCCAAAGAACAACGCCAGTAGACCAGGGATCGCTGCCTATAGGATGGTTCTTCCAGGGGCCAAAACCGCCATCGTCGTTTTGATCTCGTTCGAGAAAGCGGATTGTCGCATCGGGTAGAGCAGTCCCAGCATCCCGTTTCTCGGCCAGCAGGTAGAACCCGCCTTTGTACGACAGCCTTACCTGCCGATCCAAATCGCGTCCCCATTCGTGCCTTAGCCACGTCCAATCTGCCTCAGTCGCCACGTCCGGAACCAAGCTGATTACCAAGGCCGTTGTAATGATCCGAACTTGGTCCCGAGCGTGTCGGCCCCAGCCTCCACCTTGGTGGCGCGCAGACTTTAGCCATTCTACGGCTCTTCTGACCAATTCTGGCTCGCCATTCCCTGATAAGTGACGGGTAGCCCAGGCGGTCTCCTCCGGGTCAGACCACCCGCCGTCAGTCCTTACTGAATTTCTGAGAACTTTGGCGATCTCCAGGCGCAAAGACCCGCTGGTACTAGACGCTACAAATAGTGCGGAACCGACCCGTGCGACGCGTGTCCCCTCGAAATTAGACGCGACGGCAGACCGAACAAAAGCTTCCAGTGCTCTTACAGCTGAGGTTTGCATGCACTCCTTGCGACTAAGACCCAACTAATTATGGGGCCATCTTCTGTAGAGTGATCCCTAATTCGCTGAGTTGACGCATACGCTCTTGAATAATGTTCTCCGGTTTTGACTTCAGGCACGTCGAGCAAAAGTAAAATAGCCCTTCATCCCTTCGGCCATACCCGAAGTGCCTAAAGCGAATATCATTGACCTTCACGAAGTTGTTACAGCCGAAACAGCGCACTTCGTATTGATCCTGGTTCTTGCTGCTCTTGCTCTCTGCGAGTTTCACATTGAGACCAATGTCAACCGGCAAACACTGTCTCTTTCCTGCCTCCAGTATTTTGTTTATTCTGTGGATAAGATCAATTCTTATGCCGCCCTTCAACTCCTCTCCGAACTCCGACAGCAACAGCAGTTTCTGCCGATAGTCCCGTTCATTGATCTCCTTCAAAAATCTCAACAGGCCGAAGAGATACGGATGGCCTTTCTTCCGGAGAAGCTCATCACACTGCGGTCCTTTGTAATACCTGAACTCGTTCTTCTCATTACTGCTGTCTTCGCTTTCAATCAATGCACCCAGATGAATGCAGAGGACTTCACATGCGGAGTATTGTTCAAGCAAGTGTTCGTGCCACTTGGTGTCTCCGGTGTAACCAAAAGAGAACGCACGCTTTCCATTAAGCCGCCGATTTATGATGTATCCGAACGAATCCGATCGGTCAGAGTAATCTTCATGGTAAGCCTTGGTGGGAATGATCTCTATTTCGTACTCTTTGTCGGTTTCCTCCACCACCGAAACATACTTGCCATATTTGGCTTTGCTATCTTTTGTTTTCTGCAATGCAAATCGGAAGGGGAACAAGAACGACTCATCCGGTCCGCAAACCTCTCTCTCAATATCAACTATATACGTGTCGGCCAAAAATTCCCTCAAGGTTGTATTCACTATTATGCTTTCAAGCTTATGATAGACGCCAAGGGACATTATCGCGTGGATCTTCCCTTTCACATTTTGTGTCTTGTCACGCTTGCTTAGATCGAGCATAGCCGAGACAATTGGCTCAAAATCACGTATATGATCCAAATGCGCGTGCGTTATGAGAATGAAATCTATATCTTGCAAAGTGAAGCCCATGTGGAAGAGGTTGTGTACGAAGTCGAAGCCAGGGTCTATGGCAATCCCCAAGGTGACCGAGCCGTTTTCGTCCTGCTCATATAGGAGATACCCGCCTCCCAGCGAAAGGGTGAGCGTAGGAGTCTGTGAATTCCAGCGTTGTAGTCCCAAAAAATGGCAGGATCGATAATTGTCTGATGAATTGTCACGTCGACTCTTAGGACCGGAATCAGTTAGTTCATGGGCGCTCCGAAACTTCAGGTATTCAAGAAATAGGCTATTTTCCGCTTTCATTATCTTCTCATAGTCCTGCCCAATGAGAGGTGTGAAGCCGGTGTCCAAGTAATCCGAAAGAGACACGGAGGGAATAGGGTCGCTGAACGACCGTGAGCACTGTAAGACCCCGGAAAACTTAAGGCAGTCGGCAGTTGCGTTAAAACATTTCCCTATGTCGCTGCACTCCCGGGGCGGACCGTTTAATTTAATCCCTTCAATTACCTCGATCCTTTGGTCTCGCTCCAATTTTTTGAACTCGTAGAGGTACGATTGTTTGCTCTCGAAATCGTTAAGTGCGTTGAGAAATCGGATTTCGCCATCGAGAACAAGAAAGTCTGTTTCCTGGTTGTAAGTCTTGAAGAACTTCTCCATGGACTCTGAAAATCTGTTGTAATCGTACTGGTTGAATTCCTTTAAGTCTATGTCTCCATTCAGGCCAGAATTGCCTAACTCGTCCACATCAACGCAGATGAAGGCATAAAGCTTGTCGACCTCGGACTTGAACGATGGCGAATGAAAATCTTTGTACATGTCGGCTAACCAGCGTAAATAACGGGCGACCAACTGGAAATAGCTGGCTCTTTCAGGCTTCGATTTGGCTAGCTTCGGTCTGTGCCTGACAAAACCACTCGTCAATGCGGACACTTCATTGATCAAGATGTCTTTCGTTAAGTTCCTCTTGTCGTCCTTCAGTTTTTCCTTGTAGTCTTCCAACTTCTCCAGGCAGTAATCGAAGACAAGGCCGGCTGCTTTAGTCCAAATACCAGGGCCGGCCGTTTTTCCCCACTTCTGGAATAACGCGAGCGTTCTCTTAATCGTGAGCTTACTCGGCCTGCTGGATTGTCCACCGGCATGTGAGAACAGTTCCAGCATCTTGTCTTCCGCTTCTGGCAGTCGTCTCATGTCACGGTAAGCAAGCGCCTCCTTTATCAATCGGTGTTCTGGCTTGCCGTCCCCCAATTTCTGCAACGTTTTGAGTGAATGGAACGAGAACTGAAGGGCCTCTTGCAGTTCCGCACGGTTGAGTAAGGCTTGTTCAAGAATCAGTCTTGACCAGTAGCTTCTTTCTTCTGAAGATAATCCCTTCGCAGCCCCATCGAACTCCCGGACGATTTCATTGAAGCAAAGAGCTGCCTTCATTCTCCGACTCGAATGCCAGTGGCCTATGCCTTCGTTGAGTTTTCCCCACAATTTATATAAGGCGAAGGCTTCTGCGGCTGGAGCGTTGCGTCCCAATTTTGGCAATAAGTCAAAGGCCGTGGTCGCATATCCCAGAGATTCGTAGCCCGGCTTTGCGCAGGCTGCTAATTCTTGAAAGTAAAGATGACGAAGCACTTCGCCTGCTGGGGTGTCTGGGAACAGAACGGGCAAGTTTTTCTGGAGGAACAAGACTATGTCATCAAGCAAAGCCATCCAAGTGTCTGCTCCATTTTCCATCGCCCTAGCCCGGAATCGCTTCGCTAGGAACAACGGCTGCCACTCCCCCGCTTCTTTCGACGAGAACGTACGCTCTGTTTCAATATCTGTAACCCTAAACCAATTGGAAGGCGATGCTCCAAGAATCTCTCGAAAGCTGGATCTCGCGGCTTCTATGTCCACTCGCTCGCCTCGATGGGTCGCTGCTTCGATAACGCCATCGACCTTCATTGCGAGTTCATCTTTTGTCCTTATCTTAAGCGCTTTGTACACCTTGCTATAATGCTCTTCATCGATCCATACATCGAGTTTTACGTTCAACAATTCAAGGGCCCTACCTGGCTCAGTCATGGCAGCATTCTCCACCGGTTGGAAAGAACAAAAGACTTAAAGAAGAAAAGACAAACAAGAAAAGAAATGAAACTGCTTACCTGCATCCGTGACAGGATGAACATTGCCGACACACCAGTCGACCCCGTTTGGCCTCGATGATTTGTAACGGGAACACCATAACCGTCTGCTTTGTGATCTTTGGCCTCTGATACCTCCTGGTTTTTCTTCCCTTTTTCATGGTGTCACCTCCTTGATCATAGCATTCTTCAAAGAAAATGCGAGCACTTCTCTTAAGTGTCTATCTCCTAATGCCTTCCTGACACTGAATGTCTCCACATATGAGGACTCCAAGTCTGAAAAGCTCATTGGTTGGCTGAGCCTCTCGAATATCCAAAAAGCCGTGTGGTTTAGGGCGAAATGATCGCCGGTTAATGTGTTGAAGGCATAGTACTGTTCGTCATCAGGTAACGATTTCAATACTATGTCATCCGCGATGCACAGCACCATCTCTCGTTTTATCTCCAGCATTGTGGGTCCTCTGCCAGATAGTCGCCCCCATGAAAAAACGCCGCAGCCCGGCAGCCACGACATTGAGTCAAGAGATCGCAGTCGAGACACTTGCCCTTCAAGTTCTTCGGGTCTCTGAGTTTCCACAGTAGTTCAGACCCATACCAAATCCTGTAGAATCCGTCTTCCAAAACATTGCCGATGGGGACCGGCAGTCTCCGACATGGATAAACGGTACCATCAGGCATGACAGTCAAGGCATTGTTGCCGGCGGAACAGAGTGCGCCCACCGTAGGATCATCCGGCGCAGTCAGAGTGAACAAGGGGCGATAGAGAAGAAGGCGGATTGGCGAGCCTTGAGCCATTCTGTAGATTTCCGAATACAGGCCATGGATCTCCTCACGGCTCGGCACTTCGTTGCTCAAACCTAAACCGTTTCCCTCTGGAATGAATCGCTCCAGAGCAAGGGCCGCCACTCCTTCCCGGCCAAGCAACTCTACCTAGCGCGCCTATCTGGCCCATATTCTTGCGTGTAATGGTGGTCATCACGCTGATTTCGATACCGTTCGCACGTAATAGGCGAATCGCCTCAACGGTCCTTTCAAATGCGCCCTGACCGCGAATGTCGTCATTCACCTTGGCAGTAGCGCCTTCGAGGGATACTTGCACGCGCCGAAGCTTAGGGTGTTCGATCATCCATCCGGCTTCTTTCTCTGTAATCAACGACCCGTTGGTCAGAATGTCGTAATAGGCGAACGCATCAGATCCGTCAAAGAAGTTCATGAGTTGATGCAAATCATCCGCTCTGAGAAAAGGTTCGCCGCCCGTTAAAGAAACGCTCCCCCTCTTTCCCCACTTCTCCACTGCCTCGCCCATCAGGCCGGCAACCTTGAGCAGGTCTCCTAAAGCAAGTTCCTCGGCTGGTTTGCCGTTCTGGTAGCAGTGTTTGCACCGCCAATTGCATCTCTCCGTAATGTGCCACTGAAAATAGAACTCGTCTTGCGCGGTCAGTTCAGCGAGTTGAGCAACCATAAGAAAACTATACTCCCCCAATCAAGAAATTTCCATAAAAATAAGATCTAATTTATAATTAATTAAGTCACTTTATCGCAATATATTCGATATGTTACCTGCATGTCAAGAATGTACTTTTTCTGTATTTTATTCCTTTGACCAGGTGAAGGCCAGCCGGTCCCGGCCTTAAAGGGATCGAGTTTGATTCGTGAGTCGCGATGGAAATTTCGTTTTGCTGAGGGTCTACAAGCAGGGCCTTTGAACGCATCATTACCTTTATGATAATACAAGTCTCAACAAGTTGTCAATAACAAAAAGTTAATTAAAGCGGCGTTCTCGACGGATATCCCTCAATCGTTCAATGGGGCTGCCTCTCAACGTGCGTCGATTGACAGTTTGAGCGCAAATTCCGTGCCTAGACAGAGGACCAGAGACTCGCGATATAAGCAAGTTCTGCGTCAATCATCGGCTTAATAAGGCTATTCCCGTCATACATGATGAGCCTTGCATTCCTCACATCGAGAACACCCATTTTTTCGCCTTGTGAACAAGCAGGCCGAAGCGAAAGCTCCATCAAATGAGTGACAAGGTCGGTCTTTGCCTTTGACAATGGGTCAGCCTTAAAGTAGAGCTTAATGACGCAACGTAATCCCCCGAATTGAAGGCCGAGTTCAGGGTTTATTATTACCTCGACTCCATTTGCTTCATAAGACACGCGCGGCGGATCGAACCATACAAAAGTCTTTCGCCCCCACCACTTAATATAGCCGTCAATCAGGACGGGGTAGTTCCTTAGTTTCTTGCCGTCAACGAGGCCGTTCACAACCCTCCCGATGTCCTGTTTGCGACCATTATCCGAGTGGACTGCGACGATATGGTCGCGCAGCGATTTGTAAAAATCGAAAGCTGGCTCGTACTCGGGGCGCCTCTTTACTTGGGCTACCCTAGTGGCTTTCGGGGTACCACTTCTTGAGACGATGTCGACAAGGTCCGTCAAAGAGACTCTTATCATCTGCTTTCTCCTTTGTCAGCTCCTTCCTCAGTTCCATCCTTTCTTCCACACTCTGACGAGGTGACATGCGCCCAAGATCAGCCTGACATAAGGATGGGGCAAAGGGGTCGTTGTGCCAAATAATCGTAGCTCGCTCATTCTGAAATAGCATGCCTGCCACCAAGCCTCTAAAGCAAAGTCGGCAAGCTCAACACCGTCTTCGCGTTCAAGGGTGAATTTTCCTCTGTTACCAGGCGGATACAAGGTTATTGCTGTAGGTCCTCGTCCCGTGTGCTCCTTCACTCGCCAGACTGTTTTCCCGTCACGATGCAGAGCGAGGTAGGCCATTCCTGATTCGACCAACTGGTTCGCGAGATAAATAAGGTCAACATCGATATACTTGAGGTACGAAGTATACGTATGCCAGATTTCCCACTCAAGTAGCTGCATTTAGGCGCCCTACGAGCATTTAGAGCCGAGCAAGGCACATACTTGTCTATTTGTTGCGCTGTGCTCAGTTGACACAATGTGAAGCACAAAATGAAGCGCTACCACTCCGTCATAGTCCAGAAAGGAACTGCCGTTAGGCCTCCCGTGCTTCTCACGAGTCCGCCACCGGTGAGGTCGGGGCCATGGGGGACGCCCATAACTAAATAACTAAGTCTGCCCCGTATCGGCGAGAAGCATATAGCCCCTCTCCCTTACCAGCCTTTCACCCCGTGCAACCGCTGCCGCCACTCCGGGCTGGGTCATTCCCAGGAGCGCTGAAAGCTGTGTCTGGGACATCCCGAGTTCTCGGACGGCCCAGTAACACAGGAGTCCTTTTGCGGTAGCGGGACTCTTGTGTCTTCCTTGGGGGGCCATGGGGGACGCCCATAACTAAACCACCACCGGCTAAAGCCGGTGGGTTCAAAAGACCCAATGGGTGGAGAGCTTGAGTCGGCTAAAGCCGCCTCTCCGTTATGAGGTAATGTTGAAATCGCCATCCTTTTCTTCAAGGTCCTGGTTGGCAATGTATTCCATGATGATTTCATCGGTGACGTTGCCGGAGGATGCGGCAAAGTATCCCCTCCCCCATATGTGGCGACCCCAGAACTGCCGGGAGATCTCTTTGTATTCGGCGAGGAGTTTGTATGAGGTCTTACCTTTGAGAGACTGCATGAGCTTGGAGATGGAAAGATACGGTGGTACGGACACGAAGAGATGGACATGATCCTTGGAGATGGAACCCGTGATGATCTCCACGTCCTGGGTCTTGCAGATCTCCCTGATAAGATCACGGAGTCGTTCTGCCACCTGTCCATAGAGGACTTTCTTCCGGTATTTGGTAATCCACACCAGGTGGTACTTGAGGTCATACACCGAGTGAGAAGTTGTCCGGTAATGTTGCACCCTCTCATGTTACTAAAGTCTTCGCCTAAAGGCGAGGGGTTTACTCCCCGAGGGGGACACTAAATAACTAAGTCTGCCCCGTATCGGCGATAAGTACATAGCCCCTCTCCTTTATCAGGGACGGCCATGGGGACATCCATAACTGAATGATTCCTGAGAAGTAACTCCCCAATAACCAAAATAACTATTGTATTTAATTAAGTACAAGGGGCCATAGGGGACGCCCAGCAAAGGCTATGGGGGACGCCCATAACTAAATAACTAAGTCTGCCCCGTATCGGCGAGAAGCATATAGCCCCTCTCCCTTACCAGCCTTTCACCCCGTGCAACCGCTGCCGCCACTCCGGGCTGGGTCATTCCCAGGCGTGCTGAAAGCTGTGTCTGGGACATGCCGAGTTCTCGGACAGCCCAGTAACACAGGAGTCCTTTGGCGGTAGCAGGAGTCTTTTGTCTTCCCTGGCTATAGAGATCATCCCGTGATAGTTCACAGAGGTCAAGAACTCTCTTTTCAACGAAGGAAAAATCAAGGCCCAGGGTCTTCATTCGGTAATGATGGGGGCCCAGGGGGACGCCCATAACTAAACCACCACCGGCTAAAGCCGGTGGGTTCAAAAGACCCAATGGGTGGAGAGCTTGAGTCGGCTAAAGCCGCCTCTCCGTTATGAGGTAATGTTGAAATCGCCATCCTTTTCTTCAAGGTCCTGGTTGGCAATGTATTCCATGATGATTTCATCGGTGACGTTGCCGGAGGATGCGGCAAAGTATCCCCTCCCCCATATGTGGCGACCCCAGAACTGCCGGGAGATCTCTTTGTATTCGGCGAGGAGTTTGTATGAGGTCTTACCTTTGAGAGACTGCATGAGCTTGGAGATGGAAAGATACGGTGGTACGGACACGAAGAGATGGACATGATCCTTGGAGATGGAACCCGTGATGATCTCCACGTCCTGGGTCTTGCAGATCTCCCTGATAAGATCACGGAGTCGTTCTGCCACCTGTCCATAGAGGACTTTCTTCCGGTATTTGGTAATCCACACCAGGTGGTACTTGAGGTCATACACCGAGTGAGAAGTTGTCCGGTAATGTTGCACCCTCTCATGTTACTAAAGTCTTCGCCTAAAGGCGAGGGGTTTACTCCCCGAGGGGGACACTAAATAACTAAGTCTGTTCCGTATCGGCGAGAAGCATATAGCCCCTCTCCCTTACCAGCCTTTCACCCCGTGCAACCGCTGCCGCCACTCCGGGCTGGGTCATTCCCAGGCGTGCTGAAAGCTGTGTCTGGGACATGCCGAGTTCTCGGACAGCCCAGTAACACAGGAGTCCTTTGGCGGTAGCAGGAGTCTTTTGTCTTCCCTGGCTATAGAGATCATCCCGTGATAATTCGCAGAGGTCAAGAACTCTCTTTTCAACGAAGGAAAGATCAATGCCCAGGGTCTTCATTCGATAATGATGGTCCAGCTTCTGCTGTGCCTTTGAGAGCACGTCGAGCACGAACTCGCTGTCGCCGAGAATACGCACATCGCTTTTCAATCGCTGGGAAGACGTGATAATTTCAGTCCAGCCTCCCGTGCTTCTCACGAGTCCGCCACCGGTGAGATCGGTCCTTCGGCCCTGGGTGGGAGCTTTTTTCACGAAATCGAGGTATGCCCTCCTTGCCTGACGAAGGGATGCACCGAAGACGGAGAGGATGAATGCAGTATCCTGCCAGGGATACTCTCTCTTTCCCATAAGGGATGCATGGCCGGAATAGGGGTAGGACGCCAATGCCTCAAGATCCGGGACTGTCTTCGCCCGCACGGGATTCAGGTGTATGTAACGGACCAATTCTTTGAGGTAGGCATCTTCCTGGCACACAATGGATTTGTAGCGGTTCTGGAAGAGATGACCATGCCGTCGATGGACCCGGTTGAAGTGAACCGCATAGCCGGTAAGGAGACGTGCCATAGTGGTGGATAAAGGAGCGCCGCCTGTGCGCAGGAGCAGGTGGACATGATTAGGCAAGAGGGCGAAGGCGTAACATGAGGTCTTTGTCTCCGGAAAGATCACTCCGCAGCGATCGAGAAAATCTCTCCGGTCGTTATCGTCTAAGAATATCTTTTTCCGCTCGATGCCGCGTATGATGACGTGATGAAGGATGCCTGCCGCATCCAGCCGGGAGTGTCGGGCCATAGGTGGACTTTATCATAAAGACGGAAGCCGATCAAGAATTAGTTATTTAGTTATGGGCGTCCCCGTTGACGTTGATGCACTTTGAAGTGGAATTCACCTTGTATATAAAATAGAACATTTTTTGGCTGACCCACCCTTGGCTTGTGACAGAATTACGATTTGGGCAACAGGCCGTCAAGGGCAGACCCCTATGCTTTCCTTACCGTTTTATCGTTCCGTTCCCGTTGCGAGACGAAACCCGACACTGATCATGCGCATTGAGCGACCCACCCCTGTGCGTCGCGTGGTTCGTACATACGTCGCGTGATCTCCCCAGTCTCCCCCCCGTATCGGCCGCGGATTCTCACGGGCGTGCATTTGGTCGTACCAGGTGTCGCTGTAAAAACCCTGTGTCCATTGCCAGACATTACCAGTCATATCGTAGAGGCCGAGGCCATTAGGCTTCCTCGTCCCTACCGGATGGATCTTGTCGCCGCTGTTCTTCTCGTACCAGGCATAGTCACCTAGTTTTGACTCATCGCTCGTACCCGCCCACTTCTCCTTTCTGCCCCCGCTTCGGGCCGCATACTCCCATTCAGCTTCAGTGGGCAAGCGGTAGTGTTTTCCGGTCATTTTGTTGAGCTTCAGGATGAATTCGTGGACTTCGTCCCAGGTCACATATTCCACCGGATAGTCTCCGCCTTTTTGAGAGTAGCTCGGGTTGTCACCCATTACCGCCTCCCACTGGGCCTGGGTCACCACGTACTTCCCGAGGGAGAAATCGCCGACGCAGACTCTTTTGACCGGTCTTTCGTTCTCAAGACCGTCGCCGAAGGTGTCCCCCATGTCGAAACAAGCCCCCTTGATCTGTACCATATCAATTACGGGGGCAGCCGTGCCGCAAAATGCGGCGGGGGCCAAAATACATAGGAGTATAAGGGCCATAAGGGGCGGCAGTACACGATTTGCTTGTCCAGGATTTGCTCTTGAGGTTCGGCACTTCCCCCTTTCGGCCCTCAACAAGATGACGCGCCAACAAAGTGTTCTACTTTCCGAAAAAGACGGACTAATTGTGATAGACGACGTCTCAGTGATCGGCCGCAAGCCTCATCCCTCCTCAACTGCTCAATGCACAGTATAACTCATGCGTGCCTTCTCGCCAAGTCCATGATAAAAACTCCTCTCGACCGATAATAATCGGGGGCCAAGGGGGACGCTCATAACTAGGGGGCTATGGGGGACATCCTGTATTCCTCCTGTCAAGCACAATTTTCATAACGAGTCATTTTATATGATTTCAGTTACTTAGCAACGCCCTACCGTTCCAAAGCACACCTCTCCTGTCGGCTCTGTGTGAGGAAAGCTAGTGGGGTCAGGTCTTGCAATCATACATTTTGTCCCAATATTTTGTAATAATTGCATATTTTTAGAGGGGTAAGGCCGTTGCTTTATTCGCTGTCTTCCGAGGCGACGCCCTCATCCCCTGTTCCTAAGTCATTATTACAACTTCCATTCCAGATGCACAAGAATAAACACTGAACTGAGGTTTTCAGGAAGCAGTTCGCGGGTGTGAAATATTGATAGGACCCTAGGATTACGCGCTCCGCGGCTTCACCTATTGCTATTCGCGCACGGGCTTCTCTGCCGAGTGAAGAATGTCGCCTGAAAGCGATAGCGATTTTTTTTCAGAACATATACGTTTTATATTGACATGTGTTGCTGTTCTCATAACAATACAGATATAATCTGAAAAAGCCAAACCACCCGCGAGAGTGGGACGGAAAGCAAACGGGTCTCTGACCTACCCTCTTTGACAAACAGCAGCCAGATAGCCGTGCTGCGAAAAAACACGTTTCGTGGGAGGCAACGTATGAGAAGTTTAGCAAAAAGGCTTGGCGTTCTGTTTGTGCTTCTTCTGTTTCCTCTATTCGTACAGAGTATGGCTGAGGCCTATACGTATGTGTACGATGACTTCAACACTACCCCCGATTCGAAATGGACATCCCAAGGGGCCACCGGCTTATTCACCTTCGGGGGAGGTACGCTCAATTTCAGCGCTTCTGCCTCCACTAACGAACAATTTCTTTACGCTTCGTACCTCGGCAACCCCGTACAGTTCAGGAACATTACCGGAGCGAGCATCCAATTCTCCAATTACTCTTCAACTAACACCTATGCGGCAGGACACGGTGCATCTTCTTATGTCGGCTTTGAGGTTTCCGAGAACGTTCAGAATTTCATATATATCATCCGTGGCCATAACGGCGGGACCGGCGGTGGAGGCTCGGCTGATTTGTTCGAAGTCTACTACATGAAGAACAACGTTTTTTCGTCCGGCAGCTATGTCTACGTGTCGCCCGATCCGGTTTCGGGAATGCTTGGATTTGTGGTTAGCTCATCCGGAATTCAGGCTGAGTATAATCTTGGGACGGACCCAAGCACAGGTTGGCAGAACCTCGGCGCTCCCTTGCAACTGGCGTCTTATCAATGGCTCGGCATCGACATCAGAGGTAATGCCGGATTGTCTGGTAGCACAAGTTTCAGTCTCGACAATGCCGCCGTCACTTTCACTCAAACTCCTATACCCTCGGCCTTCTTACTTCTCGGCCCCGGCCTGGCCGGTCTTGCGGCAATCAGGAGAAAGCTCAAGAATTAGATGGCGTTTATTTACCAAGCATCGCGGGCAGGGTGAGCAATGGCCCTGCCCTTTTTCTATACGCATCCTGATGATTACCGCGAGCGTATTTTTGCGTGCAGAGAACGCCCGTAACATCGGATTCCGAAGCCGAAGGCGGCATCTTCACTCCCTTCACTCGTCAACCCGACCACGTTCCTCCGACCTTATTACTTGTATTCAGGCGACGCGAGGGAAGCCTGCATATTATCGAGGAAGGACACCTCTGTCCGCTTCTTCTTGCGACCAGTCCAACATTACGCCCGTGGACTTCGGTGAAGTCAGCCCCCCTATCGCTTCAAAAATGACCGGCGAAGATTCTGCCTAGAGGAATTGCCCATGACTAACCCTCTCGCGCGTGCGGGCGCACGCGAGCGCACGCGGGCGTCCGCGCTACACGCGCGACAGGAACAGGAACAGGAACAGATTACCCCCTCACGGTCCCCCGTCACAAGCCTTTAATTCAAAATCAATAATCCAACATTGATTCTCCCCGCTCTTAATTCAAAATCCAAAATCAATAATCCAAAATCGCCTCTCCCCCCCCTTTACCTACCCTTTACCCCCCATATACCCCCTCTTTACCCCCCCTCCGGAGGGCTCTCCCGGCTTGACGGGACAGGGTATTCCTTGGGAAAATTACTGTAGGGAGGTACCCATGAGCATTATCGGCTGTTGCACTCTTCTCGGTGTCACGCAGCTCTGCCAAGCTTGGAAGCTGGGTACGCGGCTATTATTGGGTGCGGCAGTTATTCGGTTGAACGCAGCCACAGACCACGGGGTTGCCTGCGGGCCGAGAGTATATTGGTTCCCGGCGTCGGATTTCTCGGATGGCCGACCGGTTCGGCACTTCGATACGCTTTGGAGGCATTCATGATTTCTTCAAACCGTGCACTTCCGTGCACTTTCATGAAGTTGAGCAACCGGCAGAAGCACGCCGTGCCCTTGGTATTGGCCGCTCGCAGCATCGAGGAGGGGTGTCGGGCCGCGGGGGTTGCCAAGAGGACATGGTACAACTGGATGAGGGATGAGGCCTTGAAGGAGGCCGTATCCCTCTACAGAGAGCAGGTGATCTCGGATGCCCTGGAGCGATTGAAGTCTGCGGTCGCCTTCGCGGTCGAGGGATTGACCGGCCTTGTGGAGGCCGAGGAGAAGAATATCCGTCTCCGGGCCTGCTCGGAAGTGATCGACTACTTCATGAAGGCCCGTGAGATCGAGGAGCTGGACCGCAGGGTGAGTGCTTTGGAGAACGCGGTCCTCAAGGAAGGGAGGCACCTGCCATGACGATCGAAAAGCGTGTGAGCGGCCTTGAGAACGCAGTCGATCTCCCTGGTCCCGGTCCATGCAACGCCGAAGCGTCTGGCTGCGGTTCACGAGGCCGTTCCGGAACTCTCCATGATTGTCGCCCATTTGGGTCTATTTACACGCCGCCTTGAGCCGGCTCCTGCGTGATCGCTTCTCCGATGCTTTTGCCCCACTTGACGCTGCCTTCCAGGATGACCTTTTTGAGCATCGTCATCTGGGCTGAAGAAAACTTCGATCCCACCGGCGAAACTGCGAATGCCAATAGTTGTTGGATTTCCTGATCGGTCAGGCTCCTGTACGTATACAACAGGGCAGCAAGCGAACTCGATCGTACCGCCGCCTCGATGTTCGGTCTATCCTTTTCGAGGAGCGCCGTAATATCCTTGATCGACGGTCGCCGCTCTTCCGGCATAGTCGAAACCATGGCAAAGGCAACAGCGGCTTGAACATCTATGGCCAACTCCACAGAACTTTTCGTGATCTTGGCAGCGTCATCCAACTTCTTAAGAATGGCGAGGCGTGCATCGAGTGACGGAGAATTCTCCAACTGAGAGGCGTACTTACCCGACTCCACCACCCCCTCGGGGGTCGATGCAGCTTCTTCAAGGCGTGCGATTCTCGTTCCGAGCGGCGAGCTAAACCAATCAAGCAGCTCTTTCACATCCCCGTCCGTAAGGCTTTCTCTCAGCTCTGAAAGAACCACTTCTTTCATCCTTGCCACTTCAAAGGCGTCATGCATGGACCTTCTCATGATCTGTACGATTGCGTCGGGCAGTTTCCGGACGGCACCATCTGTTTGGGCCGCTCGGGTGAAGCCGTCTTCCAAGAGGAGCGGCATCTGTTCAAGCTGCTTCTCTATACCGGATTCCATGAAGAGTTCCCGCAATGAAGCGTCCTTCGCCTTCTCAGCGCTTACAGTTAACGGCAAAAGCAGGAAAAGAACGCAGCAGAACCATGACTTAATGCGCATGTGCTCCTCCAAACAACGTCATTTTTCAGAGTTCCCGAAAGCGTATGGGCGAAGGGCGTTCTTCACTCCTTTCCCTTGTCAGGCCGCCCACCTTCCTTCCACCTTACCACTCCTGTGGGGGCAATTCAAGAAACCTGCATGCTATTTGACCTTGAAAAACCTTGAATCGCTCTAAGGCTCTGCCCGCAGTACTATCGGCAGGAACCATCGAGGAGGGGCGACGCCACCTTGTTATGGGTGTGCACGTGTGTCGGTCAGCAGTTATCAACGACAAGGGTCCCTCGTGGGACCTTGCGAGGCGCACAGCAAGGGTGGCATTTCCCGTGAAAAAGGAACGAGACTCTGCCCTTCAGCTCCTCCTGGTCTTCCGTGAGGCTGTCCAGATTGCCCCCGCCCTTCGATATGATGAGATCGGCCCGCTCTAGGAGCTCGCGCACCTCGCCGGACACGAGGCTGAGTCTCGTTCCCGGAAAGGGGGCGGCGATGCCGTTCCCGATAACCGGCGCTACCTTGTCGAGACCGACTGACGCCGCTTCCACCGGTGTTGCGTCGTTCAAGACCGGTATGCTCCGCGTTACCATGGTTATGTCCAGGTCTCGCCATTCCTGAAGCACCCCCAGGAAGAGCTTGTCAAACACGATTTCTCCACAATTATCGAGAAGATAAACGATCTTGTCGGCTTTCCTCAGTCTGTCCCTCAAGCCCTCGGCGGCGTCACACGTCAGGCTCGCGTGATCGTCAAACTCACTGTCCGATGGGCCTTCCGTTACGCCTACCATGACATCAATGGAATTACCTGCTATGGCGAGCTTAAGGGCCGTGAGATACGGGTCGCTGCTCCCCTCAACGCGCCTCCGCGCCCGTTCGTACCTATCGAGTGCCTTCCTGTTCTGTTCTGCCTTGATCTCCTTAAAAGGATCCGGTTCGTTGGTTAATTGTGTGCATCTTGCCGCCACCTTCCCAACGATCTCGGGGGCCGTAATATTCCATTCTTCCCCTCTCAGAGCCGGCATGCCGAGGATCTCGCTCATGAAGGCCGACACCTGCCCTTCCTCTTTCATGGAAAGACGAGCCAGCTCAAGGGACATCTTAAGAATGCAGGGTATGCAGTCGGGCCAAATATGCATTTTCTATCCGTCGACACTCATAAGGTAAGTCCTTTCTTGTCATTGTCAATGCCATGCGGAAGACCCCCGAGGTGCCTCATTACGTTCGTTCCAGTGCCTCGACCAGGTCAACGAGTTGGGACAGCCTGTCGATGACGAAGTCCGCCTTCGTCGCAAAATCGCCGACGCCATAGCCGTACGTGACGGCAACCGTCCTGACTCCGGCGGCCCGGCCGGCGGCTATGTCATAAACAGAGTCCCCTACCATGAGAGTCTCCCCGGGACTTTCACGGGTCTGCGAGAGTATGCGAAGAATCGGCTCCGCACTCGGTTTCGTGCCATTGCCGGAATCGCCGCCCAGGACGGCCTCGAAGTACGACAGGAGGTGGAAGTGAGCGAGAATGGCCGCGGTGAAGGATTCGCTCTTGTTGGAGAAGACGATCTTGCGCCTGGTGGACAACCTTTCGAGCGCCTGTCTGACACCGGGGTAGAGCCTGGTCCTGGCAGTGAGGCGAGCAGCATAGGCGGCCTCGAAACCGGCACGGAACGCCGACCCGTCGAGGCCCGCTTCCTTGAGGCTCCGTATGAGCCCTGCTTCGGCGCCCCCCATAACCGCCCTCGTGTCTTCAACGGAGAAAGAAAGCGAGCTAAGAGGCCGGATCGCCTCATTCAAGGCATCCCGCGTATCTAGAGCCGTGTCGGCGAGGGTGCCGTCCAGGTCGAATATGATGAGCCTGGTCCTCATGTGACGGATTCCCGAAGGGGATTGGAGACTCAATTCGGATCGTTTACCCTTTGTTTTTGCGTCGACTGCACCAAAAACGCCGCCGGGTCAGGATTGAGCAGGAGTTCTTTCAGGTAGCCGATGAATTTCTGGATGGAAGGATCGTATTTTTTTGACTTCAGGTAGAGAACCGCAACTTCCATGTAAAGCGGCTCGACGAGCGGAACCATGGCAAGGGAGGGGTCCTCTTCGGTGTTGACCGCCCTTCGTATGAGAATGGAAACGCCCTGGCCTCGGGAAACCCACTCTTTGATAAACTCCGTGCTATTCACCTCCAAGAGCACGGAGGGAGCAATGCCCATCTTGGAAAACGCGGCCAGCACCACGCTCCTCGTGGCCGATCCCCCTTCCCTGATAATGAAGGGGTAGGGCTGAATATCGGACAGGGAAACCGCTTCTTTTGACGCCAGGGGATGGCCTTTGGCGACCATCAGCGCCAGCTCCTCCCTCACGAAAGGAAGGGACTGGATCTTCTTCGAGACGTGCTGATTGGCCACGATAATGACATCCGTGTGACCCGAGGTAAGGGTCTTCTCTATCTCCACCGACGAGCCGGCATCCAGCTTGATCTTGATGGAGGGATTCCTCTTCTGAAAATCTCCTATTATGTAAGGCATGATCTTCTCTGCGTAGTTAACGGTGGTGCCTATGCGCAGAGAAGGGGGCACGTCCTTTCGCAGGACCCGAAGATTGTCTTCGAACTCCCGCGCCACCTTCTCGAGTCGCTCGGCGTACCGGTAGATGGCCTTTCCTTCCCTGGTCAGCTCGAACTTCCCCTTGTCTCTCCTGATCAAGGCGAGGCCGGTCTGGGCTTCGAGTTGCGCTATGTGATTCGAGACGCCGGGCTGGGTCATGAAGAGCACGTCCGCTGCCCTGGAGAAACTCCTGTATCTTGCGACTGCGGCAAATACCATCAGTGAACTGAGTGAATATTGCAGCATAAGCAATCCTTATAGACTATTAGAACAAATGAATTGACTTGTCAACACCATGGCATAAAAATGTGAACATTGCAATGACAGAGCTTCTTGCCTTCTCAATTACGGGCGCTTTCTTTGGACAGTGATGACAGAGTGAGTCGGTATCGCCCCAGGGGTACCAGAACGTTTCCCTTAAGGAGGATTTTATGGACCTCAGAGACTTTGTGTCGATATGTGAGAAAGCGGGCCAGCTCAAGAGGGTAAAAGCCGAGGTGGATTGGGAGCTGGAACTCTCTCACGTGTGTAAGCTCGTGGAGGAGAAATCAGGCCCTGCCCTTCTCTTTGAAAACCTGAAGGGGTACAAGAGCCCCGTTTTGACCGGGGCCTTTGGCACTACCCAGAGGCTGGCGATTATTCTGGGAAAGAACCCTGACCTGTCCATGGTTGAGCTTACGAAGGAGTGGGTGAGCCTCGCCGTCAAGGAAGTGATAAAGGCGAAGGAACGGAAGGATGGGCCCGTCTTCGAGAACATCCTCGACGGGGAGAAGGTCGACACCTTCGCCTTTCCTTCGCCCAAGTTTTACGAGCTGGACGGTGGCCGCTATTTCGGCACCGCCGTATTCATGGTGGTACAGGACCCGGAGACAGGCGACATCAACCTCGGTACGTACCGCATGGGCATCCTCGACAACAAGAGCGTCGGAGTTCAGATCCTCAAAGGCAAGAAGGGCGACAGGATCATGAAGAAGTACGGGAAGGCGGGAAAGAAAATGCCCGCGTGTGCGATCATAGGCGGCGATCCCCTGCACATTTTTGCCAGTGCCGCAACAGTCAAGGCGAAGAGCGGGTATGACGTGGTGAGTTCCCTGCGCGGCGAACCCGTGGAAGTCGTCAAAAGCCAGATCCACGGGCTGCCCATCCCCGCAGCGGCAGAGATCGTGCTGGAAGGAGAGATCGACCCCACTAATCTGAGGAATGAAGGGCCTTTCGGTGAATATACAGGCTACTACACGGAAGAGTTGATCAAGCCTATCCCGAAACCAGCCCTCGACGTCCAGCGCATCTACCATAGAAATAACCCGATTCTTTGGGAGACGAGTGTGGGCAGGCCCGTGGGGGACCAGCACATACTCTATGCCTTCACGCGCAATGCGAGTCTCTGGACCGATCTGACAAAGATGGAGATCCCCGGAATCAAGTCGGTTTATACGCTGCCGGAAGGCTCGGGGCGCTTCATCGTGGTCGTGTCCGTACAACAGATGTATCCGGGCCACGCGGATCAGGTGGGCGCAGCGGTCATTGCGAGCAATACGGGCACTTACGGCATCAAGGCCGTCATCATCGTGGACGACGATATCGATGCAGACGACCTCCCGAGGGTCTGGTGGGCTCTCGGCACCCGGTACAACCCGGCCAGAGGCACCCAGATCATCAACAGGGGCAGGTCGACGCCTCTCGATCCGGCTATCGGGGCGGACGAAAACAAATTCATTACGTCGAGGATCATCCTGGACGCAACCATACCATTCGAGTGGAAAATCAAACCCACGGAGATAAAGCTGTCGGAGAGTGTGATGGCCAAAGTAAAGAGCAGGTGGGCCGAGTACGGAATCGATTGAGGGACAGATGGAAGGCGCAAAAAAGGCCGGGATCATCGCGGACTTCGCACTCAGGTAGTTCACGAGCTCAAGCGAGATGACGGGGGAAGGCTCCGCGAGATGAGGGGGAGGGCATGATGGCATTCGAAAAGGACACGAACGAGGCAAGAGAAAGGGCGCGGAAGGTGAAGCTGTTCGCCCACGATATCCACGGCGTATTGACTTCGAACACCCTTTTTTGCGACGTGGAAGGAAACAGACGGTACGGCTTCTGGCACATGGACGGGTTCGGCGACCTGTCGCTCACGGCGAACGACATAAAGATTGCGTACCTCGACACGACCTCCATAGACGGGGAAGGGCTGTTCCGGGCAAAGGAGCTCAAGCTCGACAAGTTCTACTACAGCGTCACCGATAGTATCGCGAAGCTGGAGCAACTGAAAACGGAAATGGAAATAGGTGACGATGCGATAGGTTACCTTGGGTGTGAGCTTTCCGATATCCGGGTCATGAGGAAGATCGGCTTCGCAGTGGCCACGGCAGACGCCATAGATGAAGTGAAAGCCCTCGCCCATTACGTCACCAAGGCCCCTGGCGGCAGAGGCGCCATGAGGGAAGTGTGCGAATTCATTCTGCGGGCCATGGACAAATGGGACGGCTGGGTAGAGAAGGTCACCAAGATGGGCTACAAATAGGGGGTGAGGCCATGGGTAAGGCGGAAGCGATCGACAAGGCAAAGAAGGTAAGGTTTGTCATCCTCGATATCCACGGGGTACTCACAGACAACACCCTCTACTACACGCAGGAGGGGGTGAAATCTGAGCTTTTTTCTCTCCATGACCGGCTCGGCGTGAAAGCCCTCGTCGACTCGGGCATCGGCGTCTCGTTCCTCACCAGTAAGATATCGAGGGCAGATGAGCAGATGGGGAAGATATACGGCATTACGCCCGAGAGACTGTGGGGCTCCTCTGCAAAAATAGGAAGGCTTGAGGAGTTCGAGAAGGATTCGGGATTGAAGGATGACGACATCTGCTACGTGGGAGATGAGATGATCGATTTGGGGATCATGAAGCGGGCCTCTTTCTCCGTAGCCCCTGCTGATGCCTCCCAGGAAGCCAGGGAAGTCGCCGATTACGTCACAACGGCGGGAGGCGGTAAGGGGGTGGTGAGGGAATTGGCTCAATTTATCCTCGAAGCACAGGGAAAGTGGGAGGAATTCGCCCGTCAGTTCAAATAAGCACGGAGGAGATAATGCCTTACAAATATTACAAGGACAATAGAAGCTATATCGACGCCCTTCTTAAGACAGGGGACGCGGTGGTGGTGAACGAGGAAGTCGATTGGGACATGGAGATGGGTGCCATCGTCAGGAGGATCTGCGAGAGGAAGGGGCCCGCCGCTCTTTTCAAGAAAATAAAGGACTATCCCGGCTTCGAGGCGATCGGGGCGCCCATCGCCACACACAGACGGTTGGCCATCGCCTTCGGTCTCGATCCAGCCACCCCAGTGCCGGCGATCGCCGCGGAGTATCTGAAGAGGACCTCCTCGGGAAAGGGCCTCCAGCCGCGGGTCGTCGATAGAAAAGATGCACCTTGTCAGGAGGTCATTCTTCAGGGGGACGATGCAAACATGATGAACCTCCCCGCACCCATGGTCCATGACGGGGACGGCGGCAGGTACATCGGTACCTGGCATTTTGTGGTGGCCAAAGACCTCGACACTCCTGCTATCAACTGGGGCATGTATCGGCAGATGCTTTTTGATGAAAAGACCATGGTCGGTCCGGTCCTGGCGTTTTCCGACATGGGCAAGATGTTTTACAACAAGTATGCCCCGAAGAACATCCCCATGCCCTTTGCGACGGTCATCAACCCCGACCCCATGGTGATGCCTCAACACTTATTGTACGGCAGTGGGCCAATCCGCCTTGGAGCAGGCGCCAGGAGGCAAATGAAGTGCCAGCTTGGGAACCTGTGCGGTAAACTCAGTTGTTTGCGGAATCGGGCCGGGAATTCTCTCCATTCGGGCGCTGACCCCTATTCCCTGTCCCCTACTCTCTCTTCCCTGTTTTTCGAGGTTTCCATGTCCTATCCCACGTTTCACAATCTGATTGGCGGCCAATGGCTGCCCGCCCTGAGCGGCAAGACCATCCTCAACCTGAACCCCGCTGACCACGCGGACGTAGTGGGGGAGTTTCCCCCCTCGCACGCCGATGACGTGGCGCTGGCCGTGGCTAGCAATACTAGTCGTCGGCCACAAAAA
>CAVVPU010000051.1:0-6861 GCA_963750015.1 uncultured delta proteobacterium | reverse complement strand
GACATAAATCTCGCGCATCAGGTCGTCCCATGTGGCGTTTGGCGGCATACGGTCGATCATTTTATGGGCTTCGTCTTTTTCCATGACCGAGGACATAACATCCACCCCTTGTTTTTGTGATAAGAATAGCACCGGCCCGTGAAGATTTCAATTGGGGTTCATCCTTCACGCTTGCGGCGGGTAGGATGCGAGGCTGAAGAGCAAGGCCCACCCTCACCCTACCCTCTCCCCTCATCGAGGGCGAGGGGAAAAGAGACCCACATTGTCGGTTCTTGGCGGCCTCTAGGGACGCCTCACTTATCCAATTGTCGCTGGTGTGTGCATCCGATGAAGGCCGGAGCCGCGCTCTATAAAGATACGGCTCCGCGTGTTACCGGCCACGCTTCGTACCCTCGTAGCTCTTTTTCTCGCCACTCCTTTTCCGCAGCCGGACCTAACGCACGATTACCATACTCCGAGGGTGTCCCGCTTTAGCCGCCTTACCACTTCACGAGAGGTAGATGTTTGGAAAGGCCTGTGTCCTTGAACTTCTCCTTCCAATGTCCCGTCGGGCAATAGGCGAGGCACTTGCCGCACTTCCAGGTCGGTGAAGCCTGAAGCCCGCCCCTGGGGTCGTGCATGTCGGCGCAGGCGGCGTTGACTTCCTCATCCGATGCATCGGGCCCCGATACGAGGTCGACGGCGCCTCCCGTTTTCTTCGTGAGACCGTGAGCGGCAACGCGGCACTTGGTCATGTTAACATGGCAGTAATCGTATGATTTGTCCCCGTCCTTATCCGGGTAGGTGACTCGCCGGGCCTCTTTTTCTCCGTGCTTGCTCAGGGCGCCGGTCGGGCATACCGTCGTGCAGATGTTGCACTTTGTGGGATCGCAGAGACGGGGCCCGCCGTAGAGGGGGTCAGGGGTCAGCTCCGCCGTGGTGAGGATGCAGCCGAATCTGTTCCTGGGTCCGAACTGCGGGGTCAAGACGATGCTGAGCCAGCCGAATTCCCCCAGGCCCGCAGCCACGGCAGCATGGCGCTGGCTCATCGTTATCCCCGACTGAAGGGGCCCGACCTGGGTCGGCATGGCGAGAGAGTCCGTGTTCCGTTCGACGAACTGGGCCAGGCCGTATACGGAGAAGAGCAGATGAAAATTGGGGGTGAGCGTATACCCGTGGGTCCCGTAGACTGACTGGGACACGGTCTTGCCGTCCTCGAAGTTCCTGAATATGCTCTGAATGACTCCGTCGACGAGTCGCAAGCCGACAGAGATTACCGATTTGCAGCCTGGTAAGAAATCGGTGGGATGGGTCCCGGCAGGTGCGTTCTCGAACCTCGAAACAGGGGCAATCCCGCACAAATCCAGTCCCAGTTGACGGGCATGTTCTTTTATCGATTCTTCAACAGTCATGGTAGGTCCTCCAACAAGGCTTGCCCTCGCGGACCATCGCCAACGGCGAGAGCCTGGTCCGCGATAGGTTCTTGACTTTTCTCCAAATTTGCGACCCGCTGCGCGGGTGACCGTCGGCAAAGCCGCCCGAGCCTCCCCGCTCCATAGTCCCGAAGGGACGATCTCCCATCTCCCATCTGCTCCCATCTTCGAGTTTACCTTTGCCGATCGGTCTTGTCAACCGGCCTCACGGCGGTTGGCGGCCGCGGGCCGAAACCGGGGCTCGGAGGCAATGGGGGCGACGTGAGCCGCACGTGCGCCTATCGGGGATTATTGAAGTTTCATAAAAGAAGGACGGGCTTAGATCTCGAAAAGCATCTTCTGCACTTGCAGGCCCTTGATGTTCTTCAGCTTTGTTTCCACTTCTGCATAGGCTGCATCGGTGCCGAAAAGCTCCAGGAGGATGAGGCCGTTGGGAGAGCAAAAGTTTTCGTCGGTGTCGTGGAGGCCCAGCCTCGTCTTGATTTGACAGCCACATTCCGTTAAGACTTTTTGCAGCTCGGGGACATTTTGAACCCTGTTCGTCACCAGCACGCCCATTACACATCGCTTCGCCATGAATAGCCTCCTTTTTTAGGAATCTATGACAGCAGGGAATGAAATGGAGCCTTGATAGAGCAGCCCGCGATGAATGAGGAGGGCGTACCCTATCGGTCCCCGTGTTTCCATACCGTATGGTACGCCCCGAAAAGCCTTGTGTCAACCCGCCCACGGTTTCCTCCGTGGGCGGGTCTGTTGTTCTTGCGGTTGTGCGGTCGATCTTTTAGGGGCGATCTCTTCTACACCTCGAACTGGCGCACTATAGACTGGAGGTCGTCGCCCAGTTTCGAAAGCTCACCTGAAACACCGAGCACCTCGTCGGAGGCCCGGGAGGTTTCGGTGGATACGCCCGATATGGATTCTATATCTTTGCTGATCGCATCGGAGGTGGCCGACATCTCGTCGATAGCCGCGGCGATCTGCTGGACCATGAGTTGAAGCTGCTCGACGCCCTTTACGATCGACTGCAGCTCGGTCCCTGCCTTGCTCGACAAATCGACGCCACGGTCGACTTTGGCGCTCACCTTGTCGATGGAAGAGACGGCGCTTCTCACCTTGTTCTGGATTTCTCTGATGATGCCGCTCACTTCCGAGGTAGCCCCGGTCGTTCTCTCGGCGAGCTTCCTTACCTCGTCGGCGACCACTGCGAAGCCTCTTCCGTGCTCTCCGGCCCTGGCAGCCTCTATGGCGGCATTCAGGGCGAGAAGGTTTGTCTGGTCGGCTATCTCGTTGATAATGCCGATGATGTCGCCGATCTTTTTCGAAAGCTCCGCAAGGGAGCCGATGTGTCCGGCGGATTCGTTGACCGTGTGTGCGATCTCCTTCACCTCCGTGACCGCCGCCTCCACGGTTTTGCCGCCATCTTTAGCCGAAGCGGCAGCCTCTGTGGCGGTGGTGGCGATGCTTGAGGCATTGCGCGCAATGTCTTCAACGGTCTGGGACATCTCCTCAGATGCGGTCGCCACCTGATGGGACCTTTCCGCCTGCTGGCCGGCTCCGCGAGACATCTGGTCGGCGCTTGCCGAAAGCTGGGCGCCCGTTAAAGCGACGGCTTCCGATGTCTTCTTCACCCGGCCGATGATTTCTCTCCATTTTCCGACCATGGTCTTCATCGCCAAAGCAAGCTCGCCGAACTCGTCTTTTCGGTCGACGACGACGTCATGGCCCAGCTTGCCTTCAGCCAGGAGCAGGGTTTCCGAGATGATTTTCTTGATGGGCTCTATCACGCTTTTGGCCAGGCTGAAAGAGAGGGTTACGGCAAGGGCCAGGGTGAAGAGTCCTACGAAAACGATCACCCCGAGGGTCGTGTGGTAGGCGCTCTTCGCACCAGCCACGACCGCGGCGCTCCGGGCCTTCTCGTAGTTGATCAGCTCATCGCAATCGGCGAGGGTCCTGTTCGTCGAAGGCCACGCTTCCTTTAGAAAAAGGGAGAACGCTTCATCGAACTTACCCTGGTTCATAAGGTCCTGGGCTTTGTTGTTGGCTCCCTTACCGGCCGCGACCTCGTCCATGATCTTCTTGTAGATGGCTTTGCCTTCTTCCGTGGTTTCGAGCTTTTCGATGACGGCCCTGGCCGCCTCGGACTTAGCTCTGTTCGCTGCCAATATAGGGTTGGTCGAAGTCTTGAAGTCCGGGTCGTTTTTTGAGGTGAAGCGTGCCAGCAAAACGACTTCCACGCTATTGTTCACGTCCTTGACATCATAGGCGGCGGTGATCAGAGTGTCATTGGTCTTGACGATCTGCTCGAGACGGCTGTTCACCCCCTTTGTCGCGGTGATCGCCGCAATGACGAGCACCACCATCAGCAGTTCGAGAATTCCGAATCCGATGTACGCCCTTTTGCTTACCTTCATGTCCTTCAGCTTCACGATTCCTCCTTACCCGGACGTTACCCGACGCACGTATCGGATGTTACCCGACGCGCATATCAGACGCTATCTGAGCATGCAATGGTATTTGCTTCAAATTGGCCGGCTGCCAAAAAGTCATGTCACTCCCAAAAGCACTAACGCTCACCCGGCGGCTGTGAGGGGCGCGGAGCAGGAGGTAAAGCCTGCCCCTCTGAGTAAGTTGTCGTCAATTGAGCTAAGTTGCTTAAGAGCCGGATCGATCGTTGAAATCAGAAGGACTGCATACGGACTTCGGGCGCTTGTGCAGCGCACCCCCGCACCCTGGGCCCACGTGGAATACCTGCGGATCGTCCGTTGCAGACCGGCCCTAGCCGGTATTACTTGTAGTAGCAGACGTAGGAAGATTCTTCGTCGATGCGGACATTGAATCTTTTATTGGGCTCGACCTCGAACCTCTCGAAAGGCTTATACTCCTTCCAGTCGCTCGAGCCCGGCAACTTCACCGCCATTTTTCCCGCGGTCACGATCATGATCTCCTTCGTGGAGGTCCCGAACTCGTACTCCCCCCGAGCCATCACCCCGGCCGTGGCAGGCCCCTCAGCCGTAACAAATGCAATCGATTTGACCTTTCCCTCGAAATACTCGTTGACTTTCAACATGACACCCTCCCGATTCAAAAGAATCCGATTCAATTGTTTTCATGACACCTAAAGTAGAACACAGGGCAATGAAAAGGGGAAAGTGAAAAGTGAAAAGGGGTCAAGAGGCACAATTTTGAATTCTCGATTTTGAATTTTGAATTAAAAGCTTAAATTCTGATAGGTTGTGCCGGGGGACCGCAACCAATTCCTCATGAACCCGCACTTTTTCCCATAACGGGACACAATGACACATAAGGTCGCATGGCCCGAATTTGTCTTGACATTGTCGGGCGGATTGAATATGCTTCCTGTATGGCTATTCAACGAACAAACAGAACGGAAAAACTTGATCTGCGGCTGAGTAAATCCGCCAAACAGACGTTGCTGGCGGCGGCCACGGCTTCGCGCAAGTCCGTGAGCGAATTCGTTCTTGAAACGGCGCTGAGAGAAGCCGAAGAACGGTTAGCGGATCGGACTGTGTTCACCCTCGATGAAAAACATTGGGAAGCCTTCATTGCGGCCCTCGACGCGCCGCCACGGCGTCATGCCCGCCTTGGACGGCTGTTTCAGGAGCCTTCCGTGTTTGATCCCGAGACGTGAAGGCCCTTCCGGTCATAGAAAAATTGCAGCGATCCCATACAGTCGAGGGCTTCACGTGCGGCGAGCCCGAGCTTGATCGATTCCTCATTCGTCATGCTTTCCAAGCGCAACAAATGCATTCATCGCAAACCTACGTTGCGTTAAGCGACAAGACGGTTATTGGGTTCTACACGATTGTTGTGGGTGAGGTTCGCCATGTTGACGCGCCCGACCGCGTCGTGAAAGGCATGCCGCGTTATCCCATACCGCTCCTCGTGCTGGCACGGCTTGCCGTGCACAGCCAATGGCAAGGGCGCGGCATTGGGGCCGGAATGCTTTTGGATGCCTTGGGGCGTGTCTTGCAAGTCGCCGACATTGTCGGAATTCGCGCGATGGCCGTTCACGCAAAAGATGACTCGGCGGCGGGGTTCTATCGGCATTTTGGCTTTATGTCGTCGCCGACCGACAGCCGCCACCTTTTCATACTGGTGAAAGACATTCAGGCGGCGGCGGGAAGTGACAACAAGTGAGACAAAACGCACAAAGTGTCCCATGTTTTCCTGGGTTATGCCTTCGGCAAGGCATAACCCAGGAAAACCAATGCCTCTATGCAGAATCCTCGCCGGGCACTCTTGAAGCGATAGGGGGCTGACTTCACCGAAGTCCACGGGCGTAGTGTTGAACTGCTCGCAAGAAGAAGCGGACTGAGGCCTTCTTCCTGTACTCCGTGATCCGGCGCTTCCCTGGTCTATAGACGCTTTCGCTTGGCAATCTTGGCGATCGGTTTCTGCACCGAGAATAACCAACCCATGAATTATGCCCAGTACATACAATCAAGCTGTACGGTACATTGTACCTACCTGGATTCCATTCCAGACGTGTTTTGAGCCCTTTCTTCTTGACCACTTTTTAATGCCAACGGTAGAATGAGGATTAAAAAGTAGTTAGGAGAAAATCACTATGAAAAAGGTACTGGTCATTCTTGGCGGCATTTTCGCGGGTCTGATCCTTGTCGGCGTGATCGGGTTCGCAATTGTCGCTGTCAAAGGCAGTGCCCTAGACAAAGAGAGCAAGCAGTACGTGGATGCCGCCATTCCCGCCATCGTTTCGTCATGGGACATTGCCGAGATTCAGAAGCGAGCTAGCCCTGAATTCAAAGCCGCAGTGAGCGACGAAGATTTAGCCAAGCTAATTCGTATGTTTCAGCGGCTGGGCAAGTTCAAGATATACAACGGAGCGAAGGGAGATGCGAATATTTCCGTGACATCCCAGAGCGGCAAGGTGATTTCGGCTGCTTACGTGGGCAGCGCGGATTTTGACACCGGTCCTGCTGAGATTTTGATGTCACTTATCAAACATGGCGATCAGTGGCAGCTTCTTGGCATTCACGTCAACTCCAAAGCCTTCCTAGAACAGTGATGAGAGCTCCTAATAATTCGATTCAGCCAGGAGCGCCCGCTTGTGGAGGATTCCCAGCGTTATCGTCTTTCCACGGTAATCCGTCATTCACGGCTTTTGGCCCGACGCGCCAATCGTAGGTGAATTAGCTACGTATAGGCAGTGGAAATCTTGTTTTGTTCTTGGCGGCCTCCAGGCCGCCGCCCCCTGTACAATTGTTGCTGGTGTGTGCAACCGATGAAGGCCGGAGCCGCGGACCAAAGGATACGACTCCGCGTGCTACCGGCCGGTCGGCTGAGAGGGATCGTGAGGTGTGGATGCAATTTGAGCCTTGCTGCCCGGATGGCGTACTAAGAACTTATCCGTAATTAACTTGACTTAAGCCCCCAGCTATACTACACTTTAGCCCAGGAGGTGGGTATG
>CAVVPU010000050.1:0-12285 GCA_963750015.1 uncultured delta proteobacterium | reverse complement strand
AATAGATCATCGATTTGAAGACCTGCGCGTGGGGGGAGATGGTGGTCTTTCTGGGCGGCGTGAAGGAGCGTCCCCTCGCATTTATGGTCCACGGGGAGGCGTCCTTGTCGTCGAATTCGATGGGCGTGATACGGACGATCCGTCCGTCGCGCACGTAAACGAAGAGGGGCCCTCCGTTGGAGTTCGTGGTGTAGCGTACCTCACCGTTACCCATGTCCGTCCCGCACCGGACGCCTGCGTTCATCATGAGGCTCAGGGTCTCCATGAACCAACTGCTCGCCTCTTCGGCCCCTTCGAGGCCCATCTGAAAATTCTTCATGGCGTTGATCATGGCGAGTTGATCCCGTGGAGGGATGAGCACGGAAAGGGCAATCCGGGAAGTGGCGAAGAGTATCGTGACGTCGGGTTTGGAGTGAAGGCCTTTCCGGGAAGATATTCCCCCCCCTTTAGAGCATAGTGCCTGCCCCGAGACCCGTCTTTCAGGCGTATCTGGACCACGAGGTCCTTCTCTTGGATACGCTCTTTGAAGAAGGGGTACTTGCGGGCAGTCCTTCCGAGCATCCAATGAAGGCCGAGAAGGACGATAGAGAACATCAAATCGGCAAGTCTCTTATTCTTGGCAAGTCGAGTGACGAACGCATTCATTGTGCAATCTCCGTTTCTCGACGATCGTTGTTCCGGCCGGAGGGTGCTTGAGGAGGTCCGGAAGGGCCCTTTGTCTTCCGGGCCTGCGCGATGATCCGACGGAGGCGGGGATGGGCGGCTACTTTTCTGGAGAGGCCCACAAGACCCTGAGGCGATAGGAGCATGATCAGTATGAGGATGATTCCCTGGATAAGAAGGCTGTATCCCGCGTATCTCGCGAGGAGAAAATAGAGGAACACCACGACGATGCTACCGACGATCGGCCCACCCTCGGTCCTGATGCCGCCTATTACCGTTGCGAGAAGAAGGGTCATGGTCCACTTCACGTTAAAGGTCGCCGACGGCTCTATGTATCCCTGATAAAGATAGTAGACCGACCCTGCCAGTCCTGTTATGGCAGCGGCAATGATGAAGGTATAGAGCTTGAGCCTGAATACGTTCACGCCCGAACTGGCGGCGCACCTCTCGTTGTCCCGTATGGCGGCGAGGCCCAAACCCAGCCTGGATCTCAGGATAAGCCTCAGAACGAGGGCGGAAATAACCGCCATAAGCAGGGCGAGCCAATAGATGTGGTGGGAGGAGAGGCCCCCTATCCCCTTCACCATGTAACCCGCCCCTGCCCCCTGCATCTTCCCGCCTACCGGTCGCCACAAGTAAAAGACCATTCGCAATGCCTCGGGCACGACGAGGGTCCCGATAGCGAAGTAGACCCCGCTCAATCTGAAGACGGCCGCCGATATGGCAAGGGCGAAGAGGGCTGCCACCAGGGCGCCGCCCGGCACGCCCAACCACCAGGGAACATTGACCCACGTGCCCACGGTCATCGCATAGCCCGCAAGTCCGAGAAACGCTGGCTGGCACAGAGATATCAACCCCGCGTACCCCGCAAGGAGGTTCCACATATTTGCCATGGCAAGATAGATGAGGAAAAGAAACACGTAGAGGAGCCAGCTCTCGGGAGCGCCCACAAGGGGCAACAAGCTGAAAACGACGACAACGATTGCCGCCAGGATAAAGCTCACTTTCCCTTTTGGTTTTTTCCGTCCCATCTCTCTTACCGTCCGAAAAGCCCGCTGGGCCGTATCGCGAGTATCACTAGCACAAGCACGTAAACAACGAGCATCTGGGTGGCGGAACCGAGGAAATAACCTCCCATGGTCTGAAAAACACCAAGGATGATGCCGCCGAACAAGGTCCCCGCCATGCTGCCGAGGCCGCCGATGACAACCGTCCCGAAGGCAATGGTGAGAAAAGAGATCCCCGAGGTTGGGGTGAAGGGAAAGGTCATACCGAGAAAAACTCCTGCTATTGCCGCCGAGCTCATGGCAATGGCAAAGGCGTAGCCATAAACCCGGTTGGTGTTTATCCCCATAAGCTGGGCGGCCCTTCTGTCCTGAGAAGCGGCGGTAATCGCCCTTCCCATGTACGTCTTCGTGAGGAAGGCGCGTAAGGCGAGCATGACCGCGATGCCCGCGAGAAAATCGAGCAGGTATGAGACCGGAAACTGTAAATCCCCCAGGAAGAAACTCATCCGGGAGTATGAGGTGTTGATACCTCGGGCAAGAGGAGTCCACAGGATCTGATTCAGGTTCTGAAGGATGAGGGAAATGCCGAAGGCGATGATGAGAGGGGTTTCAGAGGAAACGGCGAAACCCTTCCCCAAAAGGTAACGCTGTATGACGAACCCGAGAACGAACATGAAGGGCACACAGATAACGAGCCCGATAATGGGATCGATACCGAGATACGCAAGAAGGGCATAGGCGATGTAGCTCGACAGAATGACGAGGTCGCCATGGGCAAGGTTGATCAGTCTCATGACGCCGAAGACCATCGAAAGACCGAGGGCGATCAGGGCATAAAGTCCGCCGAGCATGACGCCTATCACTATGGGTGTGACGATGTCGCCCGATCCCATCACGTGACCTCACATTCATCGATGCCGAAATATGCCTTTTTCACCTCACTGTTGTTGCGAAGCTCTTCTGCCGTGCCGCTTAGGGCAACGCGACCCGTTTCGAGTATGTAGGCCCTATCTGCCTCCTGGAGGGTCCTATTCACGTTCTGCTCGACGAAGAGCACCGTGATGCCTCTCTGTCTGATTTTTTCCAGGACCTTGAATATCTCGTCCACCACGATAGGCGCAAGCCCCAGGGACATTTCGTCGATGAGCATGAGCTTGGGGGAGGCCATCAGACCCCGGCCGATGGCAAGCATCTGCTGTTCCCCGCCGCTTAAGGTCTTAGCGACTTGTTTTTTCTCTCTTCGAGCCGGGGGAAGAGGTCGAATGCCATCCTGAGGTTCTCGGCCCTTTTCCGTCTTGCGTTTCTTGAGTAAGAACCGATGGCGAGATTATCGAGGACGGTCATATCGGGAAAAACGTGTCTTCCCTCTGGAACCTGCGTGATGCCCAGTTCTACGATCTCGTAAGGGTCGAGGCGATTGATATCGGTCGCGAGGAACTCGATAGTGCCCGATGCGGGGTGGAGGATACCGGAGATTGTATCGAGAAGGGTCGTCTTGCCCGCCGTGTTCGCCCCGATGAGAGCGAGCATTTCACCTCGTCTCACTTCGAGAGAGACCTTCCACAGCGCCTGAAAGGTACTGTGGAACACGTCAATATTGTCGATTCTCAGAACTACTTCATCAGTCATAGATCAGGCACCAAAATAGGCCTCCATGACCTTGCGATCGCACATCACCGGACCCGGCGAGTCCTCGCAGATCTTCACCCCCTTGTCGATGACGACTATCCTGTCAACCGCGTTTACCAGCACCCGCATCACGTGCTCGATGATTATGATGGTGATCCCCATGTCCCGTATCCTTCTGATGGTCTCCAGAATCCGGGGGATCTCCCTTTCGGTTGAGCCTGCCGCCACCTCATCCATCAAAAGGAGCTCCGGTTTCCTGGCGAGGGCCCGGGCAAGCTCCAGCTTCTTCAGGGAAAGGATAGGCAGGTTTCCGGCAATTGTATCCTTTTGCTCCTTGAGATCGACCAGATCGTATATCTCTTCGTCCTCCGTTTCTGCGACGCTCTTCTTGAGACCCCTGCCGAAGACGGCCGATATCTGGAGGTTCTCCCGCACCGAGAGGGTGACGAAAGGCTGGGGAATCTGGTATGTTCTCCCGATGCCGAGATGGCAGATCTTATGCGGCGGCAGCCCCGTGATATCCCGGCCCCTAAAGCTGATGGAACCCGCGTCCGGGGAATATTCCCCGGCGATGACGTTGAGGAGGGTTGTCTTGCCCGCGCCGTTGGGACCCATGAGGCCCACCACCGCGCCTTTCTCCACTTCGAAGCTCACGTCACTGAGGGCTGTCAAACCACCGAAGTGCTTGGTCACCCCTCTTACACGGAGAATCGGCTCACCCATGCCTTTCCTATCCAATTCAGGCAGAAATGGGGGCGCCCGCTACGGTCCTGCCTCACGTCGCGCCCCCATCGGTTAAATGATCAATAGGGTTTCGGGAACACAGGCTGCGCCTGGGTCGCCACAAAGTCGTGCTTTGAGAAAATGATCTTCAGGTCCCACTTCTCGGGCGTGTCTGTCTTGAACCACTGCCCGAAGACGAGCGGACCCCGGCTGAAATGGTTGTCGTCGAACTTGACCCGGTTCATGATGGTGTTTAAGTCGGTCTGGGCAAGGGCCGCGTTCACCTTGTCGGAATCGAGGGAGCCCGCCCTCTGGATGGCGTCGACCAGGACCTGAATCGACCTATAGCCCGGCGCTATTGCCCGGTTAAGAGGCTGCTTCTTTTCCTGGGCCCATCTCTGGGCGAGGGAGGCGGGCGTCGTATCGCCGAAGCCGGGCGAGTCTTTCATCGAGGGGTCCCACCATACTTCGCCGCAGATGCCGAGAGGCAGATCGCCGCCCCAGGACGAGATGTCCTCATAGAAGAGTGCGCCCCTGCCGATAGATACCATTTTGGGCTTGAAGCCGAGGGAGTTCGCCTGCTTCCAGACCGCGCCAAAGAAGGGCCCCGGGCAGTTACCCCAGAGTATGTCGACCTTCGCGTCTTTCCAAGCTTTTATGGTTGAAGAAAAATCGGTGGTCTCCAGGGGAAGAAGGCCCAGGTTCTTGTCCAGGCCCACGACTTCGTAGCCTGCCTTCTTCAGGGCGGGGCCGAAAAGGGTGTACCATCCTCGGCCGTCAGGATCGTCGGAACAAATGATGCCGACTTTCTTGTTGGTCTTGGCGCCGAAGAGGTCGAGCATACCCATCCAGGTGTCGACGATGGTGTAGCCCGGCTTGTTCCGGAAGTCTCCTGCCGGAACCGGGCTCACGATGGCGAAGAGTCCGGTGGCCCACGTATACTGCCACTTGGTCGGCGTCTCCTTTCTCATCTCGGCCCAAGGCTCTTCGGGACCCGTGGAGGTCACATAGACGATCTTATGCTTCTCCACAGCCTGAGAGACGCCGGCGTGCATAGGCGGCGGCTCGTCCCCGCTCACGATGAAGTTGACCTTATCCTGTACGATGAGGCCCTCGGCCAAGGAGCCTGCCTTGTTGGGATCGCTTTCGTTGTCGACTATCGTCAACTTGATGGGTATCTTCTTGTCCCCTATCTTGACCCCACCCATTTTATTGACATCGTCGACAGCGGCCTTGATGCCGAATACATCGCCCTGGCCGAAGGGTGCGTACATCCCTGTCTGTGCCTGGATGACGCCAACCTTGATCTCACTCGCCTGTTTGCTGCCGCAACTGACCGCAAAAAGGCCTGCCAGGATCAAAACCCCCACAAAAAACCATGTCTTTTTCATCTGTTCCCCCTTTGCTATTAATGGGGTTCAGCACCCCCTCCATGGGCATAAGCCCATGGAGCCTCCCCGCTCACAACTGCGAGAACAGTCGGGGTTCAGCACCCCCTTAGCCGGCAGAGCCGACCGAGCCTCCCCGCTCACAACTGCAAGTACCGTTGGGGTTCAGCACCCCCTCCATCAAGGCTTGCCCTCGCGGACCATCGCCAACGGCGAGAGCCTGGTCCGCGATAAGTTCTTGCCCCGGCCTCCCCGCTCACGACCTACTAATAAGCAACCTTGTCCCTGCCTTTAAGACCTAGAATAGCTCTACCCTCGTCGGGCGTCGCGATTTCTCTTCCCAGCTCGTTGGCGATCCGTACTATCTTGGCGACCAGGTCTGCGTTGCTTTGGGCGAGGACGCCCTTGCGTATGAATATGTTGTCCTCGAGGCCCACTCTCGCGTGGCCGCCCATGATTATTGCCAGGGTATCCAGGTTAAATTCGGCGGGGTATCCGGCCCCGATGACAGACCACTTGTAATTCTCCGGTCCGAAGAGGCGGTCGGCCGTATGCTTCATGTGAATGACGTCTTCTATGGCCGAGCCGATCCCGCCGAGAACCCCTGTGACGAACTGAACCCAAATGGGATAGTCGAGGAGCTTCTGTCTAATGAGGTAGCGGATGTTATAGAGGTGGCCCACGTCATATGCCTCAAGTTCCGGCTTTGTGCCATTCTCCCTCATGGCCGTACAGAAAAACTCCATGTCGGCGAAGTTGTTGCTGAAAATGTATTCCTTAAGACCGAGGGCGAACTCTTTTTCCCACGGATACTTGTAGTCCTCGTCCTTATAGCGTTCGGTGATGGGGTGGATGGAGAAGTTCATGGAGCCCGTGTTGAACGTTGCCAGCTCCGGCTTAAGGCTCGGCACCACGCGGACCCTTTGGGCGGCCGTCATGCCTGTAACCCCTCCTGTGGTAACACATACGATCACGTTGGACCGGGCCTTGATGCCTGCGGCGATTTCCCGGTAGACCTCGGGCTCGGTCGTCGGTTTTCCCGTCACCGGGTCTCGGGCGTGAATGTGGACCGATGTCGCCCCTGCCTCGGCAGCCCTTACCGCATCGTCGATTATTTCTTGCGGACTAAGGGGCAGATGAGGGGTCTGGACCGGCAGGGTAATATTGCCTGTGAGAGCGGCTGTGACAATAAGCTTATCCATCATAGTACCTCTTCGCTGAAATTAGAGCACCTCTTTGCGCGGTCATGCAGGCCGGTTTTGGCGCGTCCAGGAAATGAGGTAGTCGAGCAGATTCTTCTTGCTCCGCGCGATGTCCTCCTCACTCCATTCCTGAAAGCCTTTGCCTGTTTTGAAGCCCAAATCTCCCTTCTCTACCTTGCTCTTCAGTATGGGTGCCGGTTCCGTCGAGCGATCGAGGTGGGGCAGGATGTAGTCGTGGATCTGAAGGGTCAGGTCGAGCCCGACCATGTCCGCCGTTTCCAGTGGACCGAGCACAGGCAACCTGATTCCGAAGCCGTTCTTGATCACTTCGTCCACCGTCGCCGCGTCGGCGATTCCGTGATCCACTATGGAGATCGCCTCACGCCACAGGGCATGCTGGAGCCTGTTTCCGACGAACCCCGGTACGTCCCTCTTCACCTTGACCGGATGCTTACCAACTTTCTGCAGGACGTCGTGGACGGAGTCCACCACCTCCGGCAGGGTGTCCGCCCCGGGCACGACCTCGACAAGAGGCACAAGGTATGGCGGGTTCCAGAAATGGGTTCCCACAATCCTCCCCCGGTTTTCCGATCTTGCGGCGATCTCCGTGATGCTCATGACTGACGTGTTGGTCGCGAGAATGGTCCTCGATGGGCATAGGCCGTCCAGCTTGCGGAATAGTTCCTGCTTCAGGTCCATCCGCTCCGCGACGACCTCGAATACGAGGTCAACATCGGCCGCCGCCTCGTCCAGGCTCAAGGTTGTTTTTATCCTGGCCAACGAAGGCTCCACGTCTTCAAGGCTGCCGATACCGTTCTGCGCGAGAAGGGTGAGATTAGCCCTGATGCCCTCCAAAGCCCTGGAAAGGATTCTCTCGTCCACGTCGAGCAGGGAGACACTCCATCCCTTACCCGCGAAGATCTGGGCGATCCCGTGCCCCATGAGGCCGGCGCCGATTACGGCTATGTGTCCTTCACCATCCATAAGTCGTCCTTTCTCCTAGCCGGCCGTATATCCACCGTCCACGTAGACAATAGACCCAGTCATCCAGTCCGAGGCCCTGGAAGAAAGGAAGATCACTGTGCCGACGAAGTCCTCGGGCTCACCCAGCCTCCCAATGGGAATGCGGGAAAGAAAAGTCTTGTGCACGACCGGGTCGTCGTAGATCCATTGGGTCAATTCCGTCCGAAAGACAGCGGGCGCGATGCAGTTGACATTGATCTTGTGAGGTCCGAATTCGCACCCGAGTGTCTTGGTCATCAGGTGGACGGCTGCCTTCGAAGGGCAGTAGCCGGTGTAGCGGGCCAAACCGAGAAGACCCCTGACCGACCCGAGAAGGATCATCTTGCCCCCCTGCCCCCTGGCTATCATGGCTTTGCCCACCTCTTTGCACAAGAGATAGGTGCCCTTGACGTTTGCGTCCATTATCATCTGCCATTCAGCCGTGGGTTGTTCGTGGATTGCGCCCGGCTTGTTCACTCCTGCCGCGGTAATGAGAATATCGATGCCTCCGAAGCCCTCGACGGCTGCCTTGACAACCTCGGCTACGTCCTCCTCGTTGGAAGGCTCGCCGACTAAACACGTTGTGGCGCCTGTCTCCTTGGCGACCTTCTCCAGCTTGGAGAGGGTGCGGCCCGTGATTACCACCCGTGCACCGGCTGCAGACAGGGCTGCTGCCGCCGCTTTACCGAAGCCGCCCGTGGCACCGCTGATCAGCGCCACCTTGCCGCTTACGTCGAAAAGATCTTGTATGCTCTGTTTGTTCATGGCCGCCTCTCTTAAGGGTAATTGATCACGACGAGCATGCTCGCGGGCATATTCGTCTTGTTGATGATCGCCCTTTCTTCACCCGGGCCGATAAAGATTGAGTCGTGGGCCCGGAGGATGATCTCCTTCTTATCGGGAGTCACGATGGTCACTTCGCCTGCGAGCACAAAGTAGACCTTGTCCGTGGGAGTGGAGCCCATGTCGGCTCCGCCGCCCGGAAGGAAATGGGAAAGCCCCATCCAGAACTTCTGGGCCCCCGTCTCCTCCTTGCCGTGGAGTCGCATTGCAGTCATTCCGAAGTGGCCTGCGGCATCGTAGGGCTTTACATCCTTGATCTCGACTTTTTTCATTTTCCCCCCCTCATCCAAGCTTTCTGATCCGGACCGAAGGTCCGGATCAGGCTTTGGTCTCTTATAGGCCCTCCGCGCGAACGCCCCTCGCGCACACGCTTTTCGCGGTCCGCGAGGGGCCTGAATCTTTCTACGTGGTTCCGTACTTGTATATCCTGTCGGGTACCTTGTTCATCTCATCTTCATCGATCATGGCTACGAGCCTTACGATGGAGCCGTCACCCATGTACCACCTGATTGGGAAGCCCGAGATGGTCACCCGCTTCCCCACGACCTTGGCAATGTCCCCGCCCACGTTTTCCCAGCCCAGAATACCGTTGCGCATGAGAAGGTTGTGGCAAGGCTCCCATTCAGGAAAGTCGTCGATCACCTTTCTACCCGTCTCCTTCTCGTACTGTGCACAGAGGTCGGGACGAATGGGACCGGTGCCGTGGGGGCCGATGGCCGTATGGAGGGGATGGTCCAAAGCCTGCTGATCGACGCCGACCGCTTTTACCCCTTTCTTGACGAACCACTCTCCCGCTTCCCTCCCGAGGCCGGGAGATTCGAGGAAATACATTGAGTTGTCGCCCCAGTATTTGTTCCACCCCGTGTGAACGATGACGATGTCCCCTTTCTCGATCTTAGGCCGTGCTTTTTCCAGGTCCTTTGCAGTGATCAGCTCCCATCTCTTCTTCGGGATGTCGACGACAACGCCCGTGCCGTAGTAGCAGTCGAGAGGGATCTCGTGGGTATATCGCAGGCCTTCGACGACGTGGGCAGGAGAATCGGCGTGGGTGGTACAGTGCATGACGGTAGTGACCGTCTGAGACAAGACCCCCGATTTCGCCATGTAATGCTTTCTTTCAATCTTCACATCCTCGAAGTACGGCCAGAGCGGACATTTGTCCCCGAAGGGATGACTCAAATCTACAAGCTTCATCTTTCCCATGGTAATTCACCTCCAAGAAGTCTTTCAGAGGGCGTTTCTATCCCGCCCTTCCTCTCGCATCGTTCACGCCCGTCTCGCTGGCTTGCGGGCATCCCACTAGATCGTCTAGGTGTATATCGAGCCCCATAGTGCCGGGCCGCCGTGATTAAGTGTGGTGCGGCCGTTTTCAGACTCTTCGGTCGGGCAGTGCAACAACAATACCAGGCAGTGCTCAAGGGTCGGCAAAGAGAGGTGACGAAAAGGTAATGCGCTGAATTTTACGAGGAAAGGAGACTCCGCGAAATTTTGCCGAGAGCCGGCCATGATTATCCTTCCTTCGGCCTGAAGATCGTTTTGACCGCGATATGTGGTGGCCGCCGCATCATGTCGCGGCCCGACATGATGCGGCCGGGCGCGCGTCCTTCCCTATTCCGCCGTCTTCATGGTAGAATGCCTCAAGGACGAAGGACATGGCGGGACGGTCGCAATCAAGATTTCGCAGGAAAAATTCGAAGTTCGAGCAACTTCTCCTCGAGATATCCAATCGGCTCATAGTCGCTTCCCTGGCAGATATCCAAAGCGAGATCCGGGAGGTTCTTTCTCACGCCGGAGTATTCTGGGATTTCGACAGACTGCTCCTGTACGAGTTGCCGCCGGACCACGCGGAGTTTGTCCTTTTTCATGCTTTTGTGAAGCAAGGGCTTCAGGAGCTCCCATCAGCGCAGGAATCGGAGTTTCTCTCCTGGGGCCTGCACAGGGCCCTTCTGGGCGAGACTGCCGAAATGGAGGACTTCCTTAAGGCAAAGAGGCGCTCCGGCAATCTAGAGGATGAATCCCGCGGGTCAGGGAACCTCGGCTCCGGCATAGTCATACCTTTGAGGGTGGAAGGAACCTTGCGGGGATGCATCGCCGTCCTGCAGACCGCAGAAGAGGAAGGATCATTGCCCCGCCTCCTGAAGGCCCTCACCGACTTGGGCGAGATGCTTTCGGGCGCCCTCCAGAGGTTTCGATCGGGAATCCATATTCACGATCATCTTCAATTCGAAGTCCTCCTCTCTGATATCTCAGCAACATACATCAATATCGCTCCGGACGAGGTCAACCGGGTAATCAGGGACGATTTGGGCCGTTTGGCGAGGTTCTTCGGAACAGATCGTTGCGCCCTCTATCTCTTCGATAAAGAAAGCAACCTTTTCAGAACCGGCCACGTGTGGCGGCCCGAAGAGGATGCCGATTTCTTCGAGGATCTCCTGGAATGGTTCAAGGGCCAGCCCAGCATGGGCGATCATTTTCAGTACTACTTCGACAAGTGGCTTAAAGGGGAGCCCCAGGAGGTCACTTCCCTCGACGCACTCCCCCCGGAAGCGGGAAAGATGAAGATGTTCTATGAGCGATTCGGTGTCAAGTCGGCCCTGTCCATACCGTTCAAGCTGGGCGGCAAACCCGCAGGGGCTTTGGTCATCGCGGACACCAGGAAGCACCATCGATGGGCCCGGGAACTGATCCCCAGACTTCGTCTGTGCGGCGAGATATTCGGAAACACCCTCGCCCGAAAGCAATCGGAAGAAGATCTCAACAAGGCCTTTGTCGAGATCGAGCAACTCAAGAACAGGTTCGAATCCGACTACCTGTACCTTCAGGAGGAGATCACCGTTGAGCGTAGTCTCAATGATGTCGTCGGCGAGAGCAGGGCGCTGAAGCAGATACTAGTCAAGGCGAGGCAAGTGGCGCCCACGAGTGCGACGGTCCTTCTTATGGGGGAGACGGGCACGGGAAAGGGAGTGATCGCGCGGACCATACACCAATTGAGCACGCGCCACCACAGGCCGCTCATACAGGTAAACTGCGCCGCCCTTTCACCTCACCTCATCGAGAGCGAACTCTTCGGACACGAAAAAGGTGCTTTCACCGGCGCAATCACAAAACGGCCGGGACGGTTTGAACTTGCCCATGGAACAACCCTCTTCCTCGATGAAATAGGAGACATTCCCCTTGATCTTCAGGCCAAGCTGCTTCGGGTATTGCAGGACGGGGAGTTCGAGCGGGTCGGCGGGACGAATACGCTCACCAGCGACGCACGGATCATAGCCGCTACAAACAAAGATCTCGAGAAAGAAGTCGAAGCGGGAAGATTCAGGAAGGACCTGTGGTATCGGCTCTCCGTGTTCCCCATACTCGTCCCCCCTCTCCGGGAACGAATCGATGACATCCCCCCTCTTGTCACCTGGCTTATTCAGAAATACAGGAGGGCCGTGGGAAAGAAATTCGAAGCCGTTCCCCTTAACGACCTGAGAGCCTTACAGCAGTATTCGTGGCCGGGCAACGTAAGGGAGCTGGAAAATGTCATCGAGCGAGCGGTGATCACGAGCCGCGAGGGCCACCTGAGGATCGAGCCGCCTGACGGCAACCGGCGCCCCGAGGGAGACGGACGCAGTCTCCAACAAGTGGAACGGAACCACATCCTTCACGTGCTGGACGCCGTCGGCTGGACCATCGAAGGTCCGGGAGGTGCCGCACTGTGTCTCGGCCTCAACCCCAGCACGCTGAGGTCCCGCATGAGAAAACTGCACATTCGCAAGCCGGGAAGCAAGACCGCCTCGTCCCGGGTCGCCTAAAGAGTACGGCCTACCTCTTCACGGTTGCCGT
>CAVVPU010000049.1:0-16549 GCA_963750015.1 uncultured delta proteobacterium | reverse complement strand
CAACCTCCTGGCATTGATACGGAGTTGGGGCATGAAGAGAGTCGAGCTCATACCGACGAAGGACTCACCTTTCATACCCTCATGGCTCAAGCTGCCTTTCATGGTAGGAAGAATAGGGATACTTGCGGGAGAGAAATGAAGAGGGCCCCGTCGCCCTGCTTCTTGAGCCTTTTCCCGGCCTTGACACCCCTTCCCATATATCGCATACTTTTCGCTCATGAAAAAATATATCCTCCACGGTGAGGTAGCTCCTGGAAAGCTGCTCCTCGACTACGAGAAGGAGCTCAACGAAGAACAGCTCAAGGTAGTAACCGCGGCCGACGGCCCCATACTGGTCATCGCCGGCGCAGGAAGCGGCAAGACCAGGGTAGTCACTTACCGGGTCGCCCACCTGCTGGAACGGGGCATCTCGCCTCACGCAATCCTCCTGCTCACCTTTACCAACAAAGCTGCCAGGGAGATGCTCCACAGGATCGAGCGCCTCATCAAGATGGACACCCACTACATATGGGGAGGCACGTTCCACCATATCGGCAACCTCATCCTCAGGCAGAACAGCAGGAGGGTCGGCTATAGCCCTAATTTCGTCATACTCGACACGGAAGACGCGAAGGACCTGATCGACCTGGTCACCAAGGAAGCCAAGATCGATACGAAGGAGAGGCGTTTTCCCAAAGGTCAGGTACTGAAGGAGATCTTCAGCTATTCCGTCAACACCCTCACGAGCCTCGAAGAGACGGTCGAGCTCAAATATCCGTACTTCATGGATATCCTCGAGCAGATCGTGATCATCCAAAAGGGCTATGAGGAGAAAAAGAAGGCTTCCAATGCAATGGACTTCGACGATCTCCTCTACTACTGGCACCGGATACTGGGCGAGGATGAATCTCTGAGAAAACAATACGCGACCACCTTTTCCCATATCCTCGTCGACGAGTATCAGGACACGAACAGGATCCAGGCCGAGATAGTCGATTTCATGGGACTGATCAACAGGAACGTGACCGTGGTGGGGGATGACGCCCAGTCGGTCTACAGCTTTCGGGGCGCCAACTTCCGAAATATCCTCGAGTTCCCCAAACGCTATCCTGAGGCACGGGTCTTCAGGCTGGAGACCAACTACCGGAGCACGCCCGAGATCCTCGATCTGGCCAACCACTCCATCTCGCATAACACGCGGCAGTTCGAAAAGAACTTAAGGGCAGTCAAGGTGAGCGGCGTAATTCCCGTGGTCACCTCCCTCAGGGACGTGCTCCAGCAGTCGGAATTCGTCGCCCAGCGCATTCTGGAGCTGCGGGACGAGGGAGTGCCCCTGAGCGAAATCGCCGTTCTTTACCGGGCCCACTACCACTCCATGGAGCTGCAAATGGAGCTGACCCGCCGGGACATCCCTTTCGAGATACGCAGCGGTCTCAGGTTTTTCGAGCAGGCCCATATCAAGGACGTGGTCGCCTTCCTGCGGGTGATGATCAATCCGGCCGACGAGATATCCTGGAAGAGGATACTCAAGATGTTCCCCGGCATAGGCAAGAAGACCGCCGACCGTATGTACGAGTGTATCAAGTCTTCAGCGGACCCTGTCGCGCTCTTCGTCAACCGTGAGATAGGCAGCCAGTTCAAAGCCCTCCAGCCGCAAAACGTGGAGAGGCTCTCCAAGCTTTTCGGCGAGCTTGAAGGCCTGCAGCACTACGAGGCCCTTTCCGACATGATCTCGACCGTTCTCAAGAACGGCTACATGGAATACCTGAGAACCAACTATCCAAACCACGAGAACCGCCTGGAAGATATTAGTCAGCTCATGAACTTCGCCACAGGATACGACTCCCTCGTCAACTTCCTGAGCGAGCTCTCCCTCATGAGCGGTGTGAGCGGTGAAGAGTTGGTAGAGGCCGGCCGGGAGGATGAAAAAGTCGTCCTCACCACGATCCACCAGGCAAAAGGCCTCGAATGGCGGGTGGTCTTCCTCATATGGTGCGCCGAAGGCAGGTTCCCCAACCCAAAGGCCGTGGAAGAGGGGGAGACCGAGGAGGAGAGGCGCCTGTTCTACGTGGCTGCCACCCGCGCCATGGACCAACTTTATCTCTGCTACCCTCTGATGGTCTTCGACCGCCAGATGGGCTCCGTCATCCTGAGACCCTCCCGCTTTATCGCCGAGCTGAAGTCGCGCCACTACGAGGAGTGGCAGGTAGGCCATGCCTATTGACCGGGGTTCCCGTTAGCCGATTCGTATACCCAGCTTCTTGAGTCGCGTTTTATTTGAGAAATGATTTAACCTGCCCACGACGAACCTGGCATGAGCCACCACGAAGATGGCAAAAGGCGGATAGAGGATAGTGATACTCTTGAAGAGGTTGGCCAAGGCCTCTCCCCGGGGATAGTGGACGAGGAGGGCATAGATCCCGTAAGTTCCGAAAATAAGCGGCATTACGGTGCCCACGTACTTTCCGAGCATCTTCACCTCCTGGTCCCTCCGGTTGTAATACCTCACCCCCATATCGTCGAGGGTCCAGAGCACAGACAGAAGAAGGGAGACGAAGACGCATATGAAGGTGAGCAATACGATACGGGCAACGAAGTGGTGATGCACGGGAAGGAGGAGATCCGTCGAGTCGGAACCGGTGAGCAGCTCCAGGAAAGCCACCAGCTTGGTGCCGAAGAGGAAGTTGATCCCCAGGGCCTGCAAAGGGCGAAGGAGCCAGTTCCGAAGAGGGTCTACCGGACGAAAACGCCTCTGGTTCACCAGGACGAGCCTCGGGCGCGCCTTGCCTGCAATAAACTCGTATATAGGGATCAGCACGTAAAGGGGCAGACAGAGAGGCAGGGCGATCCTGAGGAAACGAAAAAAGACCCGCCATATGGTTCGAATCACAAAGTACGGGGTTGAATGGCTGGAGGTCAGGACAGAGGAGAGCAGGGTAAGGATGAGTATGCAAAGGGCGGGCGCAGCTTCCCGGAACCAACGACTCATTCCAATCTGTTTTTGTCTTCCATGGGCCGTCCAATTCATGCGGGTATTAAATCACATCGTGAGCCGTCTGGGAAGAGATGGGGTGAGCAATTACCGGGGCACGTTCTCTCCCCGAGGGCAAGGGTTTTCCTCTTTTTTCTTGAGAAGCGGGTCCGACGCATAATATGATTGAGGGACGAGCGGAAAGCGGAAAATTTTGAGACGGGGTGTTCTTCCCCGAAGGGGTGGCGGACGATGCGAATCCTGATCAAGTGGCTTATAACAACGGCGGCAATCCTGGTCTGTGCCTATGTTCTTCCCGGCGTGTCAGTGAGCAGCCTCGGCACGGCCTTCGTGACGGCTCTCGTTCTCGGCCTTATCAACGCCATCTTAAGGCCGATACTGCTTATCTTCACGTTTCCCCTCACTGTCGTTACCCTGGGACTTTTCATATTCGTGCTCAACGCCCTTCTCGTCCTTTTGACAAGCGCCATCGTCCCCGGCTTCTACGTGCAGGGGTTCGGTTGGGCTCTCCTGTTCAGCCTCGTCTTCTCGGCGGTGAGCTTCATAATCAACCGCATAATCCCGAGGTGAAGCCGAAGTTAGACCTTCACGAGATCGATGGGTGTTTGAGTAAGGCGCTCGAGCCGGTCCGGCCTCACGATAAAGTCGACCTCTATCCCTATAGCCCCTTTGTCGGGAAGGATGAACTTGGGCTCGAAGGCAAAGACCATACCCTCCTCGAGTATCATATGGTGGCGTGCGGTAAGGACGGGCAGCTCGTTGATCTCGAGACCCAATCCGTGTCCGATGAAGCTGACCCTGGTGGGTCCATAACCCATAAAGTAATCTCCCAGGTGAGCCGCTTCCGCGATTCCCCTGGCTCGGAGGAACAATTCGGTGGCGTCTACTCCCGAGCGTCCGAAGATTTCTGTCTCTTCGACTATCCGACGGGCGCAATCGTATGGCTTCCTGAACGCTTCGCCCAAATCGCCCACGACGTAGGACCTGGTCTCGTCCGTGATGTACCCGTTATAGGCCCCGCCGTAATCGACCACCACCGGTACGCCCTTCCTGATGGGATGGAGGGATGAGCCCTGGGCGAGGGCAGGAGTAAGCCCGAGGCCGGAGATGGGCACGTCGCCCGAGGAAGGCACTGTCCCGGTGTATCCCGCCACCACGTAAAGGCTCATCATCTCCTGGTTGAAGCCCCTCATCCGCATCAGCCCCTGATGACCGGAGCGCCTGCCCTCCGCGACGAGGGCAGCATCCAGATCGATTTCTCTCATGCCTTCCCTGATGATCTGTCCTGCCAATGTATGGACCCGGTCGCAAATGGCGCCTGATTTTTTGAGCTGCTCCAGCTCGAAGGGGCTCTTGAGGAGACGAAGGCTCTTTATCATCCCCGAGATGTCCACCATGTTCTCGCAACCCGTGATATCCTTGAACCGGTTGAAGAGATTGGCGGGGACTACGTCCAGCTCCATGCCGCCCTTGCCTTTGAAGAATCCTTTGTCCTTGAGCTGCCTCCCTATCTCCTTATCCGACTTCATGGCAATAACAGGAAAGGCGCTCTCTTTCTGGGCCCGGTCGAGGCTCCTCTCGACGAAGAACATGGGCTCCCCTTCGAGGGGCACCACGAGCACGCCCTTCTGCGTAGACCCGGTGAAGTAGAAGAGGTCGGCGTTCTGCATGATCAGGCAGAAGGCGATCTCCTGCACTGCCATGAGCGCTTTCAGGCTCGCGGTCCTCTTTCTGATCTCGTCTTTAGGGGTAGGGTCAACTTCTCCGGGCTGATTCGACATATTCCATAACCCTCCCCAGGATTTCTTCTTTCCGCACCTTTTCCGGCTCTTTGCGGGTACGCGTCTTGATCTCCACGTTTCCTTCCTTGAGGGCACGCTCACCTATGGTGACCCTCAGGGGCACCCCGATGAGATCGCCGTCCTTGAATTTGACCCCGGGCCGCTCGTCCCTGTCGTCGAGGATCGCGTCCACCCCCTTGTCGATGAGCCCTTTGTAAAGACTATTGGCGATTTCCGTGCTTTCCCCATGGGAGACATTGACGGGCAGCACCTCCACCTCGAAGGGGGCTATGGCGGAGGGTAGGGTAATGCCGTACTCGTCGTGATTTTGCTCGATGGCTGCCGCAACCGTCCTGCCCACCCCAATGCCGTAGCAGCCCATGATCATGGGCCGTTCCTGCCCTTCCTGATCGAGGAATTTCGCGGCCATGGCGTCGCTGTATTTCGTGCCAAGCTTGAAGATATGGCCTACCTCGATGCCTTTCGTGCTCGCGAGATGACCAGCGCACCGGGGACAGGGGTCGCCGGGGCTCGCGACCTTAAGGTCGTAGTATCCCTCGACCTTGAAGTCAGCCGGGTTCACCCCCACGATGTGTATGTCCTTTTCGTTACCCCCCACGACGAAGTCCTCCATGGCCTGCACGTCTTTGTCGGCGAAAAGGGGTATGTTAAGACCCAGGGGGCCGGAAAAGCCCAGGGGGCCGCCTGTTGCTTCCTCGATGATCGATTCACCGGCAAGCTCCACGGACTTCAGGGAAAGCTCATTCTTCAGCTTGATCGGGTTTATCTCCCGGTCGCCGGCAACGAGAGCTCCCACTGTTCCTCTGTCCGTGGTAAAGAGCAGGGTCTTTACGAGCTTATGTGCGGGCACGCCGAGGAAACCGGCCACCTCTTCCACCCGCTTGACTCCTGGTGTAGCCACCCTCTTGTAAGTGCCGCCGCCCTTGCCCGAAGCCTTGGTCGTGCCTCCTACCTCGGCCCGCTCCAGATTGGCCGCGTATCCGCAGGTGTCACAGGAGATGATCACGTCCTCACCTGTATCGGCGAGAACCATGAATTCGTGGGAGAACTTCCCGCCTATCTCCCCCGTGTCTGCTTCCACGGCCCTGAACCGCAGACCGCAGCGCCGAAAGATGTTCTCGTACGCCTCATACATGACCATGTAGCTCTTCTCGGCGCCTTGCTCGTCCGCGTCGAAGCTGTAGGCGTCCTTCATGATGAACTCCCGCGACCTCATCACGCCGAACCTCGGGCGGATCTCGTCGCGGAATTTCGTCTGTATCTGATAGAGGTTCAGGGGAAGCTCCCTGTATGAGCGCACCTCTTTCCGGATGAGGTCGGTCACCACTTCCTCGTGGGTAGGCGCGAGGCAGAGCTCCCGGTCGTTCCTGTCCTTGATCCGAAGCAGCTCCTTGCCGTAGAAGTCCCACCGGCCGCTCTCGACCCAAAGCTCCTTCGGCTGGACCGCCGCCATCAGGATCTCCTGTGCTCCGGCCCTGTTCATTTCTTCCCTGATGATCTGCTCGACCTTTCTGAGTGACCTGAGACCGAGGGGGAGCCAGGTGTAAATGCCTGAAGAGAGCCGTCTGATGAAGGCAGCCCTGAGCATGAGCTGGTGGCTCACCACCTCCGCTTCTTTCGGCACTTCCTTCATAGTGGGAATGAACATTTTGGAAAAAAGCATTGGAGCCTCCTCGCTTCAGCTTGTGGATTCCCTGCAGCTTGCTGCAGGGAGCACTTTTTTGCAATTAATGGGGCTCAGCACCCCCTCGACAGGCATAAGCCTGCCGAGCCTCCCCGCTCAAGCTCGCTTCGCTCGTTAGGCAATTAATGGGGCTCGCGTCGCCTCCGCTCGCTTCGCTCGTCGTTTTGGATACCCTGCTGCTTGCAGCAGAGTCATTCACCTGCCTTATCCGTCTTTTGTCGATCCACTGACCACAAACGGAAATCGACCGCCCGGGGCCGTCTTTCCGATGCCGGTTTTCTCAGATCTCACTTATCTCGTTGGGATTCCGAGGCATACCCCTTGGCCGTCCAGGCGGGATAACCTCCGAGAAAGATGTCCACGTACCGGTATCCCAGGTTTCTGGCCGCGCCCGCGGCCTCCTTGCTCGGCTCTCACCCCGCGCCCCTGCAATAGAAGACAAGATGAATATCCTTGTCCTCAGGCAGTAAAGTTGAGAGAATGTCGAATTTCTCGGGCGGTATGCTGACTGCGGTCGGAATGTGACCCTTTCTATATTCGTATTCGGTCCTCGTGTCCACGAGCATGAGAAGAGCCTTCTCGTCGAGCAGCTTCTTCAATTGGTCTGCGCTCACATCCTCCACCGGCCTCGAAGGTACGGCGGTGGCGCATGAGATGACAAGCGCGGCTAGAGCGAGCAGAAAACCTGAATGATACAAACGTTTCATCCTCTTAATGTAGCAAAATCAGGCCTGAATGTCTAATGGAGCCGGACCTGGCTCTTGCCTCAATCTCCCTGCTCACGACGAACCGGTCATTCATTCCCTTGTCGGCCCGCGGCTGCCATAGTATACTGATCTCGGCCCAGAAAGACCGAAGAGGAATTTTCGAAAGGAGGAACTTCATCATGCCTAAATCTCTCAACCCCCTCATGGATCCCCGGGGACTGCAGGAACGACCGGTCCTCACCCTCGCACGCCGCCCGAGCGTGGAGGAACTAAAAGTAGGAAAGGTCCTCTTCTATAACAACACGAAGCTCGACTTCTGCAACTATGGGGAGACCTTCGTGAGGATCAAGGAGCGCTTTATCGAACTCGGCATCTCCAACTTCGTCGACTACAAGGAGACGGTCCGGGGCAAAGGCTCGAAAGTCCTCGAAGACTATGCGGCCATGCTCGCCCGTGAGAAGCCGACGGCCGCAGTCCTCGCCCTGGGTGACATGGGCACCTCGCCCGCCACCTGCATCGTCACCATCGCCCTCGAGAAGCTCGGCATCCCGAGCGTCTATATCACGGCCCCTCCCGGAGGAGAGCTCGTCGAAGGTGTTGCCCTCTACCGGGCAGGCCATCTGTGTCTGTGCAAGATCGACATCTACCAGGCGAGCACGAGGCAGGAGATACGGGAGCAGATCGACTCGAAGTGGGACTATATCATGAACTCTCTCACCGCCAATGGAGAGAAGCTCGCCAAGACCGCGGAGATCCCCCTGAAGATGGACAAGGTCCCCCCGGCGGCAAACGGCCTCCTTCCTATCATCGATAGGATCCAGGTGAGTGAGGAGAAGCTTTACGAGCCCGGCTGCTACATGGAAGAGATCATGGAGTACTTCGATGCCGAGCATATCTCGGATGGTCTTCCCATCATCCCTCCCACCAGGTCCCGCTATGAGAAGATGCTCGCCTATTGCCCCTGGGACCCGGAGGAGACCCTCTGGTACGAGGTCGGTCCCTCGGGGAAGAACGTGACTGTCAAGGACGTGGCCATCGCGGCGGTCATGGCAGGCTGCAAGCCCCAGGCGATGCCCATACTCGTCACTGCATTCAGGGCACTCCATAACCCCAAGTACAACCTCCTCCAGTCGGTGACGACCTCCCACCCGGGGGGCAACCTCGTGCTCGTGAGCGGACCTCTCGCCCAGCAGATAGGCCTTTCAGGCATGCAGGGCTGCATGGGCCCGGGCTATCCGGTGAATGCGACGGTGGGCCGGGCAGTCAATCTCGTCATCATGAACGTCTGCCGCTCGGTGCCCGGCATCTGCGACCTCGACTGTCTCGCCTCACAGGCGGAGTTCACCTTCTGCTTTGCCGAAGAGCCGACACTGGCCCAATGGGAGATGATCAACGAGGAGCGCTATAACAAAGAGACCACCACCGTCTACGTGATGAAGGCAGAGCCCCAGCACGACATCATCGACTTTCTGAGCTTGAACGGCCACGATTTGCTCGACACCATCACCGACTGCTGTACTACCTTGGGCTCCAACAATGCCTACATGCCGGGTCCCATGGTGATCGCCCTCACCCCCGACCACGGCCTCATGCTCAAGAACTCGGGCTACACCAAAGACATGATCAGGGAGCATATCCACCTGAGGGCAGTCCATGAGGTGCCCATGGTGAGAGATAGAGGCCTCGTGCCCGTCCGTCCCCCGGAGTTCGCGAACAAACATCCCATGCCCGTCACCCGCTTCCCCAAGGACATCGACATCGTCGTCATCGGAGGCAGAGGAGGCCATTCAGGGGTCATCCTCCCCTGGGCGCTCCACAGCGAGGGGATCGTCGAGCCTGTCACCCTGCCTTCAGGCAAGGTGGCTACGAGTATAGAACAGTTCAAGAGATAGAAGGTATGTCCCCGGCCGTCCGGAGGGGCGGCCAGGGACATATTTCTTGGTTAAGCCCCCCTTCACCGGGGCCGCATCCGAAGGGCCCGACAAACTGGGGCTACCCTATTTGATGGGCCACTCGCCCCTCTCCTTCAAAACGTCCCGGTACACGGCGAGCGCCTCGTTGACCTTCGGCATTCCGCCATAGGTGGCGAGCTGAAAGAAAACCTCTGTGAGCTTCCGGGGGTCGCAGCCGACGTTCAAGGCAGCGTTCACGTGTAAGCGCAGCTCCTGGTTCGCGCCCAGGGCAGCCAGCATGGCGCAGGCAACCATCTGCCTTTCCGGCAGGGTCAGCACGCTCCTTGAATAGAGATTCCCCGTGATGAACGTGGAAAAGTCGTTGGCCAGGTCACGGTCGAATTCCTTCCACAGGCGGTACGAAGGCTCTATCTTGACTCCCTTCGAAAAAAGTTTGTTCGCAGTCTCCTGGGTCCTTGCCTTGATCGCATCATCCATAGCCCATACTCTCCTTTTTTCGCTTATTTTTCTTGATCTCCTATTATCCACGAAACAGAGGGAAAAGTGAAAGGTCTATCTCTTTTCTAGAACGGTGAGTACCTCGAAATGAGCGGTCTGAGGGAAGAAATCGAAGGGTATCATCTCTCTGGGCGCATACTCGTCTCCCAGGGCCACGAGGTCCCTCATGAGAGTCGAAGGGTTGCACGACACATAGACGAGCCTGGGCGGCGACACTTTCCTGATCGCGGACAACGCCTCCGGACTCACGCCGCTCCTCGGTGGATCGATCACGACCACATCTATTTCCTTGTTGCGGTATTGGCCTGCGACGGCCTCGGCCTTGCCCCTTATGAAAACGGCGTTCTCCACGCCGTTGATAGCGGCGTTCTCCTGGGCGCATGAAATGCTGTGGCGGCTCGAATCTACACCTGTTACCGTCCTCACGTATTGGGCGAGGAAAAGCTCGATGGTCCCTGCACCGCAGTAAAGGCCGAGGACGTTTTCGTTCCCGTTGATGCCCGCGGCCGACACGATTCGTTTGTAAAGCTCTTCGGCTGTTTTGGGATTCGGCTGGAAGAAAGAGAGAGGATAGACGCGGAAAACGAGGCCGGCCACACCCTCTTCAATGAAGGGTCTTCCCGACAGAAGCAAGGGCCGGTCCTCCCTTGTGACATAGATGCTCTTCACTTCGGGGATAGCCCGGATGATCTCATCCGCCGGAGGTCTCATCTGCTCCCTTAAGTCGGACGTGGCGATTACGTTAATCATTACCTCACCGGTCCGCTTCGCCTCCTTCAGAACCAGCCGCTTGAGAACCCCGTTGCCCGTCTGCTTGTTGAAAGGAGGCAGCCCTGCCGTTCTTATGAAATCTCTCATTAGCTCCAGTATCCGTCTTGTGTGCGGACTGAACAGGCAACAGTCATCGACGGCAACGATGCGGCCCCGAAAGGGGTGGATCGGTGAGGCCCTTTCGGTCATGCCAAGGACAGTCCCACTTTCCGTCCGGCCGAAGGAGAACTCAACCTTGCTCCGGTAAAAGAACTCGTCGACAGAAGGCACGATAGGCAGGATGGGCACCTGTGCCAAAGCGGGCCCGCCCATTCGTCTCGCCAGCTGACGCAGATGGTTCTGTTTGATCTCGAGCTGCTTTTCATAGGCGAGAACCTGGAGGTCCGACCCTTCACATTCTCCGGAATGGGGGCAGCGTGCCTGTCTCCTGTCGGGCGACGCTTCCTCGATTTCCTCAATCTCTCCGTAACCGAAACGCTTCTCCCGTTTTGCGATCCGTACCCTCACCCTGTCTCCGGGCACAGCCCCGGGCACGAAGACCACGAACTCCCCTGTCCGGCCCACACCGAGTGCTGTGGGAAGGGCCATATCTGTTATGACGAGCGAAACAATATCACCTGTTTCCGCCATTATCTCCTGTCCACTCCTTTATCGGTATATTACCACGGAAAGCCTTCACAAACCGGTCCTGCCCTGAACCTTTCAGAGAAACCGACGCAGCGCCGGCAATTCCTTGTCCTTTGCCCGCGTCCAATGGTAAGCTTTTCCAATGGCCCCTATCAAAAAGCGCGAAGAATCGACGGTCGGAATCATCATGGCTACCCGTGCCGAGGCAGCGCCTTTGATCGAGGCTCTGGACCTCAAAGAGGCCAGGAAGGATCATATGGTCCTGTATGAAGGCAAGGGAATCGTCCTCGTGGTCTCGGGCATAGGCAAGACGAATGCGGCAATCGCCACAACCTATTGCTGCGCCGTGCTCGGGTCACGGTCCATTCTCAATCTCGGAGCGGCCGGTGCAACGAAGGCGTCCATCCCTATGGGCGAAGTCCTCCACGTGACGAAGGTAGTAGAATACGACAGGCCTCTCCTGTTACGTGAAGGTCTCCGTTTTTACCATCCTCAAGTGTTGCCGGGGTTCAAGGAGGCGACCCTCGCCACACAGGACAGGCCGGTCATCGCGCCGGATCATCGGGCGGCCCTCGCACCTTTCGCGGATCTCGTCGACATGGAAGGAGCGGCGATAGTCCAGGTCAGCCGAAGGTTCAAGACTCCCTGTTTTCTTTTCAAATTTGTCAGCGATACTCCCGATCATCCGGGCGATACTGATATTCTGGAATGCATCGGACTTCACGGTCCGGCCTTCTGCAGGTTTATAGCAGACTCGGTCATACCTGCCCTGTAACCCGCATCGCAGAACTTCGGCGCACAGAAACAAAAACGGGGGAGGCGAAAGCCTCCCCCGTTCGATCACGTGCTTTTTCTCTTGTCCCTACTTTCCCCTCAAAGCCTTCCAACCCTTGAGTATCTGGAAGGCCATGGCAAACTGAAAGTCGTCCTCATTGGCCTTCGCCGTATCGGAATCGAGGGTTGCCGGGCCGACGGGCTCAACCTTTTTCTCTTCGATTTTTTCGTCAGTTTTCTTGTCGCCGGGCTTGTTAAGCTGTTCGAGGTGCTTGTCCAGGTCTGCTTCCTTGATGGCAGTCAGCTTCTCGCCCTTTTTCCTTGTCACGTCGTTGTCGACCACTATGTCCGGCTTGATACCCTCCGCCTGGATGGAGCGTCCGCTGGGCGTATAATATCTTGCGGTCGTAAGGCGCAGGGCGGAGCCGTCGCCAAGAGGAATGATGGTCTGAACCGATCCCTTTCCGAAGGTCCTCGTGCCGACGATTATGGCCCTTTTTGAATCCTGGAGAGCGCCCGCGACGATCTCGGAGGCGCTTGCGCTGCCCTCGTTTACCAGTACGACGAGGGGACCCGTGAACTGGTCGTTCTTGTGGGCATTATAGTTTATCCTGTCTTCAGGTTTTCTGCCCTCTATGTAGGTTATGAGTCCGTCGCTAATGAATCTGTTAGAAACATCGACCGCCTGGTCGAGAAGTCCGCCCGGGTTGTTCCGCAGATCGAGAAGCACACCCTTGAGCCCTCCCTTCGCCGTCTTCTGAAGTTCCTTGATGGCGGCCTCGAGGTCCTTGCCTGTCCTCTCCTGAAACTGGGTAATGCGGACATAACCGTAGTCGTCGTCGAGCATTCTATACTTCACGCTCTTGACAACTATAGTATCGCGCATTACCTGGTAGTCTTTGGGCATGGCGAAGCCGTCTCTCATGATTGTCAGGGTTACGGCCTTGCCCCGGTCCCCTCTGATCAGTTTGACGACGTCCACGATGCTCATGTCTTTCGTGGGTTTGCTGTCGATCTTTATGATATGGTCCTCAGATTTCAGGCCGGCCTTAAAGGCAGGAGTGTCTTCGATGGCCGTTATGACGGTAGGGAACCCGTCTTTCACCGTGATCTCTATACCGATGCCCCCGAACTGCCCTTTGGTCTCGGTCTCCATGTCTTTGTACATTTCAGGAGTGAGAAACGAAGAATGGGGATCGAGGGACTCGACCATGCCCTTGATGCTCGCGTAGATCAGGTCTTTGTCCTTGACCGAGTCGACATAGTTCTTCTTGATCATATCGAGTACATTGGAATATGTCTTCAGGTACTCGTAAGATTCCTGGCCCTCAGCGCTCCTGGTTTTGTCGCCGCGAGCACCGACCAGAAAACCCGCAAGAAAAACGGCCGCCAAAAGGACGCCGAGAGATAACTTTACTTTCTTCCCCATGCGATTTGACCTCCAATCAATTAAGACAAGTGATAATACTATAAATTCCGGTAACTTTCAATCCGATTCGGCGCGTGCTATATTTCATGCCATGAAAACGGTATTCCTGGCCATGAGCGGAGGCATCGACAGCTCCTACTCGGCTTATCTCCTTAAAGAAGCGGGCTACAAGGTCGTAGGATTCACCTTCGATCTCTTGCCCGGTTCCCTGCGAAACGAGTGCAACCCAAAGATGTGCTGCTCTGCCGTGAGCGTCAACCGGGCCAGAAGCGTTGCCGACCGGCTGGCCATTCCCCATTATGTCCTGAACATGCGGGAAGAATTCGAGAGGCATGTGATACAACGCTTCGTGGACGATTACAAGGTCGGGCGGACGCCGAACCCCTGTATGCTCTGCAACAGATACATCAAGTTCGATCTCTTCCTGAAGAAGGCGAAGGCCATGGGCGCCGACCTGATCGCAACCGGCCACTATGCCCGCATCGACGAGACTCCCCAAGGGTTCGAATTGAAGAAAGGCATGGACCCGACAAAGGACCAATCTTACTTTCTTTTTCCGATATCCCGCGACGACCTCGGGATGATCCTTTTCCCCCTCGGAACTACCACGAAAGAAACGGTACGCCGGACGTTCCAGGAAGCGGGACAGCCACGAGTCCCCGAGAGCCAGGATATCTGCTTTATCCCCGACAACGATTACCGCGCCTTTGTCCGGCCCTTCGTGCACGGGGGTGAGGGTCCGGTCTTTCTCACGGACGGCCGCAAGATCGGGGACCACCAGGGCGTTCATCTCTATACTATAGGACAAAGGAGGGGCATCGACATTCCGTTCAAGGAGCCTCTCTATGTGGTAGAGCTAAAGCCCCGGGAGAATGTCGTGGTAGTCGGGGAGAAGGCAGAATTGAGAAGAAAGGGGCTGCGGGCCGATGAGATCAACATGCTCTCTTCCTCCCGCGAAGGCAGGGCATGCGCAAAGGTCCGCTACAGGCAGAAGGAGGAGAAGTGCTCTTACGCCATAAGAGATGGCTTTCTCGACGTCTGCTTTGATGACCCGGTCTCTTCCATAGCACCGGGTCAATCAGTCGTGCTCTATGAAGGGGAGACCGTGCTCGGAGGGGGAACGATCAAAGAGACCTTCCGTTAGCGCCGTGATGTGCAGGTTCGCCTTAGGGTCGGTCCCCGGACCTGTCAATCCGGTCTTGGTACCTAGGGTCCCTTAGAGGAGCGCGCGAAACCCGTTCACAAGGAAGTAAAGGCCGAAAAGGATGAGGAAGAGGTTGCATACGAACAGAACAACCTTGAGGAATCCTCCCCAGAGGTGCTTCCCGCCGAAATAGACGCTGAAGGAGACGAAAGTAAACCATGCAAGGTCGGACGATATGTGACCCGTATAAAAGGCGAAGAGGGCACGAAGGCCGAGGGCCTTTGCAAACATGACGTAACCGGCTGCTACCGAGATCCACCAGATGAACCAGTAAGGGTTCGTGACGCTCAGCACGACTCCCGAGATCAGCGGGTGGAGGTTACTCATTTTCGGTTCTGCCCCGGCGGATAACCCGTATCCCTTCAGACTCCGCATGGCGCTCGCTCCCATGTAAATGAGCACGGGTCCGCCAATGAAAGAGACCGCGGCAAAGAAGGACTTGCTGTTGAGAAGGGTGCCGAGACCGAGGGCAATGAGAAACATGAGGGGCAATTCGAGCACGGCGTGACCGAGCACAAGGAAGGGTCCGGTGAAGGGGCCTCTGCGGGCGGTCTGGGCAATGGCGGTGGTCAGAAAGGGACCCGGAGACATAGCGCCTGTCAGACCCAGGGCGAAGCTCAGAGAGAAGAGGGCAGGAATGCTCATGATGAAGTCCCATAGGTTAGCAGGAACGGAGAGGAAAAGAAAGAGCCCTAGGACAGGCCGGGGCGCAGGCGAAGTGAGCCACGCTAATAGCTGTAGCAAGACAAGAGCAAGCGGCAAGGCAAGACCAAAAGGCAAGGCAAGAGCAAAAGGCGTCGGGTAAGGTTATGTGGGTAAGGGAGAGCCGCATGGGAAGAATCGATGAGATGTGGATGACCTGCCGCACCTCATGCCCATCCGCCGTACATCGAGTACGGCTGCGGTCAATGAGGCACGACAGGTCATCCACATCTCATCGATTCTTCCCATGCGGCTCTCCATTCCACACTGCATTTGGCCCTCCGTGGGCCAATTGCAGTAGTAGTACTGAGGATAACAACCCAGTTGAAATAGCGGCCCCGTAGGGCCGCCGAAAACCAATCCCAATTGTCCCCCCGCTGGGCCAATTGGGCACTTCACAGGATAAGAACCCAATTGAAAGAGCGGCCCCGTCGGGCCGTCATTAGATAGCCTCACATGACAGCCCGCGAGCCTGGGAAGTTCCCCCTATTCGGCAGTTGTGCGGCCACGGACCCTGCGCGCCTGCGGCGGTCCTTCCTTTTTATGAAGGGGAGGCTCGATCCGGCTTTGCCGGTCGAGGGGGCGACGCGAGCCCCATTAAGTTGCCCACGAGCCTCACATGACGGCCCGCGAGCCCGGGAAGTTCCCCCTATTCGGCAGTTGTGCGGCCACGGACCCTGCGCGCCTGCGGCGGTCCTTCCTTTTTATGAAGGGGAGGCTCGATCCGGCTTTGCCGGTCGAGGGGGCGACGCGAGCCCCATTAAGTTGCCCACGAGCCTCACATGACGGCCCGCGAGCCCGGGAAGTTCCCCCTATTCGGCAGTTGTGCGGCCACGGACCCTGCGCGCCTGCGGCGGTCCTTCCTTTTTATGAAGGGGAGGCTCGATCCGGCTTTGCCGGTCGAGGGGGCGACGCGAGCCCCATTAAGTTGCCCACGAGCCTCACATGACGGCCCGCGAGCCCGGGAAGTTCCCCCTATTCGGCAGTTGCACGGGACTGTGCACTGCGCGCCTGCGGCGGTCCTTCCTTTTTATGAAGGGGAGGCTCGATCCGGCTTTGCCGGTCGAGGGGGCGACGCGAGCCCCATTAAATTGCAAGGGCCCATTAAATTGACAGGGCTTTTAGCCCCATGGTACGCTAGCTTTTCATCATGGCCCCTACTACTATTCCAGATCGATTCGTCATGATAGGCGTTATTCACCGGGACGTCGATCTGGAGAAGCGCTTGCTGTTCTGGCTCGAGTCTGTCATACCCGATGTGGTCACCCTCGAGCTCTCACGCTACGGACTGCGTTTTAGACAATCCCGTGGAGAGGAGTGCGGAAAAGGCTCATAGAGACGATGGACGAGCTGGTCGCCGAAGGCTGCTTCGTCGATCCACGATCATTCGAGGATCTTCTTGCTTACATCGATCTTCCTTCCGAATTTACAGCCGCCTCCGCTTTTGCCGAAAGCCGGGGAATTCCT
>CAVVPU010000048.1:0-5006 GCA_963750015.1 uncultured delta proteobacterium | reverse complement strand
CCCCATGAGCGGCTTCTTCGCCGTCCGCCGCGCGTTCCTGGAAGAAGTCGCCTACGATCTTACTGCCGTGGGCTTCAAGATTCTGCTCGACATCGTGGCCTCGCCGCGGCGCCCGGTGCGGATCGGCGAAGTGCCGTACACCTTCGGCGTGCGGCAATCCGGCGAGAGCAAGCTGGACGTCAACGTGGGGATCGAGTACCTCTACCTGCTTCTGGACAAGCTGCTCGGGCAAGTGATTCCGCTGCGCTTCGCGCTGTTCGCCGCTGTGGGCGCGCTGGGCGTGGTGCTGCATCTGTTCATCATCTGGATGGTCCACTACCAGGCCGGCGCGCCGTTCGCGGAAGCGCAGATCGCCGGGACTTATGTGGCCATGATCGTGAATTTCCTATTGAACAACGTGGTCACGTTTCGCGAGCGGAGGCTTCGTGGCTGGTCTCTCGCGACGGGATTCGCGATGTTCACCGCTGCGTGTACCATCGGCGCGCTGAGCAACGTGTCGCTGGCCGAGTTCCTGGTAGGCCGCGGAGTCCCCGCCTGGATGATCGCGAAAAAGGCGGCGGAAGTCGGGATCGACGTGATCTCCCTCATCGTATCCGTGCCTCAGTACGTGGTGTTGGAGCAGGACTACCTCGGAGCGGCCAGGCTCATGGAAGTATTGAACATGCTCTACGATGTTCCCCTCGACAGGGAAGATTTCGAGAAGGCCGGGGAGCAGCGCAAGCTGATCGACGAAAAGGTGGATGACTCTCCCGCGGTCAGGAGCCTTATGTCTCAGCTCGAAAAGGCGTATGACCTGCGGACCGAAGGGGTCGAGACAGGGGGAACATCCCTGACGACCGCAGAGATGGAAAACATCTTTTGGAAAACAGCGGAGAAAGACATAGGCAAAGCATAGCCCTTGTCCGGAATTAACTACCCCGCAGCAAGCTGCGAGGTATAAAAGACCTAAACAACAAACCCGTCGAAGAGCGTGAGCTGGCCTCGGTGTATCTGGTGATACGTTCTTCCTTGCTTCTGCACGTACTCCTTAATCACCTTTTCATTACCGTATTGCCCCACGGTGTTCGCGTAATAGCCGCTTGTCCAAAACTTTCCGCCCCAGAGCATTTTCTTCACCTCCGCGTGGGTCCGGAATACCTCCCTCGCGGTGATGCTTTTGATGATCTGCACAATGGTCTTCGGTGACATCATCGGAACGCTCTGAACGAGGAAATGAACATGATCCTCATCGGCTCCAATCTCCACGAAATGAATCTCGTGTCGTTCCGCAATACCCATGCAGACCTCTTTGAGGGTATTTTCCACTGCTTCGGTAAATACCTTTCTCCTGTACTTCGCCGGGCATACGATATGGTAGAGGAGAAGCGTCTTGTTGTGTCGCTTGAAAATATGTTCGCTCACCCACCTATTCTACTCCATGCCCCGCTTCATTGCGATGCTCACAGAAAAGGCATCCGCGCAGCAGAGCTGCGTGGAATGTTCTGATTCAAACGCCTAAAGCGTTCCGCAGAATTGATTCCCCTTTCAACCTCTTTTCGAGCCTTTAAGAATAGGTCATATATGTCCTATAAGACCTATTCTTAAAAAGAAGAAGTGCCACCCTCAAGGAATGGCCAGGCCCGCTCAATCGTGACTTTATTTTGCAGAACGGCCTAAGACCCTTGGCGGGGTCGATCCCTCTTTGTCCTCAACTTTCGCGATTCCCGATTCGAGTTTCGCGATTCCTTCTCATCCCTCGTCCATCGGTCTTTCCCCTTTCCCCTTTTCACTTTCCCCTTTCCCCTTCTTATATCACGAACTGACGCGCCAGATTCTGAAGCTCCCCTCCCAGATTCGACAGTTCATGGGAAGCCTGCAGCACGTCTCCCGAAGAGCCCGATGTCTGACCCGAAATAGTCGAAATGGACTCTATATCCTTGCTGATCTGATCGGAGGTCGCCGACATTTCCTCGATGGACGTCGCGATTTGCTGGACCATCTGTTGAAGGTCGTCGACGCTCTTTACGATGGCGCCCAATTCTTCCCCGGCTTTGCTCGACAGCTGCACTCCCCGTTCGACCTTTGTGCTCACGTGGTCTATCGATGAGACTGCGCTCGTGACCTTAGTCTGGATCTCGCGTACAATACCGCTCACCTCGGAGGTCGCGCCTGTCGTTCTTTCGGCAAGCTTCCTCACCTCGTCGGCGACCACGGCAAAACCTCTCCCGTGCTCTCCTGCCCGTGCAGCCTCTATGGCGGCATTGAGGGCAAGGAGGTTTGTCTGGTCAGCTATTTCGTTGATGATGCCGATAATATCGCCGATCTTCTGGGAGAGCTCCGCGAGGGAGGCGATGTGACCGGCCGACTCTCCGACCGTCGATGCAATCTCCTTCACCTCTCTGACCGATTCACTCACGGTCTCTCCTCCTCTCTTCGCCGTTAATGCGGCTTCCGTGGCTGTCGATGCCATGCTCGCCGCATTCTGCGCGATGTCAACCACGGTCTGGGACATCTCTTCCGAAGCGGTCGCGACCTGGTGAGCCCTCTCCGATTGCTGGCCTGCCCCGTTCGACATCTGGCCCGCGCTCGCGGTGAGTCTGAACGCCCGCCGCAGCAACGCTGTCCGAGGCTTTCTTTATATCTCCGATCAGGCCTCTCCACTTTCCTACAAACACCCTGATGGCAGCGGCCTCGTCTCCGAATTCGTCCTTCCGGTCCACCTCCACCTCAAAATCGAGCCTGCCCTCGGCGAGCATCCGGGCAACAGCGACACTATGGCCGATTTGGGTGACCATGCCGGAGGAGAGCCTGGAGCTCATGATAACGGCGAGGACGGCAGACAGAAGGCCCATGACGATAAGAAGAGCGAGACTTCTGTGGTAAGAGCTCGGCATTTGAAGAATTGCTGGTGATATCTTTTTCGTAGAACTTCACGAGATCGTTGCATGCGCTGTTCGCCTTCTGCACCACAGCCACCGTCGCGGTCGCGTATAAGGACGCGGCCTCTTCCGCCTTACCGGCTGAGGCGAGCTCTATAACCTTGGCGTTAGCCTGCTTTCCCGTGACGAGGGCGTCATTGATCGCAGCCATCAAGGCTTTGGCGTCTGCCTGCTTCTCGAGCTGCCCGAGCGCTTCGAGAGCCTTCTTGTATTCCGCTCGCGCCTCGTCGATCCTTTTTAAGGCATCCTCTTTGTTGGCCTGGTCCTTCGCGGCGACCAAGAAGAGGATTGCTTTGTCGATCCCCGATATCTTCTCCTTGATTGTGGTGACAAGTCCTATCTTCGTCATGTTGACCTGGGCGAACTCGGTGAGCGTATTGTTCAACCGGCTCATGCCGAGGGCGCCTATGACGACGAGTATCACGATAATCCCGACAAAAACGGCGAACCCCAGACCAAGACGTTTGCCGATGCTGATGTCTTTAAGTTTCACGACTCCTCCTCATGGCGCAATTTTGTATGGTTTTCGCCTTGCCTGGCGCGGATCACTGATACCACCTTAAGTCTTTGGCGGCGGATATGGCCGGTGTCTCTTCTTTGTACCTGCGGGAATGCCAGCCGGACCTTAGTGAGGCTCGGCAGCCGTGAAAGGAAGAAAAACCCGGCGTAAGGTCAATGACCGATTTGTAGGCGTGTTCGTATAAGTCGAAGGATCTGGCCATTTATCACCCCAAATGCACTCACTTACGGCCGGTTCTCCCGAAGGCCGGACACTGAGCTTGCCCGAGCGGCGGTCTGTCTTGCATACGTTATCGGCAGTCTGATGAAATGATTAATGAAGAGGGGTCCGAAAAGTTTCTTTTGAAGTGCAGTCCTTGCTCATCCCTTGAGCAGCCGTACCTTGTCCGTGACCTCCCACGGCAGCCCTATGTCCATTCTTCCTACCTGTCCGTAGGCGGCAAGGCGCCGGTAAAAGCCGCCCTTCACGAGGGCAGGCAGGTGCCGCAGGTTGAACTGGCGAAGGATCGCCGCCGGCCTGAAATCGAAATGGCGCTCCAGTCGGTCAATGATCTCGTCGTCGGTGATGGTGCCGGTGCCGAAGGTTTGCACCTGCACGCTCACGGGCTCGGCCTGGCCGATAGAATAGCTGAGAAGGACCTCACACTCCCTGGCAAGCCCGGCGGCGACCACGTTCTTTGCCGCGTGGCGGGCCGCATAGGCGCCCGACCTGTCGATGCGCAGCGGGTCTTTCCCGCTCAGGGCAGAGCCGCTGTGGCGGGAATATTCTCCGTAGGTATCGATGGCGTTCTTCCTGCCCGTCAGACCGGAATGGAGCGACGGCCCTCCGCCGAACATCAGTCCTTCAGGGTTGATGTTGATGATCGTTCTTCCGTCGGGCCGCAGGACCTCCTCGAGAAAGACGGGCTCGATCACCGTTTCCATGATATCGCGCCGGAGTTGGTCGAGGGTGGTTTCCCTGCTCAAAGTGCTCGCGATCAGGGTAAGGCTTTGTATCCGGCTCGGCTCCCGGTCCTTGTACTCTATGCCGACCTGGGTCCACCCGTCCGGCGAAAGGTAGGGAAGAAGCTTCTGGAAGCGCACGGAGGTGAGCCTCCGGGCCAGCTTGTGGGCAAGCCATATGGGCAGGGGCATGAAGGCGGGAGTCTGCGTGCAGGCGTAGCCGAAGAGAGTGACCTGGTTTCGGGCCGCCACCTTTCCGATCTCCTCGTCGGTGAGCTCCTTCTCGTCGAAGCGCGCCGATTCGTCGGGCGCCATCTCCTGGAGGCTCGTCACAATGCTGCATGTCTTCTCGTTGAACTGGGAGTCGGTGTACCCCACCCGGCGGATGGTTTCACGGGCCACGTGGGGAAAATCGATGGATACGGGCGTATCGAACCTCGCGGCAATGAAGACGATGGAGGTCGCCACCGCGCACTCGGCCACCACCCGGGCTAAAGGGTCCTGGCTCAGGATATGGTCGACGAAGGCGTCGCTTATCTGGTCGCACAGCTTGTCCGGATGGCCTTCTGTAACCGATTCGGAGGTAAAGACGAAAGACTTTTTCACCGATCACCTTCCTGGCTCGAT
>CAVVPU010000047.1:0-8081 GCA_963750015.1 uncultured delta proteobacterium | reverse complement strand
TCACAAAGGAGGGCGAAGGCCCGGGGACTTCTCGGGTCTTCGTGGAGGCCGTCATCCTCGTCGACGGGTCGGAAAGGGCAATCCGCGGGGCAGGCAACGGACCAATCGACGCCTTTGCCGACGCGTTGAAACAGACGGGCTTTCCCTTTCGCGTCACCGACTATTCCGAACACGCATTATCCAGCGGCTCCGATTCAAGGGCAGTGGCCTACGTCAGGGTTGAGGATCAGGACAAGGCGGCCGCATGGGGCGTCGGGCTCGACACCAACATCCATGTGGCCTCGTTCAAAGCGATTCTAAGCGCCATAAACAGGGCGATGGCAAAGGAGGCATGAGGCCGAAGGCATGTACAAAAGGCGGCCTATTGGGAGATAATAGAGATATGGCGGCCTGCGGCAGTTATGGGGGGAGGAAGTTGAGAACCTCCATCGGCCTTGCTTTGTGAGTCCGCCAAATCAAGAGGAATACGTCACGGAGGCGACAAATGATCGATATTCTGCGAACCAGGCGCAGCATAAGAAAATATGAGAAAAAGCCCGTCGATCAGGACTCGATCGATCTGCTGAAAGAGGCCTTGCTCCGGTGCCCCTCTTCCCGGGGCCTCAATCCGTGGACCTTTGTGTTCGTGGACGATCCTCCCGTACTCGACAAACTCTCCCGATCCAAAGAACACGGGTCCGATTTTATTAAGGGTGCAGCCCTTGCCATCGTTGTCTGTGGAGACGAATCACTATCGGACGTGTGGGTGGAGGACTGCTCCATCGCTTCCATAATAGCCCACCTCACCGCCCACTCCCTAGGCCTCGGAAGCTGCTGGAGCCAGATCAGGAACAGGAAGCACTCAGCCGACAGGTCGGCAGAGGATTTCTTGCAGGAGCTTCTCGGCCTCCCCAAGAACCTGAGGGTCGAGGCAATAATAGCCGTCGGCTATCCGGCCGAAAGCAAAAGCCCGGTACCCTCGGACCGGCTGGATTACGGAAAGATAAGACAAAACCATTATTGAGAGGTGGGCAATTGAAGAACCGCCGCAGGCGCGCACTGGTGTTGCCCTTATAAAAAGCTTTAGCAGTTGGCCCAGGAGAGGGACAATTGCGTGCGTGCCACCCCCTCACGTGAGCCCTCTCCCCGGCCGGGAGAGGGAAAATATCACAAAGCGGCCTATGAGGCCGCTGTTTCGGTAGCTCTGTTAACCTATGAAGTGCCCAATTGGCCCAGCCGGGGGACAATTGGGATTGCTTCTCGGCGGCCTACAGGGCCGCTATTTCAATAGGGTTCCTATCCTATGTACTCCTACTGGGTTTGGCCCAGGGAGGGCCGAACCCAGTGTGGAATGGAGAGCCGCATGGGAAGAATCGATGAGATGTGGATGACCTGTCGTGCCTCATTGACCGCAGCCCACAAGTAGAAAAGTACCGCCTGTTTTAGCGGGACACCCCCGTCTCCGCAAGACCCGTTAAGAGCAGCCACACCGCCACGGGGGTCGCCCTACGCCGGATGGGCATGAGGTGCGGCAGGGCGCCGCCGGGAACCCGCGTGCGGGTGCGTGCGATTCTTGCCATGCGGCTCTCCCTTACCCACATAACCATATCCGACGCTATTGCTCTTTCCGTTGCCATCAAAAGAAAAGGGATTGAGAGAGCCGTGGGCTCTCTCAATCCCTCTATAGGACAAACAGAGAAATTCTATGCTTCCGACGGTGACCACTTGGAGAGGTGCTTCAGGTACCTCCACCTTCTGTCTACCGCAGCCTGGGCGTCCTTCATCAGTTCCGCTGCTGCTTCGGGATTGCTCCTCTGGAGCGTCTTGAAGCGGTTCTCAGTGTAGGCGAATTGCGCGTAAGTCATGCTCGGCTCCTGGCTGTCGAGAACGAGGGGGTTCTTGCCCTCTGCCTCTAAGCGCGGATTATACCGGAACAGGGGCCAGTGGCCCGCCGCCACGGCCATCTTCTGTACGTCTATGCCCTTCGCCATATCGGAAATGCCCTGGTTGATGCAGGTGGAATAGGCGATGATCAGGGCGGGGCCGTCAAAGGAGTCTGCCTCCTGCATGGCCCTGACCGTCTGGGCCGGGTTGGCCCCGAAGGCGATCTGAGCCACGTAGACGTTTCCATAAGGCACCATCATGGCGCCTATGTTCTTCTTGGGTGTCTTCTTGCCTGCCGCGGCGAACTGGGCTGTCGCGGCGAGGGGCGTCGACTTGGACATCTGGCCGCCCGTGTTGGAGTAGACTTCCGTGTCAAGGATCAACAGGTTGACGTTCTGTCCCGAGGCCATGACCTGGTCCACGCCGCCGTAACCGATGTCGTATCCCCATCCGTCGCCGCCAACCCCCCAGCAGCTCTTCCTGACGAGATAATCGGAGAGGAAGGAGAGGCTTTTGGCATCGGAGGCGTCATCGGAGGCGAGAAGCTTCTTCAAATCGGCGACCCTGCCGCGCTGCGCCTCGATGCCTGCCTGGTTCGACTGGTCGGCATTAACGATAGCGTCTATCAAAGCCTGGGCTCCGGCGTAACGCGGCGCCAGACGAGCCAGAAGCTCCAAAGCCTGAGAGTTGAACTTTGCCACCGCCTGCCTCATGCCGAAGGCAAATTCGGCGGCGTCCTCGAAAAGGGAATTGGACCACGTCGGCCCTCTTCCGTCCTCTCTCCTGGCATAAGGCGTGGTGGGTAAATTGCCGCCATAGATGGATGAACAGCCCGTGGCGTTCCCGATGTAGAGGCGGTCTCCGAACAACTGGGTGAGGAGCTTTATGTAGGGAGTCTCGCCACACCCCCCGCACGCTCCGTTATACTCGAACAGCGGTCTTACGAACTGGCTTCCTTTGACGGTATTGACGTTGAAGAGGCTCGGGTCTGTCTCCGGCAGGCCGAGGAAGAACTCGTAGTTCTTCGCTTCAGACTCGCGCAGAGGCTCCTGAGGGCTCATGTTGATGGCCTTCGCGCCAGGTATCTTGTTCCCCTGGGCATCTTTCTTCTGACCGGGGCAGACGTTGACGCACGAGCCGCAGCCCGTGCAGTCCTCAGGCGCCACCTGCACGGTGAACCGGAGGCCCTTCATCTCCTTTCCTTTTGCCTCTATCGATTTGAAAGTGGCGGGGGCTCCCTTCAATAGGGCGGGATCATAGGCCTTTATCCTGATCGTGGCATGGGGACAGACGAAGGAGCACGTGGCGCACTGGAGGCAGACCTCCGGCTCCCACACCGGGATATGAACGGCGATATTCCTCTTCTCGAACTGGGTTGTGGCAGAGGGCCAGGTGCCGTCAACGGGGATGGCCGAAACAGGCAGGGAATCGCCCTTGCCCTCGATCATCCTCGCGGTCACATTCCGGACGAATTCCGGCGCAGTCGCGGGCACCGCAGGCCTCATAGACTTGTGGGAAGTGGCCTTCCCGGGCACGGGCACCTCGAAGATATTGCTGAGGGCCGTATCGACTGCGGCATAATTCATCTTGAGTACTTCTTCGCCTTTCTTCCCGTAGGTCTTGGTGATCTCCTTCTTGATGGCCTTGATCGCCTCTTCCTTGGGGATGATGCCGGAGATGACGAAGAAGGCGGTCTGCATGATCATATTGATACGGGCGCCGAGGCCGAGCTCTTCCGCGAGAGAGATGGCGTCTATGACGAAGAAACGCATCTTCTTGTCGATAAGCTGTTTTTGAACGTTGAGGGGGAGGGTATCCCACACCTCGTCCTTACCGTAGGAACTGGTGAGCAGGAAAGTAGCCCCCTCCTCGGCCGGGGCAAGCATGTCGTACTTCTCGAGGAAGGTCGCGTTGTGGCAGGCGATGAAGTTGGCATCGGAAAGCAGATAAGGGCTCTTTATGGCATCGGAGCCGAAGCGGAGGTGGGACTCTGTCATTGAGCCTGATTTCTTCGCATCGTAGGCGAAGTAGCCCTGGGCAAAGTTGGGTGTTTCGGTTCCGATGATCTTGATCGTATTCTTGTTCGCCCCTACCGTGCCATCTGCCCCGAGCCCGAAAAACAAGGCACGGTAAGCCTTGTCCGCGAGGTGGAAAGATCCGTCCACTTTCAGGCTCGACCCGGTCACGTCGTCCTCGATGCCCACAGTGAAGTGGTTCTTCGGTGAGCCTGAGGCCAGATTGTCGTAGACTGCCTTTGCCATGGCCGGCGTGAAATCTTTCGAGCCGAGGCCGAAGCGGCCGCCCACTACCTTAGGAGAGGGACTCCATGTCGCGAGTCCCCTGTCTTGTGCCTCGGCGAGGGCGGCCCTCACATCGAGGTAAAGGGGTTCGCCCGTCGCTCCGGGCTCCTTGGTGCGGTCGAGGACCGAAATTGCCTTGACCGTAGCCGGGATGGCGGCTGCAAAGGCCTCGATGTCGAAGGGGCGGTAGAGCGCCACCTGGACGAGGCCGAGCTTCTCTCCCCGGGCGTTGAGAGCATTCATGGTCGTCTGGATTGTTTCTCCCCCGGAGCCCAGGACCACGATGATCCTTTCGGCATCGGGCGCCCCGAAGTAGTCGAAAAGCTTGTACTGCCTGCCCGTGAGCTTCGCGAACTTGTCCATGGCCTTCTGCATGATGGCAGGAGTAGCCAGGTAGTATTGATTCACCGTCTCCCGGGCCTGAAAGTAAACGTCGGGGTTGTGGGAGGCTCCTCGTATGACGGGCCGGTCGGGTGTGAGGCCCCTCATCCTGTGAGCCATGACCAGGTTGTCGTCGATCATCGCCCGCATGTCGTCGAAGGTGAGCTCTTCTATCTTCTGGATCTCATGGGATGTCCTGAAGCCGTCGAAAAAGTGCATGAACGGCACCCTCGACTCCAGGGTCGCCGCCTGGGACAGGAGGGCGAAATCCATTGCTTCCTGGACGTTTTTAGAACAGAGCATGCCGAATCCCGTGGACCTTGCCCCCATGACGTCCGAATGGTCGCCGTAGATGCAGAGGGCCTGGGTGGCCAGAGAGCGGGCTGTAATGTGAAAGACCGTCGGGATCAGCTCTCCGGCGATCTTATACATGTTCGGTATGAGGAGCAAAAGACCCTGAGAAGCGGAAATGGTCGTGGTGAGGGCCCCTGCCGTGAGCGAACCATGGACGGCTCCGGCAACGCCTGCTTCTGATTGCATCTGGCTGATGGCCGGTACCGATCCCCAAATATTGACCTGACCGGCAGCCGATTTTGCATCACACAGCTCGGCGATCGGCGAAGAAGGTGTTATGGGATATATAGTGACTATTTCGTTCGTTGCGTGGACCACGTGGGCACAAGCGGTGCACCCGTCCACTGTAACCATTTTTCTCATACTGCCTCCTGTATCTTATAAAATCGACGCGAAGATGGATCGACCATTCCTAAACTTAAGATTTAATATAGCATAAATCACGCCATATTTGGGCCATTTTTTTGTATCCAGGAGGCTGCCCCTTAGGGAGAATGAGACTCGGAAGGCTTAAACCTTTCGCTCCTTGTCCTGCCAGTATTTTTCACGTATCTCTCTTTTGAGGATCTTTCCCTGGGCGCTTTTCGGCAATGCGTCGACAAACTCCACGGAACGGGGGGCCTTGTAACGGGCGAGCTGTTCCTTGCAGAAAGCGATAATATCCTCCTCGCTCGCTTTCTCTCCCTCCTTCAATGCCACTACCGCGTGGACCCTCTCCACCCACACGTCATCAGGCAGACCGATGACCGCCGCTTCGAGCACAGCCGGGTGACGGTAGATTACATCCTCCACTTCCCTCGGATAAACGTTCTCGCCGCCCGTGATGATCATATCTTTCTTCCGGTCCGATATGTAGATGAATCCCTGCTCGTCGTAATAGCCCATGTCGCCCGTATGGAGCCACCCATCGACGATGGCCTTCTGTGTATCCTCCGGCTTGCGCCAGTAGCCCACCATCACCGACTTGCTCTGGACCACGATCTCGCCGACCGCGTGGGTTTCCACGTCGTTACCCGCCTCATCGACGATCCGTGCGTGGACCCCCATACAGGGCTGACCCGAGGAGGAAAGCACTTTCTGCTCCTGTGGGCTCTTGTCGAGCACGTCGTGAGACTCCCGCCCGAATATCGTAATATCCGGTCCCGATTCCGACTGCCCGTACCCCTGAGCGAAAATGTTGCCGAACTTGGCCATGCCCCTTCTCAGCAGTTCGAGGGGCATGGGGGAAGCGGCGTACCATATGCGTTTCACGTGAGAGAGGTCGTACTTTTCCACGTCGGGCAAATTGAGCATGATCGCCAGTTGGGTAGGCACGATGTGAAGATCCGATGCCAACTCATCGACGATAGTCCGGAGGGTGGCTGCGGGGTCGAAGCTGCGCTGCTGCATGATCACATTGCAGGCCCCCGCAATGAAGAGCGCCCAAAAATAAGACCAGCCGCCGATATGAAAAAGAGGAAGAACCATTACGTGCTTGTTCTCGGGCTGGAAGCCCACCTGAAGCACCTTAGTCCTCGCCTCTTCCAGTTTTCTGTAATGCGTATAGACTGCCCCCCTCGGGACCCCCGTGGTGCCGCTCGTATAGAAGATAATGAAGGGATCGTCTTCGCTTAAGGAGACCTCTGGTTCTTCGGCTGAATTGTTTTCGAGGAGGGCCTTGTAGCTCTCCATAGCCGGGGCATCTTTTTCGATGGCGATGTAGTGCTCTACACGGGGAAGGTCGGGCTTCAGCTGCTCGACCACGGGGACAAGCTCGGGCCCGACGAAGAGCACGCGGACCTCCGAGTAGTTGATGAGATACCGAAGCTCATCCGTCTGGGCCCTCGGGTTAAAGGGCGAAACGATGAAGCCGCCCTTCATGGCAGCCCCCGTGACATCGGTACACTCGAGGCAATTCCACGAAAGAAGCCCTATACCGTCGCCCTTCTTGAGCCCCATGGATCGAAGGGCGGAAATGACTCTATTGACCCGTCGGTTGTACTCAGAAAAAGTGATCCTTTGAGACCCGTAAACAAAGGCGAGCCGGTTTTCGTTGAGAAGGGCGTTCCTGTATACGATATCGGCATAGGTGCCGATGGGGTAACGGCTCAGCTCTTTCAGTATCAGTTTCCTTTCCATTTTTTCTCCTATCCGCCTCCTATCAAAACGAGTGACAGGGTCAGGGTGTCCCTGTCCTGCAATTGCGTCTCCAGTCCGTCGGGGAGTCTGTTGTGGGCCACCCCGTTCAGGGTGACCTCGAAGAGACCTTCCAATGCCATTTCGCCCGTCCGCGGATCGATGACCTCTTTCGCCATAGGTGTCCCGGCGAAGAGCCTCAAGAGCAGGTCGCGGAGATTGCCCGATGCCATTTCCACGGCACACGGAACCTCGGGCATATGGACGGTCGTCTTTATGTGTATCAACAACGGCTTACTTTCCTTAGGCTTTGGGCCACCTGCCCTTCTCCTTGAGGCCCTTGACGATCTTCTCGGGCGTCACAGGCAGTTCCTTGAACCATATGCCGGTTGCATCGTGAAGGGCATCGACAAGGGCCGGCGGGGTGCTCACGATGCTTCCCTCGGAAGCCTCCTTGGCTCCGAAAGGTCCGTCGGGGTCGTCGGTAATGATGTCGATTAACTTTATGTCAGGCACATCCGTGGACCGGGGCATCTTGTAATCGAGGAGGGTATGGTTGTGGGTATACCCCTTCTCCATGATGAACCCCTCGTACATGGCCTGGCTCTGGCCCTGAACCGCCCCGCCCTCATTCTGCGTCTCCACGCTCACAGGGTGCAAGGGAACGCCCGCGTCATGAGCGATGGTGAAGTTGGTTACATCGACCTTGCCGGTCTCCACATCGACCCCGAGGCGCACGGTCTGGGCCGTGAAGCTGTAGGATGTGCCGCCGTTGCCCGTTCCGCTGTTGAAGTCTATGGCTTCGAGGCCGTATTGGGAGTGGCCCCTCCCCAGGATAACGGCCCCGGAGCCCTCATAGCAGGCTATCTTCGCCAGTTTCTCGAAAGACATGCGTTTCTCCGGTTTCGCCTTCAGATAGGCGAAACCCGCCTTGATCTCGATCTCCTCAGGCGACACGCCCCATACCGAGGCAGCCGCATCGAGAAGCTGCTTCTTTGCGTCCCGGGCAGCGAATTGCGTTGCCTGGCCCGCCAGCAAGGTGACCCTGCTTCCGTAGCTTCCCGGGTC
>CAVVPU010000046.1:0-9308 GCA_963750015.1 uncultured delta proteobacterium | reverse complement strand
CAAAGTAATATAAGAACAGTCTTAGTCTTTTCTGTAGGCTTCCGAACCAGCCCCCTTCCCTTCCTTCACGGGAGGACTATTGTCAGGGGCATCCATATCTCCACACATTACCGCTCACAAGGAGGAATTATGTCACCACACCTGCGCACCATTGCATCCTTCCCCGGGAGGTGGCCGTGAGACCTTACACGGACGGCGATAAGAACCGCCTTCAGCAGATCGACCTTGCCGCCTTTATCGAAGACCGTATCGGCCTTGTCCCAAAAAACAAAGCCGGCGGACGCACCACCTTTTGCTCCCCCTTCCGCGGGGAGAAGGAACCATCGTTTACGGTTAGTTATTATCATGGCAAATGGCGCTGGAGGGACTGGGGAGGCTCCGATGACGATCACGGAGACATCATCTCCCTCGTGGAACGCCTCTGGAAAGTCGATTTCAAGGAGGCCATGCGCCTGCTTCTGTCCGAGGAATACCCTCCCGGCTATTTCCGAGAGGAGACCCGGAAGGAGGAGATGACGAGGGAGCAGAAGATCGCCTATGCCTCGAAGATCTACCTCACCACCCTCAAGGTGAACGACATCGGCACCGTCGCGGCCTATTTCGAGGGAAAGGGCGTTCGCTACCACCCCCGGATGGGATCGTCCCTCTACACCAGTTTTCGTGACAAGTTGGTGTACGTGGCGACGCCGATCCCCTCCCCTGCGAGGATCAGGGGTCTCGAATGCAGGGAACTGAAGGGCACGGGCAGAAAGACCCTGGGGGCGAAAACGCTCTGGGTCCTCAAAAGAGACGCGAAGAAGGTCCTTATCACCGAGAGCATCCTCGATTGTCTGGCCGGCGAAATTCTTCTGAGGGATCAGGACATGTCCTTATGCGCCCTCAACACGGTCGCGAACGTCGGCAAGCTTGATGGCCTTTTCTCTCAGTACACCCCCGAGAACGCCCTCCTCGCTCTCGACAACGACGCGGCCGGACAACAGGCGACCGCAAAGGCCCTCGAAATCCTCAAAAAGAGGAGGATACGGACTCGCCTGGTACACGAACACATTCGGGCAGGGGTCAAGGATCTCCACAAGCTCCTTGTTCCCGCAGGCACGGATCATAACAGAGAAGAGGTGGGATCATGAGAACAACGGTCAAAGAGTACTACGAGAAGCTCGAGGGTGCGGTCGAAGCTCTTTTGAACAGCGGCAGCGTGAAAGAGTATCTCGCGAGGCTCGCGAAGTTCAGGAGATATAGCTTCGGGAATACGCTCCTCATCATGCTTCAGAGACCGGAGGCGGCGAGAGTGGCGTCCATAGGCACCTGGAACGCCGTGCAAAGAAGAGTGAAGAAGGGGGAAAGAGGCATCGCCATTTTCGCTCCTGTTTTCAGGAAAAAGGACGCGGCTGAAGAAACAGACGACGCCCGGCTTGCCGGCTTCAGGACGGTCCACGTGTTCGACATCTCCCAGACCGAAGGCAGGGATCTTTCCTGCGGGGAACTGGAAGGAACGACTGATTTCCAGGCCTCTCCGGGCTTTGAGGTGGAAGACCTCTCCCGACGCCTGTTTGCGGTATGCCCGGTCTCGGTGATCCATAAGCCGCTCACCGGCACGAGAGGCTACTACGATCCCGTGAATAACGTGATCGCCCTTGCAGAAAGCCTCACCAGCCAGGAAGTGCCTCGCACCCTCATTCACGAAATCGCCCACTTCTGGGCCATCACGACAGGCGTTCACAACATAGACGCCGAACGCTCCATGGGAGAAGTGGTCGCGGAAGCTGCGGCTTTCATCGCCCTGAGCCATTTCGGTCTCGACACGGGCTCGATCTCATTCGCCTATGTCGCGGGATGGGGGAAGGACATCAAGAAAATAATATCGTGGGGATCGGCCGCCATGCGTGTTGCGAACGGCCTTATCGACCTCGTCGAAGGTCGGGAGCAGGACAAGGCGGCGTAGAATCGAGTCTAGTCTTTACGTACCGCTTTATTCGTAAAAGACGACAACACTGAACCAGCCCGCGCTCCCTTATCAAGGGGAGCATCCTCACGGGCATCCCATTCAGTTTCACCAACACCTTATAAATCAAGGAGGCAGTATGATCGATTTTGAGAAACTCGCCACAGTTATCCCCAAAAACGGCACCCTCAAACTGTTGTTCACGAAAAAGGAGGGCCGGGTCACCGTCTGTGTCGTCCAGAACTTCAAGGGAAAGGAGGAGAACGAACACTTCGCTCCCCTCACTCTCACGGGCACGGCCCGGGAACTCACTGAGGCCTTCGAAAAGGACATACCGGAGCTTGCGGCCCTTGCCGAGACGCTCTATGAGCGCCTGAGCGCGTCCACGGTGACCGCGAACAAAAAGACCGCCGTGACGAAGGCGATCGCGAAAGACGGCATCGAAAGACGAGAAAGAAAAGGACAAGACAAAGCCTGAGGAAATGAAGGCGCTGCCGAAGCCCGTTCCTCCCCCTGTCGACGATCTTTTCAGCGCGCGGCCGAAAGCACCGGAGCCTGCGCGGCCCCGAAGCTCCCCCCGCATCCACCGAAGGGGATGGAGATCGACGATGATTTTGGCGACGACACGGAAGCGGTGGGAGGTGGCCTATGATCGAGGTACTTCCGAGGACCTTCACCTACAACAGCCTCACCCTCGACGACCCGGATCCCCGCATGACGCCCGACGAAGTGAAGGACTTCTACGCCGAGGTGTATCCGGAGCTCACGCAAGCCGCGATCGAGGGACCCGAACCGTCGGAGACCGCCGTTGAATACCGCTTCCGGCGGGCGATTGGAACAAAGGGGGCACACGAGCCCGAAGAAGCCGAACAAGAGCTTCCCGATTTCCCTCTCATGCACGACGTCGCTACCGTGCTGGAAGGTCGTCCGGGTATCGCTCCCGTGCTTTTGCCCTCAGGCTTTCTCGAACCGGTATAGGGGGGAACATGGACGCTTTTACCTGCAACGTGCATATGTTCGACCACGCACCGAAAAAGATCAGGCTGCTTGGAGACAAGGACAAAAAGCCTGAAGCCGCCCAGCATGTGATCGAATTCCCCGGAGGGGCGATCGAGTTGTCCCGCACGACGGACGGCAACTATTGGGCGCACATCATTGTCAACCGGCAACACCGGCTTGACGACTGCCACGGGCTCCACGCTGCCTTCGGGCAGATAGTGGAAGCCCGCATCGACGCCGACGACGGCGTGCATTCTCTTCCGGAACACGACAAAATCAGCCAGGTGGCCGTGCTCATCAGGCCCACCGCAAAGCTCACCTAACCACAGGAGGCAGGCACGAAAAAACCCCCGCACGTGTATCGGCGGGGGCGCCCGTGCCTGAAAATTACATGAGAATACCAAAGATAGGCAGGGAATGCCTCGCCGCGATCCCTTATGCGGCAGTCGTGCTCCCCCACCTCATCGAGGCGCGGATCGCGGGTGACATGGTCGCCCTCGGCCGCACTCTCGGAATGAAAGCTTTTCCCCCGTCTGAAAGCGTTGCCGACTGCGAGAAGGCGCTCACCGCCTTCATAGCAAGGAAATCGGGCCGCTGGGTCAAAGAAGACTCGCTCGTGCTCGACGTTCGACACCGGTACGGGTATATCTGGCACAAGATCGAGGTCGTCGTGGTCGTCGCACAGTACTCGGTCTTCGAGGCCAGGCATCTCGCGGCATTAAAGGAGACCCACCCGGACAAATACGAGGTGGCAAACCTTCTTCTTAGGGCCCTCTACTTTTGTGGCCGCATGCCGGTCATGACGGGGGGAGACCTGCTCGACTATTCCTGGGACGGCTTCGAGATCGAAGAAATAGTGGAAGAATCCGGGATGGAGGAGGAGTACGTGACATCGCTCTACAAGGAGCGCGAACTCATCGGTCACGAGCTCGCCGGTCTGCCTCGGGAGGTGACGCTCGATGCCATCCTCGCCCAGGTGAAGGAAATGCTCAAGAAACCCCTGCGGTTTACCCGGGCGCAACGGAAATGGATCACGAACAGCGTCGCCCTTCTCTCCTTGCAGCAGAAGGAGCGGAAGGATCACCTCGTCGCGGATCTGGAGAAGGAGTGTGCCCTCGAATTTGAGGACGTGATGGACCCCGCGACGTTCTTCATGGTGTTGTGGGACGTAAACGGTCCCCTGGGAGATGAGTACGCCGGCCACCTCGAAAGCTACAGTTCAGGCGGCGTCGACGTGCCGTGTCTCGGATTCCGGATAGAAGACGCACAGGGGCTCAAGGCGATCGACCGGCTCTGCCGGATGTTCCACCTGCTTCAAGAAATTTTCTGGCGGGGAGGAGACGAATGGAAGGAGGACTAGACATTCCGAAAGGAACGCTTACCGCACACCATGCGCTTCTCGTCTACGAGCTCGATTATCGTGAATTTGCACATCAAGCGGCTGAAGGGGACTTTCCCCGGCACTACGCGACGGTCAATCCCGTTCTCGAAAACGGTGAGATCGGCGCGGGCAGTCCGCTCACCAGGGAGACACTCGGCGCCCTCATAGGGATCCTCCGGAAGGACTATGATAAGCCCCTCTACCTGCCCGCGAACGTTCTTGCCTATGTCCCGGACGCTCACCTCACCTGGTGGACGCCCTCGTCGGTGCGGCATCTCTTCTTTGCGAAGAGAACCGGCATTCCCTCGGGGAAAGGGGCGCTTCCGCCTGCGGTCTTCTCGGTGACGTCCCGTGGCTTGAGCATCTGGGCGCTCAAAGGAAATACGCGGCCGAAGACGACGACGGATCTCTTTCATTACCCGCTTTTCAACGTCTACGAGTCAGGCGCCTGTTGTCTCGGGAACATCGAGACCCCGAAACGGATATCGATCGACGATATGGGCACGTGGGAGCGGATCTACTTCACGGGGGTCTGCACGAATGAGCTGCCGCCTCGTCTTGACGGCACAACCGCAAAGGACCTCTGGACGGACATCATCCGGAAGAAAAGGAAGGTGTTTCCCCTGGAACGGCTCGTTCCGGCGGGGAAGCTCAGTAACAAACTGGAGGGAAGATGAACAACCTCGACCTCATTTTACAGAAACAATTGCCCACGGTGATGGTCCCCCGCTACGAGGAGCTCATCCCGTGCGAACTCCGAAGGTCCCGGTTCTTGATGGGAGCCGACGGCCTCTATATCGAGACCCGGCAGCCCTACGGGGTGTTCCGGGGGCGTCTCTGGCGCTCGCCGAGAAGGCTTCCCTACGGACCGATCGAGGAAAGGGACGATTTCACCCCGATACTCAAGAACGACACCGTGCGGGCCATAATCCGGGATAACGTCGTTCCGGAGGCGCAAGAATACGCACGAAGCGATCGCGAGTGGACCGGCTGGATCGTGTGGAACAAGGACACGGGATACGTCTATCTGCCTCTCGAGTTCCAGGCCGGTTTGGCACGCGTCGAATTTACGAGACCGGATCTGCCCGAGGGCACGTTTCTCGTGATCGACATTCACAGCCACGGGAGAATCAGCCCCTTCTTCTCATCGGTCGACAACCGGGATGACGCGGGAGGCGTGCGGCTTGCCGTCGTGATCGGCGGGTATAACGATGCCGGCTTCGCGTTCAGAGCAGGGTGATCGCCGAAGGCTTCTTTTTCGAGCGCGGAGAGGACGAACCGTGAAGCACTATGTCTTCTCAAACTTGGTAACCCACGGCCCGGCTTCAATTCTTCTCATTGGCGCGGGAGGAACGGGGAGTCAGATCATCTCCGGCCTCGCGCGGATGAACCAGACCCTTATCGCCCTCGGTCACGGCGGCATCCGTCTCGATGTCGTGGACGGTGATGCGGTGAGCGCATCCAACGTCGGACGGCAGCTTTACTCTCCTGCCGATGTGGGCCTCAATAAGGCGCTCGTGCAGATCACCCGGATGAACAACTTCTTCGGGACCGCGTGGAGGGCCTATCCCTTTAACCTCGAGAAGGATACGCATGCGGAAAGGTACTCCATCATCGTAAGCGCGGTGGACTCGGTATCCGCCCGCGAGGTGGTCGGCAGGTGGGGAGAACGGTACGGCGTGTACTGGCTCGATACCGGCAACACCCGGACGACCGGCCAGGTCATCCTCGGTTCTTTCACGAAGGTGACGCAGCCGGATGGCGGACCCGAGAAGCTTCCTCACGTGCTCGATCTCTACGGAAAGGTCATGGCCGAGGAGGAGAGGAAGCCATACCAGGGGCCGAGCTGCTCGGTCGCGGACGCGATCCAGAAGCAGGACCTCTTTATCAACCAGTGGGTCGCGACAGCGGCGCTTGAGATTCTCTGGAAGATGTTCAGGAAGGGATGTCTCACCGTCCATGGCGCGTTCATCAATCTCGACCCGCTCTCGGTCAGGAGTCTGCCCGTCGACCCCGAGGTATGGAAGGCTATGGGCTGGACAAGGAGAAAACGGCGAAACACCCGAAAAGCACGTAAGAAAAGGGAGGAATAAATGGCAAAGATCACGGTGGATCAGATCATGGAAGCACTCGAGAGCGGGGAACATATGGGTTTCTGCCTCGCCTGTGGAGCGGAAGCGTATGGCGTCGAGCCCGACGCCCGCAAGTACGAATGTGAGGCATGTGGCGCGAAGAAGGTTTACGGCGCCGAAGAGCTCCTCATAATGACCGTCGCCTGAACCGCGCGGGCAACCAACACTTACCTTAAGGACCGACCCCTGCTTTCGCAGAGGGACCCTCGGTCCTTTTTTCTTTTTAGCCAGTTTGCGCGTGCTTTCACTTTGAGCGGGGCGAGCATCTTTCGCATAGCCTCATTTTATGACTACCCGTAAGGATCCTGACCGCTGATAAAACTCGCCTTTTTGCTATTTCTCATTTCTGCTATCCTTCTGCACATATTTCCTACAGGCCGCTCTGATTGCTGGATCCGACAGTCCGAAATACTCTGACAATTCTTTATAAGTCATCGTCTTTGATAACCTTTTCAAAGTCTCCAATCTGCTGTACGACCATGTGCTCCTTCTTTTTATGGCAGACACTGCAAAAATCCTTCTCTCCGGAGGGACGGTATTCGGGTAAAGATTACTGTCCTATGCGGGGTGTCCGAATCATACATACTTACATAAGCGGGTATGGCTGCGCGTTGCCGGGCATAGCGCCGCCTTTCCTGTTGATCACGGTAGGGATAATTATGATTTGTTTTCAGGTAGTCCCTCGGCATGAGCTTGCTATTCGACGGAAGAGGGTATCTGCCTTCGCACAGCACCGTTTCAGGGGCATTTCGCGGTTCCTCGCTTGTTCCGAGGTACATGGGGTCATATTCTTCCATCTCCCCGTTACAGTGCAACACCCATACCATAGCTTTTCTATTAACGGTTGACCGGCGAGGCGATGGCTGACCCTCTTTTTGCCGAGACGCCGAAGCGATTCGGCAGTATAATGCGGAGCCGGGTGATTTCGAAAGCTCGTTAGGGAGATCAGGCGAACCATCCGTTGCCTGAAGGACCTGTCCAGCCTATCGCCTGCAATATCCGATTTCCGGTTCTACCATCGTACGCAGGCTTAATCTGCCGGAATAGTTTTTGGCTACGATTGCAACCGCCCCAGAATAAGATCGGCCACCGACAAAAAGACCGGTGGCTGATTCAGGGTGAGGAGGTAGGGGAAGGAATATGCTTTATGAATGCAACGCTCATGCCAGCCTTTTGAGGTCAACGCCTCAAGGTCGTAGATCCGCAGTACTGCGATGACAGCACAGCGTGCTATGTTCTCCGGGATGACAAAGCTGTCGAAAAGAGCAGAAACGACTCGACAATTTTGGGCCATGCTTTCTAAATCTGTCCTCGACAGCAAACCGTAGCGATGGCTCACACCTGCTTCAGGCTCGAAACCGACCTTCGGCGGCGCGACATGCACCGCAGGCGTCAGGGACCCGGAGGAGGTGGCGCTTGCGGAGGTTGCTGGTATGTCGGCGGGGCAGATGGCGACCACTCCTGGTAGCCCGGTGGTGGAGGCGCGTGCTGGTATGCCGACGGAGCTGGCGACGACGGATAGTAGTGCTGCCGTGCGCCCGGTATCACGTTCCCTTTAGCGTACATGCATTGCTGATATGCAATGTCGTACCGCCTCTGGAGCGAATACCCGGCATAGGCGCCCTGGTTGCCTCCGATAGAGGCTCCGGTAAGGAGGCCTGCCGCGCCGCCGATTGCCGCACCGGCTCCCGCGTTACCCGAGATGGAGCCGAGTGCCGCACCCAGCCCTGCACCTGCGAGGGTCCCGACGACTGCTCCCGTCGCGAGGTTCTGATTGGCGGTCTCGCCCGGCGAGGTCCCGCCGATCTGCGCTTGAGCCCACTGCCTGCATGAAGCGTCATCCGCCTGGAATACCTCGAAGGGCTTTCCCGGACCGGGCATCACCGCGACACTGGGACCCGAGGGCACGGTCGCGCATGCCGAGAGGAGCATGATCACGGAAAGGAAGAGAAGGCCACCTTTAGCGCTCATTGTGTACCTCCTTGATTTCCCGCCTGAGGCGGCGGCCCACTTCCGGCCGGAGGCTGTACCGGCGCTACCTGCGTCCACCCTCCGGGGCAGCTCTGAACGTACGGGTAATACGCGTTCGCGTCCTTACAGTAGTACCACAAGGCTTGTTGAGGCGCGCTCGGGACCGGCACGGTAGAGTCGTAGGAGGGGGACGGATAGTAATAGGGGTAAGCATAGCCATAATACGGGTAGCCGTAAGGGTATCCCCCCCATGGGCCGGGCCCGTACCAGCCCCAATAAGGGCCGCCATGCCAGCCGCCATGTGGAAAGGCCGCTGCTCCCGACACGAGAGCTATCGAAAGACCCACACCAATAACGATGACAAAGGCAATTCTTTTCATGGTCCGCCTCATTCTTCCGTTCGGAATATAACCGCCGAAAGTCCTTGTGTCAACGCGTTTTTTGCAGAGGGGGCCAGGCCACATCAGACTCTCTAAAGTGTCCCATCCGCTCCTGTCGTGGCGGGCCGTATATACCCGTGGGGAGTTCGATGGAGGCCCCTAGCCTCTCCGGATGCCACGCGCCCATTCAGGGCAGAAAACCAAACTACCCCGCCCCCTGCCATCCATTGGCAAGGTGCGTGCCCAAAAAGGTGCATGGTCAAGCAGGTTTCACCGCTGCTTTTTTTGCTTTCACCTTCGCAGGGGCTGCCTTGCCTTCAGCTGCCACTTTCAAGGCCGTCCCCGCGGAAAACTTGGGAACCTTCTTTGCCGCTATCTTGATCTCCTTACCGGTCTGGGGGTTTCTTCCCTTTCTCGCTTCCCTTTTAACGACAGAAAATGTGCCGAATCCGGTAAAACTCACTTTGTCGCCAGCGTGCATGGCCTGGGTGATGGAACCAATC
>CAVVPU010000045.1:0-16926 GCA_963750015.1 uncultured delta proteobacterium | reverse complement strand
CAACATAAACCCCGCAGCCTGCGAGGATGACAGTAATCAATCCCGTCATTATTATAAAAAAGAAAAATCCGTATTTCATACATTACCTACCTAAACTATAATCCATAAATATAATAAAAGGATCTGCCGCCCAGGAAAAAGCCGCAGTTCCTGTTCCCTTCGGCGTACCGATAATTATATCCCATTGGTCGGAATCCGACTGAAAAGAAATCCCGTTCGTCGAGTTTGGTATGTTTGTGGCGCAGTCGGTTAATGCTGATCCGTCGGGAAAAACAAACTATTAATTCATTGGCGTGACTTAAACAAAATTTGTCCATGGTGTACTGACTGCGCCGTTTTGAATAAAAAGCCAATCGGTTGACACCGTATTATTTGAAGCATAACAAACCATATTATGCCAGGTTGAATCTCCCCAACCCCAGTATGTATCACCAATACTGCGTTCAATTTGAAAAGAAAAACCGGTATAACTCTTTTGACCGCTCAACAGTTGCGTCTTGTTCCGAGTACGAGGTGGATATGGGATTTCCCGAATATCGGCCGAGGAGGCTGAGGAGAAACGAAAAGTTGAGGGGCATGGTGCAGGAGCATGAGCTCTCCTCGAAACATCTGGTGTACCCTCTCTTCATCAAAGAGGGTGACTGCAAGAGGACGGCGGTTCCATCCATGCCCGGCATCGATCAACTTTCGATCGACAGCGCCCTGTTCGAAATAGAGGAGCTTGTCGACCTCTCCATCCCGGCGGTGCTGCTTTTCGGCATCCCCGAGAAGAAGGACGAGACCGGAAGCCAGGCATACGCGATGACGGCGTCATCCAGAAGGCGATCAGGGAGATAAAAGGCAGGTTCGGGGAAAACATCATGGTAATCGCAGACCTCTGCTTCTGCGAATATACGAGCCACGGCCATTGCGGAGCATTGAGGGGCAGTGAGGTCGACAACGATGAGACCCTCAAGCTCCTCTCACGCGCGGCCCTTGCCCAAAGCCGGGCGGGTGCCGATATCATAGCCCCTTCCGACATGATGGACGGACGGATAAGGGCGATCAGGAAGGCCCTGGATGAGAGCGGTTTCTCCCACATCCCCATAATGAGCTACGCCGCCAAATATGCCTCCGGGCTTTACGGTCCTTTCAGGGAAGCGGCAGAATCGACCCCCCAATTCGGTGATCGCCGGAGCTATCAGATGGATCCGCCGAACCAGAGGGAAGCTTTGCGGGAGATGGAACTGGATGTAGAAGAGGGTGCCGATATCATCATGGTCAAGCCCGCACTCTTCTACCTCGACGTTCTGGCTTTGGCCCGGGAAAGGATAAACAGACCTCTGGCCGCTTACTCGGTGAGCGGAGAGTATTCAATGATAAGGGGTGCTGCGGACCAGGGATGGATAGATTACAAGCGGGTTGTGACGGAGTCGACGGTGAGCATAAAGCGGGCGGGGGCCGATATCATAATCACCTATTTTGCGAAGGAGATCGCCCGATGGATGAGAGAAGCCACCCTCTAAGAATGGTCGCCTGGGAGCTTACAAGGAACTGCAATCTCGACTGCGTCCATTGCAGGGCACGGGCGGGCGCCGGGCCCTACGACAACGAGCTGACCTTCGACGAATGCGTCCGCATCATCGATGATATTGCGGCTTTTGCCAGTCCGACCATCATCCTGACAGGCGGTGAGCCGCTGCTGCGCAAGGATGTCTTCGATATAGTCGGCCATGCGGTCTCCAAGGGACTGCGAACGGTCATGGCGGTCAATGGAACCCTCGTGGACAGGAGCATAGCCGCAAAAATGAAAGAAGCGGGCATCCTGCGAGTGAGCATGAGTCTTGACGGCAAGAACCAGGAGGCCCACGACAGCTTCAGGAGGGTTTCCGGCTCATACGATGCGGTCATGGAGGCAGGGCGAATCTTTAGAGAGGTTGGGCTGCCGTTTCAGATCAACACCACGGTGACCCGGCTCAATGCGGCGGACCTGTCCGACATTTACGGGCTCGTTAAAAGGATGGGTGCAATCGCGTGGCACACTTTCCTGCTCGTGCCCGTGGGTAGAGGCGAAGGGCTGAAAGGGGAGGAGCTGAACGCCGCCATGTACGAGGATGTTCTCAACTGGCTCTATGAACGGGAGGAAGAGCACGAGCTCGAGATGAAAGTAACGTGCGCTCCCCATTATTACCGGATCGTAAAGGAAAGGGGGGGTACACCGAAAAGCGCGGGGTGCCTTGCCGGAAAGAGCTTCCTCTTCATTTCTCACACGGGCATCGCCCAACCTTGCGGCTACCTGGAGCTTCCCTGCGGCGATATCAGAAAGGAAGGGATCCGTCAGGTGTGGGAAAGGTCGGAGCAGTTCGCTCGCATCCGAGACCTGCGCGCCTATAAGGGCAAGTGCGGCCGCTGCCGCTTCCTTGCCATTTGCGGAGGGTGCAGGGCCAGGGCGCTCGAGCTGAAAGGCGATCTGCTCGAAGCCGAGCCATACTGCTCATATACGGCTTAACTTAAAAAAGCAGACGCCAACGGTCTCCTCGATTCTCTAGGAGTCACATGAAACGTATCTATCTAGTTGACGGCAATTCCTTCGTGTATAGGGCTTATTTCGCCACCCCCTATCTTTCCAACTCCAAAGGAATGCCGACGAATGCCATCTACGCTTTCATCAACATGCTGAAGAAGCTGATAAGTGAGCGCAAACCCGAAGCGCTCGTGGTCGTCTGGGATTCCCGGGGGCCCACATTCAGGGCACAGATATCCGAGGAATACAAAGCGACGAGACCTCCCATGCCCGGAAACCTCAGCCTTCAGTTCCCCTATGTGAAGGCTATCGTCGAGGCAATGGGCATACCGAGCCTCGAGAAGGAAGGCTTCGAGGCCGACGATATCATCGCCACATGCGTCCGCCGGTTTCAGACCGAAGGGGCAGAAGCCGTCGTGGTCACGAGTGATAAGGACCTCATGCAGCTCGCCTGTGATTCCGTCACCATCTACGACAGCATGAAAAACGTCGACATGGGGAGGGAGGAAGTAGCGGCGAAGTTCGGCATCGATCCCTGCCTCATTCCTGATCTTCTCGCCCTCTCGGGCGACACCTCCGACAATATCCCCGGCGTCCCCGGCATTGGCGATAAGACGGCCCGTGAGCTCGTGTCGAGCTTCGGCACGATCGATGACATATATGCCCGGATCGAGGAGGTCCGAAAACCTGCGGTCAGGCAGAAACTGCTCGACAACAAGGATCGGGCTGACATGAGCAAGCTCCTTGCAACATTGCGTTTCGACGTGCCCCTCGAAATCGGACCCGTTGCGATGGGACCGCGGGAACCCGATCTGATGGAGCTCAGGAAGATATACAGAGATCTCGAGTTTACCTCGCTCTATAAAGAAATAAGGGTTGAAGACGAAGGGGCGGTTCACCGGGAAGCGACCTCTCTGGATGCAATCGACTATAAGAATATGGGGGTGATCGCAAGCATCCAGGGGCGTTGTCCCTATGACATAGTCCTCGACCGGTTTGCCCTCTCCGACGGCAAGGCGGTCTTCTATTCGGAGAGGACGGATGAATTGTTTTCGGCACTCTCCCGGGCGAACGAGGTGACCATCCACAACCTCAAGCCGCTCTTTCTCGCCGCGGTAAGGGAGGGGATCGAGCTTCATTCTGCCTTTTTCGATACCATGCTCGCCGTCTATCTGATTAATCCGGCAAGAAAAGATTATGGCATCCAGTCCATTCTAAGTGAGTTCCTCGATGTTGATATGAACGGGGACGACCAGAAAGATTCCTTCGCCAAGAGTGCCTTCTACCTTCCCGGGCTGAAGGATGAGCTCTCAAGAAGGCTTGAAGAAATGGGACTGAAGCAGCTCTTCTTCGATACGGAGATGCCCCTTGTCGAAGTCCTCGCCCGAATGGAATGCCTCGGAGTGAGGGTGGACAGGAAGGCGCTTCAGGTCCTTTCACGGGATTTCGATTCGAGGCTCAATACCATCATAGCCCGCATTTACGAGCTTGCCGGGGATACGTTCAATATCAACTCCCCCCAGCAGCTCGTGCGCATACTCTTCCACAAGCTCAATCTGCCACCCGTGAAGAAGACAAAGACCTCTCTTTCGACGGACAACGAAGTGCTCCAGACCCTTTCAGACCTCCACCCGCTGCCTGCGGAAATCCTCGAATACCGTATGCTCACAAAGCTGAAAAGCACCTACGTCGACAGTTTGCATACCCTTATACATCAGACAACGGGCCGGATTCACGCTTCCTTCAATCAAATGGTTGTCGCCACCGGGCGACTCTCAAGCAGCGACCCTAACCTGCAGAATATTCCCATCAAGGGTGTCGAGGGCAGGAAGATAAGAGAGGCATTCATACCGGAAGACGGTTTCCTCTTTGTCTCCTCCGATTACTCGCAGATCGAGCTAAGGGTGCTCGCCCACATTTCCGAGGATGAGCTCCTCATCGACGCTTTCAAGAACGACCAGGACATCCATAACAGAGTGGCGAGTGAGGTCTTCAGGGTGGACCCGGCCAATGTGACGACCGCCATGCGCAGGACGGCAAAAGTAATAAATTTCGGAATCGTCTATGGGATAAGCGGGTTCGGCCTTGCCAAGGAGCTCGGGGTCGGCCCCAGGGAAGCCCAAGCCTATATCGATGCCTATTTCGAACGCCACAAAGGCATCAGGGAGTACATCGAGCGAACCATCGCAGAGGCACGGGAAAAGGGTTTCGTAAGAACACTCTTCGGCCGGATAAGGTTCATACCCGAGCTGGCCAATTCAGATATGAACGTCAGGCAGTTCGGGGAGAGGACGGCCATGAATACGCCTATTCAGGGCACTGCGGCGGATATCATCAAGATGGCCATGGTCAATATCTACCGCACAATGAAGGAGAGACGGCTCCAGTCGCGGCTCATTCTCCAGATTCATGACGAACTCGTCTTCGAGGTCCCCCATCCCGAGATCGAGGAGATGGAAGCCATGATCAAGCACGAGATGGAAAATGTCTGCCCTTTGCGGGTCCCCCTGAAGGTCTCTGTAGGGAAGGGGAGGAATTGGGCAGAGGCCCACGATTAATGGGGCTAGCGTCGCCCCCTCCACGGGCATAAGCCCGCGGAGCCACCCCTTCATAAAAAGGAAAAGTCGCCGCAGGCGCGCACTGCCCTGTGCACTTCCTGCTGCTCTCATAGGGCTCGCGGCAATTAATGGGGCTTGCGTCGCCCCCTCTACGAGCAAAGCTCGTAGAGACTTCCCCTCATAAAAAGGAAGGACCGCCGCAGGCGCGCACTGCCCTGTGCACTTCCTGCTGCTCTCATAGGGCTCGCGTCGCCTCCGACCCGCTTCGCGGGTGCCCCGTCCAGGCTTGCCCTCGCGGACCATCGCCAACGGCGAGAGCTTGGTCCGCGATAGATTTTTGCCTTTTCTTCCAAAGCTCGCAGAGCCTCCGCACTTGCCCGTACAGGGTGTGAATTTACGGTGAATTAGCGGGGCTCGCCGGCCCCCGGATTGCCTTCAGCCTTACTCTGTGCTAAGATTATCTACATGATTCAGAACATTCTAAAGAAGATCGTCGGTACCAAGAACGAACGGGAGTTGAAGCGCGTCCGACCTCTGGTCGAGGAAACCAATGCGATGGAAGAAAAGATGCGCGCCCTGTCGGACGACGAGCTCAAAGGGATGACGCCCCGTCTCAAGGAGCGTCTTTCCAACGGCGAGGAATTGGACGCCATCCTGCCCGAGGCCTTCGCGACCGTTCGGGAGGCGTCGAGAAGAATCCTCGAAATGCGCCATTTCGACTCCCAGCTCGTAGGGGGCATCATACTTCACGAGGGAAGGATCACGGAAATGGCGACCGGAGAAGGGAAGACTCTCGTCGCCACGCTTCCCGTCTATCTGAACGCCCTTACCGGCCTCGGCGTGCACGTGGTGACCGTCAACGATTACCTGGCCCGCCGTGATGCCTCCTGGATGGGTCCCCTTTATGAATTTCTCGGCGTCTCGGTCGGCGTCGTGGTACACGGTCTTGACGACCCCGAAAGAAAAGAAGCCTATGCCTGTGATGTGACCTACGGGACCAACAACGAGTTCGGGTTCGACTATCTGCGGGACAATATGAAGTACTCCATCGACGAGTTTGTGCAGCGGGAGTTCAACTATGCCATCGTCGACGAAGTGGACAGCATCCTTATCGATGAGGCCCGAACCCCGCTGATCATCTCGGGTCCTGCAGAGGAATCGACAGACAAGTACTACAAGATCAACAGGATCATCCCTCAGTTGACCAAGGACACCGATTTCAAAATCGACGAGAAGGCCAAGAGCGCCTATCTCACGGAAGAGGGCGTCGCCAGGCTCGAGAAGACCCTCAAAATCGACAATCTGTATGACCCGAAATACGTCGAATTCCTCCATCATATCAACCAGGCCCTCAAAGCACACCATCTCTTTACGAGGGACGTGGACTACATCGTCAAGGACGGCCAGGTGGTCATCGTCGACGAATTTACGGGCCGGCTCATGCCGGGCAGGCGCTTCAGCGACGGCCTGCACCAGGCGCTCGAAGCCAAGGAAAACGTCAAGATCGAGCGGGAGAATCAAACCCTCGCAACAGTGACCTTTCAGAACTTTTTCAGGATGTACAAGAAGCTCGCGGGCATGACCGGGACGGCTGACACGGAGGCGATGGAATTCAGGAAGATATACAACCTGGATGTGGTCGTCATCCCCACCAACCGGCCCCTCATCAGGACGAATTACCCCGACCTCGTCTACAGGACGGAGAAGGAGAAATTCAAGGCCGTGGTGAAAGAGATCGAAGAGCTCTATGCCGCGGGCAAGCCGGTGCTCGTCGGCACCCTTTCCATAGATAAGTCGGAACGCCTCGCGGAGATGTTGAAACGGAAAGGCATACCCCATCACGTGCTCAATGCGAAGATCCACGAGCGCGAGGCCGAGATCGTGGCCCAGGCGGGCAGGTACAAAGCCGTGACCATCTCGACGAACATGGCCGGGAGGGGGACCGATATCCTCCTCGGCGGCAACCCTGTTTTTCTCGCCAAGGTGCTCGCAAAGGGAAAGGATGACGGGGAAGGCTACGAGAAGGCCCTTGCCGAGGCGAAGAAGATCTGCGAAAAAGAAAAGGAGCAGGTAATACAGCTCGGGGGCCTTCACATCCTCGGCACCGAGCGGCACGAGTCGCGCCGGATCGACAATCAGCTTCGCGGCCGTTCAGGACGTCAGGGAGACCCGGGCTCATCCAGGTTTTACGTATCCCTGGAAGACGAGATTATGCGTATTTTCGGATCGGATCGCATCTCACCCCTTCTCGGCAAGCTCGGAATGGCTGAAGACATGCCCATCGAGCACTCCCTCATTACCAAGGCGATCGAGAACGCCCAGACCCGCGTCGAATCGCATAACTTCGATATCAGGAAGTACCTCCTCGACTACGACAACGTGATGAACAAACAACGCGAAACCATCTACGGCATGCGCAAGGAGATCATCAACGACGGTGACATCAAGGAGCGCGTCACCGATATGGTGGATGACCTGATCGAGGGATTTGTCGATGAATACGCGCCCGAGAAGGTCTACCCCGAGGAATGGGATATCGCCTCCCTTAAGAACAGGATCTATGAAACTTTCTATTTTCACATGGATCTCGATCATTACGACCCGAAGACGATTACCAAAGCGGGCCTGCTCGACATGGTGAAGAATTCTCTCCGGGCCGTCTATGAGTCAAAAGAGCGGGAATTCGGCGCGGATACCCTCAGGAGCATCGAGCAATACATGACCCTGGCCTCTCTCGACGCGCACTGGAAAGAGCACCTTCTCTCCCTCGACCACCTGCGAGAGGGCATAGGTTTAAGGGGATACGGTCAAAAAGACCCCCTGAGAGAGTACCAGCGAGAGAGTTTCGAGCTGTTCCTGGAGATGCTCGACCGGGTCAATCTCGACACGGTACAGAAACTCTTCGCCATCCAACCGGCGCGCCGCGAAGATGCTGCCATGGCAGTCAAACCGGAGGCCCCGGTCATCTTCATGAACAGGGGTGACGAGGAGAAGCAGGAGAGGAAGTCCGACAAGATAGGCAGGAACGACCCGTGCCCGTGCGGGAGCGGAAAGAAGTACAAGCGCTGCTGCGGCCGCTCGGCATAGGAATAGGGGAACTTTCAAACGACGAGGCCGTCAACTTCCTTGTCCGGTTTACGTGCACTGTTCGCACTCTGTCCGTGATTGAACGCACCTGGTAGGCAGTTCTCCGAACGAAGTGCCTCAAGCCCTCAGAATCATTCACCTTACCGTACTCCGATGCGGCTCGGTTCTTTCTCCCGTTGGGGCGTTCTCCCGAAGCGCTCCCGGTGTCCTTTCATTTCATTCGCACACCTCGCAACTCCTTGCAGATGGTCATCTTTTGTTCTATCCGTAGCGTAACGGCGCCAGACTGATTCATAATGCGCATTTTTGCATAATAATGTTTACGGCGACTTTGTACTGTGGTAGCATGGCCAAGAAGATCCGAGCTTTCATAAGGCTGCCGTCAGCGGCAAACTAAGAAGTGGGGTCATATGGACGTGGGGCCTGTTGAGAGGCGGTCCGGGAACAACGCGAGCAGGCTGTTCCCGCTACTGGCAAGAGGAGCGGGAACGACGACCGGCGCCGTGCTGGTCGTCGCAATCGGCTACTTCGTCGTTGCCATGCTTTCCCTGCTGCTGGCCATCGAGCACACCAATGCGACCCCGGTTTGGCCTCCCACTGGCATAGCACTCGCAGCCGTCCTGGCCCTGGGGTACCGTGTCGGGCCGGGAATTTTTGCGGGGGCCTTTTTTGCCAATATCCTCACCCTGACAGGTACCGGCTTCTCTATTCCTCACTCCGCAATCATCGGCCTCGTCGCCGCATCGGGTAACACCCTCGAGGCTCTTGTCGGCAGTGCGCTCATCCGTCGTTTTTCAGGCAGCGTCTACCCTTTCGAAAGCGTAAGGGGCGTCTTCGTTTTCGTGCTCTTCGGCGCTCTCCTGAGTACTATGATCAGCTCAACGGTCGGCGCCACAAGCTTTTGTCTGTTACAGGGGGACTGGCCCCTCTATCATCGTCTCTGGGTCACATGGTGGCTGGGAGATGCCACGGGAGCGATTGTCGTCGTTCCCCTCTGTCTGGGATGGACGAAGCTGAAGCCTTCTGAGTGGAAGCCGGGCCGCATAGCCGAGGCCCTTCTGCTCTGCGTACTCCTGGCGCTCGTATCCTGCATAGTCTTTGTGGGGGATAGCCCCCTGAAATACCTCACATTGCCCATACTGCTTTGGGTCATCCTTCGCTTCGGCCTTTTCGAGGTCTCCCTCTCCATCGCCATTTTATCAGGACTGGCCGTTTTTGGCACGATTAGGAGTGTAGGCACGGTAAGCGCCGGAACGTTGGGCAATTCTCTTCTATTCCTGCAATCGTATATCTGCGTCATTGCGATGACCGCGTCGTTTCTGTCGGTCGTGGTCAGGACGCAGAAAAAAACGGAAAGTGCGCTGCGCTCGTCCAAGGTCTTCGCCGATGCGGTCATAGACAGCGTGCCAGGTGCATTTTACGTGCTTGATACCCGCGGGCGACTCGTCCGCTGGAACCGCTTTCTGGAAGAGTTAAACGAGCTGCCGCCCGAGGATCTCTTAGAAACGGACAGCCTGCGCAATATTCAAGCGGAGGATAGAGAACTGTTGGCGGCAAAAATGTCCGAAGCCTTAGAAGAAGGCGAGTCGCAGGCGGAAGGCCGCATCCATACGAAATCCGGTATACGCCATTTTCTTTTCACCGGCAGGCGAGCAGATATCGAAGGCGTTGCCTACATTGTGGGAAGCGCCATCGACATCACTGAGCGCAAAGTCGCCGAGCTTAAGCTATCGGAACACCAGCGAGACCTCGAGAAGACAATAGAAAGCCGGACGGCCCAATTAACCGAAGCAAACGAGCGTCTTGCCTCCGGAATCAAGGAATGCATGGAGATTGAAGGGAACCTCGCCGAGAGCGAGAAGAAATACCGCGACCTCGTGGAAGGAGCAAACAGCGCGATCCTACGCTGGACAAGTAATGGGAGTATCACGTTCGTCAATAGGTTTGCTCAGCAGTTCTTCGGCTATTCGGAGGCGGAGATCATAGGCCGAAGAATAGTGGGTACTATCGTGCCTTCTGTCGATTCATCGGGAAGGAACCTTTCGTCTCTCGCCGAGGACGTTTTTGAAAATCCGGAAAACTACGCGTTGAATGAGAACGAGAATATCCGTAAGAACGGCGAGCGGGTATGGGTCTCCTGGACGAACAAGCCGGTCCTGGATAGCGAGGGCCGGATAGTGGAGATGCTTTCCGTCGGAAACGACATCACCAGCCGCAAGCTCGCCGAGGTACGCCTCAATAACACTCTCGTCGAGCTTGCGGCTGCTAAAGAACGTGCTGAGGCGGCCGACCATCTGAAATCCGCGTTCCTCGCCACCATGTCCCACGAGCTGCGCACGCCGCTTAATTCGATCATCGGGTTTACCGGCATTGTGCTGAAGGGCTACGTTGGTCCCCTGAACGAAGAACAGACCAAACAGTTGTCCATGGTCCGAAGCAGCGCGAATCACCTGCTGTCCCTTATTAATGATGTGTTGGATATATCGAAGATAGAGGCGGGGCAGTTGCAAGTCTCCTTTGATTCCCTGGACCTTCGGGCCGTGATAGAGCAGGCGGTGCAGTCAGTGCGTCCGGCAGCCGAGAAGAAAGGGCTCTTTCTCTCAATACAGCTTTCTTCGGACGTTGACACTATGATCAGCGACCAGCGACGCGTGGGCCAGATTCTCCTCAATCTTCTTAGTAATGCGGTCAAGTTCACGGACCGTGGAGCTATCTATGTGAAATGCGAGAAAGAACAGGATGGATCGGTGACTGTGTCTGTGGCCGACACCGGAATCGGCATCAAGGAAGAGGACATGCCCAGGCTCTTCAAGGCTTTCCAGCAGGTCGACTCGGGGACTACCAGGAAATATGAAGGCACGGGATTGGGTTTGTATATCTGTCAAAGGCTTCTGGAACTGTTGGACGGGCGCATATGGGTCACAAGTAAATGGAACTCAGGCACGACCTTCTACTTCAGCCTGCCTGACAAGAGGAACAGATCATGAAGAAGACCATCCTGATAATAGAAGACAACGAACAGAACCTTTATCTCGTCACGTTCATACTGGAGAAACACGGATACCACGTCGAGGCCGCCCGGGACGGTCAGGAGGGCATCACGCTGGCGACGCGTGTGAGACCCGACCTGATCCTGCTCGACGTGCAACTACCGGTCATGGATGGATACGCAGTGGCGCGTCATTTGAGGAGTAACCCGGACCTCAAAGAAACGCCTATCGTGGCGGTGACCTCTTACGCGATGGCCGGGGACCGCGAGAAAGCGATTGAATCGGGTTGCACGGGTTATATCGAGAAGCCGATCGACCCGGACACGTTTATGGCACAGGTAGAAGGGTACCTTCTTCCTGAATCGTGAAGGAGGGAAAGACCATGGCGTCCATACTGATAGCGGATGACAACGGCGAGAATCGATATATGCTCGAAGTGCTTTTACAGAAAAACGGCTTCGAGACGCTCACAGCGGCAAACGGCACGGAGGCCCTCGAAATAGCACGGGCGCGGCGCCCGGATCTGATTGTCTCCGATATCCTCATGCCGGTCATGGACGGGTTCGACCTTTGCAAAGAGTGGAAGACGGACGACGAACTGAAGGCGACACCTTTTATCTTCTATACGGCGACCTATACCGAACCTAAGGACGTCGAATTCGGGTTGCGTCTCGGCGCAGACAGGTTTCTCATCAAGCCACAGGAAATCGAAGTGCTTTTGCAGGTTTTTCGTGAAGTCCTCTCCGGGGACGGAGGGGCACCGGCCGCCATCCATGAGCGTTCACTGGGAGAGGAAATGGAAATTCTGCGGCATCACAACGAGGCTCTCTTCCACAAACTCGAAAAGAAAATGGCCGATCTTGAGACCGCTAACCATGCGCTGCAGGGTGAGATTCAGAAGCGGCAGTTGATTGAGGCGAGTCTCCGGGAAAGCGAGGGCAAGCTCCAGGCGCTTCTTGACACACTGCCGATTGGCCTCGCGTGGGCAGACGCGACAGGCGCGATCCAATACGTCAATGGAAAATTCGTCGAGCTTTTCGGATATAGTGTCGGAGACATGGCAACGATCGAAGACTGGTTTCTTCGCGCCAATCCCGACCCTATGGAACGGGAGCCGTTCTTTTCGTTGTGGAGGAAGGCCGTGGAAACCGCCCGACAGACCGGAAAGGCCACGCCTTCCTTCGAGGCCCGCCTGGTCTGCAAGGATGGGACCTTTCGGGACGTTTCGGTGATGGGCACAGTCGTCGGAAACCTTCACCTCGCCGCTTTTTTGGACATCACCGAGCAAAGGAGACTTCAGGAGCAGCTTCTGCAAGCCCAGAAACTGGAGAGCATCGGAAATCTGGCCGGAGGGATAGCCCACGATTTCAACAACGTTCTTACCACTGTCACAGGCTTCGCGGGGCTCCTTCAGATGAAGATGCAGGGGGAGGATCCGCTGTTGGCCTACGTGAATGAACTCGCTTCAGCCGGGACGAGAGGCGCGGCCCTTACCCACCAGCTTTTGGCTTTTGGCAGAAAACAAATATTGAACGTGGTGCCCATGGACCTGAACGAGTCCATCAAAAGTCTGCAAAAGATGCTCCGGCGACTGATCAGGGAGGATATTTCCCTCTCCTTTAAGCAGTGGGCCGGCCCTCTGCCGGTACTGGCCGATGCCAATCAGATAAGCCAGGTGGTGATCAATCTCGTCACCAATGCGAGAGACGCCATGCCCAAGGGAGGGGCGCTCACGATCTCGACGGGGGTTGCCGAATTAGATGCGCTGTTTGTGAGAAGGCTGGGCTACGGGGAAGCAGGGGCGTACGCCCTGGCCTCGATCGCCGACAATGGGATGGGAATGGACGAGGAAACGAAGGGAAAGATTTTTGATCCATTCTTTACCACGAAGGAGATAGGCAAAGGAACGGGCCTCGGACTTGCCGTGGTCTATGGCATCGTCCGGCAGCACAAGGGGATAGTGCACGTGGAAAGTGAACCGTCCAAAGGCTCTCGCTTCGACGTATATCTCCCCTTGCTGAAGGGAAACGTGGATGTCGAAAAACCTTTCGGAGAAGTGGCGGACCTCTGGGGCGGCTCGGAGACCATACTGGTTGCTGAGGACGACGACATGATCAGGGCTATGGCAGGCGACATCCTGAAGAGCAAAGGATACAGGGTGCTCCTCGCAAAAGACGGGGCAGCGGCCGTTGCCGCCTTCAGAAAGCAGTCTCGTGCGATCGACCTGATCATCTTCGATCTTATAATGCCGACCAAAGGCGGACTTGATGCATATCTGGAGATCAGAGAAGAGGTGCCACAGGTCAAGGCGCTTTTCGTGACCGGTTACAGCGAAGCTGAGATCGAAAGAGGCGAGCTGAAGAAGAGGGAATTGCGGCTTCTCCAGAAGCCCTACACTCCCGCGGATTTTCTCCGAGCGGTAAGGGAGTTGCTGGACGGTAAGAGTGATCGATGAGACGTGCCAACCTAAAGACCGACCGTGTCCCGGAGTTACTTTTTCGCCTTCCGTTGTCTTACTGCTTCGTATACTGCTATGGCAAAGGCGGATGCCACGTTAAGAGAGGCAAAGTCGGGTGATGCCGGTATCTTGAGGAGCATGTCGCACCGCTCCTTCGTGATTCGTTTCAGTCCATCCTCGCCACCTAAAACGAGGCACAGGGGGCCGTTCAGGTCCATCTCGTAAAGAGACCGGTCTGCCTTTTCGTCAAGGCCGAAACAGAAAAGGTTCCTCTTTTTCAGCTCTTCGATGTAGCGCGCCAGGTTCGTGACCCGCCCTATTCTTACGTGCTCGGTTCCGCCACGCGCCACATTGGTCACCGTCTCGGTGACACTGCACGCATTATCGCGGGGAATGACGACCGCGTCGAGGGAAAAACAGGCTGCGGTCCTGATTACGCTGCCCAGATTCTGTGGATCGTAAATACCATCGAAGGCTGAGAAAAAAGGCATCTCCATGGAGGGGATCGCAGCGAGCAGCGCGTCCGGCTCCGTGTAGTGAAATCCTTCCCTTTCAAGACAGACGTGGGACTTCACACCCTTAAACTGTCTCGCAAATTGCTCCCGGGGTACAACTCGAACAGAGACGCCGGCCTTTCGTGCCTCTTCTATAAGCTGAGACGAGGTGCGCTCGTGTCCTCCTTCCACCCAGAGCCTCGTCGCTTCCTCAGGGTGAGAATGGAGGACCTCGACGATACTGTTCCGGTTATCGAGATAAGGCATCTATTATCTGGTCCTCGACCAGTCTCAGAATCCTTTTCGGATGTTCCGTGTTCAAGACGGTCCTTCCCAAAACGATAAACGTAGCTCCCCTGCGGATGGCTTCGCCCGGCCCTATGGTCCTTTTCTGATCGTCTTTCTTGTCCGTGATCCTGACTCCGGGCGTAACGATCCAAAAATCCTCTCCGCAAAGGGCACGTATTGTTTCTATATCGTGTCCGGAAGCTACAACTCCATCAAGGCCCGCCTCTTTCGCGAGCAGGGCGAGATGCCTTGTCAGGTCGGCGGCGGACAAGTGAATACCGATTCGGCTCAGCTCGGCGTCGTCCATGCTCGTGAGCACCGTGACTCCGATGATCCGCGGCCTTTCCACCCCAAGTTTGGCCGACGCTGCTTCCACGGCCTCTCTCGTTTCGCGCATCATCGCAAAACCGCCCAAAGCATGCACATTAAACAGATCGACGTGCAATTTCATGGCCTCGATCCCGGCCTTGGAAACCGTATTCGGTATATCGTGGTATTTAAGGTCCAGAAAAACCCCCGCTTCCCTTGACTTGATGAATTCGACGATCTTCGGGCCGCAATGGGTGAAAAGCTGTTTTCCCACCTTAAACATGCCCACATCGCCTGCGAATTCATCGACGATTGCCCGAGCCTGGTCAAAGTCCTCAACATCGAGGGCAAGAATCATCCTCTGCTTTGCATTCATAAAGCACTCCTTCAATTATTGGGGCTCAGCGCCCCCTCGACCGGCATAAGCCGGATCGAGCCTCCCCGCTCACCTCGCTTCGCTCGCATTGCCGTTGGCTCAGCGCCCCCTCGACCGGCATAAGCCGGATCGAGCCTCCCCGCTCACCTCGCTTCGCTCGCATTGCCACGGGCTCAGGCACCATCAAAGGTTGCTGATCCGGACGAAGTCCGGAGTAGTGTCGAACTCTTCTTCTTTTACTCTTTTTTACCTTTCATGTAAAGGCGGGAAGCATCCCTTGCGCAAAAAAAGAAATCGGGTACAATATAGTCTAGCAGGAAGATGGTGTCCTGAGTTTATTCAAAATCGACGCCGGCCTATTTGAGAACTTTCCGTGTTCCTTGGATGAGGAATTCGCCGATAGACCTGCCGGGCAGGTCTCGGGGCCGATGTGAGGTGAAACGACAAAACAATGGCAAAGGTTCTGATCATTGATGACGACGAACTGATCTGTGAAATGCTTTCACTGATGGTCGAGGATATGGGGCATACCCCGTCCTATACCATGACCATCGAGGAGGGTTTCAGGAAGGCTTCTTCCGAGGAATTCGACGTGATTTTTCTGGACATAAGGATGCCCGACGGGAACGGCCTCGATCTGCTTCCAAAGATCCATGACCTGCCTTCTCAACCGGAAGTTATCATCATTACCGGACTTGGCGATCCCGACGGCGCAGAGATCGCGATCAAGAACGGAGCATGGGATTATATAGAAAAGTCCTCCTCCACAAAAGAAATGGCTCTTCCCTTTACGCGGGCGCTGCAATACAGGAAAGAGAAGACGGCGAAGAAGCCGCTCGCCGCACTGAAGCTGACCGGAATTATCGGCGGCAGTGCGCGGATGCAAACCTGTTTGGACCTCCTCGCTCAGGCGGCATACAGCGAAGCCAATGTACTGATAGCCGGAGAAACAGGAACCGGAAAAGAAGTCTTTGCCAGAGCGATTCACGACAATAGCAGAAGGGCGGAGAGCAACTTCGTGGTCGTTGACTGCACGGCCCTTCCGGAGACTCTTGTTGAAAGCGTGCTTTTCGGACATGAAAAGGGCGCCTTTACAGGGGCTGATAGAGCCCAGGACGGTCTCGTAAAACAGGCCCACGGAGGCACCCTGTTCCTCGACGAAATCGGTGAGCTTCCGCTGGTAATTCAAAAGGCCTTCTTGAGGGTTTTGCAGGAGCGCCGTTTTCGTCCTGTCGGTTCGAAACACGAGTTCACCAGTAATTTTCGTCTCCTTGCCGCGACGAACAGGAATCTCGATACCATGGTCCAGCAAGGGGGTTTTCGTTCGGACCTCCTCTTTCGTCTCCGGACGCTCACCATCGAACTTCCTCCGCTCGTTGCGAGGAGAGAAGACATCAAAGATCTAGCGATGTACCATATGGCCAGGGTCTGCGAGAGATATCAGATCGGAACAAAGGGTTTTTCCCCTGAGTTTCTCGATGCACTTATGGCTTATGAATGGCCCGGGAATGTTCGTGAGCTGGTCAATGCCATAGAACGCTCCATCACAGCCGCCTACAGCAGCCCCACGCTCTTCCCCAAACATCTGCCTCTCGACATAAGGGTAAAGGTTGCGCGCTCAGCCATCAAGAAGGAATCCGTTGTTCCTCCAACGAACCTTGTCGCGCCTCTGGCCCCGTTGATCGAGTACCGACAGTCGGCTGAGCGCCAATACCTGCAGGATCTGATATTCCAGACCAAAGGCAACATACGGGAGGCCTGTCGTATTTCCGGTCTTTCCCGCTCGAGGCTTTACGCTCTTCTTAAGGAGCACGGTCTTTCAGCCGGCCCTGCCCTGCGGCAAACGATAGTGAGCGATGCCGG
>CAVVPU010000044.1:0-30645 GCA_963750015.1 uncultured delta proteobacterium | reverse complement strand
GGTGTTTATGTTGACGCCTGAAACCATCGTATTGCTAACTTTCCAGATTACAGAAGTATATGGAAATACCTTTGGATCTTCACGTGGTCCTTTCTTTGGAACGAAAATACAGGCAGAGAGTTGACGTTACCTTCACTCTCAACGGCGTCGTGATCAATGCCCACGAAGTGATGAACGATATGTACGCGGCTGTCGACAAGGTGCTCGATAAACTGGAAATGAGACTTGCTCGGTACCGTGACAAGGTAAGGAAGTATCGTGAGGGTAAACCGGCAAAGACTTCCGGTTCCAGGGCCGAAGAAAAGGTCGCCCAGATTATCATGCTGAGAAAGATAGACGCAAAGCCCATGGACCCTGGTGAGGCTATGATGCAACTCGGTGCCTCGGGAGACGCTTTTATCATATTTCGAGACACCGAGAGGGGTAATGTCTGTGTCATGTACAAAAGGAAGGATGGTAATTTCGGTCTGGTTGAGACAACGGGCAGAGCACTATGAACATGAAGGATGCCCTCAAAGAATCCTGCGTTATTGCGGATCTTAAGGGCAGAACCAAGGAGGAAGTTCTTACTGAGCTGGTGACGGCCCTCAAGGCAAGTGGAGCGGTTTCCGACGTGGAGGAGACCATAACGGTTATCCTCGAAAGAGAAAAGCTGGGCAGTACGGGCATAGGAGAGGGAATAGCCATACCGCACGGAAAGATGAAGGGCATCGACAGTATTCTTTGTGCCTTCGGCAGGTCCAAGGAGGGCGTCGATTTCGATGCGGTGGACAACAAGCCTGTTCATATCCTGTTTTTGCTTCTGGCTCCCGATGACTCCGCCGGCCTTCACATTCAGATGTTATCCCGGATATCGAGGATCTTGAGAGACTCGACGTTTCGGAAACACCTGGCCGAGCAGGGCGAAGACCTGAGTCTCTATGAGGACATCGTGAAAGAAGATGAGAAGTTCGGTGGATGAAAGGGATAACGATTCAGGAAATCGCCGATGACAAAGAATATGACCTGGAACTCGAGGTCATTTCGGGTTCCAAAGGTATTTCGAAGAGGATCTACAATCCAAGGATTCAAAAACTCGGCCTCGTCATAGCCGGCTATATGGTCTATCTTCACCCCCACCGGGTGCAGATCCTCGGCTACACCGAGATTTCTTACCTAAGGGAGCTCAAGGTTGAGGAAGGCAAGAGGATCATCAAGGACCTGTGCAGCCATGATGTGGCCTGCTTCATAGTCACGCGGAATCTGAAGGTGCCCGGCTATCTGCTGGCCGAGGCCGAAGAAACCGGAATTGCGCTGCTCCGGACAAAGCTCGTCAGTTCGGTCTTCATAGAGCGGATAACCCGCTATCTTGAGGAAAGGCTCGCGCCCACCGGCCTCGTCCATGGCGTGCTCATGGAAATCATGGGTGTGGGGGTTCTCATAATCGGACGGAGCGGCATCGGCAAAAGCGAGAATGCCCTCGATCTCGTCATGCGCGGCCATCGCTTGGTCACCGACGATGTTGTAGAAGTAAAGAAGATTGGCGCTTTCGAACTGACCGGAGAGGCGCCGGGGATGATAAACAACCTTTTAGAGATAAGGGGTGTCGGAATCGTCAATATCCGTCAGCTTTTCGGCGTTTCCGCGGTCCGCCATCGCGAGAGGATAGAGCTTGTCGTCGAGCTGCTCGATTGGGACGACAGCATGGAGTATGAAAGGGTCGGCCTGCGAGAGGACAAATACCGGCTTCTCGGGATCGACCTGCCTCTGATGCGTATTCCCATCAGCCCGGGCAGAAACGTCTCGGCGATAATAGAGCTGGCGTGCAGAAACCATGCGCTTAAGAAAGAGGGCGTGGATACCGCGAAGGAGTTGGAAGCGAAGGTACTGAAGGCTACGCAAAAAGAGGGTGACGAATGAGGGTCCTTATTCTGAGCGGGATTTCAGGTTCCGGGAAGACCACCTTTCTCAAGGCGTTGGAGGACGCGGGTTATTTTTGCGTAGACAACTTTCCTCTCGTCTTGCTGCACAACTTTCTCGGGCTCTACCCGTCCAGCGATTCGAGACTCGCAAAATCGGCTTTTGTCATAGACATAAGGGAAAGGGAGTTCTTCGGAGGAGGACAAGAAGTCCTGAAACGGATTCGCGAGAAGTACGGTGCCGAGTTGATCTTTCTCGAAAGCTCCGACGAGATGCTCTTCAGGAGGTTCAAAGAAACGCGAAGAGCTCATCCCATCGATGAAGTATCGAACATAAAGGACGCCCTGAAAAAAGAACGAGAGCAGATGGGCTGGATAAAGGAGATATCGGACAAAGTAATCGATACTTCTCTCTTCACTACGAACGGGCTCCGCAACTTCGTGATCAGCACGTACGGAGAAGGCGAAAAGCGGATGAAAATAAATATCGTCTCCTTCGGATTTGCCTATGGCATACCGCTGGAGGCCGATATCGTTCAGGACGTCCGTTTCCTCCCCAACCCGTTTTTCGTAGACGGTCTGAAGGAAAAGACAGGATTGTCGCCCGAAGTGGCGGAGTATATGAAATCGAATGAAGGTTACAACAAGTTTTTCCCGATGCTCCTTGATTTTTTCGTGAATCTTGTACCTCTTTTCGAGAAGGAGGGGAAAAGCTATCTTACCATTTGCATAGGATGCACGGGAGGGAAGCACCGATCCGTGTTCATTGCGAGCGAGCTGGAAGGGCATCTGCGCATGATGGACTATAATGTTTCCGTCACGCATAGGGATGTCGACAAGGAGGAACGATGATAGGGATTGTTGTTGTGGCTCATTTCAACCTCGCCCGCGAGATGGTTGCCGCCACGGAACTGATTGTGGGCAAGCAGGACCAGTTCGAATACGTAGATATCTTTCCTGATGAGGAAGTCGATAAGATAAAGAGGAAGCTCACGGAAGCCCTCAAGAATGCGGACTCCGGCGAAGGGGCCATTATCCTCACCGACATGTTCGGAGGCACCCCCTCCAATATCAGCCTCTCCTTTCTCGAAGAAGGAAAGATTGAAGTGGTGACGGGAACGAACCTTCCCATGTTGATTAAACTCGTCAGCTACCGACAGGGCAGAGCCCTACCTGAGCTCGCGGGTTTCATAGCCAATTACGGCAAAAAAAATATCTACCTCGCGACTGATGTACTCAACGTGAGAAAGGCGGACTGACAAAGATGGAAGGAGTCTTTACGATCAGAAACAGGCTCGGTCTTCACGCCCGTGCGGCAGCGCAGTTCGTTAAGAAGGCGTCCGGATATACGTCCGATGTGTGGGTCGAGAAAGACGGGCAAAAAGTGAACGGGAAGAGCATCATGGGCCTTCTCATGCTTGCCTGTCCGCTGGGAACGAAGCTCACCTTGAAAGTAGAGGGGAAGGACGAGCAGGAGGCCTTTTCCGACCTCGGCAAGCTCGTGGATGACGGATTCGGAGAGATATGAATCAAGAGGAATTCCTCAACCAGACGCTGAAGGGCACGCCGGTCTCGTCAGGCATATCGATAGGAAAGGTATACCTTCTCGAACGGGGAAAGATTCACGTATCGAAACACGTGGTAAAGGAAGAGCACGTCGAGAAAGAGGTTGCCAAGTTCAAGTCTGCGACCAAGAGGGCCTCTGACGAGCTGAATCAGGTGAAGGAGTCGATAGCCGATGACGAGATAAGGAAGCATGCTTTTATCATCGATGCCCATCTCCTTATTCTCCAGGACCGATTCTTTTACGATGACATCATCGACACGATCAGAAAGCAGCATATCAATGCCGAATGGGCCCTCGACCTCGTCGTTTCTAAATTCTTGAGCAGTTTCGAAAAGATGGAAGACCCTTACCTCAGGGAAAGGGGACAGGACCTCAATCATATCTATCAGAGGCTCTTGCGGATCATGGTCAAAGGAAAGGCTTCCGAAGTGGATATCAAGGGGATCAGAGGAAAGGCCGTCATAGTTGCCCATGACCTTTCCCCCGCCGATACCATTCAACTCGACCTCAATAAGATCTCCGGTTTCATCACTGACGTAGGCGGTCGCACTTCTCACACCTCGATCGTTGCCCGTGCCCTGGAGATACCGGCCGTGGTAGGTCTGGGAAGCATCACAAATCGTGTGAAAAACAACGATACCATCATCATTGACGGTGATGAAGGGATAGTGATCATCAACCCCGATGCTGAAACGCGAAGGCAATATGTCGCCCGCCAGCTCCGTCTCTCTGTACAGAGAAAGGAATTCCTGCGCATTGCGCGAATGAAGTCGGAGACGAAGGACGGCTTCAGGATCAGGGTTGGTGCGAACATCGAGCTGCTCGTTGAAATGGATATCGTAGAGCGTTATGGTGCCGAGGGCGTTGGGCTCTATCGCACTGAGTATATTTATCTTTCACGGAAGACCCTGCCTACCGAAGCAGACCACTATCACATCTACCGGAAGCTCGCCGAAAACAAGGCAGTGAAGTATACGACGATCCGGACCCTCGATTTGGGTGGTGATAAATTTGCCTCAAAGATAGAAATGCCGAAGGAAATCAATCCTGCCATGGGACTGAGGGCGATTCGCTTATGTCTCAAGGAGGTAGATCTGTTCAAGGCCCAGCTACGGGGAGTCCTCAGGGCAAGCGCCTACGGACCCTTGAGGATCCTTTTTCCCATGGTCTCGGGGATGGAAGAAGTGAGGAAAGCGAAAAGCCTCCTCAGGGAGTGCATGGAGGAACTTCGTTCCGCCCGAATCCCCTTCAACGAAGGGATCAAGATCGGGATCATGATAGAAGTGCCTTCCACGACCATAATAACCGACCTCCTTGCCCGGGAGGTAGACTTCTTCAGCATAGGGACGAACGATCTCATCCAGTACACTCTGGCCATAGACAGGGTCAATGAGTACGTCTCTTATCTGTACGAGCCTCTGCATCCCGCAGTCTTGAGGATGATAAAGAAAACGGTGGACGACGCCCATGCGGCGAAGATAGAGGTTTCCATATGCGGCGAGATGGCCGGTGAACCTCTCTACGTGCCTATACTGCTTGGCCTCGATCTCGATGAGCTAAGCATGAACGCCTATATCATTCCCAAGGTCAAGAAGATCGTCAGGGGCCTGGGACACAGCTATTGCAGGGAACTTGTCAAGGAAATACTCGCCAAGGATTCCGCGAGAGAGAGCGAAGATTTCCTGAAGAAGGAGATGACGGATATGTTCCCCGACGACTTCGGCAAGAGTCTCCACATTACATAAGGAGGAAAAACTGAATGAGCATGACAAGGTTTCTTTTTACTTCGGAATCGGTGACCGAAGGACATCCCGACAAAGTCGCGGACCAGATATCGGACGCCGTGCTTGACGCTATCATCGGCCAGGATAAAAAGGCGAGGGTGGCGTGCGAGACATTAGTGACCACAGGCCTTGCCCTCGTGGGAGGCGAGATCACGACGAGTATCTATGCCAATATCCCCGACATCGTCCGAGAGACGATCAAAGGGATCGGTTACAACAATTCATCCATGGGCTTCGACTGGGAGACATGCGCCGTGCTCACCGCCATAGACGAACAGTCCCCTGACATCGCCATGGGCGTCGACGAGTCGAATGAGCACGAGCAGGGCGCCGGAGACCAAGGCCTCATGTTCGGTTACGCCTGCAACGAGACGCCGGAGTACATGCCTATGACGATACTCCTCGCCCACAAGCTCGTCGCCCGTCTCGCGGAAGTCAGGAAAAACAAGACCCTGCCGTTTCTCCGGCCTGACGGCAAGAGCCAGGTTACTATAGAGTACATCGACAAGAAACCGGTCCGGGTGGACGCGGTGGTTATTGCCGCCCAGCATAACCCCGACGTGACAAGCGCGTCGGTTCGGGAAGGGGTCATCGCAGAGGTGATCAACAAGGTAGTTCCTGCGGAGCTCATGGACAGCAAGACCAAGATATACGTCAATTCGACGGGAAGGTTCGTCATTGGAGGCCCGAAGGGCGACTGTGGCGTTACCGGCCGCAAGATCATCGTCGATACCTATGGAGGGGTAGGCAGCCACGGAGGGGGCGCCTTCTCGGGAAAGGACCCATCGAAGGTCGATAGGAGCGCTTCTTATATGGCCCGTTATGTGGCCAAGAATCTGGTTGCGGCCGGTTTGGCTGACCGGATGGAGGTGCAATTTGCCTACACCATAGGAGTTGCTCAGCCCGTGTCGGTGAACGTAGACACCCAGGGCACCGCAAAGATCAGTCCTGACAGGATTGCCGAGATAATCCTGGATCTCTTCGATCTGAGACCGAGGAAGATAATAGAGAAGCTCGATCTTTTGAGACCCATCTATAAGAAGACCGCGTGTTGCGGCCATTTTGGGAGAAACGATCCGGATTTCACGTGGGAGCGGCTCGACATGGTCGACGCTATCAGAAAAAGGGCCGGAATCTAAGGACAGGAGAGGACCGATGGACTACGATGTGAAGGATATCAAAACTGCCGATGCCGGGCGAGACAAGGTGGAATGGGCTGAGCGAAGAATGCCGGTTCTCAGAAAGATACGGGAGAGATTCGAGAAGGAGAAGCCTCTGAAGGGGGTACGTATATCGTGCTGTCTTCATGTGACGACCGAGACTGCCAACCTCGCGGCAACCCTGAAGGCGGGTGGTGCGCAGGTGCTCATATGCGCCTCGAACCCCTTGAGCACTCAGGACGACGTGGCTGCAAGCATGGTAAAGCACATAGGGGTTCCGGTCTTTGCCATCAAAGGTGAGAACGAAGACCAATACTACACCCATATCATGAAGGCTCTCGCCTTCATGCCTAACGTCACCATGGATGATGGGGCGGACCTCGTCGGGGCGCTCCATATGATCGCCTTCGAGCGCTACGACGGGCTCCACAGGACCGTGAGAGAATGGGTGACGAAGCTCAAAGGTCCCGAGAAGAAAAAGCTGATCGAAGGCGTGATCGGAAGCTCCGAGGAGACGACGACCGGCGTGATCCGACTCAAGAGCATGGAGCGGGAGGGGGTGTTGCGATTCCCTGTAATCGCCGTCAATGATGCCTCTACAAAGCACATGTTCGATAACCGGTATGGCACAGGCCAAAGCACCATAGACGGCATCATACGGGCCACGAATGTGCTCATGGCAGGGTCGAAGGTCGTGGTCGCCGGCTACGGGTGGTGCGGCAAGGGCGTAGCCATGAGGGCCAAAGGTCTCGGTGCCCACGTGATCGTTGCCGAAATAGATCCCTCTGCGCGCCCTTGAGGCACTCATGGATGGTTTTGAAGTCATGGAAATGCGCGAGGCAGCAAAAACGGGAGATATCTTCGTGACAGTCACGGGCGATATCCACATACTTAGAAAGGAACACTTTGAGCGCATGAAGGATGGCGCCATTGTATGCAACTCAGGCCATTTCAATGTGGAAATCGACATCGACGCGATGGAGGCGATGAAGGAGGGCAAGAGGCGGCTGCGACCATTTCTCGACGAGTACACAATGAAGGGAGGCAAGAGGATCTTCCTGCTCGGTGAGGGAAGGCTCATTAACCTCGCCGCTGCCGAAGGACACCCTTCTGAAGTCATGGATATGAGCTTCGCGAACCAGTCTCTCGTCGCAGAATACATCTGGAAGAACAGCAAGAAGCTGGAAACAAAGGTCTACGGTGTGCCCATCGAGATAGACAAGCAGGTGGCCCTGCTTAAACTCGCGACAAGGGGCGTCACCATCGACAAGCTTACCAAAGAGCAGAAGAAATACCTGTCGTCATGGGAGATGGGTACCTAGGCGCTAAAGAGGTAATCAAAAAAGACCGGAATTGGCTGATAGCGCGCTGGTTCCGGTCTTTTACTGTCGGGGCTGTTACGGATGAAGGCTATCGGTCGGGAAGATGAACCCGGTGGCGGGAAGGCGTAGAATTTCCGCAGCGCAGGCCATAAAGAAACGCCATAGAAGAGCCGAAGGGGGATAAAGGATTGGGTTCGAAAGGCCCGAAAGGGCGGAAGAAAGGGAAGGCTATCGTCCCAGGTTTGAAAAAAGAGGATCTGGAGCTTGTCGATGATTCGGGCGACCGCATCGCGTACGAACGTTACACGAACAGCGCCCCCCTGGCTGATTTTATCTACGGCCTGCAATACAAGGATCTTTGCGGAGCCTGCCCGGAACACGGAAGAAGGCTTTCCTGCCCGCCCCACAGCCCCTTTTTCCCCGACTATATAGGCAAGGCGCGTGAAGCCCTCGTAATTTGCGTGCGCTTCCCGGGGGAAAGTTTCCCGAACCTCGGCCCGGATAAGGACGCTCTCACGCGCTACTTCAGGAAGGCGGGCGGCGTACTCGTCGATATCCTGCTCGACTACAGGTCAAAAGGATACGTGATCGCCGGTTCTGGTCCTTGTCTCGCGTGTGCCCAGTGTGCTGCAGAGAAGGGTCTCAAGGTATGCTCGAAGCCCGACAGACAGATCTACAGCCTGGAGTCCTTGGGGGTAAACGTGGCCCATCTCTGCAAGAAGGCCTTCGACCTTGACCTCGAGTGGGCTTCCGACGGCCTTGCGCCGGGCCACGTGTGCACCGTGGGAGCGGTCTTCCTCTAACTTGATCCATCCCATGAACAAACATACGCGAAACCGGTCTCGCCTTGCCCGCTAGACCATCTAAAAGGGCTTCATAGTCAGGATTCTGACATCCTTCAACAAGGCCGCAGGGTAACCTTTATTGTCGCATTCGGCTCCGGGAAACCGCAGCAGGGTATCTCTCAGAAAGGTATACCGAGAGCAGGCTTGAGAATGATTGCCAGGACCAGGCCCACGTCAGCTTTTTGCCAGAGACTCAATCGCCCCGCAACGTCGACTCTTGCGAGACGAAAGAGGAAAAGCCCCGCGCCGGACAAGGCGGAACCGACCAGGACCCAGACGGGGATGAACACGAGGCTGACGCCAAGACCTTGCCAGAAACCGAATGAGCCTGAAGTCCCGGTCCACATCTGGCCGTTGACGAGCCATAATGCCAGGCAGAGACCTATGAAAACGTATTTGTCGAAACGCACGAGCGGCCTCCTTTTCAATGATCTTTACGGTACCCTTCCTGGTGCCCCTCAAAGGACTTAACAAGAAGCGTGCCATTTTCCGGCCCTATCGTGCCTCTTCTTTTTTGGGGCCTCTGGCCGACTTTTCCCTTGAAGATTGAATGACGAAAGATAACCCTATCGACTCCGAACAGGATCGAAAAGCAGGACTTTGTCCTGAAAGCAGGACTTACCATACGCCTTACCACCCCGGATGAATACTTCGAGTGAACTTGGAGGTTACGACGCTCTCCAGGAATAGATTACGAGTTGCGTGGACTAGAGACGTTGGAATTGACCGTTGGAAAGACTTAACCGAGGGACAGGTTTGAACAAGATCACACGTCAGATCTTCGCTTCAGCCCTCGATCGACAGCGCTTGCGAAGAAAGAAGCCTTACAGCCTCCATACCGATCTTCCGGGTAAGGGACCGGGAGAGGTAACCGAAAAGCGGCGCAATGGCTAGTGGAATCCAGCGTCCCACCGCTTTTTCTGCCGCCGTATCAATGACATGGGTGCCTATTCTTCTCGCGAGGGCCTTCACCACCCTCGTGTTTGCGGTCTTTATGACGAGTCGTTCCCCTGCCCTCCTGACCAGCACCTCTCCACCCGCAACGCCCATCACGTTGGCGAGTATCAGGAGGACTATCTCCTTATCGACCATCTTCGTCCTGCCGTAGTGGCGGGCGATTCGGTAAATGAGGCTGATCTGAAGCCTGGTGAGGGCTATTACTTCCGGCAGGACAGTCATGAGACCGGCGGGTCCCGGTATCAGACCGAGGGCGGTACTTATCTTGAACGCCTTACTCGCCGCCTCGTCTATCATCTCATCGGGCGTTCCAAGACTGTCTGCCTCGTTTCTGTGCGAAAGGAGGGACGAGAGTATTTTCTCGAGCCAATTCTGTCGTTCGGCTACAGCATCTACAGTGGTCACACTAGATTTTAATCATCAAGGAGTGTCACAGTCAAATAACCCTGCTTGGCATCCAACCTCCGGCGGCGCCTTCAGGGTGCCTGGGCGCCACCGCCTTTCATTGCGCTGTTCACGTCGTCTATGATTTGCACCGATATCAGCGCCATGGCTGCGCTTATTCCTGCGGCGAAATATTCAGGCGACTCTCCGTCTATAGGCTGCGCGATCCGGTATCTCTTCTGGAACACGACCTTCTCCGCCGCCTCGGTTCGGCTCTGGTCGAGGAGCGTCACGTGCAGGGTCAGCACTGCATTCCATCCCTCGGCTTCCTTTGTTTCGATGAACTCATCGACACCGCCACCCACAGTAAACCGGGCGGGCTCAGATTGGTGATAGGAAAAGACCGCGTGAAACAGACCGGAGTGACGGAAGTCCCTCAAGAGATAATCGGTCACCATATCGGCCGGAATTGTCTTCCACTTATGGTAGTTGTAAGTGAGAACCTTGTAGGCATCCGGTCTGTAGAGCATCGCCGTGCTGTCGTAAATGCGTGCCGAGGAAAACTGATCGATCTTCACGATTTTGTCTGTGCCGGGACCTTGGAAGACGGGTGTAGGGTATTCCAAGGTATAAAAATCGATGGGGCGTCCGGTTCCCCCTATGGAACAGGATAGGAAGAAAAGGGCACACGCGAATACGACGGCCAACCTGATAAAGGGCATCTCTATTCTCCTATTCTCCTTTCGGAGGCCGGCTGAAGATGAGCACCGAAGGATCGTTGTTTACCCGGTCGATGAGAGCTTCCAATGAATCGGCTGCACGCCTGATCGTCTCGGCCGCTATCGCAACTTCGGTCATCGTCGTCTGGGCTTGCCTCGATGTCGTTTCAACCAATTCGTTCACCTTTCCGGAGGTCTCCTTGAGCTTCATGCCGTCTATTTCATCTTTGACCTGAGCTATTACTGCCCGCGCCTCGCGCACTGTGTCTCTTGTGCCGAGAATTATATCCGATACGGACCCGTCGGACAGCATCCCGTCAATCCGTTCCGACATAGAGGCCAGGTTAGTCGATGCCTTGTCCAGGTTCTCCATTATCCTGCCGGTCCGTTTCCCATTCACAAAGCCGTCGATTGAATCTGCCGTTTTAACGAGCTGACTGGAAATACCCTTGAAATCGATCTGCTTCAAGTTGTTGAGAACGTCGTTTATGGTGGCCTCGATCTGCTTGATATCAGAAGGGGCCGAAGGTATTACCGGGTGCGGAGGCCGGAAGTCCTTGGGCATCATGTTCGTTTCATTAGGCTTCGTCTGATCGAGCTCCACGTAAACGATGCCTGTTATCCCGGCCAGGGTTAACCGGGCGGCTACGCCCTTAACCGAGAAGTTGGCTGCGTCTATCTTCATCACCACTTGAACCAGCCTCCGGTCGGGAGCTATCCCGATCTGCTGCACTCTTCCCACATCCACGCCCCTGTATTTGACTATCGAGTCGACTTGAAGTCCCTGAACCGATTCGTCGAAATAAGTCACGTACAGGGAGCCCTTTTGGAAGTAGTTGGACGCCCCGAGCCAGATGACCGCGGCCACACCGATAAGGACGCCGATCGTTACGAAGAGTCCCACAAGAAAATAGGAGCTTCTCTTTGCCATTTATCCTCCCGCCCGTTCTTTTTCTTCAATCTCTCTATTGAAGAAATGGCGAACCCTCGGATCGGCAGATGCCCTTAGGGCGTCCGGACTGCCTTCGGCGATGATGCCCCGGTCCGCCTTGTCCAGCATAACGATTCGTTGGGCAATGCTGAAAATGGATTCCAATTCGTGGCTCACGATGACCATGGTGGTGCCCATACCCCTGTTGATCCTCTTTATGACCTGCTCGAGTCCGACGGACGTGATGGGGTCGAGACCGGCGAAGGGCTCATCGAGAAAGAGCACGTGGGGATCAAGGGACAGGGCCCGGGCTATACCCGCCCTTTTCCTCATGCCTCCCGACAGCTCCGAGGGGAGGTGTCCCTCATAGCCCGAAAGGTCGACCATGGCGAGCTTCATCCTCACCACTTTCTCGATGAAAGCGCCGGAAAGGTCGGTGAACTCGGTCAAGGGAAGAGCGACATTTTCAGCCAGCGTCATGGAGCCGAGAAGCGCGCTCGATTGAAAGAGCATACCCATTCCCCTCCTTACCTTCCTCACCACCTCTTCAGTCGCGGAAGCAATGTTGACTCCGTCTATGGTAATCCTCCCTCTCAAGGGAGCCGAAAGGCCGATCATATGGCGCAGCAGGGTCGATTTGCCGCACCCGCTGGGTCCTGCGACCACGAGGATCTCGCCTCTGTACACGTCGAGGTTTACGTCCTTGAGGATCGTTTCCTCTCCGTAACGGACCGAAAGGTCTCGGACCTCCATTATCAGCCCATCGTCCGCCCTTTTTTCCACTTCATCACCTGACGTAGTTCAGAACTATCGCAAACAGAGAATCGGCCACGATAATCAGGAAAAGACCGGAAACTACTGCAGAAGTTGTGGCGTTGCCCACCGCTTCTGCTCCTCCCCGCGCCTGAAAGCCTCTCTGACAGCCTATCCCTGCTATGAGCACGGCGAAAACCATCGACTTGACCACACCCGCCCCTATATCGAATACCTTGAGGGCCCACGAGGTTTGCTGGACATAGGTATGGAAGGTCAGGCCGAGGCCGAGGAGCGCCACGGTCATCCCTCCGGAAATGGCAAAGAGATCGGAAAAAAAAGTCAGCAGGGGTAGGGCGAAAATGGCCGCAAAGACCTTGGGAACGGCAAGAAACCTTACAGGATCGAATCCCATGGTGACCAGCGCGTCCACCTCTTCATTGACCTTCATCGTCCCTATCTCCGCAGCGAAAGCCGACCCCGACCTTCCGGCAAACACTATGGCCGAGATTATCGGTCCAAGTTCCCTCACCATGCCGATGGCCACCAGAGAAGCTACATACATATTGGCGCCGAACTGCTTCAACTGGAGAGAGGACATGAAGGCTATGATGAGTCCGAGAAGGTAGCTGATGAGAGCGATTATGGGCAGACCATCAACCCCGACCTTCCTTACGCAGGTCAAGACATCCTTCCATCGCAGAGAAGAAGGACGTAAGACGGAGCCTGCCACTTCCCAGACCAAAGTGCCCCCAAAGGTGAGAGAATGCACCACATCATTGAGGAAAGTTACGCTCATCAAGCCGAGGTGCTCGAAAAAACCGGAAGAAAGCCGGCTTCTCTCGGGCCGGGGGAGCTCGATCGCATCGCGATCGAGAAGACTGATTATGCTTTGAACCTGGGGAGACATGTTAAGGAATCCGAAGGGAATGGAGCGTTCCCGCGCCTGCCATTCCATGTCCAACAGGAAGAGCGCCCCCGCACTATCGACATATTCAAGTTCTGCCAGGTCCACCGTGAGACTCGAGGGCGGGGTGTTTAAAAAAAAAGCGTTCGTCCGACGTACCAGATCTTCGAGATGATTAAGGGATAGGTGGCCGGATAGAGAAAAGACAACCTCTCCCCTCTGCTCCATGCCTTTCAGCACCGCCGAAAATGAATCGCTGCTCTTTATCCGGTCAATATCGGTCTCGATTGGTTTTCTCCGCACGCCGACCCTGTTCTCTAATCCTCGCCATGGTGTGCGAAAGAGGGTAGGGTCGGGGTTTTCTTATGGTGTTGCGTCTCTCCCGTCGTCCAGACGGTTCTTTGTCTCCTCTATGGCAAAGGCTAAGCCTTCCGCGAATCCTTGAAGAGTACAATGGGAGGCGTAATCCATACTCTCGTCGTACTCGTCTATCATCTTACGAACAGCCTCAAGCTTTTCCTCGAAACTCCCGAGCAGTGCCTGCATCGAATTCATCCGCTCCCCTCCCGCAGAACTTTCCCTATCGTCGTTGCCCCATGCGGCACCGCGTCTCTATCTAGAATACACATGAAACGTCGAGGAAGCAAACAAAGAACCAGCTCTAAATCCACCACCCTATCCCTGGCCGGACCCCCTCGCTAGCCTGAAAAGGCAGCATAGGGCAAAAACTGCCCGAAAAAGATATCATCATGAAAAGACCCTCAAGTCGGTTTTGTCATCCAGGCATTGTCTGAAGCCCTCCCGGGGGGTAATTTTGTGGAGTCTTTTGGAACAACCTATCGTGGCTCCTCCGAGGAGTTGTGGCCTACCCCGATGCATGACCAAGCTCCATGGTCCGGTGCCGGGCAGCGAGCAGCACCTCCAGGGACGGGTGTCTGGCGGATTGCCGGACGCACTTATCCAGCGAGTCACTATAATCTCCCAAGAACAGCCAAGCCGTGCTCCATTTTAAGGAGTCCCTCTTGACGTGGAAAGATACAGGCGGTAATCATTATCAGATCGGAGGGAACAAGAGAAGGAGTCGATATGGGGCACCCGGAGGGTTTTCTAATCAGGCGTTTCCTTTTTCCTACAGCTTTCAGGAAGGATGGGCCCGATGTGTCGTGGGAACCGAGCCCCCTGGATGCGGTTGACCAGATGATCGGCTTGGCGCGCGTCTGCGGTACGGACCTCGTCTATGACCTGGGGTGCGGCGACGGCAGGATCGTCATAGCTGCAGCGGCCAAGACCGGCGCCCGCGGTGTGGGAATCGATCTCGATCCGCGACGAATCATGGAGAGCTATGAAAATTCTCTCCAGGCAGGTGTCGGCGGCCTGACGCGATTCGTGGAGGAAGACTTGTTCGACGCGGACATCGGCGATGCAACGGTGCTCTTCCTTTTTCTCTACCCCGATGTAAACCTCAGGCTGAGGCCGAAGCTGCTGCGGGAACTGAAACCAGGCACAAGGATAGTGTCGTACTGCCACGACATGGGGCGGTGGGAGCCGGACGATACTATCGGGAGGGCGACCGACTCCATCTACCTCTGGATTGCTCCCGGGAACATGAGCGGCATGTGGGAGGGCTTCGTCGAGACCGGGGGAACCCGTGTGCCTCTCCACATGACCATGAGGCAGGAATTCCAGCGGGTTTCGGGTGCGGTCTTCGTGGGGCAGAAGGTTTTCCAGGTGAGGAATGCCTGTATGGACGGGGAGACGTTTACCTTCAGCGACGAGGACGACCCCCAGGGCCGCGGCCTTACCCTTTCCCTAGGCGGCGCAATAAGGGACGATAGGGCCGCTGGAACTGTTGACACCTATCCTTTCCCACGAGAACGAGCAACCTTTGCGGCCTGCCGTAGCCCCTCCACACGGATCTCTCTCGCCCAATAAGGTGGTTCCTTTTTCTCATGAAGTTTGAGTTGTCCATCGACGCCGTGTTAGGATAGACGTGTCGGATGGTCGGACAGGATTCCCCAGGGGCACGTCGATCAATCGACGGTAAGATGATCCAAAGTCAATAAACGAGGTTTCTCTCATGGAACGAATCAGGTTCGGTCGAACCAACTTATCGGTGAGTCGAAGCGGTTTCGGTGCGATACCGATTCAGCGGATCAGTCTCGAGGATGCCGGATACTTACTCCGGAAAGCGTGCGATCACGGAATAAACTTCTTTGACACGGCACGCGGGTATACGGATAGCGAAGAAAAGATCGGGGCTGCCCTCTCGGGTATCCGGAAAGAGATCATTATTGCAACCAAGACCCATTCCGGAAATAAGGAAGCCGTCCTAAAGGATCTGGAAACCAGTCTTCGTAATCTGAGGACAGATTATATCGATATCTATCAGCTTCACAACCCCCCGAAGCTACCCGATCCGGATGATCCGTCCGGGGCTTTCGCCGGATTGTTGGAAGCACGGAAGCAAGGGAAAATCCGCTTTATCGGCATGACAAATCACCGGTTGGGCGTGATTCTCGAGGCGATAGAAACAGGTCTGTACGATACGGTTCAGTATCCTCTATCCGCCCTCGCAACCGACGCCGATTTGAAGGCGATTCAGGAATGCCGGAAACATGACATCGGTTTCATTGCGATGAAGGCCCTGGCAGGAGGCCTGCTCACCAACGCAGCCCTCGCGTTTGCGTTCCTAAGACAATACGAGAATGTGGTTCCCATTTGGGGAATTCAGACCGAGTCGCAGTTGGATGAGTTTTTGGGATACGAGAAGCGGCCGCCCAGACTGGATAAGCAGATGTGGCAATTGATCGAACAAGATCGAGCCGCCCTTGGTGGATCCTTCTGCCGCGCGTGCGGGTATTGCCTGCCATGTCCGGCCGGAATCCCGATTCCGATGGCGGCCAGGATGTCATTGTTGCTCAGGCGGATGCCTTTTCAGCAGTTTATGGATGATAATTGGCGCACACAGATGATGTTGATCAGGGATTGTCAAGACTGCGGGCACTGCAAGGAACATTGTCCTTACCATCTGGATACTCCGGCACTCTTACGAGAGATGCTGGAAGATTACGAAGAATTTTATAGGGACCATCATTCCAACGCGTAAGGATTACTCTCCACCCCTGGTTGCCCCTATTCGGTGCCGCTTGTCAACTCTGCCATAAGCTCTTTCACGGTCGTGAGCCTGTCGACGCGGTAACCGCTCGCGCCGACAGTGTAAAGGGGATCTTCTTGATCCGGATTGTATCCGGCGGAGCTGAGGAGCCCATTGCAAATGCAGAAGGAGCCGCCGTCATCGAGCCGAGCCCGGCACTGGGTGAATTTTCCTTCCCTGTCGGGTCTCAACACATACCCCTTATCGCACCGAGGCCTTCTTTTTCGTTCGAGGGCGCTCCGGAACATGAGGGATTCTCTGATAACCATGAATGGCAGGCCACAGGGGGAACCAGGGGTTTGGGAAACCAGAATGTCCTCTTTCCCCGCATCGATGACGGCCTGCTTATAGGCATCTGAGGCACTGCATTCCTTTGCGACGATAAAGCGTGTTCCCATCTGCACGCCGTCGGCTCCCATCTTCAGGAACCTGACGATGTCGTCATGGGTGTAGACACCCCCTGCCACGATAACAGGAAAGCCCCCGTACTTGTCTGCCATTTCCTTTACCGGCGGCAGGAGATTTTCGAGCTTGTTCGATTCGATATCGATCTCCTCCGGTTTGAATCCCAGGTGGCCTCCCGCGAGTGGTCCTTCAAGGACGACCGCGTCGGGCCTGTAGCCCAATCGTTCCCATTTCTTGCATATGATTTCGAGGGCCCTGGCCGAAGAGACGATGGGAATCAGCGCTGTCTCGCCCGGGTTCTTGATAGCGGGAAGGTTGAGCGGCAACCCCGCTCCGGAGATTATGACGTCGGCGCCGGCATCGATGGCTCCCTTTACGGAATCCTCGTAGTCCTGTATGAGGGCGACCATGATGTTGATACCGGCGACACCTCCCCTTGCCTTTGCCAGAGAAACCTCTTCGAAAGCCGCTTCGTAAGAAGTATGTTTCTTCCCGGTCCTTTTGCTGAGAAGTCTATCGAGGGCCGCGCTCGAGACGATGCCCACGCCCCCTTGCTCCGCAACGGCCGCGGCAAGCGGAGAGAGTGACACGCCGACACCCATGCCGCCCTGGACGATGGGTATGCTTATCTTCTTCCCTTTGATGACAAGGGGGGGTAACGTCTGGAGTTCCATGCTCACCGCCTCATTTTCTCAAGAGCATTGCGCCGCTCGAGTACCCACCGCCGAAAACAGCCACCGCTATCAGTTCGCTTTTCAGGAACCTTCTCCAATTCTGCGAAAGGGCGATGGCCGTACTTGCGCATCCCGTATTGCCGGTTTTTTCGATATTCGTGATCAGACTCGCCGTTATGCAACCCGAGGGCCTCCACGAGTTGGGCGATGATCCTCGAATTGGCCTGATGGGGGATGAGATGTACGATCTGCTCCGGAGTCAGGCGATTCCTTTTCAGTATGTCTTTTACCTCGGAGAGCATATACTTGCAGGCATTGGTGAAGACGTCCCTCCCGAAGGGCATTTTGAGCCCCCCTTCGTTGGGTCTTAAACAGACCCCCTCAATGCCCTTGCCTATATGGCCGAGCCCTGTTGTATTGAGATCGAGGATCTCTATGTCCTCTTCGGAGACTTTCTCCTTCGATATGAACAGAGCCGCGGCCCCGTCACCCCATAGATGACCCGATTGTCCGTCCGTGTCGTCGCTATAGGCGCTGTTATGTTCCGAAGCAACGACGATCGCCCTGTGTGCCTTATTCGTTGCGAAATAACCCTCGACGACTTCTATCGCACTTAAGAACGAAGAGCATGCGGACGAGATGGAAACGACCTTTGCTTCCGGGATATCGAAGAAACGTTGTACGGCATGGGCCAGCGTTCCCACCGTGTCATACGGAGTGTATGTGGCCCCGACGATCAGATCGACCTCTTTTACCGGATAAGGGAGCCGTCCTATGGCTGCTTTCGTGGCTTCGACGGACATGGTGTTCGTGTTTTCGTGAACACCTGTCCTTGTCCGCGACCGTATTCCCGATCGCTTGTATATCCACTCGTCCGACAGTCCTGCCAGCTTTGCGTAGTATTCATTCGGTATGATCGTTGTAGGCAAATAGTGCGACGCGGCGTTGATATACATAGATGGCTTGACCGTTCAATCCCTTTTTTGTAGTAGTCATCAGCGTGATCGATGAGAGAATGGCTCACGACTGTCGCTCGCTGCTCATGTACGGGACGCGTAACTCCCCCCGATTGCGTTCTTTATCTGTTCGTTGAAGCTCCGGCCGGCAAGACCCGCTCCATGGGCTATGGCATTCTTGATAGCCCGGCCGTCCGACTTGCCGTGACAGATGATACACACCCCATCGACCCCGACGAGGGCCGCGCCCCCGTATTCGGAATAATCTATTCTGTGGGACAGGTCCTTGAGGACCTTCTGCAAAAGCCCGCCGTCTCCCTGAGTGGCTTCTGCGATGGTGCGTTTCTTGAGGAAGCCCATAATAAATTCTGCGACGCCTTCGCTCACCTTCAGGGCCACGTTTCCGACGAAACCGTCGGTAACGATCACATCGGCCTTGCCATTGGACAACTCCGTTCCCTCGATGTATCCGAGGTAATTGAGGCCGAGCGTTCTCAAAACCCCATGAGTTTCCCTCGTCAGGTCGTTTCCTTTCGTCACCTCTTCACCGTTGCTCAAAAGGCCGACCCTCGGCTTCTCGATCCCGAGGACGCACCTTGCGAACACGTCCCCCATCAGGGCAAACTGGACGAGGTGCGAGGGCCTGCAGTCAACGGTCCCGCCGGCATCGACCAAAATCGAAGTTCCGCCCTCACTTGGGTGCCTCGTCATGATGGCAGGCCGTTCGACGCCGGGAATTCGACCAAGGGTGACGATGGCAAAAGCCATTACCGCGCCCGAGTTTCCCGCTGACACCACCCCTTGGACGCTCCCCGCCCTGAGCAGCTCGAGGGCTGTATTCACCGAGGAATCCTTCTTTTGCCGCAACGCTTTTGAAGGCGATTCTTTCATCTCGACGAATACGGGTGTGTGAACGATCTCGATCGCTGAAGGGCCGGCGAGCAAAGGACGAATGGCGCTTTCATCGCCGACGAGAACGATTTCGGCTATCTTCTCCGAAACAGCGGCCTCGGCGCCTCGCACAATTTCCAGAGGCGCACGATCTCCGCCCATGGCGTCCACTGCTATTCTTATCATGAGTCCAGAGTTCCTCGACGGCCCGGTATTTCCTATCCTTGAACACTTGACGTTTCGGGCGGGCCCCACGGTTTTCGATAGACGGGAACGGCTCAAGGTCTCTTTGACCCGATAGACGCTCCCGAATATCCTAAGTGTTTGATAATCGTTGGCTCTTCGACGTCCTGAGTTTGATACTACCCCGAGTCTGACACTATACAGGGTCTCCTGACAATTGTCAAGCGAAGTAAAGCTTGCACAAAGTGAGCAGGTGCGTTCGGGCCGCATCCCGCCTGGGGAAGTGCGACGGGACCGTTATTTTGTAATCCCGAGAAACGCGCCGTCATCCCGCTCGATTGCGCAAAAATTCAACCAGCAATCGGACGCCGGCGCCGGAGGCCCCTTTGGGGATATAGGTCTTATCCTTTTCAGTCCATGCAGGACCGGCGATATCCAGATGCACCCAGGGGAAATCTCCCACGAATTTGCTCAAGAAGGCCGCGGCGGTGATCGCACCGGCCGGTCTTCCCCCGTGGTTTTTGTAATCCGCGATATCGCTCTTTATCTTTTCCTGATAGCTTTCCCATAGAGGCAATTCCCACACAAGCTCGCCCGTCTCCCGGGCGGCCTCCTCCAGCTCGCTTTTCAGTTTATCATCCGTGCCGAACATGCCGATCACCTCGTCGCCGAGTGCTATGACGCAGGCGCCGGTAAGAGTGGCAAGGTCGATAATGGCTGCAGGCTTGTAGTTGGACGCGTAGGCCAGCGCGTCTGCCAGGATCAGCCTTCCCTCGGCATCGGTATTGATAACTTCGATAGTTCTTCCTGAATATGACGTGAAGACATCGCCCGGTTTGAGGGCAGTGCCGCTGGGCATGTTCTCGGTGGCGGGGATCAACCCGACGATGTTGAGCGGCAACCCTAGGTCGGCGCACGCCATGATCGCTCCCATTACCGCGGCCCCGCCGGCCATGTCCGATTTCATCTCATCCATCTTGTCCGATGGCTTGATGCAGATCCCTCCGCTGTCAAAAGTAATTCCTTTGCCCACGAGCACGATGGGCGTTGCGTCCGCCTCATCGCCCTTATATTCCAGTATGATGAATTTCGGTTCTTCGTTGCTTCCTGAGGCGACGCTCAACAAAGCATTCATCCCGAGCTCTTTCAGCTTGACCTTATCGAGCACCGTGCACGAAACGCCTTTCCGGCCGGCGATTCCTTCTGCCTCCTTCGCCAGAATCGAAGGCGTCATCCGATTCGAAGGGGCCGAAACCAGATCCCGCGTAAAGCATACTGCCCGTGCGATGGCCTGCGCCTTTTCGACTGCGGCCTCGATCAACGGGAAGTCGTCTTCTTCGGCTACAATAGTCAATTGTTCCATGTCCTTGAGATTCTCGCAATCGACCGTTTTGAAGGGCGCGTATTGATAAAGACCCAAGAGGGCTCCTTCCACCGCAGCCTGGGCAATCTTATCTTTCCCGTTGGGAAGGAAGCTCGAATCGATGGAAGTCGCCGCCTCTTTGACGTTTAAGGCACGCAGATGCTGCATGGCCTTGGCGAAGGCTGCCCGGAGTTTTTCCAGGTCGAATTCGCTCTGCTTGCCTAAGCCGACGAGGACGATCCTCTTTGTGGGCAGCGATCCCCTCGTGTAGATTACTGATATTTGAGACGGTTTTGCCTCGAAATCACGGCCGCCGATCAAATCACCGATCAATCCATTCGATTTCGTATCGATGTGCAGCGCCTCACCTGCGAGCTCTTTGTCTTCAAAGAACGCGAGAATAATGGCCTCGCCCTGTGCGTCGGCAAGCTTCCCTTTACTGACTGATATCTTCATTTTGTCCCTCCCTTTGTTCACTCAGACCTTGCCAGGCCGCTTGTTCCCGAATCGGGAGCCATCCACCATGACGAAGGCGGCCGGCCGGGGCCGGAAACGGTCACGCATTACCCATCGTCCCTTACGTTATATCGGCCCTTGTCCCGAGTCAAGCATGCAAATGGTTTTCCGCGGGCAGACCTGTCGCCCCCGGAGCCGATTTTTGATACTATATGGGGCTGGAGGTCAAAGGAGATGATCAAGCGTGTAGGAGCATATGACATAATTCCCGAAGAGGATCTGCGGATGAGAATCAAGGGGCTCAAGCGCCTCATGGCAGAAGGCGGGATCGATTTTTCGGTGATCGTGGAGAACGTGGACAAATTCTACTTTACGGGGACCATGCAGCCGGGCACACTCATCGTTCCGGCGGACGAAGACCCCTTGCTCTTCATCAAGAAGGGCACCGAACGGGCGCGGGCCGAGACGACCCTCGCCGTCACGCCGGTGAAGGACGATAAAGAGATGGGAGAGATACTCGCCCGCACAGGCATCTCAAAGGGCACTGCGGGCCTCGAGCTCGACGTGGTCTCCATATCTCTGTTCGAGAGGCTCAAGGGCCTTATCCGTTTCGACAGGCACAGAGACATAATGCCGGCAATCAAGGAGCTCAGAACGGTGAAAAGCCCCTTCGAGCTCGAACAGATCAGAAAGTCGGGAGCCATGATATCCCGGGTGTTCGCTCACGCGAAAGAGGTGATCCGGGAGGGGGTGAGCGAAATCGATATAGATGCGGCCCTCGTCGCCGTCGGCAGGAAGGCCGGCCATCAGGGATACCTGCGCATGCGGGGACTCAATCAGGAAATGACGACCATAATGGTTCAGTCGGGATATACGGGAACGGTCCCTACATTCGTCGATGGACCGATCGCCGGGGCAGGGGTGACGCCGGCCATGCCGAACGGCTCCTCGTTCAAAAAGGTCGAGAGAGGAATCCCGGTGACGGTCGATTACGGAGGCGGATTCAACGGCTACACCACTGACGAGACGAGAGTCTTCGTGGCTGGCGTTCTCCAGAAGCGGTTCCGAAAGCCCTACGAGACAGCCAGGACGATCATAGAAGAGACGGCCCGTTTCGGCAGGGAAGGAGTCGACTGCGTGGAGATATTCTCCCGCGCGAATGAAATCGTGAAAAAGGCGGGTCTTCTCGACCACTTCATGGGGCACGGGGAAGGCCAGGTGCAGTTCATCGGCCACGGTCTCGGTCTGGAGATCAACGAACTGCCCATCATTACCGCCCGCCATAGGCGCATCCTCAAGGAGGGCATGGTGTTCGCCTTCGAGCCGAAGTTCGTCCTGCCCCCTTACGGAGCAATCGGCATAGAGGTCGATTTCATAGTGAAACGGGACGGTCTCGAAAGGGTGACGGAAGATTCTCTCGACATCGTCTACGTGTAGAAAAGAGGGAGGAAAAGGGGGCACACGGCCAAGACGGTGCGTGAAGAAGAGAGAATGAGGGCGCGAGGTGCGGCGGAGCGCCGCCGGGTGCCCGCGTGCGGGCGGCACGATTCCTCCCAGTCGACCGGCCGCACCTCGTGCCCCGACTTGCCCCTTCCAGACAGGCAGACATCCGGACCGCCCTAGGCGTACCGCCGATAGCACCTGCTCGCGGGAGGAAGCTTGTTCCGCATTTCGGTTGACTTCCCTTTTTGGACCGCTCACACTAGGGCTGGCGTAGGTTGTGGAGGAGGTGGAGCAATGGAAGAGAATGGAATGATATCTACGACGTTCAGGACAGCACTCGTCCAAATGGAACCGGCCCATCTGGACAAGAAGGCAAACGTCGACAAGATGGTGAGCTTTATCAACGAGGCGGCAGCAGGCGGCGCAAAGCTGGTCGTCTTCCCTGAATTGATTACGACCGGATACGTGGGACCCATCGACTCGCAGGAGAAGATGGCGTTTTACCGGGCTTCGGAGCCGATCCCCGGACCGACCACTGAACTGATTCAAAGCATCGCCGGGGAAAAGGGCGTGCATGTGATATTCGGCATGCCCGAGCGGGGAGAAAGCCGGTTCGGGCTCGTCATGTACAATGTTGCAGTCATGGTCGGACCCAAAGGTGTCATCGGTCTGCACCGGAAAGTTCACCTTCCGGGCAATGAGAAACTCTACTTTATCCCCGGGAACGAGATAGGAGTCTTTGAGACCGACCTCGGGCGGATCGCTTTGCTGGTCTGTTATGACTTTTGGTTTCCCGAGTCTTCGAGAGTGGCGGCCCTGGGCGGGGCGCAGATTATCGTGGATATCGCCAACTGGCCTTCCTTCGATGTCGATTCCTGGCTTGCCCTCGGGCCCGGCAACGCGATCTCGAATTTGCTCTGGTTCGTGCAGGTCAACAGGGTTGGCGGGGAATCCCATTGGCCCGGATTCGGAGGTAGCCAGCTCGCAAACCCTTCGGGCAAGGTCGTATCGAGAGGGGCCTTGGACAAAGAAGGCATCTTCTACGGAGATATCGACACGCGCGAAGTGATGACGCGAAGATCGAGCACTTACTGGTTTGACAGGAGACCCGAGGTATACGAGAAGATTATCGCTATTCTCCCGTAAGGCAGAGCCGAACGTCGATCTGATATTCCGATACCCTTGATAAGCTAAGGGTCTCTTGAGGATTGCTCATGCGCGCACCGATTCGTCTCAATGACGTCATGCTCGTTCTTGTCGTGATCTCTTCCATGGCCACAGCCATCATTTTTCCCGATTTCGGTTTCCGGTTCAAGGCCCTGCCTTTCTACTGCCTCATGGTCAATTTCTTTCTCAGCTACCTGTCCATCGATCTTGCGTCCGTCTGGAACGTACTAAAAGAGCACAGTGTACAACTTTTTGGGTTGACAATGATCAAGCTGGCGATTCTGCCTGTCATCGTTTATATCGTTTTCCATTTTGTTGCACCCGGATATGCCCTTTCGGCGCTGCTTTTGACAGGAGTCTCTGCCGGGGTCGTCGCCCCGATGATCTCGAACATGGTGCAGGGCAACAGCGCCCTGGTTCTTGTCGGGGTGGTGATTACATCGGTGTTCGCGCCTTTTACCTTGCCCACGCTCATTAAGATAGTCGTCTCAAGAGAGGTGGCCCTTTCGTTTTCGACGATGCTGAGTCAGTTGGCCGCGGTTATTTTTATTCCCATTGTCCTTGTCGAATTGATTCGATACCTGCTGCCCAGGCTCGTAGCGCCGGTCTTAAAGGCCCAGTTTCCCCTTTCCCTTCTGATGTTCGCGCTGATCAACCTGGGGGTTTTCTGTCGCTATGCGCTTTTTTTCAGGAAAGACCCGTCCGTGATTGTTATGGCACTGGTGGTGACCTTCATTCTGGCGGCGCTGTACTGCGCGGTCGGCATTTTGTTTTTCTACAAAGGGCGGGTGGAAGACCAATTGGCCGGCGCGGTCATACTGGCAAATCTGAACAACGTGCTCGTTATCGTTTTCGCGTCGGAATTTTTCGGCCCCGTGGAGCCGCTGGTCGCGGCGATCTACACGATACCCTTCTTCGTGATTGTCATTCCGCTCCGATACTATTATCATCGAAAAACGAGAACCGTCTAGGGTAATTCAGGATTCAAGATTGGCCGCGTCCTTGTTTCTTCGACCGTCAGTCGGGACCGTCGTGGGGCTATTTTATGAACTTCTGTCCCTCACCCTTGAAAAAATCGATGACTTTTCGGACCTTCGGATTAGGCTCGCCCAAGGTCACGAAGAGGAGGGTCCTGGAATACTGGGTCGTCTCGATAATCTTCACCTTTCCCGACTTGGCAGCTTCGCTTGCCACTGCGGCACTGACCGCCCCTATAGCCTCGGGCATCTCACTCACCCGCTCGATCACGGCGTCGACGCCGGAAGCTTCGATCGCTTCGCTCTCATATTCTTGGTCGTCCAGGGCCAGTTTCTTGAATAGCTTTCTTGTCCCCGATCCGTAAAGCGCGAGAACAACCGCCACCTTTGGATGACTTCCTCCGACATCTTGCCAGCTCTTGATCGTTCCGGTCATCAGCGCCTTCACTTGTTCTTTGTTCAAGCTCCTCACCGGATTAGAGGGATGAGCAATAACGGCTATCCTATCTTCGGTAATCACATGCGCCTGAATGTCGGCAGGTATCCGGACACTGGGAGCCTCTATCTTAAGATTGGCAATGGCCTCGTCAAGGGGCTCCGAAGCCATGGACGCGTCACACCACCCTTTCAGGAGATCATACAGCCCGTTCTCCGTGCTGTTTCCCGTCACCGCCAGGGTGAGCTTCGTGACTGCCTCGGCGGCTTTCTTGCCGGGATTCATAATCCTCTCAACAACCGTGGTCGATCCGTCAAACCTCACCTCTTCCGCCCGACTTGCATTCCCCATTATCATGGCCGCGAATAGTACGGCCGGTATAATCCAAAGAATCATTCGTGTCTTCATTTCAGAGTCTCCTTGCCTATACCCGCAAGCGAATTGCGTGATTTCGCTGCCTTCATCCAGGATGTCCCATCCTCACACTTGTCCGCCTCCAGACTCGGAGGTCTCTATTGCTGGTTCTTCGTGAGTAGGGCTTCATGAAAGCTCACTTGGCCCTATCCTTACTTATCGGAGAATAACGGCGTACTTAAGGGAAGAAGCCTTGGAGAACGACGTATTAACTAAAAATTAACAGACATTCACGCAGGTAGTCGCTTACCGCAAAAAATGAGAGCACCCTCTGAGGGCCGGCGGAAGGAAAGCGTGTCTGTCGTCTGGCCGAAGTGCCGGGACGCCCTCGATTCATATTCCCTTTGAATTCACCATCTCCCTTACGCTGTCCGGGAGTTATCTCTCAAGGGTCACCTAACGACGGGCTCTCCATCCCCGGCCGCAAGTCGTTTTGAGATCTCCCTCATCGCGCCGTCCTTGTCCTTCCGGATTGCCTCCGCAAGCTCATGAACAGGTTCCGGAATTTCGAAGTATTTGTCGCCCCACACGACAATCTCAAGGAGGGTAGGCATCAAATCGATTCCCTTGGGAGTCAGCTGGTAAAGGTTCTTTACCCTGTTTCCGGGAAAGGCCTTTTTCTCGACGATCCCGGTCTTCTCCAGAACGAGAAGGCGGTCGGCAAGAATATTGGTCGCGATCTTCTCTTCGGACTGGAGAAACTCGCCGTACGTTTTCTTTCCTCTGTACATCAAGTCCCTGATGATCAGCAACGTCCACTTATCGCCGAGAATATCGAGAGTACTGCTGATAGGGCACATCGATCGCCTGGTAATCTTCCTCATGGTGAAAGAGTACACAAATAACTTGCAAAAAACAAGTTAATGTTCTATAGTACTTGCAAATTAAAAGTAATATACTTTAAAGGAGGAGTTATGGAAGACAAAATACGGGAAAAAGCTTTGGAACTGGGATACGAAGACTGCGCCATCGTGAGAGTCGGCGCCTTGGCCGGTTACCGCGAAAAGCTGGAGGAGCGGATCGCGCGGATTCCCATGGGAGAGAGGATCTACGGGTCCTTCAGGGGTTACGCGGACCCCTCGGCGGCCAATCCCGCCATAAGGGCCATCGTAGTCGCCATCGTCCCCAATTACAAGTACAAGGTGCCATCCGAATTCGACGGAGTTTACGGCAAAGCCTATATGTTCGACAGCAGGACGGACGAAAACGCCCCGTTTTTCAAGATACGCAAGGAGTTTGCAACCTTTCTCGAAAGCCTCGGCCTCGGGTGCGCGCTGGGCGACGCACACGGAATCGCAGCGCCGGCCCGTTGGGCAGCGTATCAGGCGGGCCTCGGAACCATCCGCCGGAACAACTTCTTCTATACCGAAAAAGGGTCGCATAGTCGTATAGAAATGATCGGAATAGACCGGGAGCTGGAACTTGTGCGCGACGTGAAGCTCAAAGATTGTCCCGAGAATTGCAACAAATGCGTCGAAGCATGCCCGACCCGTACGCTGTGTGCGCCCTATACCATGTCGATGGTCGGGTGCGTCAGTTTTCAGACCAATCTGTCGGCGAATATGGGAATGGGTGTACCAACTCCCGAGATGGTACAACAGATAGGCGGAAGGCTATACGGTTGCGACGCGTGCCAGGACGCATGCCCCTTTAACAAGGGCAAATGGGTGGGCGACGAGGAGTTTCCGGGGCTCGACGCGCTCACCCCCTCGATGCGTCCGGAAAATATCTTGGAAATGAGCTACGACGAGATCGGGAGCACCCTGGGTCCCAAATACTGGTACATACAGCCGAACAACCTCTGGAAATGGAAACTGAACGCCCTGACCGTGATGATGAACGAATATTGCGGAAAATTTGAAGCGTCCATAAAGCTCGGTCTCGAAGACACGAACGAGAACGTTCGCAATTTTACGCGCAGCGTCTGCTCCAAACTCGGTATATGACGAGGGCTAGTGTTGAGGCTCTCAATACAAGGCGGGGAGATAAACAAGGATTGAAGGGGTCCGTGTTTTGTGTTATAATGTATGACAGTTCGTAGTTGGCAGCACGTGGCTCGGCCGTCCCCGCATCGGGCTCGGCACCCCGCAACTTGTGCGTTTACATTCGTCAGCTCCCTGTAAGCATGTCCCCGAAAATTGGGCATTTCTCGCAAATAACTGCGACCACGCAGCAACGGGTAGGAACATATATGACAGACACATCGAGCAGCCCCACCAAGAAAACGGGCCTTCGGGCAACAATCCGTGCCCTCGGCCACAGAAATTATCGCCTCTTTTTTGCCGGGCAGGGCCTCTCCCTGATCGGTACCTGGATGCAAACGATCGCCATGAGCTGGCTCGTCTACCGCCTTACCGGTTCTGCCGTGCTCCTGGGTCTCATCGGCTTCGTCGCAATGTCGCCGATGTTTTTTGCCCCGTCGGTGATCGGGGTCTTTATAGACCGATGGAACGGGCGGCGGCTCCTCATGGTCACGAATTCGCTCGCCCTTATCCAGGCTACTGCACTGGGCGTATTGACTCTCACCGGGCATATAGCGGTGTGGCACATATTCGTCCTCGGGTTCTGCCTCGGGTTTGTCAATGCTTTTGACATGCCCGCCCGGCAGTCCTTCGTGCTCGAGCTGGTCGAAAACAAGCGGGACCTCTCCAACGCCATCGCTTTGAACAGTGCGATGTTCAATGGCGCCCGCCTGGTCGGCCCCGCGCTCGCCGGACTGACGGTCGCCGCCTTCGGAGAAGGTATCTGCTTTTTGGTTAACGGCCTGAGCTTTCTGGCTATCATAGTGGCCTTGTCTGCCATGAAGATGAAAGCGAAGGCTAAAAAATCCGTGACGGCAAAGCATCCTTTCGAAGGCATCAAGGAGGGTTACCGTTACGTCTTCGGCTTTATGCCCATCAGACACTGCATTCTGCTTCTGGCTCTGATGAGCGTGGTCGGCATGCAGCATACGACATTGATGCCCATTTTTGCGAAGGACATCCTCCACGGCGGGGCCCACACTCTCGGATTCCTCGTGAGCGCCTCGGGCACAGGTGCCCTCGTGGCCGCCCTCTATTTCGCGTCCCGGAGGAGCGTGTTAGGTTTGGAAAGGTTCGCATCCACCGCGCTCGCATTGTTCGGTTGCGCAAATATGTTATTCTCCTTCTCCAGGAGCGTCACCCTTTCCTTTATTGCGATGGTGATCTCCGGCGGCGCAATGATGACCGTTCTTCTTACGTGCAACACCATCATTCAAACGGTAGCCGAAGAGGACAAGCGGGGCAGGGTTATGGCGTTTCAGACGATGGCAGCCGTAGGGACGATGCCGATCGGCAGCCTCATCGCGGGGACCCTGGCCGCCCACCTGGGCGCACCCCATGCGGTTCTTGTCAGCGCGGGCTGCTGCGTGCTCGGTGCCCTATTCTTCGCCCTAAAGGTGCCGATGCTTAAGGCCGGGGTGCGGCGGACATACGTGGCGATAGGGATCATAAAGGAAGGGGTCGAGGGCGCGGTCTAGGGGCAGGCCGCCGACATGGGTGACGATGACCTTCAATAAGGGTCAAACGCATAGGAAAATGTTACTACTCTGCCACGGCACGAGGTCGGGAGCTCATAGTGCATCCACGTATGACGCAGGCCTTCAGGGAGGGCATCCTTTTCTCAGTACGATCCATAAGCCGCCCTCGGTAATCATTTCGGCCCTTTCTTTTAAATCGGCCGCTTCGAGGATCGACCACAGGTCACCTTCGGTTATCCGCACCCGGCCGAGGGCTTTGTTGAGGTCTTTCGAGCGTTGCTCCATGTCCCTTATGATATCCTCAGGAGTATAGCGTCCGAACCCGCCTCCGACCAGGGCTATGCCGCCCGCCTTCAGGGACCGGTAGATTGCCGGCAGGTTGGGCTTGAAGAAAGACGGGAAAAAGAAGGCCCCCCTGAAAACAATCAGGTCGAAGGTCTCCGGGGGAACTCCAGTGAGCTTCTCGTCGCTTTCGGCTATGGTCACCTTACCGACAAGTCCGAGTTCCCGCGTCTCATCCTTCAAGGCGTTCGAGATTTCGCCGGGGAACACCGCCATATGAAAGGACGTGCCCATGCCTCTGAGGCACAGCTCGAATGCGAGCCCGGAAAAAGGGCCTATTTCAAGCACACAGCCGTCATGCCGGCCATACAGACTCACTCACGAGTCGGGCGAGGTAAGGCCTGACAGGTCCCCAAAGACGGTTCAGCTCTACAATCAGTTCTTTTTCTGTCATCTCCATGGGATAAACATAACATTCGTAAGATAATGTCTGCAACTGAAGCGTGCCGCCGTGTCCTCTCCGAACCACGCCGCCTCTGAGCGTGCTTTGGGCGGGTGGCCCCCGCAAAGATTGCTACCGGTTTTCTCCTCTTGATTTTCGCAAAAGACGGTCGATCCATCAAACCACAAGGGCGGCGGTCGGTAGGGGGCAAGAGAAGGAAAATGAAGCAGGAATTCTTGAACATGAGGAAACAATGTGCTATAATTTTGGATAGTTAGCAGCTAAAGTGCCCCGGCGATGAGAGTCGGGAAGGTGAAAAGCACCAATCCCCGCGCAAATCCGGAAACGCGTTCTGAAAACAACCGGGAAAACTCCTGACAACGGGACAGGGCACGTACGAAAACAAACCAAGGACAGGGTTGTCATGTTGTCCAGCGAATAAAGGTAACCCTGGCACAGGGTGACTAGAAGAAGGGAGGAATTTTGTATGGTCGGGAAGTTTGGTATCGAGAGAACGCTTCTCTCAAGGGACATCAAAGAACTACAGGAGGAACTGGAGATTGCGACGGCCTTCGGAGAAGACAGGAATATAAGCAAATTCAGGATACGACTCCTACACCTTGGCTTAAAAGGCGGCGTTGACGCCAAAACGCTTGTCAAGTAAACAACCAAAAAG
>CAVVPU010000043.1:0-19581 GCA_963750015.1 uncultured delta proteobacterium | reverse complement strand
GGGCCGACTTTTACGACGCCGCGAGGATCGCCAATTGCGCGGGGGGCATCGTGGTAGGAAAGAGGGGCACTGCGGTGGTGACCTGCGAAGAACTAAGGAAGGTGATTGAGGAAGATGGGTCATTGGATTCGTAACCTGGAGACTCTTAAAGCCATCATCGACCAGGAGCGCGCCAAAGGGAAGAAGATCGTCTTCGGCAATGGGTGCTTCGATCTGATCCATGTCGGCCACGTGCGTTATTTAGAGGCAGCCAAGGCGCTAGGGGACATACTCGTGGTCGGGGTCAACGATGATGAATCGCTCGTGAGCCTCGGAAAGCGATCGAGCGTCATCACTCCTTTCGAGGAGCGGGCGGAGATACTCGCGGCCCTTTCGGCAGTGGACTACGTGATTGCCTTCAAGGAGCCGACAGTGGAGCGCCTCCTCATGGAGCTGAGGCCCGATATCCATGCGAAGGGCACCGACTACACGACGGAGACCGTACCCGAGAGGGAGATCGTTCGTTCTTACGGCGGCGAGGTCGCTATCGTGGGCGACCCCAAGAACCATTCGACAAGAGATATTATAGAGCTGGTGAGACACCTGGAGAAACGGTGAAAGGAAGCTCGAATCGTGAATCTCGAATCGCGAAGTTTGAAAGTCCTGCCAAAGAGGCTGTTTCTTCGGAGTCTGCCGATTCGGGATTCGCGATTCGCGATTCGCGATTGCCTTTGCCCCTGTCCGTCTATATGATCACCTACAACAACGGTGCGACCATCGAGAGGGCTCTTCAGAGCGTGGCAGGGTGGGCCTCGGAAATGGTGGTGGTCGATTCGGACAGCAGCGACGGTACTATCGGGACGATCACACGGTACACGGACAAGCTCTATCAGTTTGATACCACGAGCCAGAGGGACAAATACCAGCGGGCCCAGGACCTCTGCGAGAACCCCTGGGTTCTCTTCATCGATGCCGACGAGTGGCTCACGGATGAGATCAAGAGGGAGATCGAAGAGGTGCTCGCCGAGGGAACCGTTTTCGATGGCTTCATGGTGCGACGGAAGAACTTCTACCTCGGCCGGGTCATCAACCACGGCGGGTGGTATCCCGATCACGAGATCAGGCTCTACCGGAAGGAGAAGGGCCTATGGGAGGGCGGGATCCACGCGAAAGTCCATGTGGAGGGCAAGGTGGGCAGACTCAAGGCTTTTTATATGCACACACCCTATACGGACATCGCCCATCAGATCCGCACGGTCGACCGGTACTCGGGGGCCTTTGCCGAAGACATGGCAGCTTCGGGTCGCTCCTTTCATCTGTTTAACCTGATAGCCCGGCCGATCTACCGTTTCTTCAGGGACTACCTCGTAAAAGGCGGGTTTCTGGACGGTGTGCCCGGCATTATTATCGCGGCCTCGACTGTGTATTACGTGTTCATGAAACAGGCACGACTCTGGGAGCTGGAGAAAAGGAATGGAAGGGTTCAGGGATAAGGAAGTCCTCATCACGGGCGGAATGGGATTCATAGGGAGCAATCTCGCCATGGCGCTGGTGGAACAGGGTGCGCGCGTCACCATCGTCGACAACATGCTTCCGCGCCAGGGAGGCAATTTCTTCAACATAAAGGCTATAGAGGAGCGGGTCAAGGTCAACATCTCCGACGTGAGAAATCAGCTTTCCATGAACCACCTCGTGAAAGGGAAGGAGTACATCTTCCACCTCGCGGGCCAGGTGAACCATGTGGACAGCATGAAGAACCCCCTCCAGGACCTCGATATAAACTGTACGGGCACCCTAGTCCTCCTGGAGGCGCTCAAGGGCCATAACAGGGCGGCCCGGCTCATCTTTGCGGGCACCCGGGGAGAGTACGGGTCGAGCGTCAAGCTCCCCGTCAGCGAGGACCACCCTACAAACCCCAAGGGGATCTACGCCGTGACCAACCTCACCGCCGAGAAGATGGTCCTCGTTTACGACGACGTCTTCAAGATCAAGGGAAGCTGCCTGCGCATCACGAACACCTACGGACCCCGCCATCAGATGGAGCATGACGAGTATGGCGTTTTCAACTGGTTCATACGCAAGGCCCTGGATAATGAGGTGATTCCGGTCTTCGGCGACGGACGGATACTTCGGGACTTCCTCTATGTCGAAGACCTCATAGACTGCCTGCTTTCAATTGCCCGAACCGACGCTGCTTACGGAGACGTCTTCAACGTGGGCTCAGGGGTGCCCGTCTCTTTCTATGACCTTGCCCGAAAGATAGTCGACGTGGTGGGCACAGGGAAGGTCGACTTTGCCGAGTTCACCCAGGAGCGAAAAGAGGTCGAGCCCGGCGACTATTACGCCGATATCTCGAAGATAAAGCGCGTTACCGGCTGGGCGCCCCGGACCCCTCTCGGAGAGGGCATTCGGAAGACAGCCGATTACTATAGAACCTATAAGAAGGAGTATTGGGCGTGATGGTGAAGATATTCGATTTGGAGCGGGAATACGACGAGAACAGGGAATCTCTCCTCAGGATTTTCGACCGGGTGGGCAAATCGGGCGAATTCATCATGGGCAAGGAGGTAGCGGCCTTCGAGGAAGCCTTCGCCCGATACATAGGGGTCCACTTCGCAATCGGCGTGGGATCGGGCACAGACGCCATCCGTTTGGGGGGCCTCGCCATGGGTCTGAAGCCGGGAGACAAGATTGTGACCACTCCCAACACGTACATCTCGACCGCCATGGGTCTTTCGATCCACGGCATCGTGCCGTTGTTTTGCGACATCGACCCTGAGACCTGCAACATGGACCCCGTCTCCTTAAACGACGTGCTCAAACGGGAGAAAGGCGTCAAGGTCTGCATTCCCGTGCACCTCTATGGTCAGTCGTGCCAGATGGACGAGATAATCGACGTGTGCAGCCGTCACGGGGTCAGTGTTTTCGAAGACGCGTGCCAGGCCCACGGCGCCCTTTTCAAAGGCCGGAAGGTGGGCACCTTCGGCTCTGCCGCAGCCTTCAGCTTTTACCCGACCAAGAACCTCGGCGCCTACGGCGATGGGGGAGCCGTCGTGACTGCGGAGCGGTCGATCTTCGATGAGGTCTGCAAGCTCCGCATATACGGCCAGACCGACAAGCACGTGCACTCCGTCGAGGGCTTCAACTCGCGTCTCGACGAGCTGCAGGCAGCCATCCTGAGCTACAAGCTCTCCAGGCTCGACGAAGACAACGAGAAGAGGCGCCACCTCGCCGACATCTACCGGTGGGACCTCGATGACGAGACACCGGTGAAGCTCCCCGTGGAAAAACCCTGGGCCCATCACGTCTACCACCTCTTCGTCATCAGGACAAAGGAACGGGACGCTCTCGCCTCCTACCTGAAGTCGCGAAAGATAGGCACCCTGGTCCATTACCCCACGCCCATCCATCTCCAGGAGGTCTATGGGCACCTCGGCTACAAGAAAGGCGCCTTCCCCGAGGCCGAGAGGGCGGCTTCCGAGATACTCTCTCTCCCCATCTATCCGACGATGAAGGAAGAGGAGGTCATCGCCGTGACCGGGGCCATAAAGGCGTATTACGCCCGATGAAGCTCCTCCACCTGTTCAGCGACTGGAAATGGACCGGCCCCGCCGATCCTGTCGTTTCGCTGTGCGAGCACCTCGCTTCCTCGGGCGTCGATGTGTCCCTTGCCTTCCGGCAGGCCCCTTCCGACTTCAAGGAAAGGACCGTCGGCAAAGAAGCCGCAAAAAGGGGTGTGCCCACGTGCGGCTCGCTCCGTCTCAACCGCTATTTTTCTTTTCGCGACTGGCTCTACGATGTCCGGGCCATCAACCGCTATGCCGCGCAGACAGGCGTGGATATTATCCATTCCCACCTCACCCACGATCACAGCCTGGCAATGCTCTCCCTCTTCGGCCGAAGGACGCGGCCAATCCTGGTCAGGACCGACCACAAGAGGGACGGCCTGGAAGCGAATTTTTCCATGGGGAGGCTCCTTGCCCGCACAGACGGGCTCGTCACCTATTCGAAGCGCATAATGGACGCTGATGTGGCCCATCACCTTTATCCGATTGAGAGATGCGCGGTGCTGCCCCCGGGGGTGAAGGTCTATGGCGGGCCGGTTCAGGACCTGAAAGAAGAATTGGGCGTGAAGCCGGACGAGAGGGTGATCGGGGTCATAGGACGGCTCAAACCCGATCGGGGCTACGACGTCATTCTCAATGGCTTCAAGCTGCTTCGGGAGCGGGTGGACCGGGTCAAGCTCGTCATCGTCGGAAGAAGCTCCCAGATAGAGGAGAGCATCAAGAAACCTCTTGCAGAACTGGGACTGGAGCATGACGTGATCCTCGCGGGCTATCGCCTCGCAGATTATTTCTCTATGATTTCCACCTTCGATCTTTTCGTTATGATGCGTGCGGGTTCGGACGGCACTGCGAGGGCCTTGCGGGAGGTGATGGCCATGGGCCGGCCTGCAATCGTCTCCGACCGTGGAATGCTGCCCGATCTCGTGGAGGATGGGAAGGACGGCTTTGTGGTCAAGGACGCCCCGGAGCTCGCCTCCAGGATGGAACAGATCCTCGTCAGCGATGAGCTGAGACTGAAGCTGGGTGAGGCGGCGAGGATCAAGGCAAGGCAAAAGTGGGATTACGCGGCCCAGGCAAGACAACTCGTGGAGTTTTACGAGCGGCTCCTGACCATGGGCAAAAGATAGTCTATCGACTTCATCGATGAGAGGTGTGTCATGTTCAAGGTCCGGTGTAAGCTGATCGCTTTTGACGGCGACGAAGAGCAGTTCCCCTGCCATTTCAATTACAAGATCGGAGAAGAGTTCTTCTACGACGGGGTCTATTTTACCGGCAGGATATGCCCGGGCCTGTTCGCCCCCATGATGCCCGTGGTTTACAATGTCCACGTCCTCGGCAACGGCTACCCTGCGAACATCCTCTTCAAATACCGCGGCCTCGATGTGCGTAACCCGGCCATGGCAAAGTACGATGGGGCAGGCTTCTCCCCCAGGAAATCCTTTCCTGAAAACGCCCCTCCCTCCATGAAAATGCTTCATTCGTCGCTTAACAAGACCGAAAAGGCAAGGGGTATGCGCTTCTGCTGCCTTGACAACCGGACCCTTGCCCAGTTCTCGTGTGAGGCCGTCGATTTGAGCGATAGCGAATATTGCCAGCCCTTCTTTCGGAGGGCGGTCGCCGTTCTCGACCGTCTAGAGGCAGAGCCGGGCCTCGGGATCGAAGCTACACTGGCCCGGTTCACGCCCTTCGAACGGGAGGAGATATCACCAATCCTCACCCCTGTCTTCATGGAGGTGCTCTTCAACGCGCTTGTCGATGTGGGCTATGTGGAAATACGGGACGGCGGCGCTTTTGTTACCGGCAGGAAATTGCCGAGCAGGCCTGTGATAGGGTAGGGCGGATTGACCACGGGCGCTATGAGGCCGCTTAAAATAGCTATCCTCCTCGACAAGTTCCTCCCCTCCCGGGGGGGCGAGCGATACATTTCTTTTCTCGCCCGGGAGCTTGCCACGAGGGGCCATGAGGTCCACCTATTCGCGACGAAGGTGGAAGACTCGCAGGACGTCCCCTACCAAGTCCACATCGTGCCCGTGACCGGCCATCCGCGGGCCTTGCGCATACTCACGTTCCGGCTCAATTCGGCCAGGATACTCAACGCCTTCCATTTCGATATCGTTCACGGCGTGGCCGAGAGCCGGGCAGTCAACGTGCTCAACCCCCATGGTGGTGTGGAACAGGCCTACCTGCGGCAGGAGTTCGCCTCCATCCGCAGCCGATGGTATCATGCCTACAAGAAACTCAAGCGGTACCTTTCGGTCCGCCACTACCTGGAAGTCGGCCTTCAGAGGCGCCTCTACCGGGCAGGCGGCGTGCGTAAAGTCATCGCCATCTCGACCATGATAAAACGGGACATCGTCAAGTACTACGGCTTTCCCGAGAATAAAATCGCCGTGGTCTTCAACAGTGTGGACCTCTATTGGTTTCATCCCCGCAACCGGGAACTCTACCGGGAAAGTGTGCGAAGCGGACTCAATATAGGAGAGGAGACTTTTCTTCTCCTCTTTGCCGGCAACAATTTCAGGCTCAAAGGACTCGAGACGCTTATCCGTGCTTTAGCGTCGCTGAAACGCGATTTCCCGGGCCGGAAGTTCCATCTCCTCGTGGCCGGCAGGGGGCGGCAGGGCCCATACCTGCGCCTCGCCAAAGGGCTCGGAGTGGAGGCAGCAGTGTCCTTTCTCGGACCGGTGAGCACCATGGAGCAGTATTACGGAGCGGCCGATCTGTACGTCCACCCCACCTTCTATGATTCGTGCTCCTTAACGGTGCTGGAGGCCCTCGCGACCGGCCTGCCTGTCGTGACATCGAGGTTCAACGGGGCCTCCGATGTCATCGTATCGGATGAGGGGGGCAGGGTGATCGATGACCCGGCGGATCCAACGGAGCTGGCCGGGGCCATTGCCTATTACCTGGATGACGAGAAGAGGGTCATAGCGCAGGGGGTGGCGAGGGGGTGGATGGAGAAGCATACGCCGGAGAGGAATGTGGAGGAGACGTTGGCGGTATATTATGAGGTAATGGAAGAGAAGGGCGAATAAGTGCTCTTCGCCCGCCAGAGCCCCGTTGTCATTCCGGGCTCACGGCACCCTCTGGGTCGCGCGGCGCTTCCCCTCGTCGTCATTCCTGGCCTGACCAGGAACCCATTTTTCTTCTGCAGTCCCTGAAAGGGGCGAGTGGGGGCACGAGGTGCGGCCGGTCGGCTGGGAGGAATCGTGATCTGCGGCGATCTGCCGCACCTCATGCCCATCCGCCGTACGTTCAGTACGGCTGCGGTCAATGAGGCACGCCAGCTCATCCACACCTCACGATCCCTCCCAGCCGACCGGCCGGTGGCACGCGGAGCCGTATCTTTTGTCCGCGGCTCCGGCCTTCATCGGATGCACACACCAGCAACAATTGAATAGGGGCGGCGGCCCTTTGAGGCCGCGAAGTGAACCGTAGGTTGTGTCTTTTCAGCTGTAAAGAAAGCGGCTAGCGGGGTGGCAAAAGGTAACGAATGCCAGCCGAAAGAAAGGTTCAATTGCCAACGAAACTGAACATAACAACGGAGCCATACTTATGTTCCCGAGGGTCAGGCCGAGAGGTCAGTGCATTTTCTCGGCGGTCACAGAGGTTTTAGGCACCAAGAAACGTAAACTGTGTGTGTTAGTACAATTATTTCAAACAGTTACACTCGGCCAAACCCTTTTACCGCCCATATGTTGTAAAAATTGGGTGGATTTACACCCCTCAAAGCCAGATTTAGTTTACACTTTTCCTCAATCCTTGCCAAGCCTTTCGGCGGGCTGCGCTCGGCAAGGGCTCCCATCGCCGCATCGCTCGTGTTGACACGACGCGTGGACCTATCACACCGCGAGTCAATAACCGGGCTGCCCATCACAGTTCTCACTTCCTGGAGCTGCTTCCGGTGTGACCTACGTCACACCGGAAGCACGTGATGGTGGTTTCCACCGGCTACTGCGTCTTTCGGCTCTTGCAACACAATGATTAAGGATCCTTGCCCTCCCGGTTATATTATTACGGCGCACTGGCGCTCGAGCAGACGGTCATTGGGGGATGATAAACAGCAGCATTAGCCGCAGCAGGCTGATGGCCAGGGCTGGGGCAGTCGATCCCGGCCGCCTTTTTCTTTGCTGTCGCCACTATACCTTCTGCGAGAGTTTGTCCCTTATGCCCGTTTGGATTTTAAGATGGTTCTTCGCCGTTCGGAGAAAGCGGAGGCGATCTTCTTGCTTTTCCTTATCGCCTTTAGCTATGTCGGCTTCCAGGTCTCTTACTTCTTTTTCCGCTTGCTCGATCAAATAATTGACCCTATCTGCCAGATACCTGACCTCTTGTAGCGTGAACGTAAGAGCTACGGTTACCTCCAGCGCTGCCATATCTCACTCCTCCGCCTCATGTGCGCTGTTATGTATATGATAATCTATTTCCTCCGTGAGAACCCAATCGCTGACGTGAAATATTTTTATCCTTTTGTTGGCGCCTGTCGTAATAACTTTTTCGATTCCGGCGTTGATAAGAACTCGCTTACAGAGCCTACATGGCTCTGTGCCATCTCCGAGATTGCCGTCGCTCTGGGCTCCCGTATCCTCATTATCTTTGGTGTTGGCAGGAAGGCCGACGAGGTACAGAGTCGCGCCCATGGTATCGTATCTCGATGCATGGATAACCGCATTCATTTCGGCATGTACCGACCTGCAAAGTTCATATCTTTCCCCGGAGGGGATGTTAGCTTGCTCCCGAGGACAAAAACCCAAGTCCACGCAGTTTTTTGTCCCTCGCGGAGCGCCTGCATAGCCCGTGCTGACGATTTGGTCATTCTTCACAATTACGGCACCAATGTTTCTTCGCAGGCATGTCCCTCGTTTTGTGACCTCCGTGGCTATGTTCAAGTAATAGTTATCTTTGCTTATTCGGTTTGCCACTTTGTTCCTCCCCCCAAACAAATTCGATTTTCTCGCCGTATCTAAAGAACCATTTCCTTCCCAGCGGAAGAGTATCAAAAACCGGCCGGTTCTCCTTCCATAGCCGCTTTTCACATTCCGCAAGAGTAGTTCTGCGAGACTCTCTTGTCTTTGCATCCAGAGCTATTTTGTTCTGGATGCATTTTATATTACATGCCTCTTCCCCGCAGGCTGGGCAACGGAAGGTTTCATCTTGCGCATATTGCTTGATTATCATGTCAGTGAGCGTCACGGGGTTATACTCAGGGCGTCCCAAACCCTTCGCTTTCTTTCTACCTTGTTTGAAGAACATCTCGCATCCATAATGAGGGTGCGTTGCGAGAAATGCCGAATCCAACTTATGCACCATTGCAGTCATCCAGGAAAAAACGTCCGCAAGTTCGAATTGCAACTCTCTTCTTAATCCCATTAGTAGTTTGCCGCTTTCTGGGTCACGAGTCTTACCCGCATTCTCTAAACTATCTATGTCCATGATTATCTCCGCAACTTCTCCTATCTCCTCAAATAAGTGGAAACAAATTGAGTCCATAGGGGTATCGTAATGAGCGCCCGAATAAATGTCCCCGAACATTTTGGAAAGTTCTTCTAAAGACCACGGTGTCTCTGATGGGCTCTTCGTCATTTTATTACGGTTGCTTTTACACCTTATTGACCCCCGCACTCTCCAATATGGCACGAGTTGAACCCCCCCGGGCAGCCCTTGATCTTCATGGCGTGTTTCTGCCTCATCCCGAAAGGAAGGGCACAGGCAGGGTTTTTCCCCACAGACAGGGCAAGCATCCGGGTATTTTTCTAAGATCCAGTCAGTGATATGGCTGGCGCCACGGCCTGCCGATTTGGGCAAACCTTTGCCGTAGATCTCTCGATATTTACCGATAAAGCAACAATACCAACAGAAGATGTGAGGCAGTATGTCTGACGCCTCCCTAAACAACCCTCGCCGGATGCTTTCAGACAGAGATGCTGCATCGTCTACTGCATGCATCCAAATTTGTATCCAAGTCTTCGACGCATCGGTTTCCTTGTAGAGTGCCGTAAACTTGCTTGCCCAATCCTCAATGGAAAAACCGTTAGCCTCCTCCCTGCTGATCTTCATGCCTTGCCCTCCCGTCTATGAATTCGCGCAACCGACACACAATTGCACCATAATCAGCCTCAGAATATGCGACATAAGGCGAAAAGTCATAAGCTTTTATCCATTTCTCATAAAGCCCATCCAGGTCTTGCAGATACGCCAGTTGAATATGTCGATCACATGGTCCATTTCTGCGTCCAACACGTTTATATAATTCGTAAGGAGGTATTTTCAGATATATAAGAAGGTCTGGTTTAGGTATAATTTGTTTCATTCCACCATATAGTTTCTTGTAATGCTCCCATCGCTTCGTGTCAATGCATTGTTTTGAGTAGAAGTATTTTGCGAAAACTTCCGCGTCTTCGTATATGGTTCTGTCGAGTAACAGAAGTGGCCGTTCGGAGAAATGCTTCAAAATCAGAGCACTTCTCTGGAGCAGGAAGAAAAGCTGAGAAAAAAAGATCGCATTCTTATTGCCGTGCAAAGCCGCCTTGAAATAGGGGTTACTTACCGCCCTTTCTATTATTGAGTGATAGCCCAATTCCTTGGAAAGGAACTTAACTAGGGTGGTTTTTCCGCTGCCAACATTGCCGCTAACTACGATAAACATGCGCCTCTCGAATTGCCCTGGGAAATACTGGGAAACAAAGGGGTCGCCCATTAGGGGGCCCCTATCAAGAGATAATTCTCCCCCTCAGCAAAAAACTCGGTCTTTTGCAGGGTGGGCATGTCCAATACCCGGTACGTCTGTCCGGCCCCTTCCCCCCGCTCACTCCTGCTCCCTTCGAACAGGGTCACCTAACTTTCCCCGTTTACTTCTGACTTATTCAGTGTCGTTGCCCGTATATCCAATTTGGTCAAGCTGAGCCTTGACCTGATCGTGCACTTCCTTATCTACAGGGGCGAGGAGGCGCAACGCCGCTCGAACCTCTATGTGGCGGCCGCTGGGATAGTAGTAGACAGGACTTCCATCGGCGGCCATAACAGGGACGAGTATGCCGAGCCTTCGCAACTCATTAAGTGCGCTCTTCAACGGTCCTCTGGACAACTGCAAATACTGTTTTCTCCCGAGGTGGCATGGTTCAAGGGCGCTTGCCAGCGCTCTTGCCTCCGGAGACATCTGGTTAACCCTCCGCAACACTGATTCGAGCGCGTGCGAGGGTTGTGCGCCAGCGGCAAAGACCCGTAATTGACCGTCGATTCCATCTCGGAGACCCTCGACAATTCTGTTCAGTTCGTCAGCCCTTATTTTTTCAGGTATGGCAGTAATTTCTGCCCTCAGTTCTGCTGCCACGCCTGCCGCGACTTGGCTAGCAAGCGCGTCCATGCCCTCGGCACTCGATGCTGTCTGCTCTCTCTCAGAGAAACTGCCAAGCATTTTCTCCCAGCCTGCCTTTATGAGCTCACGGGTGTCGTCAGATAGCCTTGCCACCTCGGTCTCAATCTTCTGCAGCGATTTGATTGTCTGTTCAGTGACCTGTCGCGAACTTCGGTCGACTGCACGTGCAAACGCGATTGCCACTATCGAAAGGACAATACTCACGATTCCGCTTATGAGGCCAATCCAAAGCCCGGCCGTCTCGACTTGCGTCATCCTTTACCTCCCAAATAAGTTGTCCGGGACCGAGTCCGGGGAACCTCATTAAAAGTCCACTTCTCACGAAACGACAACTTTGTCCAGTTTGCTGGATTTTAGCCTAATCCCATGCTCCTTAAGAAAGTCTTCCCTTGGGAGAGACATCTTTTTGTAGAACCGTTCAATGGTTGCTTCTCCGTTCATTAAGTTAAACAGTTCACTTTTTAGACGCCTCCACAGCATGATCTGCAGAAACAAGACGGGAATCACAGCTAAGAGATGGAGATACTCCAATTTCCACCGTGCTGCTGTAAAATCGAATAGTCCTTCAAAGCTGGAAAAAGAAAAGAAGAAACCAAGTCCTGCGATGAAAAAGCAAGTTGAAAACAACGCACAAATGGAAATGATCAGTGGAGGAAATTCCCAGGAGTTTGACCGAGTTCCACTCACTAGTGCCTGAAACAAGATTTTAGCGCCTGCCCTCTTTCTTGGGGCGCGAAAATCTGCGCTCTTGTCTCCTGTATTTGCCCTTCTTTTTGGCTTAATTTGGGGGTTAAGACTATCCCTTAACATGATCCCGGCGCGTTCACGACGCATTTTCGAAAGTATATACTCCCAACCAAATAGCTGCTGAGGGGTCTCATTCGGCAACGGATTTTCGTGCCTTTCTACGCTCAAGAGTTGACAATAGCCAGCGAAGCGGTTGTGAGATACAGACTTATAAGAGAGTATGATGGTGATCAGTGTTATGATCAAAGAATACAGTAAGCAGACATATGCAATCACGTAATCGAAGTTGCCAGCCTTCTTTATCGCAGCAATAAAAGCCAGAGCCGCGCCGGAGCCGGCGAGAACATAACCCATGTAGTGAGTGATGCAGTTTTTAACTTCAAGCATTTCCTCCCTAACCAGTTTGTATTCTTCCCCATTCCTATTCTCCATTTTGGCACCCCTAAGAAATGCAGAATTTAGTGGGATCAGGTCCCGATAAAACACATTATCGCAAGACACAGAGGGCACCGGCCAACCGCCGTTTCCCCATTCTCATCCAGCGCCATGAGATTGTCAAGTAGTTTGCCAACTTTAGGGCATTTTTGGGGACATCCTATAGTCCTCCTGTCAAGCACAATTTTCATAACGAATCATATTCCATAATTTTCAATGACTTAGCAACGTCCTACCGTTTCAGTGCGCACCTCTGCTGTCGCTTTCTTCCGCGCTCTCTTCATTGGGCGGCGAGTCTCTCACGTAATACGAATCCGCACCTCAGGGGAAGCAATGGGGACGGGCATCACTAAATAACTAATAAGGGCAAAGGGGTCAGCCCTTGACAGCGGACAACTTATATGACGTAAGATGTTGATATAATTTAAAAAACTGCTAATGTGCGTACCTGGAAGATCATCGGGGACAGCCATAGGTAGGCAACTATTGCAATTACTTCTCAGGAACCACTAACGCGACTCGTCTTCTCTCCTCCGCCTCAATTATTTTCAATTGTGGGTCAAGCGCTCAAAAGTCCCTTGATTTCCGCCATCAGTACTGGTAGGCGGTCCTTGACCGCGCCCCAGACAATTGCGTCGTCAACCGTATCGTAGCCGTGTATCAGGATGTTTCTGAAACCGATGATGCGGTGCGCGCCGGAGATCGCCAGCAGGATGGTTTCGTCGAGTTTCTTTATCCTGTTGAGCGCCTCCCCGACTATTTCGAAGTTTCGCTCAACGGCTCTCTGTGTAACGGCGCTTTCCCGATATGATTGAAAATCCATGCTGCGAGTAAAAGCGTTTATCTCTTCTGTGGCTTGCAGAATGTCGATAAGATTCTTCCGAACCTCATCGTTCATATACGACAGTCCTCGATTTTTCGACGGAATCCCTAAACACCGGATTCCTAAAAGGCCTGTCAACGATCAGATCGATCTCCCGCCCGAATACGCCCTCCAGACGTTCTTTTAGATCAAAGTACTTGTCGAAGAGGTTCATCCCGCTATCGCTGTCAAAAACCACGAGCACGTCGATATCGCTGGAAGGCCCGAAGTCTTTTCTCAAAGCAGAGCCAAAGAAGCCAAGGCGTTTTACGGGCAGGTCTTTACAAATGCGGTCGATTTGAGGTTTCACCTTCGCGAGATCGATCATGCTGTTAGTATGGCCTAATCTGTGAATTATTTCAATTCGCGACAGCCAACTTAGGGCACGCCTTTCAGATTTGCAGTTTATATGCAATGAATGGGCGGACATAGGGGACGTTGTCGACTAACGTGACTGGTCTTCTCTCCTCCCCATGATTCTGGACACTCCCGATGTGCTGATGCCCAATTGTCGTCCGATTTCGGCATAGGGAATACCCAGGTCTGTCGCAAGCGCGTGGGCAAGCGCCGTCGAGATCGGGGACGCGTTTCTTTTCAACCCCTTCCCGCATGAATGCCCGGTATACCTTCAGTCTACCGAAATGGGTGAGCACGTAATCGGCATCATACCAGGGCAGGGGGTTTTGACGGACCAGAAGGCTGTGGCTACACCAGCGGTAGTTATCGAGCTCTTCGAGGGTCTTCACGATTCGGGCGCGGAGCGGATTCAGGTGGATATAGCGGATCAGTTCCTTGAAGTAGGCGTCTTCTTCACAGATAATCGAGGTGTAGCGGTTCTGGAAGAGGTGGCCGGCTCTGCGATGCCGTAGGTTGTGTACTGTCGCATAGCCGGTCAGGAGGCGGCGCATAAATGCGCTTAAGCCATTGGGGCCGCTTCGGAGAAGGAGATGAAAATGGTTGGGGATGAGGGCAAAGGCGTAAATCGGAGTACGGGTCTTTTCTGCCAGGAGACCCAGACGTTCCAGAAACCGTTCACGGTCGTCGTCATCTTTGAAAACAGGCTTACGCTCGATGCCTCGTGCGATGATATGCTGTAGTGTCCCTTCCGCATCAAGACGCGCTTTCCCGGGCATTGGAATGTATTCCTTACTTCAAGGACAGCACCGACAAAGCATACTGTCGAGTTGGTCGACTACATCCCCCGGTCCTGCCTTCGAGAGACAATTTATCTTTACCGCAGCTTCTGGACTTCGTCCGCTGTTACCTCTCCCCCGGTTCATCGGTGCGTTTCTCTTCACCCATATTTTCCAGGATATTCAACCCGCACCGGTAGAGCCGTTCCAAACTCTGCCTCCACCGCCAGCACGCAAGGCCGGAGACTAGTAGGATAGCTGCAAGGCCAATTCGCTCCCGGAGATCTCCCGAAGGCGCCGCCGCGATTTTCCAGACATTGCCGAGCAACAGGATGGCAAGGCCCGGCACGAGCACTTCGCACATATTCTTCTCTGCCTGGAGTTTGAGCAGCCGTGAAGCCTCCGAGGGAATCCGCTGGCGAATACTCAGGAATGGGTCGGAACGCGAGTGGCTGTCTCCAACCCGGCGGCGAGCGATCGCCAACCCGAGATCCCAGACCTCTTTGAGAACAATCGCAACGAAGTATGCGAGCAACCCAAATAGAAGGAGAAAAGCAAGATTGGCAGATGGAAGGGTTTCCGCTAACACCCGAGCGAACCTCGGCGGACCCAAATGCACGGCGAAGGCACCGACCAGGAAGAGTGAGCCAGGCACAACCCGCGCGATAAGGTCAAAGAATACCTCCGGTACCAGGCTCCAGTTCATCGGCTCTTCGACTCCTGTGAGCAGGTTAGCACCATGTAGTTAACTAACGCGACTTGGTTGCATCCTCCCCTTTCGCCTTCTTCCCTCTCGTCGTATTTATTCATCATAGACAAGAGTAATCCCGTATTGCAAGAAAAACAGTCATCCTTCCTCCTACAGGAAGCGTTCTTGACCCACTTTTTCTTGCTCCACTTATGAGTGGTGCATCTGAAAGCCGATGGGGGCTTGCAGAATGTCAATAAGACTCTTCCGAATCTCGGGATAACTTTGGGGATGCCCTTAAGATTTGCAGTTTTGAAAAGTTAATAGCTGTACGTCTATACATACACTATGGTGAGGGTCAACACCTTTTCGTGCTTGAAACCTCCGAAAGACCAACGACTGGGAAAGACAATTTATGCAACAATTTTCTCCATCTGCAGGTACGACACTTCTGAAATATTCGCTTTCTCCTTTGCGTGTTCAATAGTCATGCTGACGAGATTGCCATCGCCGTCCAGGTCAATATAGAGGCTTTCTGATATTTCTTTTGTTTCAAGAACGGGTTCCTTTGAAAACTCAATGAGTGCCGTGTCGGTATCTGAAAAGTAGCGAATTTTCATGATTGTTCCTCCTTGAAGCTTCTGTCAAAAAAGACATTATGAATTGTCTCCCCATCTTCCAGTAAAATAACTCTCAAGTACTTGCCTGCTTCTTCTACGTATTTCCACTTTCTTACTCGTCCGTCAGACTGCGTTTCTGTTCTATCCGCGTGATCAACGGTTGCGAGTATCCACTCTTCCTTTATTGTTGCTCTGTCGGGGCGTTGCCGGACGAACCAGAAGTATTGGGTATATTTCATCGTTCAATTTTACCACGTCCGGTTTATGAAGGACAGAAAGATTGGAGGATGTCCCATAGTCCAGTCCGCGGAGTTGGGAGAGACAGGGACTAAACTATTACCTGCCCTTCTTTCTCTTACCCTCGGTCACCTTTCTTACGTTGATTCAAGAACCGTGCAGTTGCCTTGGCAAGCAGGTGTATTGAATAGGCGGGCGCCGCGCCAAACACCAAAGAGACAATGGTTATGATGATTTTAGTTTTGATCGGCAGGAAATCCGCACACCAAGTCGGTATCACTACGAATACGGCTATCATTGGAAGGCCAATAATTAGGCCGTGTTTGGCGATCTTTGTAGGATCCGCTGGGTCAATTTTGTGTGTTCTGACGCATATAATAAAAACGATGACAGCAACCAAAATTCCCATCAAAAGTGAGAGAAGAAGAACGGGGCCGAACTGCTCTAGCGACAGGCTTAATTTCATGGGACGTCCGCGTGTCGGGTGAATTCCACATCAATAAGATTCTTCCGAACCTCATCGTTCATATACGACAGTCCTCGATTTTTTGACGGAATCCCTAAACACCGGATTCCTAAAAGGCCTGTGGACACAGGGGGCGTAGCTGACCAACGTGACTTGGCTGCATCCTCCCTTTCACCTTTTTCCTTCTCGTCGTATTTTTTCATCATAGCCACGAGTAATCCCCCCTCACAGGAAGGACGGGGCGAGGGGTCTGCCCTTGACAGTGGACAAGTCAAATAACATAACTTATTGGATTTAAATGATTTATATGCCAATTTCTTGCACATTCTATCCTTGGTCAGGGGGTTGACCCCCGCGTCTTCCTTTTAGGATGGAAGGAACTGTGTGGTAATCTTGTACCACGGGTAGGTTTTATCCCCCTTTACCCGACAAGGCCTGAGACGGAAGGCAATGCCGAACTGCCTCGCGAACGGCTTTGGCTCCTGCGACCGCCTCTTCAGCGTCGACTTTCGAGTAAGGCCACCAGTCTCCGGGATAGCGAGGCTGGATGCTGTAGCGGTTCAACACCAATAGGTCTTCGGGGTTGATACTGAGCCGGCCGATTGAGGAACTGCGTTTACCAAGGCAATAAGATCGTGTGTTCTTGCGAAATCGGCTGCAAGGTAAACCAGGAGGCTCTTCAGATACTTCTCGGCGGATTGCTGCGCAAGAAAGCAGATCACGTTGAAAGGGCCGGTGTCGCCCATGGTCAAAAGATATTCGGCGCTCCTTAGATCGTCCTCGGCCACTCTTATCCACGTGGACGCTTCTTTGATTGCCTCACGCTGCGCGTTCATACAGTATCCGTCCTTGTTCCAGGGCAGGCCGTATGACATTTCCGACAAGCCCGCGGTAGCGCTCCACATCTTCGGGTGTGGCCACTATGATATCGAGGGGGATCTTACGGTCGATAAGAGTGCGATCGATTTGGATTGCGATCTCCTTTTTCGATCCCTCTACGTTCATGATGACGAGAAGATCGACGTCGCTGTCGGGTCCATAGGTACCCCTCGCGTAGGAGCCGAAAAGGATAATCCTCTGAGGGGCAAACTCATCAACAATTCGCTTGACCATTCGTTCGATTTCGGCGAACGGTTCCTTTCTCGAGACCGGGGCCATGACTAATTCTCCCTCTCCAGCTATTTCCATCCGTCCTTCACTCACTAGTTACCACTCGTTCTTGTTTTCTTCAAGAGGTATCTTCGCCTTTTACCGAAAGTCAGAAAAAACTCATGGGTTCTGCAATGACACATTTTTGCAAGGCCCGAAGGACACTCACCCACCGCCGTTTCCTCATTCTCATCCACTGCGAAGAAATTGTCAAGGAATGTGGGCCGGAGGTGCGAGAGCCGACGCACGGTTACCGTTTACACTCAATGGGATCAGGCATGCACGAAGACGGCGGTTACTTGTAGACGTCTCCGTGCGGGGCGATGTTTACAACGGCTATGATCCGTTCCTTCCCCAGGATGGAAAAAATGACCCTGTACTTCCCCACTCTTAACCTGTTCATTCCCTTCAAAGGACCGAGGAGAGGCTTTGCGTCGGGATGCTGCAGGGGTTTTTCGTATGTGGACAGTAGCGCCAATTCCGCTTTGATGCTGTCTTTGCTTGATTTTCCGAGCTTAGCGAGGTACTTTTCCGCTTTCGATGATACCCTAATCGTCCAGTTCCGAGAGATCTTTTCCACCACCTGCTTTTATCTCCTCTACGCCTTCCGTGCATTCCTCGAGGAAGCCAGGTATCGAAAGAAGTTCCATGGTCTCCCGATGACGCTCGATGTACTCAACTGTCATCTCCTCGTATATATCAGTAAGAGATCTGTTCTCATACCCGGCGATCGCTCTTATCAAACGCAGCTTTTCTTCGGGCAGCCTTAACGTTGTTGCAACCTTCTCTCTTCTCATTAAATGCCTCACCTTGACCCCCCCCATTTACCTACCCTTTACCCCCCATATACCCCCTCTTTACCCCTCTTACCCCCTCTCCAAAAGCCCATTTCGATTTGACACTCCGTCCTTCATCTGGGAAAATTATAGTCATGAGGTGCGCCCCATGGCCCTTTTCCGACCTCCGGTCCGAATCAACACGCTTTGATGATGCTCGTCCCCCGACCTTGTTTGTATACAAAGTGGCCAGGAATTTCTTCAAACCGTCAAATTTCGTCAAATTCCGTAAAGTCGACAGACGGACAAAACCGCGTCAAACCATTGGTACTGGCGGATCAGAGCATCAAGGAGGGTCGGCGGGTCGGCAGACTGTCATTGGGCAAAAATGGTACTGGCGGATGAGGGATCAGACCTCAAACGAGGCGCTATGTCGGTCCAGAGTCGGGGTGTTCTCCAAAGGCTTTCCGGACCGGCCGAAAAACCGCGCCTAATTGTTTCTTAGGCTCTTTGACATTTGAATAGGAAAGGCGCGGGGGTGAGATGGGCGACCCCAAGTCTCCTTATTTTGCGGAACGCACTAAGACAGATGAAAGAGAGACCCCGGGTGGGTGTTTCCGAGGTCTCTTCTGATTAATGTTACGCTGCCAATCTGTCTTTCTTGCTCTCTTCGCCGAAAAGAGTATCCAGATCGAGGAGTATGAGTATCCGGTCGGCCAGATTAATCACGCCTTTGATGTACCCGGCGTCGTTGGCCCCCGTAATGCTAGGAGGAGCTTCTATCTTCGGGTCTTCTATCCTGAGCACTTCCGAAACCGAATCGACGATGAAGCCCAGGACCTTGCCCTCGATCTCGACGACCATGATCCTGGTCATCTTATCGTGCTCTGCCTGGTCGAATCCCAGTTTGCTCCGGAGGCTGACGACAGGAATGATCTTGCCCCGAAGGTTGATTATACCCTCGATGTAGGAGGGTGCATTAGGTATCTTCGTAACGTCGATGATCCTGTTGATCTCATGGACCCTCTGGATATCGATGCCGAACTCCTCGTCCTGCAAATGAAACGTGACGAGCTGAAGCGATTCTTCGTTCATGATCTCCTCCCCTAAACTTCTCATTATTGCGCGATCTTCCGCAAATTATTCCCCAGTTTCGAAGGCTCTTTCAATACTCCGGGCACCTCATGGGAAGACCGGGATATCTCACGGAATACGCCGAAGATAGCCCCTGCATCCCTACCGAACTGATCCGAGGTCGCCGACATCTCCTCGATGCCCGTCGCTACCCGTCTTCCGGAACACCGGGTACCGCCCGTGACACTGGATAACATCCCCCGGGAAGAAGAAAGAGGAATATCACCGGGGGGCTCCATCGCCCATGAATTGTTATCGGAATTTCGTGTCTGAAATTAAGGGCAGGAAGTATAAGACCGTTGGTTGGCGCGGCTGCACCTACCTGAAGAGAGACTTTATTGCCTTCGACAGATACCTTGGCTTTATTGCCATGGCCGGCCTTATTCTGAGGGCGTTGAAGAAATGCTCCCTGGC
>CAVVPU010000042.1:0-21977 GCA_963750015.1 uncultured delta proteobacterium | reverse complement strand
AGCGCTTGTTCCAGGCCCTCGATGAAATAGCGGACTATCCGGTCACGTGGATATCGTCGCCTGCGGGAGCGGGAAAAACCACCCTGGTGGCCAGCTATCTAAAGGCGCGTAATATTCCCGCCCTTTGGTACTGCGTGGACGAGTCTGACAATGACGCGGCAAGCTTCTTCTATTATCTGGGAGAAGCCGCCAAAATGCTGATAGAAGGCGGGGCGAAAGGCTTGCCTCGATTTGCCCCCGAGTACCACCCATCCCTTCCCGCCTTCACGCGACACTACTTCGACTCGTTCTTTACGGAAATTCGCTCTCCCATGGCAATAGTCCTCGACAACTATCAGGACGCACCGGGGGGTTCGCCGATTCACGAGGTAATGAAAACAGCGCTGAGACTCCTGCCCGAATTCGTCAGGGTTTTTGTCGTCAGCAGAACAGGACTACCGCCCCACTTTGCCGTGCTCGAAGCGGAGAGCAGGCTCGGCGCTATCGGATGGGAGGAGATCCGTTTCACCCTCGATGAGGTGCGGGAAATCGTTAAGACACGGAAAAAGGGGACCCCAGGGGAGGGGACGCTGGAGGAACTTCATAAACAGAGCCAGGGCTGGATTTCGGCAATCATCATGATGCTTGCCGACAAACAGATAAAGACCGTCGAGCCCGGCACGGTCGGCCGGTCTTCAGTCTTCGACTATTTTGCCGTGGAAGTATTTCACAAATTCGATACGCCTTTGCGGGAATTTCTGCTTAAGATAGCGATTCCGACCACCGTAACCGTCGAGACCGCCGACGAGCTGACCGGAGTCGGAGAAGGAGACGTCCTTCTTTCGTATTTGCACCGCAACCATTACTTCACGGACCGTTATGGCGATTCTTATCGCCTTCATCCCCTCTTTCGGGATTTTCTTCTGAACAAGGCACGAGAAACCTACGGTGCCGATGGACTCGCGACGCTGTCAATCGCGGCCGGGCGTCTCCTGGCGAAGTCAGGCAGAATCGAAGAGGCGGTCCGGATGTTTCTGGACACGCGCGCTTATGCAGAAGCTCTCGCGATTGTGCTCCTCCACGCGCGACAGCTTCTGAGCATGGGACGATTTGCCACTTTGCAGGGGTGGGCCGACAGCATTCCGCAGGATGTGGCACGAGATGCGCCGTGGCTTTTCTACTGGCTCGGCATGGGTTGTCTTGCAACAGACCCTCCCGGGGCGCGACAATACCTGGAAACGGCATTTACCCGGTTCGAATCGAAAGCGGACGCTTTGGGCTCTCTTTTGTCGGTGGCTGCGATCATAAACAGTATCATTCTGCAGTGGGACGACTACCGGCCTCTCGACCGGTGGATCGAATGGATAGACGAAAACGTGGATCCCGAGGCGCCCCTATCGCCACCCGCCGTGGAAGCGAGCGTTGCCGGGGCCATGGTGTGCGGTCTCACGTGGAGAGAGCCGTGGCATCCCGGGATGTTAACATGGGTCGATCGGGCACTCCGGGCCAGCGGACAGGTGGAAGACGCTGAGCTGCGCCTTATGGTACGGAGTATTGTCATGGAGTACCATACGCAATTCGGCAATGTCCCGGAGATGTACGACCTTGCCGAGGATTTCAGAAAGTTGACGCTGTCACCGCAGGCTCCGCCCATGGTTCAACTCGCCTTCATGGTGCGGGCAGTGGAGCTCCATGATTGGATAAAGGGCTCGTGGGAAGAGACTATGGGCTTTATCAACAAGGCAATCGATTTAGCGACGGAATTAGGCTCCCATTTTCATCTCGGTATGATCTATGACCATGCCACGATCGCAGCCTTTGAAATGAACGATCTCGAGTTGGCAAGAGAATTCCTGAGACGCATGGGTAAACTGAATTTGGCGGACAAACGGGTTATCGAATCCCTCCACTATTCTTTGTGGGCCGTCTATCATATGTCAAGTAACAGCCTGCCCGAAGCCCAGCGTGCGGTGGAGAAAGGTTTGAGGTCCGCACTTGCCTCCGGAGCCTGTATTCCCGAAGCTTATGGCAGGATCGTCCTCGCATGCGTGCTTCGTAAGGCCGGGAAGGAAGAGGATGCCGCGGCCCAGCTCGACAGGGTGGAAACAATGGTTCGCCCACTCGGCGCCACCCACTGTCTCTACCTCGTGCGACTCACCCAGGCGAGCATGATGTTCGATCGGGGAAACGTCGCCGAGGGGCGACGGATCTTGAGAGAGGCCTTTAACATCGGGCATATCAAGGGGTACGGAGTGACCCTCTATTTTTGGTGGCACCGTGAAGACATGGCCCGTCTTTGCGCCGAAGCTTTGTTGGGGGGAATCGAGGTCGCCTACGCGAACCAACTGATCAGGTCGCATAAGCTTAATGTCCCGGACGGCTACGGGTTTATGTATGAATGGCCGTGGCGGCTTCGTATTCATACGTTCGGGGGGCTCCGCCTGGTGGTGGATGGAGAGCCTCTCAGGTTTTCGCGAAAGATGCAGAAACGACCCCTTGCCCTCCTCAAGGCACTCATCGCGCTCGGAGGCGAAGGGGTGCGTCAGGAGGCAATTGAGGATCTGTTGTGGCCCGAGGCGGAAGGCGACGCGGCCCATGTCTCTTTCAAGACTACCCTCGGCCGGCTTCGCCACCTTACGGGAAGCGAGAACACCCTCGAGCTTCAGAACGGCAAACTAACCCTGGCCGGAAGCCGTGTCTGGCTCGATACGAAATCACTGGAAAAGCTGACCCTCGACATCGTCAGGATAGCTAAGGTACGCCATAGGGAGAGTCCGGATGGCGTGCTAAGCCTCGGTCATGCGCTCTTGGATCTTTACGGCGGAGATTTCCTGGCCGGCGATGAGGAGCCGTGGATCAACCAGTGTCGACGGCTGCAAAGAAAGCGATTCGTGACGGCCGTCGAGACCGTCCGCGCTGCTCTTACCGAGGCCGGCAGGAGCCGGGAGGCAGCCAAAATTCTTCAGGCTGCAATTCAGAAGGGCCTATCCCGGGAAGAATTCGGTTCATCTCCATCCGGGTGATTGCAGCTATGGGCTCACCCAAGCCCGGCTTCGGGTAGTTCGGCGAAAGCCGTGAATTCCTTTATCTCCGTCATGCCCCTCGTCCGCTATCGACACATCCGATGTCGATGCTGCCCTACTGCTGCTGGGACGGCTGCGGCTGCTGGTTCTTCGCTTCCTTGATGAGCTGGGCAACCCGTGAATTTGCGGCCACTGGCTCGATTATCACGATATGCTGCCGGTTGATATACATGAATTCGGGAGCGTGCCATTCGTTGCCCCGTTTGATGAGGATATTCTTCACCTCTTTTCCGTCGGGCGATGCCTGCCTCCCGATGTAGTAGACATCCTTCAGGCGAGGATAGGTCCCCCCGGCATCATCAACCTTTCCGAAAAAGACCTGACCGTTATCCATGAAGACTGCCTGATATTCGGTCGAAAAGCCCGGTTTGCTTTCCGAGCTGCACCCTTGGAGAGAAAGAAACGAAAGAAGCGAGAAGGCGAGAAGGGCAAAGAAGATGGGACGACGTATACTCAACATTGTAAGGACCTCCGATGACGAGAATTTGCGTTGCCCTGGCGGCCCGGCTCGAGATCGTCCTAGCGTCGATCAGAGATCCGTCGGCTTTCCGTCCCACGGATCACCCCCGGTATGGCTTTCAGGACTGCCATTAATTGTAGTGTACGCGTAAGGGCCGGTCAACTCAAATTTTCTCCGACCCTCGTGAGCGCGACGGGCCGGACCGGGTTGAGAGAAGGCACGGGAGCCCCCAGGGACAGGCTCTTGTCCCTGGGGGTAAGGAGATTCTTGGGGACCGCTAGTGACCGTACTGTTCCAGGTAATCTTCTATGTACTCCCTGACGCGCTCCTTCGACCGGTAGATACCGAAATGACCTTCGCAAAGGATGTCTGCATCGAGGTCGATGAGCGTCTCCATGGAGGATTGCCAGGCCGAGAGGTCAGCGCCGAACTCAGGGAGAAAGGGACCATGAATGTCCTGGCCGAAAAGCACCCTCTCCTCTCCCCTGTCCAGGTAGACCGAGAGAGAACCGGGCGTGTGGCCGGGCGTGTGAAGACATACCAGTTGTGTGGAGTCACGGAAGCTCAACACCTCTTTCGCTTCCTGAAGCTTCATGTCGACAGGCAGCGGAACCAGATGGAGACCATACCAGGCAGCCCCTGTCTTTATCGGATCGCCAGCCTCGACTGCACGTGCATCGAGGCTGTGCATGACGATCCTGACCTTGAAGCGCTCCCTGAAATAGGCGGCACCGCCCACGTGGTCGATGTGAGAGTGGGTGAGAATGACCGTGGAAAGAAGGGAGGGATCGAGGCCGAGAAGCTCAATATTCATCACTATCCGGGCTGTATTGACCCCTGCTCCACTATCGATAAGCACGAGTTCGCCCGCATCGACAAGATAGATAGAGCAGTCCTTTTCGTCGGTCAGATCGGCGCTTCCCACGAGATATACGCCGTTCGTTACTTTTGAAGGAGCCGGGTGAGAGGATTTGAACATGCTAAATGTTACCAACTTTTCGATTGCGGGGACAAGCTGAACCTATACACACTAGGCGGAACGCTCGATAATATAGGTCGCCAAATCGAGGAGGGCCTTCTTGTAAATGCTTTCGGGAAAGTCGTGGAGAAGGGCCTTCGCGTTGTCGACATGTTCCTTTGACAGTCGGGCCGTGTACTCCAGGCCCTCGTACTTATCGATGATCCCCAATACCTCCCGGAAGTCTTTGCGTGTCACTCTCTTCTTTACGAGAACCGCTTCTAATGTTTCCCGCTCCTTAGTGTCGGCGAACTGGATGGCATGGATGAGAGGAAGGGTCACCTTACCCTCCTTCAGGTCCTTTCCGGCGCCCTTGCCCAGAGTACTGCCGCTGGACGTGTAATCGAGGAGGTCGTCGGTGAGCTGAAAGGCCATGCCCACATGGAAACCGAAGTCTCTCAGGGCTACCCTCTTCTTCTCGTCGACCCCTCCGAGGAGCGCTCCTATCTCGCACGCAGCCGACAGGAGAACGGCTGTCTTGTAGGCAATCACTTCGAAGTATTCCTCTTCCGAGGTCTTCGCATCGGATGTTTTGAGCAACTCCAGGATCTCGCCTTCGGCGAGCTCGGTGGTGGCTTTGGACATGACCTTGAGAATCTCTTCATTGCTGCCCTGTACCATGAGGTCGAAGGATTTGCTGAAAAGGAAATCTCCCACGAGCACGCTCGATTCATTTCCCCAGACCGTGTTGGCCGTTGCCCTGCCTCTCCTGGTGTCGGCGTTGTCGACGACGTCGTCGTGAAGCAACGTGGAGGTATGGATGAACTCGACTATCGCCGCATAAGGCAGGTGTCCGGACCCCTGATAACCGCAGAGCTTCGAGGAAAGGATAACCAGTATGGGCCTGATCCTCTTTCCCCCTGACTTGATGATATGGTGGACCACGTCCTTGATGAAGGTGACCCTCGTAGTAAGCAGTTTGTCGATGGAAGTCTCGAGTTTATCGAGGTCTTCCTTGATGAGACTTACAACTTCTTCCATTCACAATCCTTCAGGTATAATAGTCTTGAACTTCTTCCGTATAATCATAATTCTTGTAAATAAAAAGTGGAGGCTCCACCTTCAATCCGCTGCCGCCACCCTTGAGAAACTCGACCAGAGAAAGGACCGCGGGCTCCTCCTGTCTTGAATGGATAAAGCGAAGCCGCTTCGGCTCAAGACGCACTTCCTTTGAAGCGTGGAGCAACTCCGCAAGCCTTTGTGCCGGATAAATCAAATAGAGGCGGCCGCGGGTGCCGAGCAGGGACGAGGTCACGGAGAGAAGCGTTCCGAGATTAAGGGCCGATTCATAACGTGCAATGAGACGGGAGGCCCCCGGACTCTTTCTGCCTGTCCGCTCTTTCACGTAGGGTGGGTTCGATACGATTACCCGATGACCGGCAAGCTCCTTTCCCTTCTCCCTCACATCTCCTTTGAGGAAGCACACATTCTCACAGCCGTTCAGCTCACGGTTCCTGAGGGCCAGTTCGTACAACTCCTCCTGGATCTCTATTCCGGTGAACCTGTTGGTGCACCCTCTTTTCGACATATATATAGGTATAATACCACAACCTGTGCCTATATCCAAAAGGGATTCATGTTTTTTCAGGTGAACGAAATTAGCCAGAAGCAGAGGATCGATCGAGAGACGGTATCCATCCTTCTTCTGAATCAGGCGAACCCGCTCGCTGCAGAGTATATCGAGGGTCTCGTCGTCCTTGAGCGAATCAGTCATACTTGTGAAACACGAGGCCCGTGAGGACTTTGGGATAGAAATAGGTCGACTTGGGGGGCATGTAGAGGCCGTTATCGGCAATATTCTTCACTTCGTCGACCGTTGTGGCAGGCACGAAAACCGCATAGTCGTATAAAGAATCGTCGACGCCTTTCACCGCTTCCACGGCGTCGTTCAAGAAGGAAATCTCCTCATCCTTGATGCCGAGGAGGTGCTTCAGCACGCCGCTGTGGATGATATTCACCCGCAATCTCTTAAGCTCCTTGTTGGCTTCGGGCTCGAAGTCTATCTCCTTTTTCTGTCGGAGCGCATAGAGCACGCGCTCCTGCTGCCCGGCATAGAGCATGAAAGAGAGAACGGGGGAAGCGGAAGCGGCTTCGATAAGCCCTTTCAGGGCCTCCGCACCCGTGTACGGGATTTCCGAGACATCGAAATAGGGCGCGAGGCAGCTAAGGATCTCCCTCACCCCTCGCGGGCTGATGAGCTTGACCATCCTGTGATAGGGAAGCACTGCAATCCCGTCTGCATACATGCTCGTGAGGTAGATGGCGACGTAGGGAAGGCCGAGCTTCCTGGAGACGCTCAACCTGTGGTGCCCATCCGCTATATAGAGTTTTTTCTCGTCCATGAGGTTTGCAAGTGCATCGATTTGCCGGGGATCTGTCAGGCGATAAAACTTGTTCCTCACCGATTGTTCGTCGACAAAGTCGTAAAGCTGCTCCTTTTTCGCCTCACCCACAAACTGCTCTATTTCCTTTGTCCTGTCCTCGTACATGGCAAAGATGAGGCTCGTGAAAGTCTTCAGCCTTTCGATGAGCATTTCTCTATCCTGTGTCGCCTTCTTTCTCGTGTGCTCGTGGGTCAGGATCTGTTCCCCCGCGAGCCTCACGAGAGGGATGAGCCCCGTGCGACGGAGGACCGTGCCATTGAGGTTGAACTCTTGCTCGTAGAAATAGATAGATGGGGCGTTGTCGAAAACAAGGAGATCGTCGGCGAGCCATCGATCGAGGGTCCTTCCCGCGGTCTCGTAGGGGTCAAGGCCCTCGCCTCCCAGGGGCGCCTCCAGCCTTATCGCGTTAAAAGGGCTCCGGTCGTAGTAAACTGAAGGGTCGGAGATGACGTCGTAAGGCGGACAGACGCAGTTCGAAATATCGGGGATCTTCCCGGCGTTATAAAGAAGGCCCCTGAAGGGCTTTATAAGGGGTTGCCGCATGGAGCCTTTCTTTACCACAGGCGCACGGTTCTTGTCAATCTAACGGGGCTCGCGTCGCCCCCTCCGTGGGCAAAGCCCACGGAGCCTCCCCTTCATGAAAAGGAAGGACCGCCGCGGGCGCGCACTGCCCACGTCACGTGATACTGCCGGGTGGGGGTAGTTGTTGGGGGCTCGCGGACGACCTTGGGGGGGGGCTCGCGTCGCCTCCGACCCGCTTCGCGGGTGCCCGCCGGCAAAGCCGGCCGAACCTCCCTCAAAGCCTGCTCGTCGGGACGCAGTCCCGAATAGTCTTGGCCTCTTTTGCCCTTTAAGGAAGGACCGCCGCGGGCGCGCATGGCCTTAGTACTGGTAAGGCGGCCTGCAGGCCGCCTTCTAACTGGGTTGTTATCCTATGAAGTGCCCAATTGGCCCACGGAGGGGCAATTGGGGGTGCCCTTCGGCGGCCTATAGGGCCGCCTTTTGGTTGGGTCTTCTATCCTATGTACTCCACACTGGGTTTGGCCCACGCAGGGCCGAACCCAGTGTGGAGTGGAGAGCCGCATGGGAAGAATCGATGAGATGTGGATGACCTGTCGTGCCTCATTGCCTGCAGCCCACAAGTAGAAAAGTACCACCTGTTTTAGCGGGGCACCCCCGTCTCCGCAAGACCGGTTAAGAGCAGCCACACCACCACGGGGGTCGCCTTACGGCGGATGGGCATGAGGTGCGGCAGGGCGCCGCAGATCGCGATTCTTGCCATGCGGCTCTCCCTCACCCACCTAACCATATCCGACGGTCTTTTTGCCTTTGCTCTTGTCTTGCCCTATTTCTAAAGCACTGCCATCCTACCTCGACGGCCCTTACCCTACCCTCGTGTGCTTGCGCACCCACTCGGTGAGCGAGCTGAGCCTGTAGTAGTGGGCCATGGTATGAAAGCACGTGGACGAGCAGAGGTTCATGCACTCCTGCTTGAGCGCAGAGAGATCCTCGTGTTCGAACCGGGCATTTCCGACGCGTCCCCAGTCGTGGTCGTGATTGATCATATCAAAACACGGCGAGAGTGTACCGTCAGGCCTGATAAGACCGCCGTTCATGCCCGCCCGGCACTCCCACTGCCCTACATCGCCTCTCATGCGCCGCTTGAAGGACTCCAGATGCTCGATGGAATTGACCATGGGCCATCCCTCGCGCTGCTTTTCTATGATCCAGTCAAGGAGCCGGTCCACCTCGTCATACTGCTCGGGTGTGACGAAAAGACCGTCATCCTTGTGTTTGTAATGATCCTGGTTGGTGAAGCTGTGGGGCGGTTCGTTCAAATGGTAGTCGGTGCCTATCCTGTTCTGATGGGCAATCTCGGTCAGGAGCCTCACGTCCTTAATATTGGTGCGGCATATATTGATATTGAAAAAGACAAGATAGCCGTACTTCTTCTGCTGTTCCACGAGGTACCTGAACTGGGGCTCAATGGCGAGAAGGGCTTTTGGCAACCCCTTTCTCGGCGCCACGCAGTCGACCGCCAGGTTCACCGCGGCGACCCCTGCCTTGCCCATCTCGTCGATAAAGGGCTCGTCCATCAAATAGCCGTTGGTGGGCAGGTACATGAAAAAGTCGTTCTCAGTACCGTAGCGGATCACGTCGAGGGTGAAATCCTTTCTTACGAGCGGCTCGCCCCCCATGAGTGGCACCACCCTGCAGCCTATGCTCTTGAGCCAGTCAAGGCTCTCCTTCGCCGTCTCCAGGGTCATCCCTTCCCTTTTGTTGTCGTACTGATGGCAGTAGTGGCAGTCGATGTTGCACCGCCATTCAGTATAAAGGTAACAGAGTACCGGTCTGAACTCGTTCGAGTAGACCCGTGAATAAATGTAGGGAACGACCCAACGACGGATAGCCCTAGTGCCGTTATTCCATTTGTAGCTTAACTCTGTGAACATAATGTCACCTCTCTCAAGCGTTTGGAACACCTGTGAAACGCAACCACGAACAGAGTTGTACAAAAGGCTTAGATTATTATATCACGTAAACAAAAAAGAATCTAGTCCATTTTGTGAAAACCGGCAAGGGGCACGGCTCATTTTTCTTACTGCCCTGCACCTTTTGTTGACTCGCCGATTTCAACGGTGTAACCTAGGCCGTCTCCATGCAAAGGAATGTCGGGAAAAGCAAGATGACCCAATCGCCACAGCAGAGGCCCGGAAGCATCGATGGGCCTCTCGTATCCATCATCATCCCCACTTACAACTACGGCCCTTATCTTTCGAAAGCCGTAAAGTCCTGCCTGGATCAGACCTATGGCAATATCGAGATCGTCGTGGTGGATGACGGCTCGACGGACAAGACGAGTGAGATCGTGAAGGGGTTCGGTGGGAGCGTCGTCTACATTCAGCAAAAAAACCAGGGAGTCTCCGCGGCACGAAACAACGGCCTGAGACAGGCCTCGGGGGCCTTCATCGCCTTTCTCGATGCGGACGATTTCCTTCTCTCCGACTCGATTGCATGGAGGGTAGAAATCCTCATGGAGCATTCCGATATCGGCATCGTCTTCACCGATACCGATTCCTGCGATGCCTCGGGGAGGATACGTCACAAAAAAAGGGAACTTGAAGACCGGGTCTCCGACCGGTTCTATGAGGAGCTTCTCTTGAACCATCTCCGGTTTCAGACGAGCGCGGCCATGGTAAGGGCGGATCTCGCCAAGCGCTTCTCCTTTCCTACCGGCCTCGCCAACGGCGAAGACCTGGTCTATTTTGCCAAGGTCTTTTTCGCTGCAAAAGGATACTTCCTTGCAAAGCCGGCCACGATCAATCTCAGCCATGCCGACAGCCTGCGCCACGACGCCGAGGAAGTGATCAGACAGGACATGGCCCTCGTCACCGCCATCGTCGACGACCCCTTCTACGAGGGCGCCCTGGAATACATGCGGAAAGATCTCATGGCTCACAGGCACCTCGAGCTTTTCCGAAGGCTCTATCTTTCAAGGAAAGGGCAAAAGGCCAGGGAGCATTTCTTCAACGCTCTTAGAATAAGGCCGGCCATGGCAATAAAGCCAAGGTATCTGTCGAAGGCAATAAAGTCTCTCTTCAGGTAGGTGCGGGCCGCAAACCGACCAACGGTCTCTGTTTTATTGGTTCGATTCGTTTTATTAGTTTTATTAGTTAAGAACATGCGGCCAGGGGCCGCACAACCAATTCAACCAATCAAACCAATCAACGGTCTTTCTTACCTCCCTGCCCTTAATTTCAGACACGAAATTCCGATAACAGTTCATGGGCGATGGAGCCCCCGGTGGTAGTTCCTTTTCCTCCTTTCAGGGGATGTTATCCAGTTTTGCGGGTGGTAGCTGCTACTCCGGAAGACGGCCTGCGACGGCCATCGAGGAGATGTCGGCGGCTTCAGATCAGTTCGGTAAGGATACAGGGTCCATCTCCGGCGTATTCCGCGAGACATCCCGATCCTCGCATGAGGTGACCGGGGCATCGAAGGAGCTTTCGAAGTGAGGAGCAATTTGCAGCAGATCGCGCAGCAATTAGAAGTATAGGGGAGGAGATCATGAACGACGAATCACTTCAGCTCGTCACGTTTCGTTTGCAGGATGAGGAGTTCGGCATCGATATCAAAAGGGTCCATGAGATCAACAGGATCATCGATGTCACGAAGATACCTAACGCACCCTCCTACATCGAGGGTATAATCAACCTTCGGGGTAAGATCATTCCTGTCGTCAACCTCCGGAGCAAACTGGGATTCGATCAGGCAGAGTACGATAAGATGACCAGGATCATGGTCGTCGAGATCGAGGGCAAGGTCCTGGGCTTCATCGTCGATTCGGTTTCGGAAGTACTCAGGATAGAAGACCCGAAGATAGAAGCTCCTCCCAGCATTACGGGGGCCAACGACGCCGGGTACATCAAAGGCGTGATTAATTTGGCCGACCGGATACTTATACTCCTCGATCTGGACACCCTTTTCGGCGAAGAGAGCAAGAAAGACAGATTGGCAGCGTGACATTAATCGGAGGAGACCTCGGAAACACCCACCCGGGGTCTCTTCTTTATCTGCCTTAGAGCGTTCCGCAAAATAGAAAAGACCTGGGGTCGCCCAATAAAGGGCCCTTCTACCTTTCCTAATGAACTACCCCGCAGCGAGCCGCGAGGTAGTTCATTCAATAGCATCGTTTGAGAAAATGGCAAGTCACGTTCGTCGACTACGGTCCCTGCGACGGCCTGTCCCAACCCCATCCCCCTTTCAGATGCATCTCTCATAAATGGAGCAAGGAAAAGCAGGTCAAGAACGCTTCCTGTGAGCAGGGAGGATGACTATTTTTCTTGCAAAACAGGATTGCTCGCGGCTATGATGAAAAAATACGACGAGAGTGAAGAAGGTGAAAGGGAGGTGCAGCCAAGTCACGTTGGTCAGCTACGTCCCCCGCCTGTGTCAAAGTCACGTTTGTCAGCTACGTCCCCTATCTGTGTCCTGAATGTGAATGAGGACGGCATCCCAGTCGAGGCTTGCGGTCGCCGCCGTCGATACGACTGTAGTCACTTCCGTGAAGATGTCGACCCGATGCTACAAATACAAAACGGAGAAACAGAAAGCTCCTCGGCGAAAATCCTTTTCGGTTTTTTGAACGGCTGCCGGAGAGCCAAAGAATGGTACTCATGCGATACTATCGCGAAGACATGAACATGAGGGAAATAGCAATGACACTCGGGCTGACCGAAGCGCGCGTTAGCCAACTACACGCGCAGGCAATCGCCAACCTCAGGATCTTAATGAGCAAATATTTTGAGGACGAGTGATTCAACCGTCGAAGTGCCCGTACCAGAATTGAAGGGATAGTCGGAACCATGGCAACATGTAACCTGTTGCCGCTCTATCCCGACCTAGTCAAACATTATGTGTAGCGCAGGCGACAATCAGCCCTTTTTGGCGATTTCCTGGCTCGGTGCCTTCGTCGGTGCTATCGAAAGAGATAAGCTCTTTCTTGTCACGAAGGAGGCTGGGACGGCGACCATTCGAGCATCATTGCTCGCCCTCTTTGACCTTCCGTCTTCGGGAAGACGAGAATCCGTGCCTTTTTCGCTCTCACGGTCAAGAAACATAATGCGTCTCTTGCCTCTCGTGGTCAAGGCGAGTGCGGCAGTCTCATTGCGGGTGTCAGATATCAAGAGGAGGTTCTTTTCATGCTTTGTAAATTGTTTTCTCTGGTAGTTTGCAGCCCGATTGCCGGGAGATGCACGGGTCATGTGCTTTTTGTCACCCTTCTTATGCTCCCGATCCTCCCCTCATGTGCCTTGACATCGAAGCAGGAGAATAGCGCAGGCGTGGAGAAGGCACGCACGGAGGTCGATAGGCAGGAACCTCGGCCAAAGTTGGGGGACGTGAAGACGGTCGATGGAGTGGAGTACGTATACGGGAAAAATGTCAGGTGGCCGACTCTGCTGGGAGAACCGGAGTACATATGGATTCGAAAGGATCAGTACTCTTCCGGGCTCTTCGATTCCCTCAACGAGGCACTGTCGGATCAAACAGAAGACGAGAAGGCAATTGAAGAGCTTAGAGGACGACTCGATCGGCTCGAAGAGAAAATCAATCGAGTCGATGAAAACTCCGGGGATCAGGAAAAGCGGTGAAAACGAGTGTTTCCCTCCGGCAGGCAACAGGGCAAGAAGGCTCACCGGCAAACGGGCGCGACGACCTCTGCGGCCATTGTGACCCCCGCCTGTCGGAAAGCGGTTCTCAATATAGCACCGTTCACCGGGGGAGGTAGCGAAGATCTGTCGCACGGCAAAGCCCCGGTGAAGGCGTCTGGATCCGGAAGCCGATTCAGATTCATCCTCTGCCCTCACAATTCTTCTCCGCTACGCACTTTCCTTCGGGATATGCGGACCCGTCAATATGCGTGCTCGCCGCGAGGCGAAACAGAAGGAAAATTTTCTTGGGACACAAAACAAGCGGGTGGGCAAAGTTGTTGCCACAACGAGAACAAGCGGGCCTGATGCTCTTATTGGCTTTCGCGGCGCATTTCGCCATCGCATCAGCGGCCCTTGGCGAGGCTCGTGATCCCATGGCAACGGGTCTGTCCACGGGCGGGCGCGTTGAAGTGGTTCAAGCCGAGCCCCCCTCTGCTCTTGCTCCGGGCAGTCCCGAACTGTCCGGCCGGTCGTCGCCGACGCCCGCGCCGCCATCTCCTGTTCCTGTCCGGTCTGAGGCGGCTCCCGCGAGAGGACGGCTCGGTCCAAATGCAGTTCGACAATATCGAGCTGCGCGACCTGATCCGGTTTGTCAGTAATATCTTAGGAAAGAATTTCATATACGACGAAGCAGTCGTCAAGGGCAGGGTGACCGTGCTGTCACCGGGAAGCCTCACGAAGGAAGGGGTCTTCCGTGTCTTCGAGAGCGTGCTCAGCTATTATGGGTTCAGTATAGTGGCCACGCCGGAGGCTCTCAAGATCGTGAAGACAGCGGACGCCAAGGGCATGGCCGTCGAAACACTCGACAGGGCAAAGCTCATGGACTTGTCGAACGAGGAGAGGATCACTACCCTCGTCTGCCCCCTGGAGTACCTCGATTCTAACGGCATGGTGGGAATCTTGAGACCGCTCATGTCGCGGGACGCTTATCTGGTGAGCGTGCCTTCCTCGAATGCCTTGTTGATGATCGATACTTCCTCCAATTTACAGCGGCTCAAGGCCCTCATCGCCGAGATCGATCTCCCCGTATCTAAACAACTCTCCGGCATCGAGGTCTATAATGTACAGAATACGAGCGCGGCAGACCTCGCCAAGGCGCTTCAGACTCTGCTCGCCGAGGGGAAAGGACAGACGCAGAAGGAGAAGGTCTTCTTTACTGCTTACGCTGCCACGAACTCGCTCCTCATCAGCGCACCGCCCGAGGACTTGAAGGAGGTCCGGCGCATCATCGAGGAGATCGACACGTACAGACCCCAGGTGCTCGTCGAGGCGGCAATCGTGGAAATGTCCCTGACCAAGACACAGACCCTCGGCGTGGAGTGGCTCTTAGGGGGGTCTGTGAACGGGAGCAAGATAATAGGGGGCAACATTGTCGGGACCTCCTCCTCGTCGGGCGCCGCCCTCGAGCCGCTTGCCGCCGGGCTTGCGACGAGCAGCTCATCGAGCACAAGCGCCGCTTCGACTGCCCTCAGCGCCCTCAAGTCAGGGCTCAACATAGGCGTCATCGGACAGTCGATCACAATCGACGGCGTCACCTTTCCCAGTGTTGAGACCTTCATTCAGGCGGAGGCTGCGGACCAAAAAGTGAACATCCTTTCCACTCCGCAGCTCCTCACCTTGAACAACGAAGAAGCAGAAGTCACAGTCGGCTCGAATATCCCTTATACGACGAGCGTTCGCCTCGACTCGTCGGGCAACCCCATCACTAATTTCGACTATCGCGACGTGGGCGTCAAGCTCAAAGTGAAGCCCTATATCAACAAGGACGGTCTCGTCTACCTCAACATCTTCACGGAGGTGACGACGGTCGTGTCGACGACGGCAACCGTGGGCTCGACTACGCAGACGGCGCCGACCACGAACAAGAGGTCGGTCAAGACGACGGTGGGGGCGAAGGATGCCCAGACGATCGTCATCAGCGGCATCATACAAGACAGCGCGGAGGACAACCAGCAGGGTGTCCCGTTTCTCAGCTCGATTCCCGTTCTCGGGCCACTTTTTGGCTATAGCGACAAGTCTCTTACACGTACGAATCTCCTCATCTTCCTCACTCCGAGGATCGTTTACGACCCGGAGACGCTTCAAAGGATCAGCGACCAACTGAAGTCTACCCAGGAAAAGCTTCTGGTACCGCAGGGAAAGAAATAATTAGATTCCACAGCAACAGCCAGGGCACTCCCTATGCCGAAATCGGACAACAATTGGGCATCAGCACGTCGGGGGTGTCCAGAATAATGCGGAGGAGAGAGGACCAGTCACGTTAGTCGACTACGTCCCTTATGACGGCTCAGAGAGCCGTTGAGCGAAGCTAATTGGTCGGGGACAATCGAGTCGGCCGTTTTTCCAGGTATAGGCCGCTCTACTGCTTAAGGTTATCTGCACTCCTGTTTTTCTTCTTGCACAATCTCCTTTCGCGTGTTACATGGATAAGAAAGAGGAGATGGGGACGGAGGGGAGGATTTTGAGCCAAGAGTAAAGACTTGACTCCAAGTTCTCCCTATAGAAACGGAAAAACCCGTACAAGATTCTCAAATCGAGAAAAGGAGAATACCTCATGAGCGCCAGGTTTGTCTTCGTCGTCGCCCTGATAACCGTCACCATCGGCGTGTGCATGCCCACCGTAACTTTTGCCCAGCAACCCTTGAAGATCGGTGTGATTCTCCCCATGTCGGGGCCCTTCGCTTCATCGATCGGCCAACAGGTATACCTCGGCGCCAAGCTCTATGTTGCACAGCACGGTGACGTCGTCGCCGGCCGCAAGATAGAGCTACTTCTGCGCGATGACGCCAGCGCGCCGGAGATCACGAAGCGCATAGCCCAGGAGCTCGTCACCAATGATCACGCCGAGATCCTCGCCGGCTTCGGTCTCACGCCCCTTGCTTTCGCTGCGGCCCCGATCGCGACGGCGGCAAAGACGCCCATGATCGTAATGGCGGCGGGCACGCTCGCCATCCCGGAGAAGTCACCCTATATCATGCGCACTTCTTTTACCCTGCCCCAACAAACGGCGCCTATCGGCGCCTGGGCAGGAAAGCACGGGATAAAGAAGGTATTCACGCTTGTCACCGACTACGGGCCGGGCATTGATTCGGAGGATACCTTCATCAAGGTCTTCAAAGAGAATGGCGGCCAGATTCTGGGTTCGGTGCGCGTTCCTCTCCAAAACCCGGACTACGCGCCTTTCGTACAACGCGCGAAGGGGGCCAAGCCTGATGCTCTCTTCATCTTCGTCCCCGCGGGAGAGGGCGCAGCGGTTATCAAGGAGTGCACTGAGCGCGGCCTTGCTAAGGAGGGCATCAAAATCATCGGTCCGGGGGACGTGATGGATGACGACCTCCTCGACGGCATGGGAGATTCCGTCATCGGGACGATCACCTCCCACTTCTATTCGGCGGCCCATCCCTCACCAGAGAACAAGGCCTATGTCGCCGCCTTCGAGAAGGCGAACCCCGGCAGGCGGCCAAACTTTATGTCGGTGAGCGGTTATGACGGCATGGCGCTCATTTATCAGGTGCTCGGGAAGACGAGTGGGTCCGCTGACGGCGACAAGTTCGTAGCGGTTGCCAAGGGCATGAGCTGGCTGAGTCCGCGTGGGATGATGAGCATCGACCCGAAGACGCGGGACGTGGTCCAGGATGTCTACATTCGGGAGGTGAAGCGAGTGGGAGGCCATCTCTTCAACATTGAGTTCGACCGCGTCCCGTCAGTGCAACCGGACGGGAAGTATTGAGCGGTCCGTCGAGGGGGCTCGGCCTAGGGGTAGAGGGATCACCCATTACCATTAGAGGGCCCCTGTCCACTTTGTGGGCAGCAGCTCATCCGTAGGTCGGCCAAGTCACGCCGGCGGCAATGAGTCTGTACTCGAAATGGGCATCAGGAGGGGGGGTAAAGAGGGGGGGAATAAAGTAGTGGAAAGTGAAAAGGGGAAAAGGGGAAAGTAATTTTGAATGCTTAATTAAAGGCTCAAATCAGTGCCGGGGCAGTGCGTCAAGAAGAGAAAGGTAATAGTGGATAAGGACTGACGTCCTTGAAGAGATACGTCGCCCCGAGTTATCATAGCAAAAGAATACGGACGGAAAAGCAAAGGTTATCGAGATGAATATAGGGGTCATCGGCACAGGTGGCGTCGGCGGGTTTTTCGGCGGCAAGATCGCCCACTTCCTTGAATCAAGGGGGAATGGAGAGCATGTTTCTTTTCTCGCGAGAGGCGCGCACCTGTCCGCCATCCAGGAAAGAGGACTCATCCTCGTTACTGAGGAAGACGGGGAAATCGTGTGCCGTCCGGACCTGGCGACCGACCGCGTCTCGGACCTTCCCGCCCTTGACGTCTGCCTAATATGCGTGAAGAGCTACGATCTCGGGTCCGTGGCCGAAAAGCTGAAGGGAAAGATCGGCGATGGGACGGTAGTCCTGCCTTTGCTGAACGGCATAGATATCTACGGGAGGCTCCGCGCGGCCATTGCGGGCGGCGTTATCCTGCCCGCCTGCGTCTATGTCGGGACCCATATCGAGGAACCGGGAAGAGTCGTGCAGAGAGGAGGCACCTGCAAGATCATTTGCGGCCCCGATCCTCTCCGTCCCGGGTACGATGTCTCTTACCTGTTAGAGCTGCTCGACAACGCCGCGATAAGGCACGAATGGTCCGCCGACCCCTATCCGGAAATCTGGGGAAAGTTCGTTTTCATCGCCTCCTTCGGGCTGGTGACCGCATGCTACGACGCGACCCTCGGCCAGGTGCTGGAATCAGGGAAGATGCTGGAGGAGACCAGGTCGGTGATGAAGGAGATCCTTGACCTGGCCATTTCTTCCGGCGTGGGAATCAGCCCCGCTATCGTGGATGACTCGCTGAAGAAAGCCGCGGGCTTCCCTCATGAGACAAAGACCTCTTTTCAGAGGGATTTCGAAAACAAGGGCAAGGACGACGAAAGAGACCTCTTCGGGGGAACGATAATCCGCCTCGGGGAGGAGTTCGGAGTCAGGACGGATGCGACGAGAAGGCTTTACGACGTCATAAATAAAAAAAAGCGTCGTGGGGGAGGGGTCGGGGACATCCTATAGTCCTCTTCACGCCTGCACGCGGACGGAGGAAGGTAATCTGACGTCCCCCATGCCCCCCTGCCCTTTGAGACTGCCGGGGGAGTATAGGTAAGAAGGGGCGGTGGATTCAGGTAAGGCGGTAAGTTTGATGAATCAGCCTGAAAGTGATATCCTTAGTAATACACTTGAGGCGGTGACAATATGCAGTCATCAATGAACAGGGAACAGCTTAAAGATGTGATTAAGACGGCCCTCGTGGAAGTCCTGGAGGAACGACAAGACCTTTTCCACGAAGCAATCGAAGTGGCTTTGGAAGACATAGCGCTTGCCCGCGCCATCAAAGAAGGCGAGAAAACCAAACCTGTCAGGAGGGAAGAGGTTTTCAAGATTCTTGAGGGTAAAGCGTGAAGGTCGGGTTCAAGACCAGTTTCTTGAAAGACATCAGCAAAATCACGAATAAAACAACACTCAAACGGATCAAAGCTGCAATCGAGAGCGTTGAGAAGACTGAAAACCTCCAAACCATAGCAGACCTAAAGAAACTCAAAGGTGGGGATCATTACTATCGTATCAGGGTCGGTGAGTACCGAATAGGGCTACTCGTTCCTGAGGACACGTGCATCTTTGTCCGTTGCCTACATCGAAAAGACGTATATCGCTATTTTCCGTGACCCCCCGAACGAGTGAGTTCCTCGCGCCAAGATAAGCCCGAAATGAAGGAATGGCGCCTTTGAGGGGCTATCCGAAATCTCACATATCGGGCGACTTCGATCTGGGTGGGCCATGAGCCTTTGAACCTGCGCCTGTCCCGCGAAGGGGTAGGAGGGGTCAGCCCCCCTAAGCCAAGCGCTTTCAGAAACGGATAATGCCCGAGAGGCGGAAGTCAAACTTCGGGAGTCCCCCGGCAAAGCCGGGGGCTTACCTCAATGAGTTAGTTATTTAGTGATTCCTGAGAAGCAAGTGACTTTCGATCAAATCGTCGCGATAAGCTCCTCATAATGTCTCGGAAATACAGGTGTAATTTTCGATGCAAGTCGTCATTATGCCGAAAAACAGCGTTACTTCTCAGGAATCATTTAGTTATGGATGTCCCCCATGCGTCCCTGAAAGGGCAGGACGATCCCCTATGGGAGAAGGTGGAAAAGAGTATGCTCTCCGAACACGGAAGATGAGTTGAAATGTCAATCTGCCCGTTTTGACACTATTTTATGGATATGGTAGATTTCTCAATAAGGAGAACAGATGAAGCTGCATGTGGTGATAGAAAAGGACGAGAAGGGTTACTATGTTGCGGAGGTGCCTGCTCTTCCGGGCTGTCTTTCCCAGGGAAAAACTTACGATGAAGCTGTCCACAACATCCGCGAGGCCATCGAAGGTTGGCTTGAAGTTATGGAGGCCACGCATTCAGCCGATTCGTCCAAGTTCGTTGAAGTCGCCGTCTAATGGGGAGGGCCATAGAGCTCTGCTCGGCGCGGAAGCCGTACGCAAATTTCAGCGGGCAGGTTGGAAAGCGGTCCGGCAGAAGGGTTCTCATGTGATGATGACCAAAGAAGGTTATCAATGGACCCTATCCATTCCCCAGCACGATGAACTCGGCCCCGGTCTTCTTATGAAGCTCATCAAACAAACAGGGCTTACGTTAGAGGAATTCAATAACCTCTAGCGGCTCCGCCGTTTCCTAATCCTGTTCTTACCAAAAGCTCACAGAAATGAAAGGAATTGCAGGGCCACCCGACCCGGACGCATACGGCCCTGTCCAACCCGCAGATCGGGGCCTACTTCAGAAACGTCACCTACTCTGCAGTAAAGAAGATAGTGAGCAGATTGGAGGACCACATGAAAGAAGACCAAAGGGTGTGGGAAAATATGGATAAACTAGAAAAGAAGTTGCCTACTGTCAAGGGCTGACGCCGTGTCTCTGGCTCATTGAACTCCCTGGGCAGTGTTAGTTATTTAGTGATTCCTGAGAAGTAAACCCCCCTTTTTCAAGCGATCCGCTCACTCAATTCACTCCAAGAGCATATGCTCCTTCGAGCCATGAACGCTCTCTCCGCATCGGCCCACGTGAACTTTATGACGAGGTAAACAGTACGGGTGCAGCCATATATGAGCCTTCGTAAGGCAGAGAGGGCCTTGGCCCATCTCTTGATGTTGCATGCCGTGACCTTGCAGGCCACGGCAAAGCATACCTTTGCCAATCGACGTACCCGAAGCCTCCCGATGCCGTGAGCCCGCTTCAACTCGGAGTTCGTCGCCTCGATCCCTGCACGGATCCTGTAGCGGTCCTTCCATTCGGTAGTCTTCTGAGGGCGTACATCTCATCCCGCAAGCGAAGCTCAGCCGTGATCTCCAGACGGAAGTCGCCCACGGTATCACGAGGCCCGCAGCCTTTATCCCGATGATTGGGAGCCCGTACAGGACAGCGATCGAGCATGGTGCATGATCGGCAGGTATCGCCGTCGAAGATCGCATGGAGGGAACGGCCCGTGGTGTTGTGGGCACTTAAGATGCGGTGGTCGGAAGGCGCATGGCCCATGGGACACTTCGCGGCGTGGCCTTTGGGTCGAAGGTGAAGAGGTCTCTGCCCATGGTATCGTCAGCCAATCGGTGCCGGGTGACGGGCGCCATGAAGTCGATGCCGCGCTCGATCATCTTAATGCCGACGGCGCGGAAGGATACCCGCCGTCGGCAAAGAGCGTCGCGGGTTTCAATCCGGCATCATCCAAACGTTCGATCACCGAGAGGGCCTTACCCATGTCGGACCGGGCAGCGCCGTGGACCTCATAGTCGGTGATGATCTCCGCCTTATCGTTGTTGCATGTTTCGGCCACCTGGACGCTATACCCTGCGCCTTTATGTCCATACGAGGCGTCCGGGTCGTAGGGGGATTGAAGGGTGGCTCCTTCGGTCTTCTTCTTCACCTCGACCTTGGATTCGTTTACCTCGCACTGCTCGGAAAAGAGGCGCTTCATAAGCATGTAGGGTTCGCTCTGTGCAAGGTCTTTCTCGAAGATAAGGACAAGCTCATGGAGGTATCCGGCCAGATTTTCCACTTTGACCTTCTGCTCGGCAGGACCCAGTCCGAACCAGCCTTCGGGTTCTGTCGCATGCCAGTCTTGAATGGCTTTGGGAACCTGGAAGAGATGATCCTTGTTGAGATCCTGAATAAGATATCGAGGGTATTCGAGAACAGGGCCCCCCCGCCCCGGAACGCGGACGTGGGAGACGCAGATGGGTCTAGTTCAACCCTCTGGTGGTGTGAAGAAGAGAGGCCGAGGTTTCTGGATGGCCGAATCCCTCACATTGTCGAATATTGCACGGATGAGCGTCATATCCGGATCGTTCGCTGCGAGTCGTCTTCGGAACTCGACAAGGGAGCGGCGGGACAGGGAGTCCTCCTCATCGCTCAGATCGAGTGGAAGATGCCACCAGATCCCAAACTGTAGGCGTCCAAGGCCTCCTGGTCGCTGAAGTCGTTCCACTCCTGGAGGAGACATAAGCCTACAAGACGGGCGACGCTGAAATTGGGCCTGCCCGTTTTCCCGTAGGCGTGCATAGCGGTCTTCGTTCCTCAAAAGAATGGGGAGTACTTCGCCGCGGAACAGGTGAGCCCAGGAGGACTCGAGACGAGTGCGGACCGAAGGGGATACCTTGGACTCTATACCGAATAGCTTCATTTGGGGAGGAGTTTTCTTATACATGGACTATTATACCATTGTACTTAATTAAATACAATAGTTAGATGACAAAAACATCAAGAAAAGGGGAGTTACTTCTCAGGAATCATTTAGTTATGGGCGTCCC
>CAVVPU010000041.1:0-28636 GCA_963750015.1 uncultured delta proteobacterium | reverse complement strand
GAGGAGACTGCCCGGAATCTCAGCGCCTCCGAAGAGAACAGGGGAGACGTCCTAGCTGCCTTGAGCAATCTTTCAGGAACACTGGAAAAGATCGGCAGCAGACTCAAGTCCCTCTGCCGTTCCTTGATCATGACCGAGCTCTGCTCGATGACCTTGGCCCTTCGCCGAAAAAAGGGGCATGATGCGACAGAAAGGGGTCGGACTAGAACAGGAGCACGCAGTCCTCTTTAGACGCAGCCTGAGAAGGAAAACTAATACTCCTTGATCGGCCTCAGGTTGAGTACGCGTCGCAGAGAAACGAATTCACCCACGTGATAGGCATTGTGGTCGGCAACGAGCAGCATCTCGCGGAAGACCGTGTAATCCTTGGCATGGGCCATAGGACCGAAGAAATCCGTCTTCGGGTCCCGCACGATAGCCTCCACGGCCGCAAGGTCGTCTTTGAAGCCCTTGACGATCTCCTTCCATTGGGCGACAGTAGCCGTCTCATCGGGCCGGGGCCAATATCCGTCCGGAAAATCAGGCGAGACATGACAAGGGTTGCGCACGAACTCGAGTATATCCCATTGGACTATCCTCATGTGATCGAGGAGATGCCAGACCTTGTATGTGCCCTGGGGGACCTGCTCGTTGATGCTCTCCATCGGGAAGCCCGAGACTGCCTTGTCGAAGTTCATGTGAGCATTGCCTCCCCGCAAGAGAGCCAGTAGCTCCTCCCTAAGCACCTCGTCGCTGTTCATCGGCTTCCCTCCCTTTCATTCAAGAATCGTCATTCTCATCCGACAGAAACATAAGGAGCATTACCGCGTCTGGCAAAGGGAATTTTTGGGCAAGCCGCCCATGGCGGAAACGGCCGCCCTCTGTCGATCGGTCGTCCTAGTCGATCGTAAAATCCCAGGCTGAGTCGTTGATCCAGAGGGCATAGTAGCCCCTCCCGAATAGCCCTTTGGGTTTCACTATATAGAGAAGATTGCTTTTCTTCTGCACCGTCACAGGCATGTCGCGTCCGAACATGAACCGCGGTATGCCGAGGGGAGTCATTTGAAAGGGCTTAAGCTCATTGAGGGTTAAATACTGCATATCGTGGTTCCCGTATATGACGAAGTATTGGATGGAATTGAGAAAAAAATGGGCAGGCTTGTTGCTTTCGATATAGAGAATCCGTTGGTCATCGTAGACCTCGTTGGTCATAATCCTGACCAAACCCTTGGCGGTTTTCGCATAAACGCCGTATTCGCTCGGAGTTTGCACGGTCTCCTTCGTGGCGGAATGGACAGGGCCCACAACAAAGAGAACGGCGAGGCCTGAAATGGCGATGATTCGAAGCACGGCTGAACAGACTCTCATAATACTCTCCATATAATTTTCCTAAAAAACCGAGACAACGACTTTCCGCTCCCGGGGACCATCAAACTCCATAAGGTAAACGCCCTGCCAGGTTCCAAGCACGAGTCTTCCGCCCGACAAAGGAATCATGACAGAACAGCCCAGGAGGGAGGACTTCATGTGGGCGTCCGAATTCCCCTCCCCATGTTTGTAAGGATAATCGGCAGGCACGAGCCTGTCGAGGGCATCCATGACGTCCTTCATCACTGCAGGGTCGGCGTTTTCGTTTATCGTAAGGCCGCACGTGGTGTGCAGACAGAACAGGTGCGCCCCATGCCCTTTCGCTCCTTTCAAGGCTCTGCTCACTTCCTCGGTAATATCGACGGCTTCCACTCTCTGCGATGTGCGGATCTTAATCTCGATCATGCTGTATTCTACCTCTCGGAATAGATCATGGCAACCTCAAAGCTCCATGACGAAGGGCTCCATCTCGATCACTTGAAAAAACGGCACGTAAGATTCTATAATAATGAATGAAATTCGAAGAAGGCCTACGAAAGCTCGAAAACGTAGTGAATACACTGGACGAGGGGAAAATATCCCTTGACGAAGCGCTCGGCCTTTTCAAGGAAGGCTTGAACCTCACGAAAGAGCTCTCAAAAACGCTTGACGAAATAGAGCGAAAAGTGGAGATCCTTGTAAAAAAGGATGACGGTTCCATCGAAAAGAAGCCCTTCCTACAGGAAGACACTTAGTGGACATAAAGAGTTTTCTCGCCGAGAACGGGGTGCTTGTGGAGAACAAGCTCAAGACCCTTTTCTCGACCTTTCCCCGGATATCCTCGGCCCTCACGGATGCCATGGAGTACAGCCTGTTCTCGGAGGGCAAGAGGATCAGGCCCGGTCTGGCCTTTGCCTCCTGCGAGGCAATGGGGGGACAGAAGGAGGACGTCCTGCCCTTCGCGGCCGCCATCGAAATGATACACACTTATTCGTTGATCCATGACGATCTGCCATGCATGGATAACGACGACGTGCGCAGGGGCAGGCCTACCTGTCACAAAGTGTTCGGTGAAGCCGTGGCGCTCCTCGCAGGAGATGCCCTCCTTACGGAAGCTTTCAGGTTAATGACCGACCCGCGCCTTTGCCGGGTATCGACCGAGATCGCGCAGAAGATTGTCTATGAGGTCTCCATGGCTGCGGGGGCCGGCGGCATGGTTGCCGGCCAGACAATGGACGTGCTCTACGAGGGGAAGAAGGGGACGAAACGGATCGTCAACTTCATACACCGGAACAAGACGAGCGCCTTGATCAGAGCTTCCATAATGACAGGGGCACTGGCGGGAAAAGCGAACAAAAAAGAGATGGAGGCGTTCCGGACCTTCGGAGAGTCGGTCGGCCTCGCATTTCAGATTCGGGACGATCTCCTCGACGTGGAAGGCGCCGAGGCAGAGGTAGGGAAGAGACTCAAGAAAGATGCGGAGAAACAGACTTACGTGAAACATTACGGCATGATTGCCTCGAAGTCGCGCATAGACGGTCTCGTGGCGAAAGCAATATCATCTGTAGCCTTTTTGGGCCCGAGAGCCGACATACTCGTCCAGATCGCAAACTTTATCGGACAAAGGTCTTTCTAAATGCTGCTCGATACGATCAATACACCGAGGGACATTAAAGAACTGAGCATCGGCCAGCTCGCGACGCTTGCCGATGAGATAAGGGGGCTTATCATCCGGACGGTCGCGGAGACCGGCGGCCATCTTTCGTCCAATCTCGGCATAGTCGAGCTTACCCTTGCCCTTCATTATGTCTTTGACACGCCCAGTGACAGAATCGTCTGGGATGTGGGCCATCAGTGTTACGCCCACAAGATCATCACCGAAAGAAGAGAGCGCTTCTGCACCATAAGGCAGCACGAAGGTCTGAGCGGTTTTCCCTGCAGGAGAGAGAGTGTATACGACGTCTTCGATACCGGCCATGCGAGCAGCTCCATCTCCATCGCAACCGGTCTTGCCGAGGCCAAAAAGAAGAGACATGAGGAACATCGGGTACTCGCCGTGATCGGAGACGGCTCCCTCACGGGCGGCATGTCTTTCGAGGCCCTTAACCACGCCGGCCACCTGAAGAGCGACGTAATTGTCGTCCTGAATGACAATGAAATGTCGATCTCCAAGAACGTGGGCGCCCTCTCCGCTCACCTCAACCGGATAATGACCGGCGAGTTCATGAGCAACCTGAGGGAGGACATAAAGAACACCATCCGCAGCCTCCCTGCCTTCGGAGACAAAGTATACAAGGCTGCCCGCTATTTTGAAGAGACGGTGAAGGGTCTGGTCGCACCGGGACTTCTTTTCGAGGAGCTTGGCTTTCAGTACATCGGGCCGGTGGACGGCCACAACCTGAGTCACCTCATCCTCAATCTGGGCAATATCAAGAAGCTCAAGGGACCTATCCTGGTCCACGTGGTAACCAAAAAAGGAAAAGGGTACGAGCCTGCCGAAAAGGACCCTGCCCGGTTCCACGGCATCTCTAAGTTCGACGTGGCAAGCGGCGAGGCCCTGGGCAACGGCAAACCCACCTTCACCGATACATTCGGCAAAACCCTCGTCAGACTTGCCGAAAGGGACGAGAGGATCGTTGCCGTCACCGCTGCAATGGGGCTCGGTACAGGTCTCGAAGAATTCTCTCGACGTTTCCCATCCCGTTTTTACGACATCGGCATCGCAGAGGCCCATGGAGTCACCTTCGCCGCAGCCCTTGCCTTGGGGGGGTTTAGACCCTTCGTGGCCATGTACTCCACCTTTCTCCAACGCGGCTTCGACCAGGTTATCGAGGATGTATGTCTCCAGCAATTACCCGTGGTCTTTGCAATAGACAGGGCCGGCATCGTCGGCCAGGATGGCGCCACCCACCACGGCAGTTTTGACATGTCGTACCTGCGCCATATACCAAACATGGTGGTGGCAAGTCCCAAGGACGAGGACGAGCTGAGCCGCTTGCTTTATTCGGCCCTCGTCTACGACCGGACCATAGCGATTCGCTACCCACGGGGAGAAGCATTCGGCGTTCCCTGCTCCGACGACCTCACGGAGATACCCTTCGGCACATGGGAGGTCTTGAGAGAGGGGACGGATATCTGTCTGATCGGCTGCGGCCCGGTGGTCTACTCGTGTCTTGATGCCGCAGAAGAGCTTGAAAAGGAGGATGGGATCTCCTGCTCGGTGATCAACGGCCGGTTCGTGAAACCGATGGACAGAGCGATGCTGGTCGATAGAGCAGGCCGCGTGAAGAGGATTCTGACCTTCGAAGAGAACACGGCGATAGGCGGCTTTGGCAGCGGTGTTATGGAAATCCTTTCCGAAGAGGGCATCGTGATGCCCGTAAAGAGGGTCGGTCTCCCCGACCGATTCATCCCCCATTCGACTCAGAAACTCATCAGGCAGGAGACAGGCCTCGACCGGGAAGGGATCAAACGGACCGTAAAGCATTGGCTAGATATAGAATAGACGTCCTCCTCGCCCGGAAGGGCCTCGCCGAATCAAGAGAAAAGGCACGGGTTCTCGTAATGGCGGGCGCCGTTTATGTGTCCGGTGAGCGCATCGCGAAACCGGATAGGCTCGTCGAAGAGGACGAGTCTATCGAAATAAAGACAAACGCCATCCCCTATGTGGGCTACGGAGGAGTTAAGCTCGAAAAGGCCGTCCGGGAATTCGGGTTGGATGTGCGTGGACGAACTGCGGTCGACATAGGCTCGTCCACCGGAGGTTTTGTCGATTTCCTGCTCCAGGCAGGCGCGGTCAAGGTGTACGCAATCGATGTAGGCACTCACCAACTCCACGAGAAGCTGCGGGCTGATGCGAGGGTCGTGCTCCTCGAGAACGTCAACGCCCGTTTCCTCGCGCCGGAGCAGATAGGAGAGAAGGCCGATATCATCACCATCGACGTCTCTTTTATCTCCGTAAAGAAGATAATCCCTTCGGCCCTCCTGCTCCTCGCGCCGACTGGCCTGCTGATCACTCTCGTGAAGCCCCAGTTCGAGGTGGGCAGGTATCAGGTGGGCAAAGGCGGGATCGTACGGAGCGAAGAGCGGATACTCTCGGTTCTCGACGATATACGTGAGTACGGCATAGGGCTCGGCCTGCACGTTTTAGGCGTGGTCGAGACCCCAAGAGAGCGGGAAAAAAAGAACCGGGAGTATTTTATCCTATGGGAACGATAAAATCGCCTCCTCCCGTTCAATTTTTTACGAGCATTATCTTCAGCGATTCGGGTATACTCTCAGAGGTAGAGGCGAGCCTGTCGGCCTTGGTGGGGGCCGTCGGGGAGAGGACAGCCTTCATGCCGTTCTCCCAGTCCGACTACTATGCCCTTGAGATGGGCCCCGATCTTACGCGCTGTTTCTTCCTGTTTGAGCCGCTCTTCGACCGGGAGAGGCTCGCGGGCATAAAATGCGCGACGAACGCGATCGAACAAAACTTCTCGACTGACGGCCGGCGCGTGGCGAATATAGACCCCGGTTATCTGGCCCTCGAGCATATGGTGCTTGCCACTACCAAGGGATATGCCCACAGGGTCTATCTCGGGCAGGGCATTTTCGCAGATCTCACCCTGATCTACAAGGGCGGGACATACAGGTCTTTACCTTGGACGTACCCTGATTACGGAAGCAACGAACTGATTCCCCTGTTTAACGGGTGGAGAGAGCGCTACAAGAGGTTATCACGATGCCAAAAAGCATGACAGGTTTCTCGAGAGTTGAAATGGAGAACGGAGAGGGCAAGTACTCCGGGGAGGCGAGGTCCCTCAACAGCCGTTACCTGGAGATCTCTCTGAAGATTCCCCGGGCCGCCGGTGTCTTTGAGCCGCGCCTGCGGGAGATGGTCAAGCGGGTCGTCAAGCGCGGCCGGCTGGATGTGACCATGAAGTGGGACAAGGGCGACGAATACTCGGCCGTACCCAAGGCGAATGAAGATGCAGTCAAATGGTACGTGGATCTGGCCGAACACCTGAAGCAGTCCTTCGGGCTCGCAGGTGAGCTCACGGTCAGCGAGATCATGTCCTTCAAGGACATCATGATCTACGAGGAAAAAGCTCTACCCGAAGAAGCCTTCTTCTCCTGCTTCGAAATGCTCCTTTCGAAACTGGACGATGAGCGCACCAGGGAAGGCGCGCTCATCAAGGAAGACCTCCTCAAAAGGCTACAAGAGATAGGAATGAACGTGGAGCAGATCGAAAAAAAGTGGCCTGAGGCTATCAGGAACCACGAAAACCTGCTCAGGGAGCGGGTTCTCGAGATAAGCCGGACCGCCGTCGATGACACGAAGATCCTCCAGGAGATGGGCATCTACATGGAGAAGCTCGACATAGCTGAGGAGATCACGAGGCTTAAGGGCCACGTACAACATTTTACGGATACCCTCGACTCACGGGACGAGATCGGTCGGAAACTCGATTTCATTATACAGGAAATGGTGCGTGAGACAAACACGATAGCGAGCAAATCGAACGATCTTTTTATCAGCGAGAGGGCCATCCAGGTCAAGGTGGAAATCGAAAAGATGAGGGAGCAGGTCCAGAATGTCGAATAAGGAAGGGCACCTTTTCGTGGTTTCGGGACCATCGGGCACGGGGAAGAGCACGCTTATAGAGCGGTTCCTCGCCGAGGACCCGGAGGTGCGCTTTTCCGTCTCCTGCACCACCCGCCAGAAGCGCCCCCACGAGGTCGATGGGAAGAATTACAGGTTCGTAGACGCGGAGACTTTTCAGAAGATGATCGAGGCAGGAGGTTTTCTCGAATGGGAGAACGTGCACGGTTACTACTACGGCACGCCGGCCGAGGAGGTGGCCCGTCCCCTTTCGGAAGGGTTCGACGTCGTTCTCGATATCGACGTAAAGGGGGCACTCGCTGTCAAGGCAAAGTGCGCAGAGGCCGTGCTCATCTTCGTCGACACACCTTCCGTCGATGAGCTGATCAGGAGACTCTCCATCAGGGGCGAGAAGGAGATAGAGAAGCGGATGGAAAGGGTGAGGGAAGAAGTGGCAAAGAAGGGTCTCTTTACTTACACCGTCATAAATGATAAGATAGAGAGGGCGTATGGCGAATTTATCTCCATCATCACCCAGGTAAGGAGGCAGCACCATGGCTAGAATAACCGTAGAAGATTGCATGGATAAGGTCGAGAACCGCTTCGAGCTCGTCCACCTCGCTACCAAGAGATCGAAACAACTGGTCAAGGGTGCCAGACCGATGGTGAGGTCCACCAACAGAGAAGTGGTCACGTCGTTGCGGGAAATCGCAGCCGGCGAAGTTTATTTCGAGAAAAAGCACGAGTTGGAAGAGAAAGAGATCCCTTACCAGCTCTCCAACTTCGCTCCCTGAGCATTGACAAAAAGAGCCGATTGAAAAGCCCCGCCTTTGGCGGGGCTTTTTCTTGTCTATTTCTTGTCGTTTTCAGAATAGGGCGGTATGTGGACGGTAAAGGTAGTGCCGCTTCCGGCCTTGCTCGTGACATCGATATCCCCACCCATGGTATCGACGAGAGTCTTCACACAATAGAGACCAAGCCCGGTTCCTCCCACCTTGGCCGCACCGGCGTTGCTCAACTGGGTGAACCGCCCATAGAGGTTGCCCTGCTCCGCTTCCGGTATACCGGCCCCGTCGTCGGTTACCAGGATGCAGGCCTCTTGTTCTCCGCTTATGCAGATCTTGATGTCCCGGGACCGATATTTCAGGGCGTTGCTCACGAGGTTTTCAAGGATGAGGCCGATCTTCTTCCTGTCGTGAAAGAAAGGCGCCGTGCAATACTTTCCCGAGATCTCGAGGGAAACACCTGCCTCCTTGAGCACCTGCTCAATCGCCTCCCTGTTGTTCGCCTTACGGAGCTTATCGGTCGTCTCCGCATCCATCGCTTCCATGGCGTCGGCGAGGGAGTCCTTTGCCACCCCTTCGAACAGGAATTTCTCTGTTCGAAACAGATGTTCTTCTGAGCGGGCCACATCGAGGATCTCCTCCACGAGTGCCTGCGCCCTCTTGGCGTTCCGCACTATTCGCTTCAGGCTGTGCTGCTGTGAATCGGTTACAGGCCCATATTGATCGGTTCGGGACAAGAGGCTGTTTGCCGTGGTGGCGATGACTGACAACGGACCTTTCAGGTCATGCACCAGAAGGTCGTACAGATAACCCTTTTGGTCCATTCTGTGATCTCCTTCTAAAGCAAGAACTTTCAGCGATTTCATAATTTCGGAAAGCGCGCTCCCCGGAAAGGGAGAACAGAAATTTCTTAGAACGAAGCGGCGTCTTTCTCATCACAGGCACAATATAGACAGGATCGTACATCCCCGTCAAGGGGGCCCGGGGCCCTTTAAGGGCAAGCCTCACCCTATCCTTCCTTCTTCCCGGAAGATGCCTGAAAGGCGACGGAAAAGGTGCTGCCCCCTGAAACCGCGCATTCTTGCGGTCCCTGCACATGCGGGCAGGATGCAATGCTTCCGGGACAGAGGTCGGCCTCGGTCGGGATATATCCGCATCGCGTGCTGCTCATGGTGACCTCGAAGCCGTACCGCTTCGCATAGACCTTGACCTTCAGAAGATCGAGCCCCTTGCCTCCCGCACCAAAATCGTAGGACTTCTTTGAGGAGTAGAGATCGGTTTCCGTGGCGTGAAAGAGGCCATCGAAGACGTAGGGCTGGTCTTCCGCCGTGATGCCTATACCGGTGTCGATCACATGTATCCAGGCCTTACCGGACCGCTCCTCCAATTGCACCCGAATGAGTCCCCCGTCCGGCGTGTTCTCTACCGCATTCTTCAGAAGGGCTTCCAGCACTTCCCTCAGTATTCCTGGGTTCATAGAGATATGAAGAGGCTTGTCTCCCTCTTCCACCTCGATACGGACGTCTCTCTTACGTGCGAAATAGCGCACCTTCTCCACGACCGATTCGGTGAAGGGGTACACCTCGATGATTCTGAACCTTCCCCGGCTCCCCGACATATGGCGGGCCATCCACTGTTTAATCTCCCTTACATGGACCCGCATTTCCTCCGGCACTTCGGACAGGCTCTCCATCTTCTGTTCGAGCCGGTCCATGTCGTCCATGAGACGGCCTGCTTCGAGGTCCTGAGAAGCCCTGAGGATCTCGCCTGCTTCGTCGGCAATCTCGAAGAGCCGGTTCACGTTCCTTTCGAGCATGTCGAGGGACTGCTTCGCAACCTGCTTCTCGGGTGTCTCTTCCAGCTTCCGCCTGAGAATCCTCACATTTGCCTGTACGAGGGCCAGGGGAGTCCTCATTTCGTGGGAAATATGGTTTACTGCTTTGGATTTTGCCCGGTTGAGGCTCTCCAGCTCGTTTCGCGACTCGATCAGGGCTTCTTCCGCAGCTTTCCGGTCGGTGATATCTCTGAGATAGACAAAAGAGACGGGTTGGCCCCGGTACGTCATGTTCGTGGCCGACACCTCGATGTCGATTACGGCGCCGTTCTTCGTCACCGCCTTGAATTCGTAGCAGAGAGGTGCGGGCTCTCCCCGTCGCCTTTGGTCGGTGATACTCGCCACTCTTTCCCGATCATCGGGATGGACGTTGAAGGTCACCGGCAGGCCGATTATCTCCTCGGGCTTGGAATATTCGAACATCTCGACGAATCGCCGGTTCACATAGACGTGTTTGCCCCCCTGGAGTATGGCGATGCCGTCATTGGAATGTTCGACCGCGGTTCGGTACCGCTCTTCGCTTTCCCTCAGGGCCTCTTCAGCCTCCTTCCTGGAGGTGATCTCCTGCATAGTCCCTTCGTGATAGAGCGGCTTGCCCTCCTTATCACGGACCAGGCGCGCGTTAATGGAGATCCAGCCGACGCTCCCGTCCCTCCGATACATTTGGACTTCGAAACCCTCCACGTGTCCTTGCTTACCGAGAAGGCGCATCATTTCTTTTCGCGCCTCGGGATCGCCATGGAGCTGCTTCGAGATGTCTGTGACAGAGGCGACCAGCTCCTCGGGCGAATCGAATCCGTGGATGCGTGCAAGGGCGGGGTTTGCGCTCAGGAACCGGCCTTCGAGGGTGATCTGGAAGATGCCCTCTGTGGCGTTTTCATATATTTTTCTATACATCTCCTCTGTCTGCCGGAGCGTCGCCTCCATGAGCTTGCGCGGTGCCACGTCATGGGCATAGAGGGCAATTCCTTCCACCACCCCCGCATCATTGAAGACAGGGTGAAGCCTCACCTCGAAGAATGTCTCCCCGAAAACGGCTTCAAACTGGAGAGGCCGGCCGGTAGACCCCGCCTCCTCGATACGCGTCTTATCGATGAAGGCCAAGTGCGACGGCGTTACGTCATATATGGAACTTCCTGCGAGTGCTTCCGGTTCTGTGCCGAATGCCGTGGCAGCCGCTTCGTTCCCTTCCAGGATCGATCCGGCCTCATCCACGAGGAGGATGATATCGGAAGTTGCATTCAGGAGCGTGTGAAGCCGGATGACCCGGCTCTCTTCGAAGGGTGGTCCGGTCATTATCTATTTTAGCGGAAAATCGAGTGGTTCGCTATCGAAAACGCGAGGGGGCCAGCCCCCGGGCGGCACAAGAAACGACGCCGGGGCCGGATCGAGAAGTCCTTGGCACACTTACGGGCCCCCGGCGCCACCTCTGCCTGCCGATGTCTATCCCTGCTCGATCCTCTTTTCGAATTCTTCCCAGAAGGCGTTGTCGGGCTTCCGCCAATAGGGTCCCCATCCTTTGGAGAAGACACCCTCGACTTCCTTCAGGAGTCGTTTCCACGCAGAACCGTATTCATACGTCAGGACGTCTTCGAGAAAGGGGACTACCGCCCCGAGCCTCTCCTTGGGCAGATAGGCGCGGGCTCCCAACTCGATCGATTTTTTCAGGGCATCGGGAGAAAAGGCGTGGGCCGTGAGCATAACCGTGGGTATCGGATAAGGACGGATAGTGGCCCTCTGAAGCAGGTCGAAACCCCGTACGCCCATGATGTCCAGGATGACTAAGTCATATGTCCAGGATGAGAGTAACTCTGACGCCTGTTCGAAGGTGGTCGCGGTATCGATGCTGCATTTCGGTGCAGCGGCCAGAATTTCTTCCTTCAATACTTCCAGCACATCGGGTTCGTCGTCTACCGCGAGAATTCTTTTATTGTTCAAAACAGATTCAGCCATGATACTCCTCCTTGAATGGGCAGATAAATACAAGTCTCGAATGCTCGCGAGGAGCGAACAAAGACCGTCTTTCCAGCACGATTATTCACCGGTTGCAGGGTAAAGTCAACAAAAAAACGGGCTTTTTGAACCCAAGCGAGGGACTTTAGCCTTGCCTACTTCCATTGTAACCTAATCCTTGTTTCCCGGCACGGCAAAAAATGGCACCCGTCACGAGGCGCCTCACCGTAAACCAAGGTTGTTGCCCAAAGGAAGCAAAAAGACCCCGGTCAGCCGGGCTCCATCCATCGTAACCCAAGGTCTCCTTATCCGATTGGGCCTCTCTGCCGATAACCATAGTAAGTTGATGGTGCCGCGATTCCTCACGTCCCCTTTGCGGGGGCGAGGAATGCGAGTTAACTGCTGTTCGTTCCAATCAGGGGAAGATCCCCGCCCACATTCGGGCGGGCTTGGCAAAAAGGAGATGCCTTATGGCAGAGCGGCCCGGATCGTTGAAAGAGATAAGCTTCAGGACAGGGGAGGCTGAGACCAAAAGGGAAACCGATCACCGCTCGTTCATCCTGAACCACCTTACCTTTGGTCTTGCCAAGGACATGTATTCCGCCACGCCGCGGGACAAATTCGACGCCGTCGTCCTGTCGGTCAGGGCGAGCATGATGAGGGACTGGATCAAGACCTCGCAGCAGTACTATCGGCACGATGTGAAGCGGGTCTATTATCTCTCCATGGAATTCCTTCTCGGCAGACTCCTCAACTCCTACCTCCTCAACCTCGGTCTGGAAGAGGCCTACCGGGAGGCGGTGGGTGTCCTCGATATCTCTTTCGACGAAGTGATCGACCACGAATGGGACGCGGCCCTGGGCAACGGGGGCCTCGGAAGGCTCGCGGCTTGTTTTCTCGATTCCATGGCGACCCTGCGATACCCCTGCTACGGATACGGCATCAGGTACGAATACGGCATATTTTCCCAGCGCATAAAGGACGGCTATCAGACCGAGGCGCCGGACAACTGGTTAAGGTACGGGAATTTCTGGGAATTTCCGAGGGCGGAACTGCTCTATCCCGTGCGTTTCTATGGGCAGGTGCAGTCCCACGGAGGTAACGGACGCGAGAGATGTGCGTGGGTCGAAACCGACGAAATCCTGGCCATGGCCTATGACTATCCCATCCCCGGTTACAGGAACGCCTTCGTCAATACCTTGCGTCTCTGGGCCGCCAAGTCGACCCGCGATTTCAACCTGGAATACTTCAACAGCGGCGACTACGTGAAGGCCGTGGAGGACAAGAACAGCAGCGAGAACATATCGAAGGTCCTTTATCCGAACGACTATTCTCTCGCAGGCAAAGAGCTCCGTCTCAAGCAGCAGTATTTCTTCGTGGCAGCCACCCTCGGAGATGTGCTCAGGAGGTACAAGAAGTTTCATGACACCTTCGCCGCATTCCCCGAGAAGGTTGCCGTTCAATTAAACGATACCCATCCTACCATCGCGATTCCCGAGCTCATGCGCATCTTCGTGGATGAAGAAGGCCTGGAGTGGGACGAGGCATGGGAGATAACGTCCAAAACTATCGGCTACACGAACCACACGATCTTGCCCGAGGCGCTCGAAACCTGGTCCGAAGGCCTCGTGGGCCATCTCCTCCCCCGCCATCTCCAAATCATTCGGGAGATCGACCGGCGCTTCCTCATCCAGGTGACGCGGCGCTTCCCGAACGAGCCCGAGCGAAAAGAACGGACCGCCATCATCACCGGCGACAAAGGCGGGATAATCCACATGGCCCGTCTGGCTATCGTCGGAAGCCGCGCCACGAACGGCGTTTCCCGGCTCCATACCGATATCCTCGAAAAGCATATCTTCAACGACTTCTACCTCATGTACCCCGAGCGGTTCCACAATGTGACGAACGGCATCACGTACAGAAGATGGCTTCTCGAGGCAAATCCCGCCCTGACGGCCCTTATCACCGATTCGATCGGAGAGGGATGGAAGAAGGACCTCGAAAAATTGCGGGAGTTGGAACCCTTTGCCGAAGATGACGGCTTTCGTGCTGCCTTCGAAGGGGTGAAGCTGGCCAACAAGAAGAGGCTCGCCGAGTACCTGGAGAGATGCGAGAAAATCGTCTTCGATCCCTCCTTTCTCCTCGACTGCCAGGTGAAGCGGTTCCACGAGTACAAGCGACAGATCCTCAATATCTTTCACGCGATCACCCTCTATAATAGGCTCCTCGAAGGTAAAGCGGATGACGCCTTCACGCCGAGGACCATCCTTTTCTCCGGTAAATCGGCGCCCGGCTACTTCATGTGTAAGCTCATCATCAAGCTCATCCACAACGTGGCCGACGTAATTGCGGCCCATCCCCTGGTTCGCGACAGGCTCAGGGTGGTCTTCGTGCCCAACTATGGGGTGACCCTGGCCCAGTACATCATTCCCGCCGCAGAACTGTCCGAGCAGGTGTCGACCGCGGGTTACGAAGCCTCAGGCACGGGCAACATGAAGTTCATGCTCAACGGGGCCCTCACCGTGGGAACCTTGGACGGTGCTAACGTAGAGATACAGGAAGAGGCAGGGGAGGAGAATTTCTTCCGCTTCGGCCTGGACAGCGACGAGGTGCAAGCCGCCCGGGCGGACTACAATCCGAGGAGGTACATCGAAGAGAACGACGAGCTGAAGCACATCATCGATCAGCTCGGCCGGGGATTCTTTTCCCCCGAGGAGCCCGAGCTCTTCCGGCCCGTCCTCGAAAGCCTTTTCAATGGCGACCAGTACTGTGTGCTCGCCGATTTCGCAAGCTACATCGCGTGCCAGGAAAATATATCGAGGACATACAAGGACAATGGAGTGTGGACGCGAAGGGCTGTGATCAACGTGGCCCGGTCGGGCAAGTTCTCGAGCGATAGAGCAGTCGAGGAGTATGCGCGCCACATCTGGGGCGTGGGGCCCTTGGAGACCGAGGGGAAAGAGTAAGAACCTCTTTTCGAACCTTTAAGAATAGGTCATATAAGTCCCATAAGGCCTCTTCTTAGGAAGAAGAAGTACCACACTCAAGGAGCGGCCGCGCCCGCTCAATCGTCACTCACGAGATGCGAGACAGATTGGCCCTATAATGGTAGAATGGGCCCGGGGCCCGGATTTTAATGGTCTGCTTGAGGGATCATGAAGAAATCGGACGGGAACCCCTAGGGAGGCGTCATGGAACCAGGAAGCAGGATCATGAAAGAGGCCAATTTTTGGGCGAGCCGGATCCTCTTGACCGCGGCCGAGCTCGATGTCTTTACCCATCTGGACAATGAATCGCTCACCGCGTCACAGCTCGCCGCACGAATCGGGACTGACCCGCGTGCGACCGATCGGCTCCTCGACGCCCTCGTCGCCATGAGCTTTCTCAAGAAAAGGGACGACGTTTTTCTTCTTTCGGAAAGCGGCACGCTTCTCTCTTCCAAATGCCCCCAGACCTTGCTCCCCATTTTGCTCCATTACAACGGTTTGTGGGACGTGTGGGGTCAGCTCACCGCAGTCGTGAGGGAAGGAAAACCGGCAAGAAAGACAGGCCCCGGGCACATGGACGAGGCAATGAGAAAGGCCTTCATCGGGGCCATGGACAGCGCGAGCCGTGAACTGTCGCTCAAGTTGGCCGATACCTTCGATGCCTCCGCCTTCAGGAAACTTCTCGATATCGGCGGCGCCTCGGGCACCTATACGATAGCCTTTCTTCGAAAGAACCCCCGGATGACTGCAACTCTCTTCGACCTTCCCCCTGTGGTCGCCATTGCCCGGGAAAGAATGGAGACCGAAGGGCTCACGGACAGAGTCATTCTCGTTCCGGGCGACTACAACGAGGATGCTCTCCCGGGATGCGACTTCGTCCTCTTGTTTGCCGTAATCCACCAGAACAGTCCCGCCCAAAACCTCGATCTTTTCAAGAAAATCTATGAGGCCCTCGATCCCGGAGGAGTCCTGCTTATCCGCGACTTTATCATGGACTCAAGCCGGACCCTACCTGAGCAGGGCGCCTTTTTTGCCCTCAATATGCTCGTCAACACTGCCGAGGGAGACACCTACACCTACGATGAAATCAGGGAAAGCCTGGAAAAGGTGGGCTTCCTCGATATCAGGCTGGACCGGGGAAGGGCTTTGCAGGACGATTTTGTGTCTGCCAGGAAGAGACTCGATTAAAGAAATCGAAAGGTCATTTTTCTGACGAGGTTCACCGCTTCCTCCTGAATCTTCTGCGTGCGGTAGGCTCCGAGAATTGGCTTCGCTGACGCCTCCATTCGGGTATTCAAATATGCCCGACCGTCCACCGTGCCGTGAGGCACACCTATTGCATATCGCATTTTCGTAATGATTCTGCTGAAGATACAATGGGAGCTCTTAGGTCTGAAAGCGCCTGCTTTCTCGTGGGTCGTCTCGGCCTGTCTGATCGTCTATTCGATCTATATTTACGGAACCCACCTCAGGGCGTCAAGAAACCGACAGAGAGTGCTCGGCCTCGCAGAAAGAAGACTCTCGTCCCTCAGGGGCCCGACCTCCACCCGGCCCGGTGAGGGCGTCGAACGGTCGACGTACGATTCCATAGCCTCGATCTTCGACGGCCTTCCCTTACTCCAGCCGTGCTGGCGGGCCATCGCCTCTTGCGTTGTCATCACCGACAGAGACTCAGGCGGCCGGTTCTGGGTGAGCGAGGACATCGACCAGATCATGGCGGGAACAAGCGTGGTCGACCATCATTCCTACAGAACGGCTGCCACTGTAATCTCGGGGGTCGGCCTTCTTGCCACATTTCTCGCTATCCTCGTCGCCCTTTTAGATGTGAGGCTCAGCCAGAACAGGGTTCAGGGGATCGACCTTCTCGTCCAGGGTTTGTCCGGGAAGTTCCTCTCTTCCGTCGTTGCCGTAGCGTGCGCCACCGTGCTCATCCAAGTGGAAAAAGCCTTGTTCCGTCCAGTCCTTTCCGGTATGGTGCGCCTGAGCGCGGAGTTCAAGAACGCCCTGCCCAGGCTCGTGCCCGCTCAGATAATGTCGGACCTCCGCTCCGATATGCTGGCCCAGTTCGGGGCCTTCAACTTCGACCTCCAGGGAGCCGTCAAAGCGGGTATGGGAGAAAGCCTCAAATCGGCAGTCATTGCACTGGAAAGGATGGCAACCCTTCAAGACGAGCTCAACCGATTTGTAAGGGAAAATGAAGCGCAAAAACAAGAAGCGATGAACGAGCAACTCAAGACGACGCTCCAGGAGTTCGGCCAGTCCCTAGGGGCATCCCTCGACAGGATGGGCGCCAAGTTCGATGAAGCCCTGGCACTCAATACTCAGGGCCATTTCGTTCACATATCGGAATCCCTGTCGAGCGCGTCTGCCCACCTTCAGGAGGTAAACGAGCAGCTCGTGACAAACCAGTATGTACTCATCGACCTGGTAGAGCTCGCCCGGGCTACCACGACAGCCGAAGCAGAGGCCAGGAAGGCCCAGAACGAGCATTTGGCGGGCACGGTGAGCGACCTGATGTCAAAGCTCCAGGAAAAAACCGCCGAAGCCATGTTAACGGTAGACTCCACCGTGGCTGCGATGACTGTCAATGTTTCGGACAAGGTAATGGAGCTTTCCACCGAGATGGCGACCGTCATCAGGGAGACTTCCGAAAGGTCGACGAACAAGGCCAAGGAAGTGATGGAGAACGTCACCGACAAGGTGGTTAAGATTGTCGAGCTCAGCCGGGCTGCCACGACAGCCGAGACAGAGGCCAGGAAGGCCCAGAACGAGCATTTGGCGGGCACGGTGAGCGACCTGATGTCAAAGCTCCAGGAAAAAACCGCCGAAGCCATGTTAACGGTAGACTCCACCGTGGCTGCGATGACTGTCAATGTTTCGGACAAGGTAATGGAGCTTTCCACCGAGATGGCGACCGTCATCAGGGAGACTTCCGAAAGGTCGACGAACAAGGCCAAGGAAGTGATGGAACAGGCCGGTGCCTTGAGCTCTCAGGCTGCCGCTCATCTCGCGGGGCTTCTCGAAAGACACGGCTCGGAGCTTACCAAAGTTGAAGAGCTGAAAGATATGCTCGATGAGACCATCAGGGGATTTCTCACCTCCATCGACAAGTACGGTCACGTGACGGATGGCTTACAGCAGGTGACTGCCCAGGTCAACGTAGGCGTGACTTCTCTGGGCCAGGCCGCGAGATCGGTCAAAGAAGGCCAGGAAGCGGCTGCCCGTGTGTCTTCCTTCCTCGCGGAGCAGATCGAATCGATGAAGGGTGTCATTCAAAACCATGGTGAGGTGTGGGACGGGATCAGGGAGTCGATGGTCGAGTACGAGAAGATCTTCGGCGTGGTCGAAGGCCAGGCCGGGGAGATGCTCAGTCAGATAGCTCGTCACCTCAAGACTTACTCTGACGCAACGGAGAAGCATTTCTCGAACCTCGCCCTGACTGCGGACAGCCTCGTCGCACAAGCAACCGGCCGTCTGTCAGGCTCCATCAAATTACTCTCGGAGCAGCTCGACGACCTGCACACGACCATCGGGGGCTTAAGTCGCCTCTCACAGGCGAGGGCGTAGATCATGGCTGAAAAGGAAGGCCCATCCTCACTCTCGAATTCCTTGACCGATCTGATGACCTCCCTTGCGGTGATCTTCATCCTTCTTCTCTGCGCGTCCCTCAATAACGCCCAGCAGGAAGGGCAAACCACAAGGAACTCCATGCTCGTCGATGTGCAGAAAGAGCTGAAGAGCTTCCTTGCGGGCGGCATCCAGGTGGTCTCGGACCCGAAGGACCCCCTGGGCCTTCTCGTACTTGTTCCCGAGGACCTCCTGGCTTTCCCTCTCGATCGGGCAGACGTATCCTCAGCCGGCGAGGCGTTCTTGAGGGCTTTCATCCCGAGGCTCGCGAAGACGGTCTGCTCCCCTAAATTCGCCTCCGAAATCAATTCGATCGTCGTCGAAGGCCACACCGATTCATCAGGAACGGACGAGCACAACTGGGACCTCAGTCAGAGGAGATCCATGTCCGTCGTCCGGACGAGCCTGACTGTACTCTCTACCGGCGAGACGTCTGACGAGCGCTCGGCCTTTCTTCGTCTTCTGTCGGCAAGCGGAAGGGGCAGCGCGGAGCTTGTAAGCACGGCGACGGGACAGGAAGACGCGGCCTTGAGCAGACGGGTCGTCTTCAAGATCAGAGTCCGCTCTTTCGAGCAGAGAACCTTATCGGAGAAGCTCGCCTCGAGAGTGCCATGAGCGTGGCTTCCGGCACCGTGGACCGCATGATCTCCTTAAATGAGCTGCGTCAGGCCCTGACACAGATAACCGAAAAGATGAGGAGCTTCGTAGAGTCCCTCGACAGCCATGACGGAGAAACCCGTCTTCCCAACCTTATGGCTGCCGTCGACAGCATGGTCGAGGTCTTCCCGAATCCCCCTCCCTACGATGCGTCTTATACGGCCGAGTGGATCGGCTTCGCGTCAGGTAACAGAAAGCGCCTCGACCCGAGTACCGTGAGGTATCTCTGCTGGGAACCGAACATCGCCACGACCGACCACTTTCTCGCCTACCTCTGGCGATCGGGCTTGAAGCTGACGTCCCGTCCCCTTGCGGGTCTGGTCCGCTCCTGTCACGCCGTTTGGAAGAATGGCCCCGGCATATACCCCGCGGCCGGTGTCATCAAGGATCTTGTCAAGCAATACAACGGGTCGAGCCAGGTGATCCGTAAATGGAAATCGAACCTCAACGCAATCTTCGGTGCCCTCGGCCCGGAGACTCTCGGACGGAGTCTGATCAACGAGAAGAAGAAGCTGAACCCCTTTCTTGAAGAATGGTTTCTCGATCCCCAATCCGTCTTTGCCAGGCAAATCGTGGAAAAGGCGACGGCCCTTTGCCGCGACCACCTCGACACACCGACGGCGGCAGTGGTTACCACACTTTTCGGTGACCTTCTCCCCTGGGGCGGCTGGGAGATGACAGCCTTGTGGCGGGAGGTAGGCGCCCTTATTCTTCGCGTCGAGGACAGTCAGACCCGCACAATCCTCCAAAGGTTCGTCATGATCCACAGAAGCCTCGGTGATCCACGGTTGCCCAAGAACAGAGCGAATTGGTCGGGGATTGACCAGGAGGCCAAAAACAGATTCGAGGAATGGCTCACCAAGAGGAGCCCCAGCGCCCCTTCGCTTCCCCCGATTGTACCGTTGCCGGCCTCCCCCAAGAAGCCTATGGAGCGAGTCTATCGGCAGGGTAAGGGGTGGACATTACAGCCGGTGGGACACAAGCAGTATGAGGCGGCAAAGTTCGGAGAGTCTTGGAAATAGTCTATTTACTCATCCTTAACAATTTCTTTATAAAGAATTAACAACTCCTGCCTAGAATCGTGCATCCCTTCGAGCGTTTGAGGGCCGAGGAGCACGATCACCCGTGACAAAAGGCGTCAGAAGCATAGTCAGGACTTTGGCGGCCATGCTTCTGATCCTTCCGGCACTTACGGGCGTATGCTCAGCCGCCTTTCAGGGGCCGTTGCAGGCGTTGATGGGCAAGCCGGCGCCTTTCTTCAGTATTCTCTCGAGTGACGACGAGATCCTCGTTCCCGACATGTTCAAGGGCAAGGTCGCAGTCATATTTTACGAAACGAGAGAAGCAAGCAAGAAGAACGGTGATATCAAAGACCGGTTCAACCAGCTCTACGAGCGGCAGGAAGAGCGGGTGCGCCGCTCGATCGTCCGCATACCTGTTTTCAATTGCTCCCGTGTCATCTGGCCTGTCACTCTGGTATGGAAGAGTGCCTTGAAAAGCAATGCGAAAAGGGTGGGCATGACGCTCTATGGAGACTGGGACGGCCGCATGGCGAAAGATTATCGGATGGTCGATGACGAAAGCAACTGCATAATCATAGACAAGAAAGGGATTGTACGCTACACGTCGGTGGGCCGCATCACCGACCGGCAGTTTCAGGAGATCGAAGAGCTCCTCGACACACTCGTCAACCGGGAAGAGTGAGGACCCCGGGCAAAGCGCTATCTATCCTTTTCCCACAGGACACGCAAGCAAGCACAGGCCACATTCATCTTTGCGTCCTATGGTGCTCCGATAAGCTTCCCTTTTCGAGCTGCAAAGGTGAGTGTCCAACAGGTCGTCCCGCAATATCCCGGGACTCCAATCTTTGCCCCTGATACAATTGTAGGGGCATGCGTCGACGCAACTCGTGCATGCGCCGCACTTCGATGAGGTGACAGGCTCGCCTGATGGGAGGTCGAAATCGATGAGTACCGTCGCAAGCTTGACGCGCGGACCCTCATCCGGCGTGACCAGGAGCGAGCTTTTCCCGATCCATCCCAGTCCGGCGCGGGTTGCCGCGAGCTTATGCGGAAATGTCGCCATCAGTGTTTTGGGGTCTTGCCCCCCCCCGGGGAATGCAAAGATGCTTGATGCGAGCGGCTTGGAGAAAGTCGGAAACCGCAGAGGAGGCGGCATCGATCTGAACTGCGGCCTTTTCCAACAGATTGTGGTACTCCGGTTCCGAATATACCTCAAAGGTGGGCGCGTAGGAAACCAGGACGGAAAGGGCCATTGGATACTCCGCGCAGAGGGGGTGCAGACCCGAGATGTCCGCAACTCCCCACGCGAAGACAGGCAAAGAAAAAAGCAGGTCGGCCAACGTCTCAAGGGTTCGGTTGCCCATATTCTCTCGTCAAGACACATGACCGGGGCGTGCTTCACTTCATCGCAGTTGCGCGCCGTCGATTCACGACCCGTCCAATCAAGAATTACCACCCGCCCATCGCCATTGCAAGGAAAAATCCCGAAAAATCCCGAAGCGCCGGAAGATGCGTCGATGGAGCCCATCCCCATGAATATTTTTCTTGTTGCATTATAAAGTAATACCAAGTATTATTTGAAAGCTGAGCAGGTGAGCATCTCCTATTGTTCCCTTTAGTAGCGATGCTGATTCACCCGATAATAGTCTCAGCGAACCGATAAGGGCAAACCGTCTGAAAAGACGGGACGCAAAACCACTGGCCTGAAGCCCGACGAGGGTATGGCAGCAGGGTTGCCGGGGGCGTAAACCTCACAACCATCACCCCGCCTTCCTTAAAGGTTCCATTCTCTCTCAGATGTTGCGGCGAGAGGACGTGGATCGGTCCGATTTATTAGAAAGAGCCGACGTAGTCAAGAACAGAACAGTTATGGAGGAAGAAATGAGACAGCACAAGTGGCTCTGGGCGGTGAGCTGTGCCGCATTCATCTGGGCATTCGCTGTTACCGGTGTGTTTGCCCACGACCTCTCGGACGTTTACCAGGCAAACGGGGAGAAAGGGGCGAGGTGGACCGCAGGGGAAACGGCCATTTCCCGTCTGCCCGACGCGGAGCGACAGCTCCGGTTAGGTCACATCAGAAGCACGAACACCATGGGAATGCCGATGCTCGGCACGCCTACGCCTCAGCAGACTGCGACCTACCCCGCAGCCCTGGATTGGCGAAGCAACGGGGGCGATTACGTGACCCCCATTAAGGATCAAGGGTCCTGTGGATCGTGTTGGGCTTTTGCGAGTGTCGCGGGATTAGAATCGGCCTATCTCATTTCGACCAAGCAGCCCGGCGGCGCTTTCGACGAATCGGAACAAATCATGATTTCGTGCAGCGGGGCGGGATCGTGCAGCGGAGGCACGACCAGCGGTGCGTCGGCATGGCTGCAAAGTACCGGCGACGCCCCTGAGAGCTATTATCCCTACACCGGGACCAATGGCTCATGCGGCGCGGCCCTCTCGGGATGGCAGGCGCAGGCGAAAAAGGTCGCGTCCTGGGTCTGGGTGGCCACGTCATCCCCCACGGTCGCCCAACTAAAAGCCGGCCTTAACACCTACGGCCCTCTCGTCACCACCATGGCTGTCTATCAGGATTTCTTCTACTACACCTCCGGAATCTACGAGTATGCGAGCGGCGCCCTCGCGGGCTACCATGCGGTAACGATAGTGGGGTATAACGACGCCCAGCAGTATTTTATCGTGAAGAATAGCTGGGGCACCGGTTGGGGGGAACAGGGGTACTTCCAGATCGGCTACTCGGAGCTTACGAGCCCGACCCAGTTCGGTCAGTATACGATCGGCTACACGATGACAGCCCAGCCCGCGGCCTGCACCTACTCCATATCTTCCGTGGGAGAGGCGGCGCCCCTTTCGGGCGGAAGCGGGACGGTAAACGTCACGGCCGGCAGCGGCTGCAAATGGACCGCCGCTTCATCGGAGCCGTGGATACAGGTAACGTCGGGAGCATCGGGCACGGGCAACGGTACGGTCTCGTTCTACGTCTCCCCTAACAGCCCTGTGGCAAACCAGGGGGCCCCTGCAAGAACGGGGACGATCTCCATCGCCGGATACACCTATACCGTAACCCAGGGCGACCTCTCATGCGTCTATACCGTGGCCATGGAGGCCTCGGGCGCAGGAGCTTTCTCAAACTCGATCGACGTCTACACGTCCAATCAGCAGTGCATGTGGACCGCGTCTCCTCAGGTGTCGTGGATCACCGTGACATCCGGGGCATCGGGCACGGGCAACGGCGTAGTGAAGTTCGCCATGCAGCCGAGCACGCAGGTCACGGCCCGTTTGGGCGGTCTTAACGTCGCCGGCCAGTCTCTCCAATTCGTCCAGGATCCCGGCGTCTCGTGCAGCTACTCCGTCTCTCCTGCCAGCGTCAGTGCAACGAAAGCCGGAGGGGCCGTCAGTCTCACAATAACCTCGCCTGCGGGGTGCGCATGGACGGCGGCGAGCGGCGCGACGTGGCTATCCCTGTCGGGTGCAACGGCCGCCGGAAACGGCAACGGCCAGGCGTCCCTCACGGTCCAGGCGAACACCACCGGCGCAACGAGAAGCGCAGCGGTCACTGTCGGCGGCAAGGCAGTGACGATAACTCAGGCCGGAAAGTAGGAGCTGAAGAACGACCGGGGCCGGTCATCGGCAAGGGGCGCATGAAACGCTTCGTCTCCACTGTCGATGACCGGCCCCGGTTATCCCTTCCTGTAGGTCTCGCGGCGCTCCGTCCGTTTTTCTATGATGGGGCCGGTCGGTCGGCCACCTTGCGTACATTCTCCTGCCCCGCGCTATTCTTCCAGTATTGCCTCGATCAAATGCGGTCCCGATTCCTTGCACGCAGCTTTGAATTCCCTCGCTAACTCCTCTGCGGTCGCGACAGAGGCGGCAGGCACTCCCATGCCCCGGCTCAGGCCCACCCAGTCGAGCGCCGGATTCTTGAGACTCATCAGTGCCCCGGCTTCAGCTCTCAGGGAATTGTATCCGGCCATCAGGCATTCGAGCTCGATTATGCGGTATTTACGGTTCGAACAGACGACGGTTATGACATTCGCTTTTTCACGGGCCTGCGACCAGAGCCCCTGAATTGTGTACATGGCGCTTCCGTCGGCTTCAATGTTTATTACCTGATCGCCGGGACAGGCAAGTGCGGCCCCGAGGGCTGACGGGATTCCCTGGCCGATGGCCCCGCCTGTCAGGTTAAGCTGCCTGTGGCGTTTCAAAAAAGGCGCATACCCATAATAAGGCGCAGCCGATGTTATGCCTTCATCAACAACGATGCATTGTTCCGGCTGTAGGGCGGCTATGGTGGCGCACATCTTTTCCGCGTTCAATGTGCCCGAAGGCAGCTCCGGCACGGCATACTGCGCAAGGACCGAGTCGATTCTGCTTTTACCGGTTTCAGCACTCAGCGCCAGGGCCAGTTCTTCCAGCACCGCCGCAACATCCTCTTTATTCGCATCGATTCTGAAATGGCGCTGCTCATCATTGAGCAGAAAGCTTTTCCCATCCCGGTAGCCGAAAAAAGTCACGGGTTGGTCGGTTCCGGCGAGAATCAATGTGTCGTAGTTATCAAGGAGTGCGCGCGCTTCTTGCGGGGCATAGGGGATAGGTTTCAATACGGGCAGGCCAACGCCTGCGTCAACGTAGGCAGGGAAAGTGATCCTGAAGAGACCGCATCCTGTTTTTGCCTGAATCTCGGCCGCTGCCATCAAACCCTGTACGTGCAGGGCTCGCCCGCCCAAAATGAGAGCCGGTTTCCGTGCTCCTTTGAGAAGCTTACGGGCACTATCGATCGCCCCCTGATCGACCCGGTCGAAGGCGATTTCGGGCAGCGTGACTTTATCAAATTCGCCTTCTTCCCACTGAAGATCGGCAGGGACAACCAAGGTTGATATTTGGCCGTAAAGAGATGCGGCCAGCCCCTCTGCCGTGTCGCGCGACAATGTTTCGACCGATGTGCTCTGCCTATACCAGCCGGAGACGGTTCGGGCAAGGGATTCAATATCCATATTCAGGGGAGGATCGGCCTTAAGATGCCAGGTGGCATGTTGGCCGATAATATTGAGCATGGGCGATTGAGCGCGTTTAGCATTGTGGAGATTGGCGATACCGTTGCCAAGGCCCGGCCCGAGATGCAATAAGGTCAGCGCAGGTCTTTGTTTCATCCGTGCATAGCCGTCGGCCGCGCCGGTGCATACGCCTTCGAAAAGCCCCAGCACGGGACGGATACTTTTGACCCTATCGAGTGCCGCGATCAGCGGCAATTCGGTGGTTCCCGCATTGGCAAAGCAGATCTCCACGCCTGCATCCGCTGCCGTACGTAGGATAATTTCTGCACCGGTCATGATAAGCCGCCCCCTCTTGGAAGAATACGTGCCGTTTCACAAATATTGAAGAATATATATTCCCATTCCAATCCCTAGACCCAATGACAGCGGCCCCATTCCGTATTGACCTGACGCCCGGTCCGGGGCCTCATCTCCCACCAATCAGCACCACTTCCGCGTCATGACCGGCTACCCGCCTACCGACCCTCCGCGACACTCGCGTCCGCCAATTCCAAGGGTTTGGCGCGTTTTTTCCTGTCGGCCGACTGTACGAAATTTGACGAAATTTGACGGTTTGAAGAAATTCTGGGCCCCTTTGTATACAATCAGGGTCACGGGACGTGCCCCGGGAAAGCCTGCCGATCCGGACTGGAAACCCGTCAAAGCCTGCCGATCCGGGCCAAAGGTCTCCAGTGGCTCCTGCTCTTTTCGCTCGTCTCCCACCGCGCATCTCCTGTAATGATTTTCCCAGAGAAGGAACGAAGTGTCAAATCGAAAGGGAGCTTGGGGGGGGGGGGGGGTAAAGAGGGGGTATATGGGGGGTAAAGGGGAGGCAAAGAGGGGGGAAATCAATTTTGGATTCTTGATTTTGGATTTTGGATTAAAGGCTCAGCTCAGTCCCGGGTCAGAGCGTTAAGCGGAGAAAGGGAAAGGTGAATCCCCGTCGGTTGGATCGAAGCTACGATGTAGATGGTTCGCCTCGTCGGGAATGGGGGGATAACTATTGTTTGAATGCAAATCCATTCCTCCGTATAATTCCATGGGACATAGGCGATCCATGAAACGGGAAGCCGTGAGGCCGACGCTTTTTTTCGATAAATGGGAAACCCCTCTTACCAACCTGCCTGTTGTCGAAGTCGGCAATGCAAGGCTCGCGAAGAGAATCCATAAGCGTGGCTACTATACGATGGAAGGAATGGACGGCTACGAGTTCTACTGGGTCCGAAGCCGGTTCATTGTGAGGGCCCTCGAACGGCGCGTGAAGAACGGTTTTTGGCAGGTCTGGATGATCGACGAACCCCTTCACTGGATAGGACTGAAACGCTGTGTCGAGGAGCTACCCCCTGGAGAGGTTCTCGTGGGGGGCCTCGGACTCGGCCTCTGCCTTCACCACATGGCTCTCTCGGATAGGTTCACGAAGATAACCGTGGTCGAAATCGACCCGGACGTGATCGACCTCGTCAGGCCCACCCTACCCTCCGATGGCCGCGTGACCATCGTCAACGACGACTTCTATTGCTACCTCCAGCCCGGGATGAAATTCGACGGCATCCTCTGGGACCTCGCAGTGGGCACTCCGGAGGGAAAGGCGAATGACATAGCGACGGCTTTGCAGCGCTGCCGGCCCTATACGGACGTCGGGACGAAACTGGTCATTTTCGGCTACCAGCCGCCGTTTCGGGAACTGGGCCATAGCCTGCCAGGTGCAACCGGGGAGGCTTAAGATGCCTACTAATCAAGATTCAGGGGCCCTCTGTACAAGGAGGACCCCTCAGATTCCCTTCGGGTTACCTTGGGGTCCTCCTTCTATCTACACTTCAAATTGCCGCGCGATGCTCTGGAGATTAACACCCAGCCGCGACAACTCATTCGATGCGTTCAGTACCTCGCTGGACGACTGTGACGTTTCGCCGGATATGCCGGAAATGGACTCTATGTCTTTGCTGATCTGGTCGGAGGTTGCCGACATCTCCTCTATAGCCGTTGCGATCTGCTGCACCATTTGCTGAAGATCCTCGACACTCTTCACGATAGCCCGAAGCTCGACGCCGGCCTTGCTCGACAGGTCAACACCCCTCTCCACTTTGGCGCTCACGTGGTCTATGGATGAGACCGCGCTTGTCACCTTGCTTTGGATCTCCCGTATGATGCCGCTCACCTCTGACGTTGCCCCTGTGGTTCTTTCCGCGAGTTTCCTTACCTCATCGGCGACCACGGCAAAGCCCCTCCCGTGCTCCCCTGCCCGGGCTGCTTCTATGGCCGCATTCAGGGCAAGGAGGTTCGTCTGGTCCGCGATCTCGTTGATGATGCCGATGATATCACCGATCTTCTTCGAGAGATCATCGAGGGCGCCGATATGTTGTGCCGATTCACCAACCGTACCGGCGATTTCCTTCACCTCTTTGACTGCTTCTTCGACGGTCCTGCCTCCGTCCTTCGCGGTGGACGCGGCTGACGTGGCAGTGGAGGCGATGTTTGCAGCATTCCGTGCGATGTCCTCCACGGTCTGCGACATCTCTTCCGATGCGGTCGCCACCTGATGGGCCCTCTCAGCCTGGCTGCTCGCTCCCGTCGACATCTGCCCGGCGCTCGCCGAGAGTTGGCTCCCTGCGGTGGCCACGCTGTCTGATGCCTGCTTCACGTTGCCTATGATCTCTCTCCACTTCTCTACCATACCCTTCAGTGCAGCCGCCTGCTCTCCCAACTCGTCCTTCCTGTCGACATCAATGTCAAGATTAAGCTTGCCGGCCTCAAGCATCCGGGCGATTGTGATGCCCTGACGAATGGGGGCAACTATGCCGGATGAGAGCATGGAGGTCATGAATACGGCAAGGCCGACCGAGAGAAGGCCAATTGCGATGAGAGTAGCAAGGGTCCTGTGGTAAGACGTTTGCGCATTCCCGTAGCTGTCATCGACACCTTTTTCGTAAAACTTCACCAGATCGTCGCAGGCCTGGTTCGCCCTCTGGACAGCAGGCGCGGTAGAGTTCGCATAGATGGCCGAGGCCTCCCCGGTCTTTCCTGCCATGCCGAGCTGAACGGCCTGGTTGTTCGCGTCTTTCCCCGAGGCGAGTATGTCTTTGATCGCCGTCATCAGGTTGCGGGCCTCTGCCCGGTCGTCCCGTTTCTCCAAGCCCTCGAAGGCTTCCTTGTATTTCTTCCTTGCCGCATCTATCCTTTTCAGCGCTTGCTGCCTTGCCGCATCGTCCGTTGCGACGATCACGGAAAGCACACCCTTGTCGATGTCTGTGACGCTCTCTCTGATCGCCGTCGCGAACCCGATTTTCGGCATGTCGACTTGAACGAACTGGGTAAATCTGCCGTTCAGTAGCATTGCACCCGTGACACCGGTCACCACTAGTATTGCCATAATGACAACAAGAATGCCGAACCCTAAGCCGAGACGTTTGCCTATGCTGATATTCTTCAATACCATGTGTCCTCCCTAAATGCAGTTGAAGATAGTGATATCCCCAAAATAATGCCCGGAACCGTGTTCCGGGGTGATCCTGTTATTGATTTCTCGGAAGAATAGGGAAAGTCGTTAAGGCGAACACCGCTTTCGGCCCCACCTTTTTTCATACAATCCCTCTATTCGCATGTCCTGACCCCCTGTCTCCGAGGAAAAGGAGAAGTGGAAAGGGGAAAGGGGAAGACCGATGGACGAGAAAGAAATCGCGAAACTCGAATCGCGAAACGCGAAAGTTAAGGACAATGAGTAAGGTACACGCCCACCCTACCCTCTCGGGAAGGGGCACTACGCGCCCGCGGCGGTCCTAGAGTTACCCTTGGATTTCCAACATGCCTTCGCCGTGGGTG
>CAVVPU010000040.1:0-4057 GCA_963750015.1 uncultured delta proteobacterium | reverse complement strand
AACCCCTTTCAAGGTGCCGTCAACTTCGGTCCGGCGATCCATGATACCCACGCTGATAGTCGGCTCTTTATCCAGTCCCATTTCCATTGCCCGAGAGCAAAAGTTATTACTTTTCCAAATGCCTTGTCAATTAGAGGGAAGCAATCGGGTCGGACTGACGAAGGGATCAAGAGATAATGAGACAGAGAGACGGATGAGGGTCCGAGGTGGGAGGGGCAATGGGGACGCTCTTAAGAACTTAATAAAAAACTTGACACTTTCCCTCTAATACAAGTACTATCCCTTTATGCCCCGTAAATTCCGCCTCGACGCCGCCGGCGTTCTCCACCATGTCATCGTGAGGGGAATAGAGAGGCGTCCTATCTTTCTCACTGTTGCCGACAGGCATGATTTCTTTGAACGGTGCGGAAGGCTGTTTTCCGAAAGCAGGACCTGCTGTTATGCCTGGGCATTTCTGTCGAACCATGTCCATCTGCTCCTTCGGACAGGAAATGCCCCTTTGTCAAAGGTGATGGCCCGTCTTTTGTCAGGCTATGCGGCACGATTCAATCGCACCCACAGACGCTCGGGCCATCTTTTTCAGAACCGTTACAAATCGATCATCTGTCAGGAAGAGAGCTATTTCGAAGAACTGGTCCGGTATATTCATCTCAATCCCGTTCGCGCACATCTTGTCTCCGACATCAACGGGCTCAACGCCTATCGTTGGTCGGGACATGCGGTGCTATTAGGGCGGCGTCGATGCGAATGGCAGGATAGCGCCTATACCCTCCCTTTTTTCGGTAACACTGCCTCCTATCTGGAGTTTGTCAGGAAAGGCTTTGACCAGGGTCACAGGAACGATCTCATAGGAGGCGGGGTGGTACGAAGTCACGGAGGATGGGCTGAGGTAAAGAACTCGCCCGTCCGGGTGAAAGGAGACGAGAGAATACTGGGGGATACCTCTTTCGTCATGGGTATTCTCGCCGATGCCCAGCAAAGGTTAGACCGGCGCATGCGTGTGACCCTATCGGGTATGACCCTTGAGACGGTCGAAACGCGCGTGACTGATCTATTTTCTCTCAAGCCCGCTGAACTCCACGAGCACGGCAGACCTCGACGAATCGCACAGGCACGAAGCCTACTCTGCTTCTGGGCCGTGCGGGAGCTAGGAATCTCACAAAAAGAGCTGGCGGAGCGTTTTTCCCTTACTGAACCGGCCATCACCTATGCAGTAAGAAGGGGAGAGGCGATCGCCCGGGAGCGCGGATACGGGCTGCTGAATGAATAGTTATCTTAGGTTCTTAGAGCCCCATTGAGCTTAATCCCCTAACAACGCGTTGGGAGGAATTTCAGCGAAAGCTCGTGGGGTCTTACAATCTCCTAACATCATGTAATACTTGCATATTTTAGCGTGCAGATGACGCCCGTAACATCAGCTTTCGAAGTCGAAGGGATTCCCTTCAATTCAAAATTCAAAACTAAGAATTCAAAATTGGTTCTCCCCCCCTTTGCCTACCCTTTACCCCCCATATACCCCCTCTTTACCCCCCTCCTGATGCCTATTTCGATTTGACACATCCGTCCTTCTTTGGGAAAATTATGGTCATGAGGTGCAACGCATCGCCCTTTCCCGACCTTCGCTCCGAATCAGCACGCTTTGATGAAGCTCGTCTCCTGACCTTGTTTGTATACAAAGCGGCCCGGAATTTCTCCAAACCGTCAAATTCCGTCAAATTCCGTAAAGTTGACCGACAGGCTCAAGACGCGCCAACCCTTGGTACTGGCGGACGCGAGAGCATCTGGGGGGCTGCGGACTGGCCGACCGTCATTGGGTAGACGTGTACGACCGGATGGGGGATGAGACCTCAAGCGAGGCACTATGTCAGTGCAGAGTCGGGGTGATCTCGAAAGGCTTATCCGACCCGTTTGATGCTTTTTAGGCTCTTTGACAATTGAATAGCACCAAGCACCACAGGTCGTGGACGTAGTCGACCAACGTGACTTGCCTGCATCCTCCCTTTTCGCCTTCTTCCCTGTTTGCTTGCACCTACTATTCCTGGCCTCTCTGTTGCCTTCAGCTCACTTATTAATGGCGAGGGATTTCCTCCTGGAAGGAGACAGGAAATGCTTTTATGTACTCCTATATTCTCGGCCAGGGGCTAACCGTCTGCACATCGCCATTCCAATCTTCCCTCGATCATCCCTGATAAACAGCGGGCCGGCAGGGCACGTGGTGATGGACCATAGATGAAGGGCAGGAAGCGCTCTTCGCCCTTCCTGCCCTTCCCGAAGGCAATTCTCGCCGACGGACCCGTCTATGCTGACATCTTCTTCTGGAACCTCGGGAACAGGGCGAGGGCATTCTCTCCTTCGATCCCTTTCTTCTCCTGGGCGGTGAACGTCCCCGTCTTCTGCAAATAGTCTATATTTGCTTCTATCAGGGGGGCAGCGAAGGGCCAGTCGCTTCCGAAGAGAAGGTGCGATTCTTCGACAAGCGCGTGAATCGAGGGGTAAGCATACTGGTTCGTCCGTGAAAGGGCGGTGTCGAAATAGAGCTTCTTGATATAGGCTATGACGCCCTTTGGCATCATCTTGGCCGCGTCCGGCATGAACATCTCCACCGCATTCGCTATCCGCTCCGCCACCATGGGCAGGGCCCCTCCGCCTGCCGCGATTATGAAGGTGATGTCGGGATACTTCTCCAGGGTCCCGGTGAACAGGAGGTTGGCAACGGCCCGTGCTGTGTCGAAGGGCGCCTCCAGTGTTGCGCTGGGAATCTTCAAGGGGATCGCCGGAGGCTCTCCGGGGTGGATGTGGACCACCGCCTTCCTCCTGTTCAGCTCCCGATAAAGCACGTCGAAGGAGCTGTCCCCCTGGTACTTCCCGCTGTAGTTCGTGAGCATCTCGACGCCGTCGAGCTTAAGGGTGTCCAGGGCATAGGCTACTTCGGTCAAGCTGCCTTCCACCTCAGGCAGCGGCAGGGTCGCATAAGCGCCGAACCGTGACGGATAGTCGCTCATCATCTTCGCCGCGAATTCGTTGCATAAGCGCGCGAGGGCACAGGAGGCCTTGCTATCTCCGACGGCCGCAGCCGGACTGGAGACGGAGACGATCGCAGTCTGGATGCCCGTCTTATCCATCATTTCAACTGTTCTCTGGACTGACCATGGCGGAAACTTTGTCCCCAGGGAGAGGATGTTTCTCTCGGTCAGTATTCGCACATACTCGGGCGGCAGGATGTGATGGTGAACGTCGAACCAGTGCGCGTTCCCGGGCACTTTTCCTTCCGTCTCCTCTTTTGCCAGGCTGTAACGGGACGATAACTGGCTTAAGCCTAACCCTACCCCGGCTGCAACGACCCCTTTGAGAAACTCCCTTCTGTTAGCCATCACCTTGCCGCCGTGAGTTTTTCCGTGACTGCCTCCAGACTTTCCCTGCGCACATTGACCCGGAAGAAGAGAACCAGAATTGCGCCGAGGAACAAAGGTAGGGCGAATACGATAAAGAATTGGCCGAAACTGAATCTCCCCATCTGGAGGGCGCCCCCGAGGAGTGGGCCGAACATAGAGCCCAGTTTACCGACAAATCCGGCCCAGCCGTTGGCCGAGGCGCGGAACTGGGTCGGGTAGATTTCACCCGCCACAACATTAAGCCCGGATAACGAGCAGCCGCCGATGAACATCCCGATAAAAAAGCCCATCGCGTAGATCCCGGCGTCGGAAGCAAAGACGCCGAACAGCCAGGTCGCGATGCCGCCGCACACGAACGCCGGGACGAGGGCCTGCTTTCTCCCGAACCTGTCCATGATCCCGCCCATGATCAACATGCCGATTATGCCGCCGATCGGGAACGCGAGGGAGAAGCTGTAGCTCCTCACCATGGTGTGCCCCGCCTTCATGAGCATTGACGGAAGCCATGTCTGGGTTCCGAAAAAGGCGAGCGTGGTCAGGAAATAACCACACCAGAGCAGGACGGTCATGACCCCGAGGTTGGACCTGAAGATCGTTCCTATACCGACCTTCGCCGAAGCGGGCACTACAAGACTTGCCGGCGTCCAGTCGACCGGAGCGCTGCC
>CAVVPU010000039.1:0-15054 GCA_963750015.1 uncultured delta proteobacterium | reverse complement strand
CCACACCTTATCCTCGTCACCCTTACACCATCACGAACCCGTCTTCCCGCTCTACAATCACATCCTCCAACGACTTTCCACGCACAAACTCAGGAGTCACATCTGAAGCATCGAGCTCTATGACTAGACAAGTAACTCCGAACTCGATGTTTGGGGGCGTAGATGCATTAGTTGAGAGCCAGGATTGGTGGTTACGAGATCAGGCGAGTCTGGCAATTGGATTTGATAATTGGATGGGAAATGGGGTGGGGGAGATGGGTGATGGACGGAATGGAATGAATGGCGGATTGAATGGAGGGGAGTTGGATCCTATGGCCGGGGTTAGGGCAGCTTTTTACATGCCGCCGAGTAATGGGCGGGGTAATGATAGTTTCGGTGATGATGATTGGACTTATAGCTGAAATTTTCTAGGTTTTTGAGGGTTATTAGGCACGATTGATGATCATGAGGTTACGGGTTCGGGATTGCATTTGGGTGGATATGTAATTTAGATTTGGAATATCGGCGTTAAAGTTGGAAGCGTGAGCTATCGATCTTGGACATTGCATAAACTGAAAGGATATGGAGTATATCCCCCCTCTCAATTGAGAATGGTGCCAGTAGAGCGCTATGAAAGAAACTATTTTCTGGATTCTAATCTCTAAGATTGTTCCATGACCTGTTAGTCCCAACTGCTGTAGTCAGTGATCGCAATACTAAATTTTAATGGAATGGCCGAAACACACGAAGCCTGTATCCGCCATTCCGGAAGTTATCGATGTTGCCCATACATATAGGCTCTGATCGTACGAGATGATACAGGTCTCGAATAGCTGCAATAGGGAACACAGGTCGTAACGCCTGCGCGGTTGAGGAATATTCTTAATCTCTGCCGTTTTACTCTCGTTCTGAACTCATAGCTCAATTCTACAGGTAGGATTTCATTTCTTCCACATGATGGGTAACCCCACTTAGAATATTAAAGTTCATAAATAGTCTCTTTCATCCTTTCTAGAGCAGAGTTCCCTAAACCCAGAGATTACTTTTATCCCAGTTGCAAGGGGCATCCTGGGTATCATCTCAAGTCTTAACGACGCTTCTCAGACGTTTAGTTCTAAGTGGAACGATCAGTCAACTCGACATTCACTGCTCCAATGTCAAGGTTCCAAAGTACGACCAGAAATTGGAGGATTAGGAAAAAGAAATGCGATGTGCCACAAAACGCGCCGAACAAATATTCACTAGTCTAAGATAACTTTATATCTATTGGACCAAAGCCAACTCGAGGCTACTCAGACTAGAGAAGAGCAGCAACCTGCTCTTATTCTTTTCATCTGATACGAGGGCCCCACAGCTATTTGACGTATTGAATGTCCAGGAGAAGCGGACAGCGAGTGCGACTTGCAATAAATCGTTTCGTCCCTAGTATTCATCTCTATTTCTATGATCAGATGAAGAGTCATTGTCGAGAAAGAATTCGGACATTGAGTGCGATCTGCAACAAACCAACACTTTTGGCATTCACCCATAATGTCCTTCTCATCCTACTATATAAGATAAAAGTCAAGGTCATTATTAAAAAGGTTCCAGGGCATTAGACAAAGTCACAATTTACATCGTTGCCTAGACTTCTCAGAGTGTAAAAGAAAACAACTAGACAGACACTCGAACCACTCATTAACACAGAAGTTAAGTTTAAGCCTCTTGAATGAATCCGTGTCGCTGAAATCTGTTCTCCCTCCTTTCCGGAATTCTTCAGCCTTCGCCATTCCACCTTCCGCAATCCCTTTGGTCTCTCCGGTCCTCTGGACCTTTCTGTTGGGCTTTTCAAATCCACGTTCCTTCCCCCTCTCCTCAACACAAACTGCATATATCATGAAAATCAATAGAAATCTCATCAAAAAGAGAATAATAAATATCGGAGGGGGGGGGGAGAATGGTATGAGTCTATTGACTTGATCATGACTATGAAGGATCTATTCTAGAGTCTAGACCTCACCGACTTCCAGCTGATCTACTTTTGCATTCTCTTCAACTATTTCTTCGCAAATTCATATCGTCTCAAGATCCAGCGGCTTGTGCATGCGCGAGGCAATCGAGATATAATTTGGCTCATTCTCGAACGTCAAAATCCCATGCCGAACAAAGAAATCCAACTGAGACATCCGGTGAGTGGTGCAAATTCACCTTTGGCAAGCGCTTCTTTCATTTGCTCGACATTGAGCAGAACGATCTCCTGCACGGCTGGCTCTCCTGGTACAAGCGTTACATCTTTCGAGAGCTTCAGTTCGTGACAAAATACGAACTTCAGGAGAGAGAAGCCCTTTCTCGCCTCGGCTATAGTCATCGGTGATGCAGGTGTAGTTAACCGTACCACATGGAACCGCATTCTTCCTAACAAAGTCGGGCGAAAGGGCAGCTTCCTCCCAACCTTCTCGCAGCAAGCATTCAAATGGAGACTCACCCGTGGGTAAACTTCCTCCGACCGTGCTATCTAGCAGTCTGGGTAGCTTCTCTTCCAGGCGGCTCGGCGTGCGACCCAGATGCTGATGCCTTCTGAATTGTCTTGATATGCAAGCAGTTGTACACCGTAGGTCAAAATACCGAATATCTGAGCCGCGCACCGCTCAACACTAACAACGAGCTCCTTGCCAGGCCCGGGATGACTGGGAATAGCTCATCCCTCCAGTCCCACAAATACTTCTAGGCTTTCCTTTTCCCGCTCTGCGACCAAGGTTTCATGCATGTTCCTATTCCTCTCTTCCAAATTGGACCCAAGCAGCTTCAGCGTCCTTTCTTCATGATCGGCCTCCCAATGATTTCCCCAGTTGATGGTTTGAATTATGTTTGGCAAAACATGGCCGAAGGTACCTTCATATCCATTGATGAGGAATTTGTACAGGAGTTCTGGGTTCTTCGGTGACCTCTTGCATGTCAACAAGGCCTCTGGCTCTGATTATGGATGACTCACTTACTGATCGCACTCATCGAGGTAGTCGAGATATGACTTCATTGCGTGGGCGCTGCAAAGGTTGTCCGTTATAGTACTTGCGAGCCTCCTGGAGGACGCCGTATTTGAATGTGAATACCAGGGAGGATCTGAGCCGTGCAAAAAGAGCCCTTGGATGACGCGGAGATAGGGGAGATGAAGGAGGCCGACCTCGACCGCGTCATGGCGATCGAAAAGCGCTCCTTCATTGCTCCCTGGACCAAGAGACTCTTCCGGGAGACCATCTCTTTCCCCCTTTCCTTCAACCTCGTCATCAGAAAAAAGGTTGACAACGAGGTGGTCGGTTATGCAAACTTCTACGTCATAGGGGATGAGGTTCAGGTGCTGAACATCGCCATCGACCCCGAGGCGAGGAAGAAAGGTTATGCAGCGAGGCTCTTGGGGTACGCAATCGGCGTGCTGTCAGCCGATAAGGCCAAGGAATTCTTCCTCGAGGTAAGAACGAGCAATGCCGACGCCATACGACTTTATCAAGGCTTCGGGTTCGAAAAGATAGGGATAAGGAAGAAATACTACACGGAAACGAACGAAGACGCCCTGGTCATGCGTCTCAAGGTGGAGCATGGAGAGAATCGATGATATAGAAGGGGAGGTCCTGCGAAACGAGCCGGTGATCCCCGGCCATTTCCGCGTCTCGATTCGCCTCTCCAAACCGATGGCGCCGGTCAGACCGGGACAATTCGTCATGATCAAGATCCCCTCTATCGACGTCTTTTTGAGACGTCCCTTCAGCATTTACGATTACCGCCGGGGAGTCCTTTCCATCCTGTACAAGGTCGTCGGCCAAGGTACGGCTGCCCTGGCCGCGTCAAAGGCAAGAGAAAAGGTGATGATCCTGGGACCCCTCGGCAATGGCTTCACCGTGACGCCGGGCCGCCATGCAATAGTCGTGGGGGGAGGAATCGGCATAGCGGGCGTCTATCTCCTCTGGTCGAGGCTCAAGGGGACAAAATCGCTCTTCTGGGGCTGTACGAGCGACGCCGACGTGGGGCTCCTCGACATGACCGCCTCCTGCGAGCCCCTCATCTCCACCATGGATGGCTCTTTCGGCTGCAAGGGAAGCGTCATCGATCTCCTCGGTCAGCACATCCCCTCTCTCGATAAGCCCGTCCAGGTCTTCGCCTGCGGGCCGGAGGCCATGTTTGTGAGCCTCAGGGAAGTACTCCGGGACAGACAGATCCCGTGCCAGGTGCTCGTGGAAGAACGGATGGCCTGCGGCCTCGGCATTTGCTTCGGCTGCGCAAAGAAGATGCTCGACGAAAACGAGCCGTACAAGAGGGTATGTAAGGAAGGACCGGTATTCGATCTATGGCAGATCTCTCTGTAAAGCTCTTTGGACACACACTTAGGAACCCGGTGATGAACGCGTCGGGTACGCTCGGCTATGGCAGCGAGATCGAGCCGCTCTGGAAGGTCGACGAGCTGGGCGCCTATGTATCGAAAGGTCTCTCACTCCTGCCTCATCACGGGAATCCGCCGCCCCGGCTCCGGGAGGAGAAATCTGCGCTCATCAACAGCGTGGGACTCCAGAACGTGGGCCTCAAAAGGTTCTTCGCGGAAAAGTTTCCTCTCTTTCAGGAGAGGAACACGCCTGTCATCATCAACTTCTTCGGCTTTACCGAAGAAGATTACGTGAGGTGCGCCGAGGCTGTGAGGCCGGAAAGGCTCATCGTCGCTCTCGAGATCAATCTCTCGTGCCCGAACATCAAGCAAGGAGGAATCTGTCTCGGCAAGGAAGCGGAAGGCGTCTTCAGGATCGTCAAGCAGGTGAAGGCAGCAACGTCCTTGCCCCTGGTAGCGAAGCTCACCCCGGAAGTCACCGATATCGTAGGAATAGCCCGGGCTGCCTATGAGGCGGGCGCGGATGGCATCACGGTGCTCAACACTTTCCCTGCCGCGTCCGTGAGCGTCGACAAGAGACGATTCGGCCTTCGGGGCGGTCTCTCCGGGCCCTTCCTCAAGCCTTTGGCCCTGCGGGCGGTCGCCGACATATCCACGAGCGTTCCGGTGCCGGTCATCGGAGTAGGCGGTATCATGGACCATTTCGACGCCATCTCCTTCCTCATGGCAGGGGCGAGTGCCATCCAGGTAGGGACTGCCAGTTTCATAGACCCCTTCGCCATCCCGAATATCGTCAAAGGGATAGGGGCCTTTCTGGAGTCCCGGCGCATCCCGCGCCTCGAAAGCATCATCGGGAGCGCCCGTGCTCAGGGTTGAGCCCTATGAGCCGGATGTGGTCGCCCTTCTCGAAGAAGGCCTCAATCTTCCGAACCTCATCGCCCGGCTCCTCGCCATACGGGGCCTCGCTACGGTTGAAGAGGCGGAACGCTTCCTCTACCCCAGACTGGAACATCTCTCCGACCCGTTTCTGCTCCCCGACATAGGGCCCGCAATCGAAACGATGCAGGATGCCATCGTGTCGGGCCGGAAAATAGGGGTCTTCGGCGATTACGACGCGGACGGCGTAACCTCCACCGCCCTTCTGGTCGACTTCCTGGAAAAAGTCGGGATCAAACCGGAGGTCTATCTTCCGGCGAGGGATGAGGGCTATGGACTGAACGAGACGGCAGTGAAGGCCCTCCATGATAAAGGAGTCACCCTCCTCGTCTGCCTCGACTGCGGCTCCTCCAGCTTCGCAGAGTTGGAAACGGCTACGCGCCTGGGGATGGAGGCCATAATACTCGACCACCACGAAGTACCGGAGCCCCGTCCCCATCCCAGGGCACTCGTGAACCCGAAAAGAAAGGACGCTCGTTTCCCCACCCGGGAGCTCGCCGCCTGCGGCGTGACCTTCTTCTTCCTTCTTGCCTTGAGAAGGAGCCTGCACGCCTCGGGGCTCCTCGAACGACCGATTAACCTCAAACGCGAGATGGACCTGGTTGCCATAGGGACGGTGGGCGACATGGTGCCCCTCACCGGGGACAACCGCATACTCGTCAAGTTCGGCATAGAACAGATGCAGAAAGCACCTCGAACATGGCTGAAATCCTTTCTCAAGCAGAACCTGCTCTTCCGGCAGGCAGTCGACGGGTACGGCCTCAGCTTTGTCATCATACCCCGGATAAATGCCGCGGGTCGGGTCTCTCACCCGCGCATGGCCTTCGATTTCCTTAAAGCCACCGAAGAAAACGAATCCAACAGGCTCCTTTCCGAGCTGAACAGGTCGAACAGGATGAGGCAGGAACTCGAAGAATCGATCGTCCGGGAGGCGCAGGGCAAGATCGATGAGGAAAAGCTGAGCGAGGGGCGCACGCTGGTCCTTGCCAAGGAGGACTGGCCCATAGGAGTGATAGGGATCGCGGCCCAGAAGCTCGCGGAGAGCCACGGCAAACCGTGCATCATATGCACCAGGGTCGATGGAATATGGAAGGGCTCGGCCAGAGGAGTGGCGGGTCTTGACCTCCATGCTGCCATCAATGAGGTCTCTTCCCTTCTCATCAGGTTCGGCGGCCACAAACGCGCCTGCGGCCTGTCAGTGACGGGCGAGAACCTCGCGTATCTGCCCGCGGCTTTCGAGGACGCGGTAAAAAGATGTCTCCCCGATGCCGAACGTATTCAGTTCGTGGACGCCGCGGTCGATTTCGACGAGATCACGATGGAGCTTGTCGAGCAGACAGACCTCCTCGGGCCTTTCGGCTTCGGAAACCCAAGGCCGAGCTTCCTGTTAGAGCCCCTTTCCGTGACGGTCAACAAGAGGTTCGTCAAGCTCACGGACCGGAAGAAAAGGACATGGCACGGAAGCTCCTTCAAGAAAGGGCCCATACCCGACGGACCGGAGCTGAAAGTAATCGCCTGTCCCACCATGAGAGAGGACCTGGGAGAAAAGTTCATCCACTTCCAGGTGCGGGACATCCTGGCGGAGTGAGAGGCAAAGAACAGAGGCGAGTGAAACTAAGGGCACATTGGGGCACGAGGTGTGGCCGGTCGTCCCTCGTCGTCATTCCTGGCTTGACCAGGAACCCATTTTTCTTTGGTATTAGAAGCATGTGAAAGTTCAAGGTGTGGCCGGTCGGCTGGGAGGGATCGCGATCTGCGGCGCACTTTTCGCCATGCGCCCTCCGACGTACATTTAGTACGCCATCCGGGCAGCAAGGCTCAAATTGCATCCACACCTCACGATCCCTCCCATCCAACCGGCCGGTGACACGCGGAGCCGTATCTTTAACAGCCCGCGGCTCCGGCCTTCATCGGATGCACACACCAGCATCAATTGGATGAGAGCGGCGTCCCTGGAGGCCACCAAACACGAGAAGGTTATCAGAAACCTTGAATGTGGGGCCTCAGGTGTCGCCTCTCGCTTGCGCCTGCGAGTCTTCATAATTGATCGCCTTTCAGTATCGCAAGCATTACCACACATAAGGCGAGAGTCGGCTTTTGTTGAGCATACAAATGGAGGCAGAGCAAAATAGGTTCCCGGGCTCGCCGGCGATTTTGTGATTTTCTTACGTCACCGAGTTTTTCTTTGAAATACAGCGGGTTACGTGGTACTAAATAGGCAAAGTACCATGACAGGAGAGCACCGTGACCTATCAAGAGAAACTGCTTGCGCTCGGTGATGAAAAAATATTCAGCTGCCAAAACTGTCGGGAAGAGTTGTGCAAACCCGAAGGCCGTTATCAACATGGGCCAGAGATCGCTTACGTCGGAGAAAAATACGGGCTGTCTGGCTTACCGCGAATACTGTTCACAAGGATGAACCCAACCTGGAATTCAAACACTGGCTGGTTCGGCACTCGTGAATCCGTCGAAGAATATCGGCTGCAAAACCAGGACGCCGACGCAAGGGAGGTATTCCATCACTACCTGACGGGCTGGAACCCTGACGGCAAGGAATTCCGTGGAATGTGGGATGCCGGAACGGTAACAGGGCGTGGAAACCCAAAAGTAGGGTGTGCAGGAACGGTAACAGGGGATCGGCATCATAACGACAGCAAGAGAGAGGAGAGGCGTCGTCATCCACACTACGGCATTCTATTAATAATGCAAGAGATGATACGCCTTAAAGTATTCCCGGACTCGGACTCCCCTCTGGAGTTCTGCGCGATCAACAATGCAGTCAAGTGTGCTGGCAAGAAAGAAAGTTATAATCCTACAGGGCTTATGTACAAGAATTGCAACTGGTACAGGGAAGAACTTCAAATCCTAAAGCCCCACATGCTTGTGGCATTCTCTGGGGCCACCGATATGTACTTAAGGGGCAAAAATCGGTTCGCGGTGCAAGGGAACCAGACCATGCTTTTATTGGAAAGCGGCGAGTGTTCCTATTACCACTTCCCTTACCCTTCTCAACGAGCAAGGCTTTGGTGGAAAGGTCCAGATGTCTGCCATCCGGACCCTCATCCTGACTTCAATAGGAAGCTGGGGCCGATGGAGGAAGAGCAATTTAAGGCCGGTTCTTGTCTGGCGGAACGCACTACGTCGATACTATTCAAATACACTTTGCATCTTGTAAGTCAGGCTAAACGGCTAAAAGAAAGCATCGATGCATAGCAGATAGGTTCCGTTGAATCCCGGTCGTCGAGGTTTCTCGATAAACGGTCTTCGGTCTTGATGAGAGGGAAAGGCTCGTTGAGCGAGCGGCTGATGCTGGAAAGCTTGATATCCTTTCCCGCCTGTATCCCGTAGATCATCTCTCGAACCAGTCTCTGCTTCGCTTTCGGTAGGCCCTTGGAAATGATTCCTGAGAATTTAGAGAGCTGCCCTTTTACCACCGCGGCAATCCTGGAGTTCTCGGTCATGGTGCCTCCATCTCCTGTATTTGCAAGGTGTTCTACCATAACGGCCACAAAAACTCAGGAAACTCTTTCAGAAATGCATCCGGTCAATTTATCAAAATAGATTTCTTAAGTTATTACTGGTGATTAGCGGCTATTGGGCGGAAAAACTCAGGAAACTCCAGATAATTATATTCTTGACTTTATGATAGACGTAGTATAACCCCTATGATGACGTGGGAATCATGACGGTAAATAACCCGGTTCTTGACAAAATGCGGTTCATGTGGGGTGCACATGTTTGAGTACCTGAAAGAGGTTCAATATCTCCTGATAGTACTTATCGTCTTCATTGCAGTGCTTATCTTCCGTGCCGAAGTCCGAAAGCTTGTGGGTTGGGTGGTAAGTTTCAAACGGTTATCAAAGACAAGAGACGGCTATCAAGTCGAATCGGACTCTGGGCCTCAAGACCTGTCTACAAGAGACGAAATCAGATCGGCAATAAAGATTGAAAATGAAGAGACTGGCAAGGAGCAGAATGAAAATAAAGAGAGGTCTTGGATACGGGCGTTTATAAAACAGGATTATACCACGGCATATCAGGTATTGAAAGACAAGATAGAGAGTGAGAACGAAGAAAGTGCATTGAGCGTTCTAAAGGGACAGTTCGGCTTTATCAAGTTTCATATGAATAAGAAAGATGGGGTTAGGTACTTTGAGTTGGCTATTTCTGAGGGCAAAGTCAATCCGGAGTTGTTCTATTGGTACGCACTTTCGTACTACCTGAATGACGATTATGGTGAGGTCATCGAGGTCGCCAAAAAAGGCATTGAATTAGGCTGTGCCAAGCCGTCGTTGTATCGTTTATATGCTGAAAGCCTTTTCGAGATCGGCAGAGGCTTAGAAGGCGTCGGGGTATTGGGGGAGCAAGTCAACCTTAATCCAGAAGAGGTGACGTACTACGTAACAATGGCGGGAATCCTTGTGAAGCTTGAAAAGAGAGATTTGGCTATGGACTGCTATGTGCTCGCTCTCGCTACCAATGGACAGGATGAAAGTCTATTGAAGAATCATGCAGACATGGCCTCCGAAATGGAGTTATATGAGGAGGCGATGCTTAGCTATCGTCGGCTCACACAATTGGCGCCCATGAACCAACAGTACTGGACTTTGCTGGGTAATCAGTATATTCGGCTCGGATTCAATGATCTGGCATTGAAAACGTATAGGGAGGCTAACAAGCTTGCTAAAGAAAAGGAAGGATGGATCATCAGCAATATAGGCAATATCATGAATAATCAGGGATTTCACTCCGAGGGAGCGGATTACCTTAAGAGGGCCGTATCATTAGAGCCTGATTCACAATATGCTCACGAAAGGCTTGGATTGGCGCTGAAAGCGGCAAAAGAACAGGAAGAGAAGCGAGACGAGATGGTCAAGGGTGTCCAGAGTCGGCTCAGACAATACCGTACCATGGAGGCCATCGTGGCGGATGCAAGGTCGGGGGCACCAGTGTTGAAAACGGATGATGGTCGAACGATAGCAACCGCAAAATGAGAAACAAAGCGGATAATTCAAGTAGGGTAAGCAATACGAGGGGACTCAACGGGGACGACCGTAAGGTGAATTCCACTTCAAAGAAGAAGCTCGTGGGTCAGGTCTTGCAATCATACATTTTCCCTCATCCTGTTCCCCATTTTGCTCTTAAGGCCTAGGCACCTGTGTCTCTCAATCATTATCACCTGTTATTCTCTTCTTCAAGAAGAATATCGAGATTATCGCCTTCAGGAAGCAGTTCGCGGGTGCGAAATGTTGGTAGTCGTTGAGAATTGGGCACCTGGGGCCTCCACCTGCTGTTACTGGTCACCGAACAATGTTACGCCCTTGGCCAGTCCCTTGAACTTGAAAACCCAGCCACCACCCTTGCCCGATACCGTCGCATACGCTTCGTCCGTGCCCGGTCTGAATTTGACATTGCTCACAGCCAGGTGCATTCCTTTATCTCTGTCGGGCAGCAAGACATTGGCAATCGGAATACCCTTCGGATTCAGGACGAGAACCCTGCCCTGACCGTTGATGCACACGTAAGCGTTGCCGGCAGAATCAACGGTCATAGAGTCGCCGCCACCCCCGGTAAATCGGTACGGGACGGTACACCCGGCCGGTTGCCTGATGGTGATGCCGTCCTCCATGAGCTGCACATACACCAGGTCAGACCGTCCCGTCTCGATCACCCAGAGTTCCTTCCCTGACGGAGTTAAGGCAATGCCGTTCCCTGCTGCCAACCCCTCCACAACCGGTTCAACCTTGGTAAAATCGGCCGAGAAGCGATAGACTCCACCGACAGGGCTGCCGACATGGCCTATAAAATCGGTGACATAGAGATTCCCCTTGGAGTCGAAGACCAGATCATTAAAAACAGCCGGTTTCCCCTTGTATCGGGCCGGAATGTCCGTGAGGCCCGTACCGTCGGGATTGAGAGAGACGAGCCTGCCGCTGGAGCACGCCACGAACATCCTGCCATCCTTGTGGAAGGCAATGCCATTCGGCAAAAGCCCCTCCTGCTTCAGGATGGTTGTCACCTTCTTTTCGGGCGTGATCTTCAAGACACGGCCGTCAAGCATGGAGCTGATATAGAGATTTCCTGCACGGTCAAAGGCGGGACCCTCCAGGAACAGGGCTGGGCTCTCCCCGATCTGCACCCAGGGTTCTGCTCCAATGGAAGGAATCCCCTTAAGGTCGGGCGGCAGAGGCGCCATACTCTCCTGCTGCGCGGCTGCCGCACCAGTGAGAAAAAACAGTGCCAGAAAAGCAACCAGAAATAAACTCACAACCAAACGCCTTCTCTTCATCACGCACCTCCTTGTAGGACTTTGCTCGTAGTTATTTATGACGGTCTCTCCTCGTGGGCTGAAGGCCGGGCAAATAATTGTGCGGGAACCCCCCCCCTCAGTGAGAATCGGAAGAGGAGCTTCCCACATGTTCTATTCCATGGGATAGCCCGCCTGCTTCCAGCCTCTGATCGACGGATCCTGCAGCACCTTGACGTTGGCGAAGCCGAGCTCCACGAGTCTGAGCCGCCATATGGGTGCTGTCCGCCTCTCCGGGGCCGCAGTCGCAGTAGGTAACGATCAGCTTGTTATGAGGCAGGCCCGCCGTATCCTGGGCTGTTATCCTTGTCTTCCATGGAAAGGATAGGGCCCCCTTTATATGGCCCTTCTCGTAAACCACTTTGGGCTGGGTATCGAGTATCACTACGCTCGTCCCCTCGTCGAGCACCCCTTTCAACTCCTGAATGGTAATGCGCGGGATCTCTATCTGAGCAAATGACGAGCCGGCCGGCGCAGCCAAAAGCGCAAAGACGACGAGCATTGGCACGGCTATTTGTTTTTGGCCCATTTCTCCTCCTGTGATCATTTAAGCTGAAACCAGCCTTCTCCGCCGTGAACCATGGCGCCTCCCGCTTTGGTGCCGAAGGACATGAGCACCGTGGGCTCGTTCTTCGGAACCGAGAAGGCAACCCAGCCCTCGGGGGTGTCGCCTGAGTGCACCGTCCCATTCAGTCTCGGGCTCGGCGGCACCACAGAGGGCGAATCATAAACGTGCCCGTCGGGAGAGAGGGCCGTAAATTCATCTTCCTTCAACTCGTGGCCGCACTCGCCCGGACGACCTCGTGCCGCGTACTCGAACCTGATTCGGGCAAGAATGTATTCGAAGCCATCCTTTGCTGCTTTGTTCTCCGGCGCCGCCGCCTTTATCATCTCCCAGGCCCGCTCCCCACGGACGGTCTCGAGAAGGGTGATCTTCACGTCGTAAAGCTCGTGCGACTCGTAGCCCACGCCACATTCGATGATGGTCTGTACCGGGGCGCCGGCCGGCGCAGGCCCGGCAGGGCTCGAACCGATTCTCTGGGCGGCACAGGGAAAGGCAATACCGACCAGCGCCGCGGCCACGAGGATTGTGCTGAACCGACCGATCATTCTTTTCAAAAGGGCCTCCTTTCCATTTTTCCTTGGTCCTTCTTCTTTCTCAATCTAGCGCCATTTGTCGACGGATGCGCTATCCTCGTAGTAGAAGTCACCCGCGAAGTACCATGGGTTCGTTTCGCCCCCGAGGACGATGATGGTGATCGGCTCCTTGACCATCCTTGCGGGAATTTCCGGCTTCTTTAGGTACCTGAACTTCGGCACGGGCACGAGAGCCCCCTCGGGAAGCTTGAGCCAGGAGGCATAAGGCTCGACTCCCTTCTTCGCTTGGGCAAGGTCCGACGGGTATATCCTGAAGTACTCCCACGCGGTCAGGAAGGTGTTGTCCTTAAGCCACGCGATAAGCTTCTCCTTCGAATCGAAGCCGTACTTCTGGGAAAGGTCCTGGGCATGGGTCGGATCGAGGAGCAGGGTGGCCTTAAGGTTGAGATAGGGACCCACCGATCCCCAACCGCGTATCACGGCGGCCATGTGCTCGGGGCTCTCGTAGGCCGCCTCCTTCAAAGGCGACATGGATGCGCTCGCCTGCATGAAGTGGATGCCGGCGAAGATGCTCACCACGCTCTCTTCCGGCTTGTAGCCAAGCTGCACATGGTATGGCTTCCATCCCTTAGGCAGACCCTCTTCTTTCTCGGGAATACAGACATTGTTCCAGTTGAGGGGGTTCCCCTGGGTGCCCATGTAGTTGACCCCCGGCCGCCCCCCGTTGCCCAGGTTCTTCGAAATGAGGGTCCAGGCCCTTCCGATGACGGCATTCGCCTCGTTGAAGGGGCCCATGGCGCCTATGCCCCCGTTCATCTTTATCTCGTTCCGTATAGGGCCGTTCACGACCACCATGCGGGCCCAGGAGTTCGTCGAGGTGAACAGGGAGGTCGCACCCGTCGACGCTATGGCGAGGATCACCGGGAGATGCTCGGGTTTGGCCCCCGCCATCACCGCATTTATGGCGACCTTCTCGACTGTATACTCCCACGCCTCATGGGGAGGTGAAGGCTGCATGGTGCCGACGATCTCGTCCGGCTTGCGGTGCGTGCCTTTCAGCATTTCGGCTACCCTTTCTTCAGTGGGAAGCACGATGGGCAGGTAGTCGGTCCATCCGCTTTCCTTGAAAAGCTTTTCGAGGTTCTCAGGCGTGTCGGGCCCGACAAGTCGGGCCAAAGGCCGTTGAACGAATCCGCTCTTCTTCTCCTCGTCGGTAAGGGGTGCCGTGAGGCCGGCGACAAGCTCATCGAGAACCCGCTTTTTGTTTACCGGGTCTTGGCCTTCGAGGATTGCCCGGCACTCGGAGGAGGACTTGGCAAAGATGGGATGGGGGACGAAGACGGTACGCAAATCGGGCATGCCCTTGACGCTGGCAACGCCCTTCACCACGTCCAGAAATGCGTCGGTGACGATGGGGACGGTAGGTACTCCAAGCTGCTCCACTGTCATGGCGTGGCCGACGACCGCCGGCGCACACGTGCTTCAGTGGCCGAGGGCGATTATCATGCCATTGCCCTTTGTCTTGATCTCCTTCCAAAGGTCCGGATCGTCTTCGAAGTAGGTGGCTATCTTGTCCCTGACTATCCACTTTGTCTTCGGGTAGGCAGCCGAAAGAAGACTCGCCATTTGATCGAAGAAGGGTTTGGTCTCCGGATAGCCCACGTCGACGATGTAGATGGTCTTTCCATCGAGAGTATCGAGGCGAGGGGCCATGGGGACCAGCTTGAGGGCAGGAGGCTGCCCGAGCGGGTTGAGCACGGTGATCTTGGCTTCATCGGCCCGCACGCCGTGCGCTATGACGAGGCCGACCATCAAAAAAACGCCTACGAGCCACCACGTGATGCCTTTCTTCATGACTTCCTCCTTGAAAGATGAAAGAATAGCATTGCCGAGCGAGCCATCGACACCCACTGACAGTCACCCGCCTATCAATGGGCAGGGCCGGTAGACCGCCGGTCTACCGGCCCCGTGCATAGTCTAGTGCGCGTACAGGTGGCGGCAAGGCCACACGCCCAGCTTTACAATCTTATCTTTCTGCTGCTGATCGACGCGAACCACATCAACGCCCTCAATCTTGCCTTTGGCATACGTCAGGGGGCTCGCGCTTAGGCCGCCGGTATCAAGGCCCTTGATCATGAAGAACCCATTGTTCAGGACATCGATGGGCCTGAGCTTTTCGATGGGTGTTTTCAGCATCGCGAGCCTTAACGCCTCAACCTGAGTCATGACTTCAATGACGCCCCCCATATACTGGGTGGCATTCACCCATTTGCCGGGGCGATACTTCTTTTGCAGTTCAACGGCGAACTTTGCGCCCGGTTCCGACCCGTCCCAGGGCGGAGGACCGCCGGCATTGACAAATCCATCTCCGATCTCGCCCAAA
>CAVVPU010000038.1:0-6596 GCA_963750015.1 uncultured delta proteobacterium | reverse complement strand
GCAACCTCAATACGTGTATCGATGCGGTCAACGCGCTGGTGGCCGATGCCGAACATCCTTTCCCAGGCGGCAGTGGCAGGCAAGCTCGCGACGAGAGCAGATGCGAGTAAGCACCAGGGTGATTTCCGGAAGATCGTCCAGGGCGTGAACGACACCTTGGACGCGGTCATCGGACCTCTCAATGTATCTGCCGAGTATGTGGACCGGATTTCCAAGGGAGACATACCTCCTGTCATCACGGACTATTACAACGGCGACTTCAACGAGATCAAGACCAACCTGAACAACTGTATCGGCAACATCAATGCCCTCGTCAGTGATGCAGGCATGCTCGTCGATGCAGCAGTGGAAGCAAGCTTGCGACGAGAGCGGATGCTTCCAAGCACCAGGGAGACTACAGAAGGATCGTGGAAGGAGTCAACCAGACCTTAGATGCGGTCATCGGACCTCTGAATGTATCTGTCGAGTACGTGGACCGGATTTCCAAGGGAGACATACCTCCTGTCATCACCGACGCTTACAACGGAGACTTCAACGAGATTAAGAACAACCTCAATACGTGTATAGGCGCGGTCAACGCGCTGGTGGCCGATGCCATCTTCTCTCCCAGGCGCAGTGGACCGGCTGGCGACGAGAGCCGATGCGACCAAACACCAGGGGGACTACAGGAAGATCGTGGAAGGAGTCAACCAGACTCTCGATGCGGTCATCGGACCTCTGAATGTGGCAGCCGAGTATGTGGACCGGATATCCAAGGGAGACATACCTCCGAGGATCACCGACAACTACAACGGGGATTTCAACGAGATCAAGAACAACCTCAACAACTGTATCGATATCATGAACAACCTCCTCACCGAAGCAGGCCGGGTCGTCACCGCAGCAGCAGACGGTCAGCTCGATCAGCGTGCCAACGCCGATCTCTTCGTGGGTGGCTGGAACAAGCTCGTGGTCGGAGTGAACCAGATCGTCACCAATATCGTCAATCCTCTGATGGTCACGGCAGACTATGTGGACAAGGTATCGAAGGGCGTCATCCCGCCAGCGATCACCGATGAGTACAAAGGCCAGTACAACGTCATCAAGGGCAACCTCAACGCGGTCGTGAAGATGATGAGCGAGCTTCTCGCCGAGACGGACAAGATCATCAAGGCAGCAGCAGACGGTCAGCTCGACGAGCGTGCCAACGCCGATCTCTTCGTGGGTGGCTGGAACAAGCTCGTTGCCGGAGTGAACGACACCATCACGAACATCGTGAACCCCCTGATGGTCACGGCAGACTATGTGGACAAGGTATCGAAGGGCGTCATCCCGCCTGCGATCACCGATGAGTACAAAGGCCAGTACAACGTCATCAAGGGCAACCTCAATGCGGTCGTGAAGATGATGAGCGAGCTTCTCGCCGAGACGGACAAGATCATCAAGGCAGCAGCAGACGGCGAACTCGACCAGAGAGCCGATGCAACCATCTTCGTGGGTGGCTGGAACAAGCTCGTTGCCGGAGTGAACGACACCATCACGAACATCGTCAACCCCCTGATGGTCACGGCAGACTATGTGGACAAGATCAGCAAAGGGGATATCCCGGCGAAGATCACCGACATTTACAAAGGCCAGTACAATATCATCAAGAGCAACCTCAATACCTGTATCGACGCGGTCAACGCGCTGGTCGCCGATGCGAACATCCTTTCCCAGGCGGCAGTGGCAGGCAAGCTCGCCACGAGAGCCGATGCGACCAAGCACCAGGGAGACTACAGGAAGATCGTCCAGGGCGTGAACGACACCCTGGATGCCGTCATCGGACCTCTCAACGTATCTGCCGAATACGTGGACAGGATATCGAAGGGCGACGTCCCCGAAAAGATCACCGACAACTACAACGGTGACTTCAATACCATCAAGGGCAATCTGAACGTTCTCATCGATGCCATGAACGATATTACGAAGGCCGCCAAGGAGATTGCGGGCGGTAACCTGGCGGTAAGTATCAAGGACCGTTCCGACAAGGACGAGCTGATGAGGGCGCTGACGGAAATGGTGGAGAAGGTGACCGGCGTGGTAAGTGAAGTGAGAACTGCCGCGGACAACGTGGCATCCGGCAGCCAGCAGCACTCCACCTCTCAGGAGATGTCCCAGGGCGCGACGGAGCAGGCGGCCTCTGCAGAGGAAGTTTCCTCTTCCATGGAGCAGATGGTGTCGAATATCAAGCAGAATGCCGACAATGCCCAGCAGACGGAGAAGATCGCTCTCAAGGCAGCTCAGGACGCCAAAGAGGGTGGCAAGGCAGTAACCGAGACAGTATCGGCCATGAAGGAGATAGCCAGCAAGATCTCGATCATCGAAGAGATTGCCCGGCAGACGAACCTCCTGGCCCTCAACGCGGCTATCGAGGCAGCCCGGGCAGGCGAGCACGGCAAGGGTTTCGCGGTAGTGGCAACCGAAGTAAGGAAGCTGGCAGAGAGAAGCCAGGTTGCCGCGGGAGAGATCAACCAGCTCTCCGCGACGAGCGTCGACGTTGCAGAGAAGGCAGGGGAGATGCTTACGAGGATCGTCCCCGATATCCAGAGGACGGCAGAGCTTGTGAGCGAGATAAACGCCGCGAGCAACGAGCAGAACTCCGGGGCCGAGCAGATCAACAAGGCCATACAGCAGGCTCGACCAGGTCATCCAGCAGAATGCCTCGGCAACGGAAGAGATGTCGTCCACCAGCGAGGAGCTCTCGAGCCAGGCGGAACAGCTCCAGGATACCATAGCCTTCTTCAAGACGGGTGACGATGGGAGCACGAACAAACGCGCCAAGAAGGAGGCCGCGAGGCCCCAGCATGCTGCCCCCGCCCCCGTGGTGAAAAGCGGCGTTGCCCGCCGTGGGAAGGCAAACAATGCGGCCAAGGGACCGGGTATAGCCTTAAGCCTTGGCTCGGAAAACATAGACGACGAATTCGAGAGGTTCTAAGGAGAAGGCCATGAGCGTAACAGCAATCACCGATACGAGACAGTACCTCACGTTTCAGCTCGGCGAAGAGGTCTTTGCCCTCGAGGTTTCCCATGTGCGGGAGATACTGGAGTTCACCACCGTGGCAAGGGTGCCCAAGACGCCGGAGTATATGAGGGGTGTGATCAACCTGAGGGGCAGTGTCGTTCCCGTACTCGACATGAGGCTCAAGTTCGGTCTCACCCGGATAGAGAAGACGGTTAACACGTGTATCATCGTAGTCGAGGTCGCCCTCGAAAAAGAGAGCACCGTGGTGGGAGCTTTGGTCGACTCGGTGCAGGAAGTCTTCGAGCTCGAGCCGGACCAGATAGAGGCCGCTCCGAAGATAGGAACCCAGCTCAACACCGATTTCATCATGGGCATGGGGAAAAAGGATGACTCCTTCATCATCATCCTCGACATCGACAAGGTCTTCTCATCGGAAGAGCTTGCAATCGGGGAAGTGACGAAAGGAGAGGAAAATACACCAAAGGCCGTCAACGAATAGTAGGCTTGGGGCGGATGGATCCCGTGGAGGGTCCATCCGCCCCTCGATTATATCAGGTAGGAGTGGATTCAACATGAGAGTGGAAGGCATCTACCTGAAACCGGGTGAAGCGTACCTGGGGGACGACCATGTCCTCGTCTCCACCATTCTCGGCTCATGCGTGTCAGTCACCATGTTTCACAAAAGCCTTCCGGGCCGAATCTGCCACGCGGTGCTGCCGAGCAACCCTGATCCCCTCACCAACGGCGCGTTCCACTACGTGGACAGCTCCATGCAGTGTATGCTCAACAGCCTGCTCTCAACGGGGATAGCGAAAAGAGAGATAGAGGTCAAGGTATTCGGCGGCGCCAATAACTTCAGGTCGGAGAGCGCCGTGGGAGACTTGAATGCAGCCGCAGCCCTCCGGTTCGTCAAGAAAGAAGGACTGAAGCTGTGTGCCTCCGACCTGGGAGGGAAATCGGGACGGAAAATTCTCTTCGACACCCGCACCGGCATGGTTCTTCTCAAGCGGCTCAACACCCCCGAAGCGCAGCCCCTCCTGTCGTTCTGCTCGGAGCCCTAAGATAAAGTTAAGCTTGTATCTTCCCGAAGAGCCTTCCTCCGACTACGGTAAAGACGATTGCCAACAACGCGAAACTCGAATCGCGAATCGCGAAAGTTAAGACAAAAGAAGGACCGCCCACCCTCACCCTACCCTCTCCCCTCGTCGAGGGCGAGGGAAAAAGGAAACCACATCGTCGGTTCTCGGCGGCCTCTAGGGCCGCCGCTCTTATTCAATTGGTGTTGGTGTGTACATCCTATGAAGGCCGGAGCCGCGCTCTTAGATGATACGGCTCCGCGTGCCACCGGCCGGTCGCATGAAGGGGATGCGTCATAGGTGGATGAGATTTGAGCCTTATCGGCCGCAGGCGTACTCTTGTACGCCGGAGGGCATATGGCGAAAAGATCGCCGCATAGGGCGTATTCCCTTCATGCGACCGGCCACACCTCGTGCCCAAACTTTGCCCCTTTGCCCCCGCTCTTTTCCTCTTTGTCTCTCTGCCTTGCGGAAAGCACCGGTTAGGCCTGGATCTTCCCGAAGAGCCTTCCTCCGACTACGGTAAAGACGATCGCCCCGATTACCAGCACCACCAGGTCGGTGACCATCCCGAAATGGGACATGCCGATAAGAGCGCTCCGCAGCGCATCGACTCCGTAGGAGAGGGGGTTCACGGCCGTGATGTAGCGAAGGACCACCGGAAGCCCTTTGAGGGGGAAGAGCGCCCCCGAGAGGAAAAAGAGCGGCTGCACGATCAGGCTCATACTGAGCTGAAAACCCTGCATGTCATCCAGGACCGAGGCGATGGCCGTGCCCAGGGCCGCAAACACGAGGGAAAGGAGGAACATGAAACCGATCGCGATGGGTATGCCGAGCAGGTGGGGCGGCCTGAACCCTGCGATGAACGAGAGGCCGAGGATCACGAGCCCCTGGAAAACCGCGACTGTTGCGCCTCCCAGGGTCCGTCCCATCATGATGGTGAAGCGCGGCACAGGGGCCACGAGCGTTTCTTTGAGAAATCCGAACTGCTTGTCCCAGATTATCTCCATGCCGTTGAAGACCGAGGTGAACAGAACGGTCATCCCTATCACGCCGGGCACCAGGAATTGAATGTAGTTACCCTGACCGGCAGCCCGATAGACCGAGCCGAAGCCGTACCCGAGGGCGAAGAGGAACAGAAGCGGCTGGCCCAGGGCCCCCACTATACGCGATTTCGACCTGAAGTATCGCTTGAGCTGTCTCATCCAGAGTATGTAGATCGCCTCCATCCTATCTCCCTCCCCTGCGCATCCGGCTCCACGCCCTTATCCGGTCCCCGCCGGCGGGCTCCTCATCGCGGATCGAGGTCCCCGTGAGCGAAAGGAACGCCTGCTCCAAGCTCTCCGTCTTTGTCTGCTCCTTCAACTCCCCGGACGATCCCTGGGCGACGATCCTGCCATGGTCGATGATGGCGACCCTGTCCGTCATTCGCTCGGCCTCCTCCATGAGGTGGGTGGTGAGGAAGACCGTGACTCCTTCGGTGTGGTTAAGGAGCTTGACGTGTTCCCAGATAAGGTTCCTCGTTTGCGGGTCGAGTCCCAGGGTGGGCTCGTCCAGAAAGAGTATGGCAGGGTGATGGAGAAGGCCCCGGGCAATCTCAAGGCGCCGCTTCATTCCGCCCGAGAATTTCTCCACCTTGTCGTTCCTTCTCTCCCAGAGTTGGACGAGCTTGAGCAGATCATCTATCCTGGCCCTTCGCCCGATCCGGGAAACCCCGTAGAGGACCGCGTGGATCTCCATATTCTCGAAGGCGGTAAGCTGAATATCGAGGCTCGGGTCCTGAAAGACGATGCCGAAGGAATGGCGCACCGCGTCCTGCTCGGTCACCGGGTCATGGCCGTTGAGCCGGATTTCCCCGCTCGTCGGCGTGAGCAGGGTGGTGAGCATCTTGATGGTGGTCGTCTTCCCTGCCCCGTTGGGACCCAGGAACGCAAAAACCTCTCCTTTGCTTACTTCGAAGGAGATGTTGTCGACAGCGACAAGGTCCTTGAACTTCTTCGTGAGGTTCTTCACCGTAATCATCTCTCTGTCCCCGCCTCAAATGATTTGGCGCTGCCTGCGGCGATTTTCTTCAGGAGGTCCCTGAACGTCTCTATCTCCCGGCTGCCCAGCACTCCCAGAAGCTCGCTCATGGCCTCGATGCGGGCTTCCCTGTACTTTTCGAGCCTGCTTCTGCCCACGGGCGTGAGGCTGATCCTCATGACCCTGCGGTCATTGGAATCGACTTCCCTCGAGAGAAGCCCTTCCCTCACCGAAGAATCGACGAGCTGTGTCGCCGCGCTGCCGGAAATGCCCATGCGCTCTGCCACATCCTTGATGCTCAGGCCTTCGTGTTTTCCTGCGATGGTCAGCACGACACCTTGAACGCGGGATATTCCATGGTTGCCCGTGGGAACTCTCCGGCGACCCGCGATGTCCCGCCATATGAAGACCATGTTTTCCGCTATCTCTTGAATCGTCTGCTCCCTTTTGTGATCCATACCCGACCTCATTAACTTAGCTTCTTATATAATAAGTTACTTAGTTAATTCTGTCAA
>CAVVPU010000037.1:0-18985 GCA_963750015.1 uncultured delta proteobacterium | reverse complement strand
CAATCGAAGAGAGGTCTTCATTTCCACATTATATGAATGACGTTTGTCATTGACAACCGGATAGAGCTCGAATTACTATCCCCGTGATGATTGTGAAGGCATTGCGACTGTCCCTTCGTCGATAGTTGAGGAGGAAACCGCATGGATGTGGCGCTCTTGTCACGGCTTCAATTCGCTGTAGCAACCTATTTTCATTTTCTCTTCGTGCCCCTGACCCTCGGTCTCTCCATCCTCCTTGCCATCATGGAGACCGCCTATCTCAGGACGAAGAAGGAGGAGTACAAGGCGATGACCCGGTTCTGGGGCAGGCTCTTCCTTCTCAACTTCGTCGTCGGAGTGGTCACCGGCCTTACCCTGGAATTCCAATTCGGGACCAACTGGTCCCGATACTCGCGCTATGTCGGAGACATTTTCGGGCCCCTCCTCGCAATAGAAGCCACGGTGGCCTTTTTTCTGGAATCGACCTTTATCGGCGCCTGGGCCCTGGGCTGGAAACGGCTTTCTCCGCGGCTTCACACAATGTGCATCTGGCTCGTCGCCTTCGCGGCGAACCTCTCGGCAGTCTGGATACTCATCGCCAACTCGTGGATGCAGAATCCCGTGGGGTACGTCATGAAGGCCGGTCATCCGGTCCTATCCGACCTCTGGGCCGTCGTCTCCCAGGGTTATGCCGCCCTTACGATCATGCATACCCTAGCCGCATCCTACGTCACCACGGGCTTCTTCGTCATGGGCGTCGCCGCCTATCACATCGCCCGTAAACAGTTCCTGCCCCTCTTCATCAAGTCCTTCAAGATAGGCGCCACAATGGCAGTCATATTCTCCCTCTTCGTCGTGATGGAGGGACACATGCACGGGGCCAACCTCGCCCGTATTCAGCCTGCCAAGCTCGCCTCCCTCGAAGTCAATTGGGTCACCCAGACAGAAGCCCCGATCTATCTTCTCGCAATGCCTGACGACTCGACGGCAACAAATCGGTTCGAGATCGGCAGAATACCGGGCGCCCTGAGCATGCTCGCCTTTCATTCGCCCCATGCGAGGGTGACGGGCCTTCGGGACATAGCTCGGGACGAGCGCCCCCCAGTGCTCATCACGTATCTCGCCTTCCGCCTCATGGTCGGTCTGGGCATGCTCCTGCTTCTCCTCGCTCTCGCCGCCGGGATTCGCGCTCGGCGCATCGAATCGAGCCGGCTCCTGCTCAAGGTACTTACCTGGGTCATCCCGCTTCCTTACCTCGTCTGTTTGCTGGGGTGGACCGTGACCGAGGTGGGAAGGCAGCCCTGGATAGTCTACGGACTCATGAAGACGACCCACGCCGTTTCCCCTGTGGCTGCCTCCCAGGTGGCAGTCTCGCTCGTGGCTTTCGTGGTCGTTTACGCCCTGATCGGCATATTGGCTTTCTGGCTCATGGCCCAGGCCGTGAGAAAGGGCCCTGCGGCTCCCGATCATGATTATGCATAGAGCAAGGAGATAGGGGAATGCTTGAATCCATATGGTTTCTCTTGTGGGGTATATTATGGGCAGTCTATTTCATGCTCGGGGGCTTCGACCTGGGCGTGGGCATCCTTTCACCTCTCGTGGGCAGGTCCGAGGTAGAGAAGAGGGACCTTCTCGCCACCATAGGCCCTTTCTGGGACGGGAACGAAGTCTGGCTCATCACTGCCGGAGGCGTCACTTTCGCCGCTTTCCCCGCCGCCTATGCGACCCTTTTCAGCGCCTTCTATACGCCCCTCATGCTAATCCTTTTCGGCCTCATCATCAGGGCAGTCTCCATCGAGTTCAGGAACCGGCGGCCCGGCTCTTCGTGGCGGGCCTTTGCCGACGCAGGGGTCCTGGTGGGCAGCTTCCTGCCGGCCCTGCTCTTCGGTGTGGCTTTCGCCAACATCTTCAAGGGTATCCCCATCGATGGAGAGGGCATTTTTCACGGAAACCTTCTCACTCTCCTCAACCCCTACGGCATCATTGGGGGCCTCTTCTTTCTCTCCCTTTTCCTTGTCCATGGCTCCCTGTGGATCATCCACAGATCGAGGGGCGAAAGCCGGGAGCGGACCCGCACCTTGGCCCGGCTCCTGTGGTTTCCCCTCGCTCTGCTGGCCGTCGTCTTCCTTTTTCTCAGCTTTTTCTATACGAGACTCTGGAACAACTATATAGCAGCGCCCCTTTTGCTCCTCATCCCGTTTTGCGCGGTCCTCGCGCTCCTTCTCATGCTTTATCTCATGGCCAAAGGCATGTGGGCCAGGGCCCTCCTCTCTTCATTCGCTCTTATCTTATTTGTCGTGCTCTTCGGTGTCTTGGGGCTCTATCCTTTTCTCCTTCCTTCCACCCTCGATGCTGCCTTTGGCCTCTCCGTGAGCAATGCAGCATCGGGACCCGCTACTCTTGCCATCATGCTCTGCGTCGCGTGCGTCTTCGTTCCTCTGGTGATCGTCTACCAGGCGTGGATCTATCGGCTCTTTCTGAAGGAGAAGGTGGCCGGGCGCAGCCTTTGATCCGCCCACCTAAAGAAATCACCCGAAAAGACCGATAAAGTCCTTGTATACAGCCTTGTGCAGACATAAGAAAAGAAAGGGACGACACCATGATTAATGAGTACGATGAACAAGTCCTGGAAAAGATCAGAGATTTCCTGTCCCTGTCAGGAGAGCCGAAAAATCTCGCCAATGCCGAAGAGCGGGTCAAGCGCTTCGCCGACACATTCTCGCGCATGACCGGAGAGAAGCTGAAGGACCTTTACGCCACCTGCGGGAGCGGTGATTGCGAAAAAGGTTTCTTTCTTCGAGACCTTTGGCTCTTCTCAGACAGATACATCATGCTGGTCGACGGCTTCGGGGAGACCGCGACAGACACAGACTCCTTCAAGCTCTTCTCGGCAAGAAAGAGGATCAACTCCGTGAGGGTGACTGCGGAAAAGTACGACTTCGACAGCGACTCCCGGTCTTTCCAGGAAGGCTCGATGCTGAGGCTGGAATGCACGACCGCCGACAACATCCAGATAAACCGGGAGGCCCACGGACCCTATTGCCCGCGCCTCGCGAGGGTGATCAAGCAGTGGATACTCCCCAACCTGGTTTGACCTGGGGAGTCTTTCCGTCTTAAGTCTTACTCATTGACGATGTGACGCCAGTCGGTGACCACCGGGTCGAAGCCCGCCTTCTTCAACATGACCTTGATCTCGGCCACGCTGCGGCGGTCATGGACCTCGAACTGGCCATCCGTACCGTGCACCCCTCCGGACGCGGCGTATCCTCCGACGGTCGTCATTGAGCCTGCCGACATCTTGGTGACGCCGAGGCCGATGATGTGGTCCCTGAACTCCGGGTCTTCCCTTGTGGAAAGATTGATCCCCGCCCGGGGAAAGAGGAGCCTTCCCACGGCAATGATCTTCACCATATCGAGGTCCGAAACCGGGAAGTAGCGCCGGTCGTCATGGGAAACGGGCCTGATGCGGGGAAAAGAGAGGGTATATTCTACTCCCGGATATTTCTTTTCGAGATAGCGCACGTGGCGGAAGAGCCGGGGGACTTCCGCACGCCACTCGGCGAGCCCCAGTAAAGCGCCCATGCCGATCTGCCTTATCCCGGCTTCTGCTATCCTTTCCGGGGCGTTCAGCCTGTAATCGTAGTCCTTTTTCGGCCCTGCCGGATGGAGTTCCGCGTAACGCTTCCGGTCGTAGGTTTCCTGGAACATGGTCACCCCGTCGACCCCCGCACGATAGAGGCGATTGTATTCTTCGGTCTCCATTGCGTAGACTTCGAGGGAGACGCTCGGGAAATACCGGGCGGCCACAGATACTGCGGCTTCTATATAGGCCGGAGGCGAATGAAGGCGCGATTCGCCTGTAAGTATGAGGCAGCTTTGGATTCCCGAACGTGCGAGGGCCGCGCATTCCGCTTCGATCTCGTCAGGCCTGAGTTTTTTTCGCTCCACCTCTGTGCGGCCGCCGTGAAAGCCGCAATAGACGCACCGGTTCTGACAATAGTTGGATATGTAAAGGGGGGCGTAAAGCGTGAGGACCCGGCCGAAGTATTGGCGCGTCGTGTCACGTGCCGCCTGGGCCAGTTCTTCGAGGAGTCCCCTGTCATCGGATTCGAAAATCATCTCCAGGTCGTCGAAACCGATGCGGAACGGGTCGATGGAGCTTATTCTATTCATCGTGGAGAAACCCTGTAAGGGGAGACGAGGCGCTTGCCCTCGCGCTCGCTTTACCCCCTTTTGCCTGCCACGCCATCCTTCCCGCTTCCACACCCCGGGCGAAGGCGATGGCCATGAGGACCGGGTCCTCGGCCACGGCTACCGCCGTATTGACGAGCACCCCATCGGCGCCGATCTCCATTGCCTCTGCCGCATGGGAAGGACGGCCGATCCCCGCGTCGACGATGATCGGCACCTCCCTGACCTCCTCGATGATCACCTCGATTAATGTCCGCATCTTCAGCCCCTGGTTGGAGCCTATGAGGGAGCCGAGAGGCATGATTGCCGCCGCCCCTGCCTTTACGAGGGCTCGGGCCGCATAGAGGTCGGGGTGCATGTAGGGGAGGACCACGAAGCCTTCCGATGCCAGGATCTCCGTGGCCTTTATGGTCTCGTCGTTGTCGGGCAGCAGGTACCTGCTGTCGTTGATGACCTCGATCTTTACCCAGTTGCCGTAGCCCGCTTCACGGGCGATCCGGGCGATCCGGGCGGCCTCAATCGCATTGCGCGCCCCCGACGTGTTGACCATGAGGGTGATGCCTTCGGGCAGGTAAGAAAGGATGTTCTCCTCGTTCCGCTCCAGATCGATCCGGCGCAGGGCCACTGTCACGACCCCGGCTCCCGAGCCGATTATGGCTTCCCTCATCGTCTCTTTGTGGGCAAACTTTCCTGTACCCAGGAGGAATCTGCTCGGCAGCTCCCTGCCTCCAATGATCAGTCGGTCTTCCACGATCATCCACCCCCGACCAGAGAGACCAGCTCCAGATGGTCTTCCTCTTCCAGCAGGGTCGCGGCCCAGGCATCCTCGTGGATCACCCGGCCGTTGAGGACAACGATCGCCTGCGTCGATGTGAGCGCGTGGGATTCCATGAAGTCGCCCAGGCTCGTGCCCTCATCCATCTCCGTGCTCTTGCCTCCTACAAACACCTTCACCGCTTTATCTCCCTGATCTTCGAAAGAAGGGCCCGCGCATCAGTGCAGGCCCTCACCACGCCTACGGTCCTGGCCCCCGCCGCGAGCACGTCATCTATGTTCGAGAGGTCTATGCCCCCGATCGCCACAAAAGGTATGTTGACCTTGCTCGCCGCCTCTCTCACGTAGCCGAGACCGACGGCGGGCCTGCCCGGTTTCGTGGGCGTCGCGTACACAGGACCCACAGACACGTAGTCGGCTCCGTCTTCGATTGCTTGCCGTGCCTGCTCCAGATTATGGGTCGTCTTGCCGAGGATCATCCCATCGCCTACCTTCTTTCGAGCATCAATCGTCGATAAGTCCTGGCCCACGTGGACCCCGTCCGCCCCTGCCTCGAGGGCAAGCTCCGGGTCGTCATTGAGGATGAATACAAAAGTCCGGTCCTGCCTGAATGCGACCATCTGCCGTGCCTTTTCCAGTATAGTCTTCCTGTCCCCCGACTTGTCGCGCAATTGGACGATTCCTGCGCCATCCTCCACGGCCTTCTTCAAGACATCGACCGAATCGGAGATCACATAGAGATCGTGAGAAAATGGAACCCGTTTCATCGCGCCCACCTATCGCTCCTGTTGCATGATTTATAACTCGGATTAAGGTAAAAATAAACCCGCCGGCGCCCGCACGTGCTCATCTCCCACACTCAGCCGGTCAATCAAGTAATTATACCAGACGCCGTGTCCGAACTCTATATGCGGGAAAGGGGGACAGGGCACGGGCAAAAGGCAGGGGCAAGGCAAGGGCAAGGCATTTAAGGACCACAGCGTGCGGGGCGCGTATGGCACCCCTTCCTCTCGCACAAAGGCTCCGCTCCCGACCCCCGTAAGGCTCCGGCTCGCTTGATGTGCGCGGTGGCGTCCGAGCAGAGAAGTTCGAGCACGCACATCATCCTGACGGACCGCTCTCCTCCGCCAACGGTGGTTAACGGTCGCTCCGCAATATGTGCGAGAGGAACGGGTGCCATACGCTTACGGTATTGCCGGGGAAAAAATGCCTGTGCGCTGAAAAGAGGAGGGTAAAGGAGGGAATGGCATGGGCGGCCTCTCCGGGCCGCCGCCGTCATGCTTCGGATGTGACGAAATGGCTTGACAGTTGGTTATATCATCTTGTACATAACTGCAATGCTGTCGAGCCGTCATAAATTTTGCAGTGGTGCGAGGGTGGCGCAGAAAAGACTTCTCCCGGAATTGCTGATCGCCGTTGCTGCGTGCATGTTCCTTTGGGGAATTGCTTCCGCTGAGACGAGGGAGAGCCGGGAGGGGCAATCCGTCACGGTGACGGACCAGCTCGGACGCACTGTCACGGTCCCTGCCGGGATAGAGAGGATCGCGGCCCTCCACTTCCTGCCCGGGAAAATAGTCTTCGCCTTACATGAACAGGACAAGCTCGTGTGCCAGGGGCTACTCCGCGACGAGGGGAAAGCCATGGCGCGCATCGATCCCGTATTCGCGTCAAAGCCCTCCATGATGCCCGGAACTTTCGGTATCGAGGCGCTCATGGCTCTGCACCCCGATGTGGCCATCGTCTACGCTTCCTTCGACCGGGCAGAGGTCGGGAGGATGGAGAAGGCAGGAATCAAGGTCATTGCCGTGAGAGGTGAGAACTTTTCGGAAGGCTATGAGGCGGTGAGGCTGATAGGGAGGCTCCTTGGCTGCAAGGAGAAAGGTGAGGCCTACATAAGGGACTGCGAAAGGCTCCTCGGCCTGGTAAGAAAGCGTGTTGCCGATATTCCACGGCGGAAACGGCCAAGGGTCATGTTCCTGGGCCCGAAAGGCGCCTACGACGTGGCGACGGGCGAGATGCTTCAATCAACCATCCTCCGGGAGGCGGGAGGGGAAAACGTGGCTTCGGGCCTCAAGGGACGCTGGCCCTCGGTCTCACCAGAACAGATAGTCGCCTGGGACCCTGACGTGATTTTTCTGGGTTCGACCTGGGGAAGCTACGGGGTTGACCGGGTCCTCCACAACAGCCAGTTGCAAGGGGTCAAGGCGGTACGCAATCACAAGGTCTTCATCTTTCCCTCCAATATCGGCTGGTGGGATTATCCTGCTCCCCACTGTGTCCTCGGGGTCCTCTGGGCGGCGAAGGTCCTCCATCCCGACCGGTTCGAAGATATTTCCCTGAAAGCAGTGGCCGACGACTTCTATGCCCGCTACCTCGGCCACTCCTTCACGGCTCTTGGGGGTAAGATAGAGCCGTAGCAACTCCCGTCCTTTTTTTTTCACCCGCGTAATCAGTGCCGGAGCCCTTCAAGTCTGAGTCGCACGGTTGGGAGCCCCGCCAGCCTATCCGACTTTTTCTGTGATGCCTGCCACAAAATGCTTGACTCGTCATTGTATCCAGAGGTATATAAAGATACGCTATTATTAGTCATATACAGCGTCGTGAAGAGCGCCTCCGAACCCGGCACGGAAAGGAGGGATAGAGGCAGACAGGTGGCCGGCCCACGGGCAACGACGCGGCGTGCGGATATTCTTAAAGGAAACGAGAGAAAGGAAGAGGAGGAAGGTATGAAGCGGTTATTGTGCGTTATTGCGGCACTTATGTTCATCGCAACATTTACCCCGGTTATCCGGGCACAGGAGGCGCCGGCCAACGCGGGCATTGAGGCGCAGAAGGGGCCTTCGACCCTTCCCAAGAATTATGATGCGTACGATCTCGGAGAGCTCTACGTGAAGGGCGAGAAACTGCCCACTTCCCAGGCGGTTACCCAGATGTCGACGGTGACCCAGGATCAGATCGAGGTGTATCACAGCCGGAACGTGGCAGAGGCCTTGAGCCACGTTCCGGGCATCACGATCACCACGGGCGCGAAAAACCAGCCCAACGTCTCCCTGCAGGGCCTCAACCAGACGGAGACCCTCGTCCTGATCGACGGAGTCCCTTACTACGAGACGAACTACGGACTTCTTAATCTGAAGACCATCCCTGTGGACATGATCGATCACATCGAGGTGACAAAGGGCGTCTCGTCCGTGTTGTACGGGCCGAACAGCCTCGCGGGCGTCATCAACATCATCACCAAAAAGCCGACGGAAAAACCCTCCCTGACCTTAAGGCAGAGTACGGGGACTACCAGGCATCCGATTTGAGCGTATCTCACGGCATGAAGGTGGGCCCGCTCAGCTACTGGTTCGGCTATGATCGCCAGGATTCGAAGGGATGGTATTTGTCCAATGATTTCCAGCCCCAAACCACATCCATCGCTCACAGGCCGGGGGCTACCACGACCGCAGTCATCGAAAACGGCGGGGTCCGGGACAACTCCGATTTCCATATGGACAGTTTCTGGGGCAAGGTCGGCATCGAACCGTCCAAAGGTTCCGAGTACTACCTCAACATGAATTATACGAGCGCCAACTTCGGCGGCCCGGCCTCCCTCTATTCGGATACGGTCTTCACTTCACCCGGGTCCCAGTTCTCCCAGTTCTGGACCTGGCCTGCCTACAACAACTTGGGTGCAGACCTCTCGGGCCAGCAGAAGGTGAACGATTGGATGACCCTGAAAGGCAAGCTCTTCTATCACGACCATAAGGACGTGGGCGATTTCTACTACGATCCCGCCCTCACCCAGGAGATAGCGAGGAGCACGTACAAGGACAACACCACAGGCGGGAACATCCTCGACGAGATAAGCCTCTCCTCCAACGATACCCTGAGGGCGAGCTTTCTCTACCGCAGGGACGACCACCAGCAGACCGCGCTGACCTACCTGCCCTTCCAGGAAGCGACCTCCTATACGGGCTCTTTCGGCGTGGAGGACCAGTTCGATCCCATCAAGCCTCTTTCCATCGTGGCAGGTGCGGCTTACGATTTCTGGGACGTCACCGGCTCGACTCAGACCCAGACCAACTCATCGGGGGCTTTCACAGGCTTCACCCACCTCAAGACCCCGAGTGCCGACAGGGTAGACCCCATGGTCGGTGCCACCTATACTTTCATTGACAATACCAAGCTCTTCGCCTCCTGGGCGGAGAAGATCAGGTTCCCCACCCTGACCCAGCTTTATTCGGGCAACTACGGCGGCAACACCAATCTGAAGCCAGAGAAGGCCGACAATTACGTGGTCGGCGCTTCCCGCCCTGTCACCCAGTATGCGACCGTAGAAGCCTCCTTCTTCGTTCATGATGTTTCCGACATGATCAACAGGAACGGACCGACTCCCACGAACCAATATCTTAACTTCGGAAAGATCTTCATTTGGGGCTCCGAGGTGACCGCCGAGATTTTCCCCATGAAGGACCTGAGCTTCGGCATCGGATACACCTATACGAACGCAACCGACGAAAGCCCGAACACGCCGACGAGCAGGGTTCTCTACACGCCTTCAGGCAAGGTCGATTTGAGCGCAAAGTACCTGATTCCCAAAATAGATGTCCAGACCGACCTTACCGGAAGCTACCTGACCCGTATGTACAGCTATCTGCCCACCACGGCCAACCCGTCTACACCTTCCTTGAGGACGGGCGACTATTTCATCGTGGGCGCGAGGATATCGAGGGTCTTCTATACCAATTTCGAGGGCTATTTCGTGGTCCAGAACCTCTTCGACAAGAACTACGAGGAGCAGGTCGGATTCCCAGCACAGGGCAGGATGTTTTTCGCAGGAGTGAAGTACAGCTATTAGGCTTCTCTGCATAGGATCTACCCCTCTTTCGCCCGGCACGCGGCGGACAAAGGGGTAGATCCTAACGTCGTCTGGATGGGCTGCGCGCCCAACCAAGCGGGCCGCGTGAAGTAAAGGATGCCGGATTGGCTGTCGACTACAACTGGATCAAGTATTTTTTGGCGGCCCTGGTCATTCACGTCGCCATTTTGGCAATGCCCGTGTGCGAGAGGATCGACGGGGCTGCCGGTGTCTCGCCGATAGATGTAGTGGTAATGCTCAAGGAGCCGCCGCGCGAGCCTGTCTCCCGTCGGACGGAAGAGCGCAAGATAGAGCGCCCGAAAACTCCGAGAAGGCATACGCTCCAGACTGAGTCGACCCGCCTGCCGGTCCAGCAGTCGCGGCCCGCAGAGGAGCCCTCGAAGGTTCCGCAGAAAGAGACCCCCGGGAAGGGGGCGGGGAACGTTATCGACGAAACAACCGTCCCCCAACCCCCGCCCGCCGCGGCAGGAGAGGAAGAGGGCGTCGCCCTGGCAGGAGTCAACCCGGGAGGGGGAAAGGCAGGTCTTGGCTCAGGCGGCGCCAGTACAGGCACAGGCTCAGGTACGATAGGCACCGGAGCGGGTGAGGGAGGCCGAGGCGCCGGGGGCGGCCCTATGGAGGCGACGTTTGGCGACCCTGACGGCCCCGGTTTTATCAGTCAAGAGCGGCCGAAATACCCGGTAGCAGCCGAAAGGCTCCATCAGGAAGGCAAGGTAAGTCTCAAATTGACGATAGACGAGCGGGGCAACCTGCGCAGGGTAGAGGTGGTCGAGGCCACGGACCAGATGTTCGCCGCGTCGGCCGTAACGGCCATGAAGCGGTCCCGGTTCCGGCCGGCGAGGAGAAACAATGTGGCTGTACCATGCACGGCGCCCCTTACCGTAACTTTCGGCTTTTAGCATGACTCGGACATACTTATTTACGATAGTCCCGAAAGGAGGGGACGAGAGATGATTATCGACGAGACGGCAAGTCTCTTGCGCGTCCTGTGGGGCGACCGGATAAACGAAATCACGATAGAGAGGATAGTCATCGGCATCTTCTTCACGGGCGTGAAGCTCTCCGATGGGTCGGGAGGCGTCGCCTACACACCGACAGCCGACCTCCACGATTCGACCTGTTGCCACTCCATGGCCATTGAGCGGCCCGCCTCTGTCCCTTTGAAAGGCATGGCCGTGCGGGAAGTCCTCGAACAGCCGGGGCAATCGATCCTTTCCAACCTGGTGAAGCTCGTGGTCATGAATGCCCTTTCTTCGAAGTTCATCACGACCGACCGCTACCACATAGTTTACGATGCCGACGCCCTTGACCTCGTGGATCTCAAGAAGGCGGGGAGAATCGGCATGGTGGGCGCCTTCATCCCTTTCTTGAAGCAGTTCAAAGCGATTCCGGGAATAGACCTGGCGGTCATAGAGAAGAGACCGGACACCCTGAGGGGCGATGAGATGCGCTTCTTCGTACCTGCCGAAAAGGCGGCTGATGTGCTCCCCGCGTGCGATACGGCGATCATCACGGGAGCGTCCATCGCGAACCGGACTATCGACGAGCTTCTCAAGTATACGAAGCCGGGCGCCAGGGTCATCGTGACCGGGCCCACCGCCAGCATCCTGCCTGACGCGCTTTTTGAGAACAACGTGACCGCTGCGTGCGGCGTATGCGTCACGAAACCGGATGTGGCCCTCGACATGCTCGCCGAAGGGGTCGGGGCCTTTCATCTTTTCGACACCTGTGTGAGGAAGATGAACGTACTGAAAGATTAGAGGAGGAGCAAGGAAGATGGAGATGAACAGCTTGAAATTCGAGGACTGTCTGGACGAAGCCAAGGCCTTTCACGGGGACCTGTGCGCGGGGATCATCCTTGGCACGAGGATGGCCATCATAGGCCTTGCCGCCATCGGCATAGACGACCCGAAAGGAGCCGATAGAAGGAACCTCATCGTCTACGTGGAGACGGACAGGTGTGCGAGCGACGCCATTCTCGCGGTGACCGGCTGCCATCCGGGCAAGCGCTCCATGAAGATTTTCGATCATGGCAAGATGGCGGCCACTTTCGTCAACCTGAAGACAGGCAAGGCAGTCAGGGTTGCCGCGAAAAACAGGGACGGGAACAAGGTGACCACGCGAGAGGAGATAGAGAAGTCGCCCCATAACGAGGAATATGCCATGATGCCGACGGACGAGCTTTTCGTCACTCAGGAGGTCCTTGTGGATCTCAAGGAAGAGGACATGCCGGGCAAGCCCCTTCACATCGTGACCTGCGAGGCATGCGGCGAGCGGGTCATGGACATGCGGGAAGAAAAGAGGGGCGGGAAGATCCTTTGCCGTCCCTGCGCGAGTGGAAAGAGTTATTTCACCGTCAAGAAACCGGCATGCCCGGACTGCGGGAATAAAGACCACGCACGTACGAGCGAAGCTATATGAGCAGGGAGGCCCCAAAGCTCCGCCGAAGAAGGGGCGCTGAGCCCCATCAACTGCGAGGGGCGCGTAAGCCCCACGGTCGTACCCGAGCGAAGCGAGTTGAGCGGGGAGGCTCGGTTGGCTTTGCCAACCGAGGGGGCGCTGAGCCCCATCAACTGCGAGGGGCGCGTAAGCCCCACGGTCGTACCCGAGCGAAGCGAGTTGAGCGGGGAGGCTCGGTTGGCTTTGCCAACCGAGGGGGCGCTGAGCCCCATTCAACAGCAACGATCGACGTACGGGCAATCGACTGGAACAGGGTATGGCAGGCACGGAACTCCCGGCGAACCTCTTCGAAGCGGGACACCGGGTTTTGGGACACAAGGGCTGCCTCTTTCTCCGGCGACCGGGGCAATTTCGGCTATGCCGACCGTTTTCTGAGCATCATGCAACCCGAGCCTCATTGGACTGTCCTCGATATGGGCTGCGGCGGCGGCACCCTCGCTATTCCTCTCGCGAAAAGGGTTTCTTCCGTCACTGCCGTCGATATTTCGAAAGAGATGCTCGCCAGGGTGCGCGCCCGATGTGAGGACGAAGGCATCACGAATGTCAGAACCCTGGAAGGGCGATGGGAAGATGACTGGACAAGAGCCGGTATAGGCATCTCTGATGTGGCCATAGCCTCACGCTCCATGGTCGTCCGGGACCTGCGCTCCGCCCTTTTCAAGCTTGACCGGGCGGCGCGAAGACGGGTCTACGTGGCCACCATCGTCGGGGACGGGCCTTTCGACCGCCGCCTCTTCGAGGCAATCGGAAGGCCCCTCGATACGGGATGCGACTACATTTACAATTACAACATGCTCTACCAGATGGGCATTCTCGCAAATGTGGCCTTCATAGAAGAATCGCGCCGCAAGACCTTCGAGAGCTTCGAAGAGGCGTACGCCTCCGTTCAGTGGATGTTCGGTGCCTTGAGCCCCGCCGAGGAAGAGAGACTTCGTGCCTATATCCGGGAAGATATCCTGTTCGCAGACGGTTCCTGGCAATTCTCCCATGACCTCGTAGTCAGATGGGCCGTCATGTGGTGGGAGAAGGGTTGAGCCATGGGGCACCGTAAGTATTTCTTTCCCCTCCTCTTGATAGTCCTCGTCGTGACGATCGGCGTATCTTTGACTCTGGGCAAATACCCTGTCACCCTCAAAGACATGGCAACCTTCTTTCTCAACGAGGCCTTCAATATAGGCAGCATCTCGCCCGATGCTTCCCGTCTTTTTCACAACCTTTTTTTTGACATCCGCCTGCCCCGCGTGCTCGCGGCGGTTCTGATAGGCGCATCCCTCTCCGTATCGGGAGCCGCTTTCCAGGCCATGTTCGTCAACCCCCTCGTATCCCCGAGTCTCCTCGGTGTCCTTGCAGGGGGCTCTTTCGGGGCAGCCCTCGGCATAGTCTTTTTCAAGAGCTGGCTCGCCGTGCAAATCAGCACTTTTGCCTTCGGCTTTGCGGCGGTGGCCATAGCCGTGGGCATGGCCAAGATGTACAGGGGGAACAACGTGCTCCTCCTCATACTCGGCGGCGTCATCAGCGGCGCCCTCTTCACTTCCCTTCTCTCGATCATAAAATACGTGGCCGACCCCTACAACCAACTCCCGGCCATCACCGTATGGCTCATGGGGGGGCTGTCCCTCGTGGACATGCATACCCTGGAGTTCTCCGCCATTTTCCAGGTGGGGAGCATAATCCTGATAACCCTCTTTTCCGGCTACCTCAATGCCCTGAGCATGGGTGACGAAGAGGCGAGGGCCTTAGGCATCCCCGTCGAATGGGTCCGCACGCTCCTCATCGTGCTCGCGACCCTCGCCAGTGCCCTCACCGTGGTCATGGCCGGCATGATAGGCTGGGTAGGCCTCATCATCCCCCATATTGCACGGATGCTCGTCGGTCCGGACAACAAGACGCTTATTCCTGCAAGCGCCCTCATAGGCGCCATCTTCCTGGTCGTCGTCGACGATGTTTCGAGGCTGCTCTTCAATGTGGAGATCCCCGTCGGCATAACGACCTCCCTCATCGGTATACCCTTCTTCGCCGTCATACTCCGAAAGTCGAGAAGGGGGTGGAGCTGATGGAGCCCCTTATCGCGCTGGAGAAGGTCTCCTTCGGTTACGGGAAGCAAGAGGTCCTCACGGATGTGAGCCTGAGTGTGGCACGAGGCGAGATCGTCACCCTTCTCGGTCCCAACGGATGCGGAAAAAGCACGCTCATAAAGGTGATGCTCGGCATGCTCAAGCCTCACCACGGCCGGGTTCTCTATGACGGCGCCGATGTATCGCACTTGAGCGCCAAGCATCTGGCCCGCGAGATCGCCTATGTCCCGCAGATACACAAAAGCGCCTTCCCTTACTCGGTCATCGACGTAGCCCTCATGGGCCGTATTCCCCACAAGACGTTCTTCTTCAAGTACTCCAAAGAGGATATCGATATCGCCCACGATGCCCTTCGGACCCTGTCGATCCTCCACCTCGCCGAAAGGGCCTACACCGAGATAAGCGGAGGAGAGAGGCAGCTCACGATCATTGCGAGGGCCCTGGCCCAGGGGGCACGGACCCTCGTCATGGATGAGCCTGCGGGCGGGCTCGACTACGGAAACCAGCTCAGGCTTCTGGAACAGATCGTCGAGCTTTCCGCACAGGGCTACACCTTCGTCAAGTCCACCCATTCCCCCGAGCACGCCCTCTGGATCGCGAACCGGGCGATCCTCATCAAGGGCGGACACGTCCTGGCAGATGGAAGATGTGAGGAAGTCGTGAACGACGAGAACCTTTTCGCCCTCTACAACGCGAAGGTCGATGTGGTAAGGATCAACGGGGAAGTGCAGGTCTGCGTGCCCCGGACTATCAACGGCGGAGGTCTAAACAGGAGGTCCCGAAAGTCATGAGATGGAAGGTGCTAAGAACAATCCAGGATTTCTTCAGGATTTTTCTTAATGTCGACCTCAGCACCCGGGAGGCCGCCGCCATCCTCATGCCGTGAACCGACGCTCGTCCGTGAGGGATCGACGCTGCCTGATCCCTCCTGAAAGAACGGCCGTGGGAAAGAAATAAGGAGCCCGAAAAAGACGATGAAGAGCAAGGCAAGCACCAGAAACCGAAAATCTCCCGGGACCGACGACCATGTAGCACCTGTCCGCGGCGAAGACTTCTGGGACGGCCGGGCCTCGGAGTTCTCCGAATATGCAGCTTCCACGGGGTACGCCGAGCGTTTTATCACACTCATGGAGATCGATTCCGGCTCGACAATCCTCGATATGGCGTGCGGCGGCGGCACCCTCGCGATCCCCCTTTCGAAGAGAGTCGCGTCAATCACCGCCGTCGATTTTTCGGCAAACATGCTGGCCGTCGTCAACAAGCGCTGCAGTCAGGAAGGGATCACGAACGTCAATACGGTTCAGGGCCGGTGGGAGGATGACTGGCAGAGCCTGGGGATAGGCTCGCACGATGTCGCAATCGCTTCCAGGTCGCTCATCGGCAAGGACCTGCCGGGGCTGATCGCCAAGCTGGACCATGCGGCGAGAAAGCATGTCTATGTCTCCACCGTCGTAGGGGACGGGCCCTTTGACCGGCGTCTCTTCGAAGCGACAGGGAGGCGCTTCAAGATCGGCCCGGACTACATCTACTACTACGACCTGCTTTACAAGATGGGCATCCGCGCGAGCGTCGCCTTCGTCGAGGAAGAACACCGGAACGGATGGGCGAGCCGCCAGGAAGCCCTGGAGGACCAACGCTGGATGTTCCACGGTCTGACAGCCAAGGAGGAGCGGAAGGTATCGGCCTATCTCGAGGAGCATCTCGTTCCCTCCGGCTGCGGATGGAAGCTGCCCTATTCGCGGAACTGCTACTGGGCGGTCATGGGGTGGTCAAAGAGCATGACGCGACCCGGAGGGGCTTTCCCTGCTTCCGCATAAGTCAACGTTTGCTTCTCCTTTGACTCCGTACTATTTCTAAAGTAGTATTCGATTATCGACTCTCCCGCTTTCGAGCCAAAAGGAGGCATCCATGCTGTATAGAAAACTCGGCAATACCGGTCTTTCCGTCTCTATCCTGGGGTTCGGCGCCATGCGCCTTCCCCTCGCAGGAGGCACCTTCGATGGATCGGACCCATCGACGCCTATAGATGAGAAAGAAGCCTTCCCCATGTTCGAATACGCCGTCGACCACGGCGTCAACTACTTTGATAGCGCCTATATGTACCACGGGGGCATGAGCGAGACAGTCCTCGGCAAAGGGCTCAAGGCCTGTCGGGACAAGGTTTACATCGCCACGAAGCTGCCCGCTATCCTCGTGCGGGCTCCCGAGGACTTCGAAAGGTTCTTCACCGAGCAGCTCAAGCGGCTCGATACGGATTATGTAGATGTCTACCTCCTCCACGGACTCCACCGGGAGACCTGGGAGCGCACGAAAGGCATGGGAGTGCTCTCCTTCCTCGACCGGATCGTCGCCGAAGGCCGGGCCCGCCACGTGGGTTTCTCCTTTCACGACCGATTCGACGTTTTCAAGGAGATCGTCGACAGCTACGACTGGGAGCTTTGCCAGATCCAGTACAACTACTACGACGAACAGGAACAGGCAGGCAAAAAAGGGCTCATGTACGCGGCAGCCAAGGGCATGGGGGTCGTCGTCATGGAGCCGGTGAGGGGAGGCATGCTCGCCGGCCAGGTGCCCCCGGAAGTCCAGTCCCTCTGGGATTCGGCCAAGGTGAAAAGGTCACCGGCTGAATGGGCCCTGCGGTGGGTGTGGAACCACGAAGAGGTGTCCATGGCCCTGAGCGGCATGACCTCCATGGAGCAGGTCAAGGAGAATATACGGACGGCAAACGAGGGGACATCCGGTTCTCTTGGAGCTGACGAGCTTTCCCTCATCAACGATGTGCGCGAGGCCTACCGGAAAATGTTCAAGATCGGCTGCACGGGTTGCGCCTACTGCATGCCCTGCGAGCAGGGGGTTGCCATACCGCAGAATTTCGCCCTCTACAATGACTCCTTCGTTTTCCCCCACAGGCTGGAAGGCATGGCGGCGCTCCGGTACAACAGGTTCATGAAGCCGGAGCAGAGGGCGTCGGCGTGCATAGAGTGCGCGAAGTGCGAGGAAAAGTGCCCCCAGCATATACCGATCAGAGAGGAGTTGAAAAAAGTCCACGAAAGGCTGAACCGGGAGAAGCAAGGGTAAAGGTGCTTTTTCTGAAAGAGGCAAAGAAGCAAAGAGGCAGAGAGGGCACGAGGTGTGGCCGGTCGGCTGGGAGGAATCGCGATCTGCGGCGCACTTTTCGCCATGCGCCCTCCGACGTACATTCAGTACGCCATCCGGGCAGCAAGGCTCAAATTGCATCCACACCTCACGATCCCTCCCAGCCGACCGGCCGGTAACACGCGGAGCCGTATCTTTAACAGCCCGCGGCTCCGGCCTTCATAGGATGTACACACCAACACCAATTGAAGAGGAGCGGCGGCCCTAGAGGCCGCCAAAGGCAAGACAAGAATTGAACTGCCTACGCTGATGCCCTTCACCTACTGCAAATTGTTTCCCGATCGGAGAATTCCGAGGCTTGCCGATTGAAAGAGGCAACAAAGAATTGAGCGGGAGGTAGCGCAGTGCCTTACCGCTTCGCTCCGGCGCTTGGTCCGAGCCAGCGCAGAGCGGGCGTCATCAGCGGCCCCAATCAAAAACATCACCTTCATCACCATACCTGTGGTAAGACTGCCAGCCATTTTTTCTATACTTGTCATCGGGCGCGAAGTATCCTGACCCCACGTCAATATCTCCGCTGTCCGGTATCCTGTAATCTCCCAAGTTGCATTTGAATTTATTTGCTTCATCATAGCTTGCCCATGATCCGAGAAACTGATTATTCACATACGGATCGGCGTAGTCCTCGATATTGTCGTACCTAATCCTACCAGTCTTGTCCCTGTACCACAGTGCTGAAAACACTCCCTCGAAATTTCCCGAGTTTCTTTGGCTCCTATCCTGATACAGTTTGTACTTGCCTATCAAAACGCCTTGAGCTTTGATCCCTTTGTTTTTGTATTCGTCGTCACATCCTAAGTGCATATTGGCAACAAGTCTCACATGCTTGATTACGAAGATTCCGCGAAATGATTTCACTTCATCTTTCACGGCCGACTTCCCTTTGACTATATATATGAGGGTTCTTCCTGTCTTTCACGACGGAGGATAGTCTCAGCCTTATTCTTTGGTAGTTGTCGCCGATGAACCCCAAATATGCTGCCTTTCCTGTGTGCTTCCAGACCACGCTGAAATCTTCTTTTGCATACTCATTCACGCGATCCTTTTCGTCAAGGTCCTTCTCAAGGATGAGGGGACTATAGTAACCGAGGATATCCGCCATATGGCCCTGGGCCATGGCAGCGGTTGCGCACATTAAGCCGATGAGAGCAGACAGTATCAGAACGCTGCTTTTCGTGGGTATGGCCCGAACGCGTCGGTCACCTGCGCGGCGGTCGGGCAGTGGGACGCGAAGTTTACCCAACGGCTACCTCGATTTGTGTCACAAACAGATCGCCATGCAGCCTTTGCTTGATCTCGTCGTGAGAGGCCGTCTCGAAAAACAGCTCCAAGGCTTCTTTGAGATTCTCCCGCGCTTGCTCCACCGTGTCACCTTGGCTGGCAATATCGGCCTCGGAGCGACGCGTATCCGTTACCTTCCGTTCAAATAATGGCCGTAAGTTTTTGGGTCATGTCTTCCCCTTTTGTCGATTCTATTCTGTCATTA
>CAVVPU010000036.1:0-4586 GCA_963750015.1 uncultured delta proteobacterium | reverse complement strand
GCCCTGTTGCACGATCGAAATCCGGCGCGTTGCGATCCAACCGGGAATGAGCGTAGGTCGCAAAGGTCGAATGGAAGGATCGGTCGTCCAGCCGGATCAGCGGCGTTGTGAACATGGAGTTGGGCAGGTAGCGGCTGAGGCTCCAGACGACCGCGGCATCTACGTCGTTATCAGCAATACGTCAACGGTTAACATAACGTATTGCTGGGCGCTGACTGTTCCTGCCGGGGTGACGGTCACATTACCGGTGTCCGGTAAGGCAGCTCCATAACCTATTTCCGATATGGCATAATAATTGGCACCATCGGAGGTCATATTCAAGGGCCACGTCTGTTGTGTACCGGAGAAAACGGGGTTAGAGTTCAAGTACGAAGAGGTTGAGGACGAGAAGGCAGCGTTCGTCTCCGCACCCCCGATAGTACCGAATGACCTGTTTGTACCCAAGCCTCCGCCCTGTGCGGTATATCCTTGCCCGGAAGCTATTAATATCCGACCGTGGAGGTTAGGCACATTAAACGTCGTGGTCCCGTTACCGCCCCAAGTAGAGCCCAGAGCATTGCAGAGGGTGTTGTATGAACCGCTACAGGCATATTGCGTCCCATCGCACCACAGGTAGTTAGGCGGTAGGGTAGTTCCGCCAAATGCTTCGATAGACCTTATAGCGGAACCACTTGTACCCGAGGCTCCGACCGGACCTATCGCCCCGGCAACGGATATATTCCAGCCGACGTATTGATTACCACTCCCCCCTGTACTGCCTGTTGCCGGAACAGTGATTTTGAGTTGTCCGGTTGTTGAGTTGTAGGTGTCCACGTATCCATACATGAATTGAGTTGGATTGCTTACATAGGCGCAGAGGACCCACATGGACGAGGAAAAGGCAAGGCCCGGAGAAACATAGATGTTGATATAATCAGTCCCTGTGCCGATGGTGAGCGCACCGCCGTAATAAGCGCTTGAGTTCCCTCCGCCCCCTGCCGGCTGGAATTGGGTGGCCGAGGCAAAGGCGGCGCTACCCAGTGTACCCCCCTGGCCCACATTCAAGGTCGCATTATCAGTACCCGAAAGGGTGAGGATATTGTTGACCGTGAGGTACTTGCCGACAGCTACTTTGAGTGGGGCTGAGGACGACTGGCTGCATGCGGGGTTATAGACCCACACGCCATTGACGTTAGTCCAGCACTGGTTGGTCTGAGCACCGCCTTTTAGGGGTGTTAACAGGGCCAGGGTCAAGGCAATGAGTAAAAAACGCTTTTTCATTATGTTCCTCCCTATTTTGCGTACCAGTTCTGCCCGTCAGACCAAATTCGTTTTCCGACGTACGACGTGAGCGTTAAGTTAGCACTCCCGTTGATCGTGCCGACTATCGTTGTGTTAGCGGTATTAATATTGAAAACGTCATAGTACGATCCTGACGGGACACTATTCGGGGTCGGCAGAGTGAACGTCGTGGCATTGGCTGAACTGGCCTCCCAGATTTGAAAGAGGCCTGAAGCGTTCGCTGTCATGTTCGCTGTATACTGCTGCACCGGCATGACCGGCATCGATCCTGGTACACTACCCGCAATAATTCCCGTGGAAACTGCTGAAAGGCTCACATTAATGGCGGTCGAGTACCAAAAAACCGTTACCGTCGTGATCCCCCCGGAGTAGACAGAAGTTTGGACTATTCCAGTGACAGTGGCGCCCGTAATCGCGGCGAGCACTGCCGTACCGGGGGGATAATTCGAAACCTGATTACCCGCCACCGTGAAGCTGGCTATCTGGGGGTTGGTGCCGTTGGCAGAGGCATAAGAGGCCGTGGTGGTCTGCGGCACCCACTGAAGGGTCGAGGCCTGGAGCTGCGCCTGGGACGAGACGTTGTCTTTCGACCATATGAGATTGCCGTTTGCGTCGAAAAGGACGAGCTTCGTATAACCCGACAGCCACACGTCTGCCTCACCGTTCCCATCGAGAGTGATGGGGTTCTGATTCTGCACGGTCCCTGTCGAATCGGTATAGGTCGGCTGAGGATACGACGGTGGGAGCCCGTACTGTACATTGGTCCCTGCCTGGGCCGTATAGAGGGACCCGCCCGACAGGGGAGTGCCGGTCCCCGGATAGAACGCCTTGAACCGTGGATAGGGAGCAACAGAAACGTTCATAAGTCCTCCATCAAAGCTTGCTCTCGCGGATCATTGCCAACGGCAAGAGCTTGGTCCGCGATAGTCTTGGTTTCTTTGCTTCTCTTCGGTGCTTGCTCTCGCGGATCATTGCCAACGGCAAGAGCTTGGTCCGCGATAGTCTTGGTTTCTTTGCTTCTCTTCGGTGCTTGCTCTCGCGGATCATTGCCAACGGCAAGAGCTTGGTCCGCGATAGTCTTGGTTTCTTTGCTTCTCTTCGGTGCCCTCAAGAGCGCTTTTGGATTCTTAATTAAGATCATTGAGCACGCACCTTTTAGAAATCCAAAGTTGTCGCTTACTGTATTTTCTCTTGCTTCTAATAATCCAAAATCAAGAATCAAAAATCAAAAATTGTCCTTCAAAATCCGATTCCATATCTTTTTCCTTCCTGTATGTCGTCGTTCAAATCGTCGAGTCCCCCCAAATCGATATTGAGAGAGATCGCTTCCACCTGTTTAACTCGTTCCTTTACCGCGCTTATTGCCTCCCCGACCGTTTCCCCGAAGGCGATCACTGCACCCAGGGAGTCGAAGGGGGGCACCGAGTAGTAGTCTCCCTTGTGCTTGACGGCCATGCGGAGCTTGACCCATTGGCGCAGATCCTTGGGGAATGAAATGTTGACGAAGTTCTTGGCCGCCTCACTCGATTCCATGGAAACGGCCGCCGCGTACTTGTGCTTCATGATAGGGTTCACTTTCTCACCCGTGGCGAGGCCGTAGACCACCTCGGAATAGTTCTCGATCAGCTCACACTGGATAGCTGCCACACCGGGCGCTGCGAGCCGGATTGTGGGGTCGATGAGGTAGGGTACCCGGTCCTTGTCGATCTTGACTTCGGTCGAGTAAAAAAAGCGGGTCGTGCACTTTTGAAACTCCGGGGAGAGGCCTTCGTGGATGGCTCGCAGCGCCTCGGGAACCTCTTCTTCCGTTCGGTAAACCCTGCCGATATAGCCTGATCCTTTTCTCTCGTAGCCGCCCATGGTGGGATAGAGCAGATCGCCGTCGAAAGTGATGCCGTCGAGGCCGGGCTCGACTCCGGACAGAAGCTCTTCGCAGATGAAAGGATTATCTACCGCATACCGGGTAAGGACTCTCCAGGCCCCGTAGGCACCCCGGCACTGCATCTCGTGAGCGTAGTCGTAGATAGCCTCCGCGTTGCTCACGTACTCGACTTCCTTGATGATACCGGCCCGTATCTCGGCGAGCACCTGGTCCCCTTTTGCGCTCACCGGGCGGACCCTGACGCGGGCGTGGTTGTGGCGCTCGTCGCCCACCGCCTGCATGATGGAGGCTTCGAGAAGGTTGCCGGTGAGCACGGGGCGGCCCCTGGATTCCCTGCGGTTCTTCTCCTTGTCCGACCACTGGTCACCGTCCGACATCTTGAGGGATTCAACAGCCTTCTCCCTGTTCGTCTTCTCGGCGGCAATGGCCTTCTTGAGCCGCTTCTTATACTCGTCTATGAAATCGTTCATCCTTCACTCCTGAAAAGAAGTGAAAAGGGGAAAGTGAAAAGGGGAAAGTCAACAACAGCAAGGGCTAAAAAGGGGCACGTCCTTCCCCTTTTCACTTTCCCCTTTTCACTTTCCCCTTTTCACTTTCCCCTTTTCACTTTCCCCTTTTCACTTTCCCCTTTTCACTTTTCACTTTCCCCTTTTCACTTTCCCCTTTTCACTTTCCCCTTTTCACTTTTCACTTTCCACTTTTCACTTTCCCCTTTTCACTTTCCCCTTTTCACTTTCCACTTTCCACTTTCTTTTCACCATCTCCCTGTCAGGTCCATCGAGTTCAGCACAGACTCAACCGACCTTTCTTCTTCCACAGGACGATAACCGACAGCGCCCGTCCTGAAGGCATCGGCAGCGTGAGAGCACCAGTTATGCAGCGGACGGTTGGCCAGCTTTTTCTTCTCTTCATCGTATTCCGCCTGATAGCCCTCGAGGGCTGAAAGCCCGTGAGAGCATCGTTTTTCATCAAACCAGGACTGGGCGAGCAGGCTCCTCACTGCGGGAATGTGAACCTGGACGATGGTGTCCATGTTCTTAGCCCTGGGGACGACGACGACCGGCCGGACGCCGAGGCTCTCTGCCACCTCTCGGCGGCTGCGTGCTATCTCGCCGCTCGACATCTCCCTGATGTCCGCATCGTGGGGCATGTAGTGATTGCCGTAGACATAGGGCTTCTCCTTGAGCACCTTGGCGTAGTGCTCCAAACCGTACCCGGACGACTCGTAGTAGTCGATGAAACGGAACTCCTTGCCCACGACCTGGACGAACCAGATCGACATGGAATCATCCACGCCCAGATCCCACCACGTATCGACTTCGCAACTCGGCACGTGGGGCACGTTTCCGATCCGGCCGTCCTCGCGGGCAGCGACAAGCTGCTTCGCGTAGTAAGCCCCGTATACAGCCCCCTCGAAGGAGCA
>CAVVPU010000035.1:0-3156 GCA_963750015.1 uncultured delta proteobacterium | reverse complement strand
ACACCGGGATTGAACATCTTGAAATACCGGGGGTCGCCCTCGAGAAGGGCCTGGTAGTCCTTCATGCTCTCCTTCAGGTTCGGGTAGGCGCGATGCCTGGCGCCGTCTCTCGTGTAAGTAGGTCCGTGCCAGCTTTCGTCTGCCTTGAGGTTGAAGAGGTTGTTGCCCTCGATATTTTTTCCCCACCCGACCTCGTGAGCCGTATGGGCGAGGATAAAGGGGAGGGAAAGACCCGTCTGCTCCGAGAAAGCTTTGGCGTAAGGATAGACCCTTCCGATGAAATCGAGTCTGTCTTTGACCGAGTAAAGAGGTTTTCCGGACACGGCAGACGAAGTTCCCGGGTTTGCTTGAGCAGAGCCTACCGGAGGGCGAGGTGTCCCGTAGAGGTTGTCAAAGGCAGGGGCAGAGGCAAGGAGGTTTTTAGGCCGGGAGGGAAGGAAGGATCGGCCGGATGCTAAACTTCCAGCGAAGGCGGCAGGTCCTCTTGGACCGGCGGCCGCTCCATAAGGGGAGTGAACGGCCTGACCCGGAAAAAAGGAAGAACCCTGTGGGGATTCCGGGTCCAATAGGTTTCGCTCCGCTGTCTTTCCCTGGGCACCGATTTGGGAACCGATGGGGCTAAAGAGCTTGGGAACACCGGGGATGAGCGGGTTTTCTGTCTCCATGGCGGATGGCCTGCCGGGGCTGTGCGTGACACCAGGAGACTTGGGCTGCCGGCCGCCCTGGGCGGCGTTTAAACTCCTCTCTGACGGTCCTATCCAGTCTCTCACCCCGTTTGGATGAGAGAATATGTCATTCCCATGATAGTCGTACCCGCCCAACCCGTCATGATAAAAACCATAGGTCCACCTGTCCAGATCTTCCTGCGAACCCCCATGGCCGTAGCTGATTGCCTTGGCCTTGCAGGCTTTATAGTATTGCACGACAGCCCGAACGTTTTCTGTTATGTCGAAGACCTGAGTGACATTATATTGCCCTCGACTGTCGTTATCGAATTGGCCCAAACCGGCGGCAGAAGTCGACTTGTTCGCTGCATCGGGATTGAAGCCGCTTTCGTACCTCACAATAGAGACAACCAGGGCAATCTCATGGTCGGTCAGACCGGCTTTCTTTCCTTCGGCAACGAGTGCACGTATCACCTGCCTTTGCACATCGAGCGGGGCATCGCCCGCGTCGCGGCTGTTTCCGTATTTGAATTTGCGCTTATTGTTGGGTTCGTGGTCATTGTAATGTGAACCGGGTTTGATCTCGTCTTTCGTCCTCATGGGCTTCCGTATGAGGATTTCGTCATATTCTTCCATATCTTTCTCCTGAGCCTTTGCCTAAGCCTTTTGAAGACCTAATGAATGGGTTTCTCGAAGCGCCGAATCGTCTGAAATGAAGAATGGGGCCAGGGCATGGGCAAATTCAGCGCATCATACTTCTTGTCGAAAGCCTTGGTGATGCGCTCCTCCTCATTATGGGTCGCCTGAGGACCTACTTTATCAGTTGCCAGCATATTTCCATGGAGGTCAAAGATCTCATACCACTCACATCGGTTGCAGTTGCCTCCATTGGCATAGTATATGAGAATATATGATCCCTTACCCCCCTTCAGACAGGCCCACTCAGATGCCAAGGCGTCAAGCCACTTTCCCATCCACTTGCCGTGATTTCCATACCTTTCTCTAAGCCGGCCGGATGCCGATATTCTCCTGGATACCTTTTCCTTTGAGTTACTAAAAACAAAGTATTCCTCAGAGCACTCGGACGACAGAACAGTGTCAGAAGCGGAAGTGCAGGTGGTGGAGGCCCTGACCTCCGTATCGCCGCAGACCAGCCTGTCTTCAGCCGTGTAGAGGTCGCCTGCGGAGACGACCGAGCTGAGGGATAGGATGGCGAGCGCAGAAAGAAACCAGACGGAATGTTTTGGAATCAGTTCGACGAACATGTTGCGACGGTCCATAAGCACCTCCCTGATCTCTTATCCATCTTTTTCCCGCGGCCTGATTTAAACCAAGCCATTCCTTTCCTATAACGGAATCTGCCATCTTTCCGGACATCGACCGTCCTGGCCTTGGCCCTGGCCGACTTTCATCTGAAAAACCTCGCCTGCGAGTCTGATGACCCCTTCCGCCCGGAAACCTCATAGGCCCTTGCATACGAGCATTTCCAAGGATGCACGGGGTTTTGCGGTTGATGAAAATGACGGAACTTTACAGAAATTGACGGTTTGAAGAAATTGGGGCTCTTTATCTGCCGACCCGGGCACCGCGCGCCTCCTCTAGACAATTTTCCCAAAAAAAGAAGGTCTCCGTCAAATCGAAACGGCCTATCGGAGGGGGGGGTAAATGGGGGGTAAAGGGTAGGTAAGGAGGGGGTAAAGAGGGGGAGAAAAACAACTCGGTTTTTCTTAATCGATTCGGCCTGAGATAGGAAGGATTCAGTGGACATTGAAGTTGAGGTACAATAGCGGACAGAGGTGTCGGATGGAGAGGATAGGAACCGTGCTGAAGACTACCTTTACCATATCGAAGATGGACTGCCCGTCGGAAGAGCGCATGGTCCGGATGAAATTGGAGGCAGAGGCCAACGTCCAATCTCTGGAGTTCGACATATCGGCGCGCAGGCTCGATGTTTATCATACCGACGGCTACGAAGACATCCTCGCCGCCCTCGACAGCCTTCGGCTCGATACGAGGCTCGTCTCCTCCGGACCTGCTCACGAACCGGTAAGGTCGCAAGGGAACCGGGGGGAAACGCGGGTCCTTCGGCAGGTGCTTCTCATCAATCTTTTTTTCTTCGGCCTCGAGATGGTCACGGGCTTTTTGGCCGGCTCTATGGGGCTCGTCGCCGATAGTCTCGATATGCTCGCAGACAGCCTCGTTTACGGGCTTTCCCTCTTTGCGGTCGGGGGAGGGATCTCGCGGAAGAAAAATATCGCTGGAATGGCAGGCTACTTTCAACTGACCCTCGCCGTTCTGGGATTCGCCGAGGTGGTGAGGCGTTTTGCGGGCCATCAAGAGAGGCCCGATTTTCACCTCATGATCGTCGTCTCAATTCTTGCGCTTGCCGGCAACACGATCTGCCTCTATCTCCTTCAGAAATCCAAAAGCCGGGAAGCCCACATGGAGGCGAGCGTGATCTTCACCTCCACCGACGTCATGGTCAACCTCG
>CAVVPU010000034.1:0-23684 GCA_963750015.1 uncultured delta proteobacterium | reverse complement strand
GCGTTATTCTCGCAGGGGCGCTCGTCTATCTCACCGGGTCCAAGCTGCCTGACCTGCTCGTCGGAACAATCGTTTTTGCGCTCGTTGCAAGGGGTGCGCGCAGGATTCTGCGCCTGTCGAGATGATCAATCCGGGCTTTTAGCTATGTCGAAGGAAATCGTAAAAGAGCGTCTTGAGGGCGAGGGCGAGAACGACTCCCAAAAAGACGCGCCGGAGCCAGATGCTGCTTATTTTAAGGGCAAGCTTCCCCCCGATGAGTCCTCCCGCAAACATGACAATACCCAGCAGAATACCGAGGCGGTAATCGACGAGGCCTCGCCAGGCAAACACAAGGGTGGCCACGAGCGACGAAAAGAGATTGATTATTTTGGTGGTGGAGACTGCCTGGAGAAGGGTCATGCCGAAGAGAGCGACGAAGGCAATCGTGAGCATCGTCACGTAGCCGCCGCTGAAGAAACCCCCGTAAATGGCGAGAGCAAAGGTAATGATGTAGCCCGAGAACTCCGAAAGGCGGGATTTCTCGGGCTTCTCGGCAGGCACGCCCCTCTCGCCCTTCATCACCGAGAATAACGCAACGCCTATCATCAATATCGAGATGATCGCCGGCATAGCTTGCGAAGGGATTACCAGGAGAAGGATTGCCCCTATGATGGAGCCCCCGAGGGTAAGAATGGAGAGCAGGGGCAGGCGGCGCCGGTCGATTATGTTCCTTCCCTGAAAAGAGAGGCCCCCACCCGCGCTCATCAGGGTGAGGGCCAACATATTGGTCGCAATGGCCGACCGGGGCTCGATGCCGAACTGAAGCATGGCGGGCACCGTGATGAGGGAAGTCGAGCCGGTCACCACGCTGACGATGCTCGTGAGAAAGAAGATGACACTGAGGGGAAGAAGATGCATCGTGGTCCTATCCGGGCCGCCCCGCGTCTTTACACGTGTTCGAGAAAGAACTGAACGATCTTCTTGTACAAAGGCGGAAGCGCAGCAGCACGGTCGAACCCGGCGGGATCTTCAGCCCACGGTCCCAGGCTGCGAACGACCTTTTCGGGCAATGGCGAAAGGACGGACATATGGTTCCCGCCCTTGAGCGTGGCCAGAGCGACGCAGGAGACACAGTACTTCTCGACCGCCAGCACGTGCCATTTGGGCGCGAGCACCTGATCGAGCTCTGCCGAGATGAGGGCTGTGGGCACGCGGGGTGTGCGAAGACTCGCAGGGTCGATGACTGCGGCCGCGGGAACGGCGGCGACTACGGCCTTCACGCGGCTGTCCTGAAAGCCGTAGTCCTTCGGGTCGACCATTCCCGATTGGGCGCCCTGGACGTATTGACCCTTCAGGCGCTGCTTCGTCGCGTCGTCGAGCTTGCCCCCGGATGCGGCCAATTCCCGAAAGCCGCAGAAGGCTGCATCCTCATCGAAGTGATCGGCGCAGTGCTTCACGAGTCTGCTCAGGCTCCACGTGGCGCCCGAGAATTCGAGGGCGGTGAGGCCCCCGGCCGACATGCCGTACACGCCGACCCGGCCCCGTTCCAGAAGGGGCGCGAAGCGTCGATCGTTCATGACGCGGTCGATGGTCCGGGATATCTCCGCCGGCCGCTGTTGCCACGAAGCGGGGCCGGTCTTGGTCTGATCGAGCCAATTATCGCCCTCATGCTCAGGCGCGGCAACGACGAAGCCCGCATCCACGAGGACCCGGGCCAGGTCGTCATAGGTGATTGCCGAGCCTCCCGATCCGTGTGACAAGACGATGAGCGCCCCGTTTCCCCGCTCCGGTACAACCTCCCAGGCAGCCTTCAGTACGAAGGCGCCCATGGTGCGCGAAGTCTCGGGCGCCTTGCTCGGGTACCAGAGAGTAACCGGACCTAAAGGAGCAGCCGATCCGGAAAGGCCGGCATCGGCAGGCAACTGAGTCACTCCCATGGCCTGGGCCGGACACGCTCCGCCGAGGAGTACTACAGCGGCAATGACCGCAGCCGAAAGGGCCAAGGCCAACGATTGCAGGCAGTATCGGATGAGACGATTCATGAAAAATCCCTCCATCTTCCTTGAGGTAGTCTGATCTTCCCGGACTCTTGCATTATAGGACTATACCGGACGTACGGTCAACCAAGGAGGAAAGTGAAAAGGGGAAAGGGGTCACTGGAAGAACGAGTATGAGCGGCATGCCCGCCACAGGTAAGAGCTTCGCCGTGGAATGCATTCCGAGGCAAGCCAAATTCATGAGACGGAAAGGATGAATGAGCTAGAGAAGGCCGGGGGCTCCCTTGAGGACCGCGGTATACTCAGCAACAAGCTCCTCGATAATATCTTGTGCACTTTGCCTCTTCTTGAGCATTCCCACAATCTGACCCACCGTCACGCAACCGTCGGCTATATCGCCGTCGACGGCGGCCCTGCGCAAAGAATCGGTCGCCATCTCCTGTATTCTCTGAGTAGCTTCTTCCACGGTGCATTCCTTTTCGACCTTCTGGAGCTTTTCCGACAGTCTGTTTGGCAACTGTCGAACGGCGTCTCCACAGATAACCCCCGTGAGGACGGTATCTCCTTCCTTCGCGCGGAGGACAGCCTGTTTGTAGTTCTCATGAACCGGGCATTCGTGGGCCAGAAGGAAGCGGCTCCCCATCTCGACGCCTTTCGCGCCGAGCATGAAAGATGCCGCTATTCCCCGCCCGTCGGCAATTCCGCTGGAATTGATAACAGGCACGGATACGGCATCGACAACTTCGGGGAGGAGGGAAAAGGTGCCGGTGAAACCGAAGATATGTCCGCCGCCGTCCGCGCCTTTGAGGGAAATGAAGTCGACGCCGGCACGCTCATAACCGGAAGCCTCTTCAACCGAGGAGGCCTTTCCGATGACCGAGATCCCCGCGGCCCTTAACTTCTCAACGTATCCCGCCAAGGATTGAAAAAGATGAGGAAGGCTGCCTATCTCGACAACAGGAACCTTCTCCTCGATGACAACCTCACATACTTCTTTGACGTGAGGGACAAAGGTATACATGTTGAACCCGAAAGGGTTGCGGGTCAATTCCTTGGTCTTTCTGATCTCTGACCTCGCCACATCATGAGGGGCGAAGCCGAGCCCGAGAATCCCGAGCCCACCCGCATTAGATACTGCTGCCGCCAGTCTGCTGTCCGATGCCCAGGCCATTGGCCCTTGCAGAATCGGATACTCAATCCCGAGCCTTTCGCATACCACATTCGTCATCTCTTTCTCCCTTTTTCTTCATGTTGCTCCTCGCTGCCGATAGACCAATTCCAGGCTCTTACGACTCCCGGCAATAACTTAGGACTCACTTACCCTGACATCCGCGACAGTCTTCCTTTTCCATGCTCTTTCAGCCCCTCCGCTCACCTATCTTCGTCACCTTCACCCGCACGAGAGGATCGAGGGTCGCACAGATGGGATCAAGGTCACTGAACCGAAGCTCTATGAGGGAGTTGAAGTTGACTCCTTTACCCCGGGCAATCGGTTGTCCTTTGGCCCAATGGCCGGAGGTGCCCATAATAGTAAGGGTTTCAGGGTGCTGCCCTTTACGGACCTGCAATATGCCCTTAACTTTGAGGCCTCTCCACGACTCCACCTCCACACGGTCTCCCGGTTTGAGCCCCTTCCTGGCCGCCATGTCGACGTTCATATTAACGAAATAGGTGAAAGGGTTCATGGTGCTCGCCTCGTCGATCCAGGGCTGTTCTGCCGTGTTCGTATTGACGTGCATTGCGTCACCCCAGGAAAAGGCATAGAGATCGAACTGCGGCTCTGCCTTATGGGCGGGAACCGGATACCAGCGGGGCACGGGTGTAAAGTATTCCCAACGGATGGCGTCTTCAAGGCCTGCTTCCCTGGCGATTTCCCGTGTCTTTTCTTTCACGTTGATGAGGAATTCCCAGTAAATCTGAGACCTCACGTTCTTGAAGCATCTCCAGTAGACCTCTTCGACCTTCTTGGGCCATGAGATGAAGCCGTTCTTCTTGAACCATTCCCAGTCATATTGAGGACCGAAATGCTGAGTCACCGCCTTGTCGCACAACTTCTCCCAATCTATCTTGTCGTCGGGTTTCAGTTTACGGCTGTCGTCCAACCCCAGCATCATGTTGTAGTACATGTTGATCTTGGGGCCCAGCCCCATCCGGCAGAAGAGGTCGATGATGATCTCAGGCGTGTTCCTTCTGTTGAATTGCGGGGGCACAACTGCCTGGGTGATATGAAAACACCAGGGATGATCGAGCCCTGGCGGCTGGTTGTGATAGGGGTGCTGAATGCCCGACCAGTCGCTGCTTTCGAGGGGTGAGGCAGCGGGAAGGACGATGTCTGCAAATCCTTCATTGAATTCGTTCGGAAAAAGATCGATATCCACGACGAAGGGAACTCTCTTGTAGAACGTGGCCCTGTCTTCGGGATTGGCGCCGTTCATGGCCGCATTCGAGGCATAGTTGATGACGACGTCGTATTCGGTGGATATGCCGAACTTTTTCCAGACCTCATCTCTGTCCGCGGCCGATATGATAGGTGTGTCGAGGGCGCAGACGAAAAGGTCCGAGAGATCGGCATGGCACGGTTTTCGCGGCTCCTTGAGGGGCCAGGGCCCTCCCTCGGGGAAGATCCACTTGCCCGCCGTGCGCACAAAGCCGTCGGGGCAGGCCTCGACGCCAAGGTAAGGCCTTCCCGTTTCGCTGTGGCCGTGGCATTCGACACTGACGGTCGCGGCGCCGCCGGGGACGTTTACCGCACCGAGGACATGTTGGAGCATATCGATGGCCCACAGGGCGTGCATTCCGTTCTGATGGGTACCCGCAGAACGGATGTGCATCACCGCCGCAGGTCTGTAGGGAAGTTGTTTTCCGCCGACGTTGATAGTGGCGCCCACCTCCGCCGCGTCGGCAAGCTCCCGCGCGATGCGGCGAATCGTAGGGGCCGGCACGCCGCTTACCTCGGCAGCCTTCTCGGGAGTGAAATCCTTGAAGCTCTCCTTGAGGGACTGCCAGCACGGATGGCAGGCAACGCTTTCGACCTCGTAGTCGCCGTCGAGGGCAAGGTCGCCCATAGCGGGGTCGTCGAAAGTTTTCGCCTGGGATGCAGAGGCGTCCCATACCATCGGCTTGTTCGTCCTTTTGTCGCGCACGTACCGCCCGTCAGGACCGACAAGGTAGGAGGCATTGGTCTTACCCTTGAGATAATCGGCGTCGCAGATACCCAACTCGTTGACGATCACCTGCAGCAGACTCAAGGCGACGGCCCCGTCGGTTGCGGGAACGAGAGGCACCCACTCGTCCGCGTGGCTTGCGGCATTATTGCAGACCGGGTCAAAGACAACAAGCCTCATACCCCGGTTTCGAGCTTCCGCCATCAACTGGTTGGCATACTGCATGAAACCGCCGAACCCGAAGTTCGTTCCGAAGATGATGAGATAGTCGCAGTACTTCAGGTCGGGCATGACGACAAAGGCGCCATAGTTAAGGGCGCTGTTGAAATGGCCGGCATTCCCGCAGTGGGCGCCCGCAGTGTTCATATGGGTCGGCATGCCTTTCTCGGTACTGAGGCACATGAGCATGGGCGCGAGAAAAAGGGGAGGGATCTGGTTGCCGCCGACGATGCCGTGTTGTACCACGACCCTTGCCGGGTCTTTGTCGATGGCCGCTTTCGTCTTGGCCGCTATTTCGTCGAGAGCTTCGTCCCACGATATCTCTTTCCATTTGGGGTCGACGCCTATGCCCTTCTCGGGGTTGGTCCTCCTCATGGGGTTTTTCAGGCGGTTTGGGTCGTAAAGCACCTGAAGTCCTGCCAGTCCTTTCGGGCAGAGGCCTCCCCTCGAACCAACGGTCGAGTCGGGGTTGCCCTCCAGCTTCACCACGACCCCATTTACCCGGTGGGCGCGGAGCGCACATTCCGACTGGCACCTCCGGCACTGGGTGTTGATCCAGACATCGTCGTAAATGTCCGCCTTCTTCATGTCTCGCGCATTATCGTTCATGGTTGCCTCCGAATTCGCACATCCTCCGGATCGGTGTCTGACGCTCTATGACAGGCCCCTTATTTCGAAGGGGGGACGGAGAGCTTCGTCGCGTCGACGAATTCAATCCAGAGCCCACGCGTTTCTTCGGGTTTTAGAAAAGCAAGTCTGACCGGGCCTCTCGCTTCCTCTGCCACAATCTCCTCCACCGTAAATCCTTTCTCCCTCCATGCCTTTACTTCAGCGTCATAATCGCCGGGAACAAAGGAAAGATGAAAAATCCCCTCACCCCGTTCTTTCAGGCACCGTCTTGCATAGTCCTCCGGCATCCCGCTCGGCTGTATCAATTCCATCTCTATGTCGCCAAAAGGGTAGAACACCATCTTCGACTCGAACTGAGGGTGGCTCATGATCAGCTTCGGGACCAGGCCGAGTCCGTCCTCGTAAAGCTTTCTTGCTTCTTCCAGATTCTCAACCACATGGCCGATATGATCCAACTTCAATGACATTGATCACCTCCAACTTTTTCGAAAGCGCCGTCTTGGGGCTCCTCCACGATTCAGCCTAAATCAAGGGGCGATAGAGGCCTGCCCTGAACACTCCATAGGTAAACGCCAGGGTACCGATAACCTCGCAGACGAGGAACGCCAGGGCCGATGGCGAAACCAGTGCGCCGCCGCCGAAAAGGATGACGAGAGGTACGACGATACCAATAAGGACAGCGGCAACCCAAAAAAGGGCGCTGCCGATCATCTCCTTCATCGATTCCTTTGATGCGGCCCCAGCGTAAAGCGCATTCCAGAGGTAGAGAATTGTGAGGATTGCCGTGACTATCATTGAGATGCGGCTCGCACCCGTGAGGAGAGTCGCGTCCTTATCTACCGAGACTATGACGGACACGAGTGAGAGACCGCCTGAAACGGCCCATGATATGAGGGTTGCAGGGAGGAGCGATGAGTTCCAGAAGGGGATGCCCGCTATATAGTTGATGGTAAAGCCCTCGTAAATCATGACCGCCAGGGCGGCTGCTGCGGTCAGCACCCTGAATATCGTCTCCACCGTGCCCGCAGCTTCATAGGAGAGGATTATCTGGACGGCGCCGAAGAGGGCGGTCAGGGCCGTAAATACCATGCCCCTCGATATCCATGATGTGCGGACCTTGAGGACCATGCGCCAGAGCCGAAAGGGCCTCTTTGCGTGGCCCACATGAAGCCCTCCTTTGAGGACCGCAATGATGAGCCAGCTTACGATCGTGCCCGTAAGACTGTCGTAATAGAGGGACGCGAGATAAGCGCCGCTCCCGAAAAGGCCCGCGAAGAAGGAGAGCCAGACGATTGAGCCGCTCCCCTTGATCCAGTCCGTCTGCGGTGTATAGGTGACCATCCAATCGTAGGGTTTCATGGGTGCTTCTCCCTTGTTACTCCACGTAATAGACCGAGGGTTCCGTGCCCAGTTCCGGCCGAAGCGGGCGCCCGTTCCTCTCCCGCACAAGTATGGAGACGTTGCTCTCCGGGTCGTCGAGGTCACCAAAATGGCGCGCCTTTACCATGCACGTAATCACGCACGCAGGCGTCGCTTCCCGGTCCTTTCCGGGTTTGAGTCCTCGTTCTACCCCGCCGTCTACTCGCTCCTTGCAGAAATTGCATTTCACGACCGTGCCGGGCTCCAGCGGATAGATCTTCTGCCCGATTACTTCCATTTCGGTCTTGCCTTGTCCGGGGAAATACTCTTTCCTGTCGTCCCCGTAATAAGTGCGCTGCTGGTAGGGACAGGCGAGCACGCAGTACTGGCAGCCCACGCACGTTTTTGCATCGATGGTGACAATACCGTCCAATCTTCTCGCCGAGGCGCCGGTCGGGCAGACATCCACGCAAACCGCCTCTTTGCAGTGGTTACAAAGTACAGGATAAGTCACTTTCCGAACTCGCGGATACTCTCCCGTCTCCGTAACGAGCAACCTGTTCCAAAAAACCCCGGGTGGCAGGAAGTGCTCTTGCTTGCACGCTATCATGCAGGCGTAGCAACTGACGCATTTCTTGAGGTCTATCACCATCCCGTATCTCATGTCCCGCTCCTCTATGTGCGTACTCTCAAACGGCCGGCCTGGAATAAGGATTTCCGCGCCATCCGCTATAAGGGTGCGGCCTGCGACTATCTCTCATCGGCGGATTCAGTCTTCTAAGGAAGCAAGTTTAGTGCCCAAGGGCGGCCGTAATGACCGCTGGGTAAAACATCAATCATTATGAGCTGTTGCACCGAAAGTTGTAGAAAGCAGATGAGGGGACCGGCTCGAACCACGGTCACCTGGGGGCAATATTTTGCACCAAGGTGCAGTATATTGCCCCTCGTGGGACTAGTGGAAGCGTCTCATGGTCTTCTGATACCCAGCCTCACCATGCGGGCGCGGAGGGTGCTCGGCTTGAGGCCGAGAGATTTCGCCGCTCCCGACTCCCCTTTGATCTTCCAATTCTTCTTCTCCAGCATGCCGACGATATACTCTCGCTCGAAAGCCTCAATTGTCTGGTCCTGGTTCGATGAGAGTCTCTTCTTACCGAAGGGAACGTCGATCTGAAGATTACCCTCGGGGCTCGTGATGACCGCGCTTTCGATCAGGTTCTCCAGCTCCCGGATGTTCCCGGGCCAGTTGTATCGTTCCAGGGCGTGGATTGTTTTCTGCGGCACAACTTCAAACTTCTTACCGATCCATTTTCCGTACTTGTCGACAAAGAAGCTTACGAAGAGAGGGATGTCCTCCAGTCGTTCACGGAGCGGCGGAATGCGGATGGGAAAAATGTTGAGGCGGTACCAGAGGTCCTGGCGGAATCTGCCCGCCTTCACCTCTTCTTCAAGGTTCCGGTTGGTTGCGGCGATGATGCGCACGTTTGTTTTGATGGTTGCGCTTCCGCCCACCCGTTCGAACTCCCCGTCATGAAGAACCCTGAGCAATTTGGCCTGAAGCTCGAGGGAGAGCTCGCCGACCTCATCGAGAAAAAGGGAAGTCCCGTGAGCCGATTCGAAGCGACCGATCCGCTTCGAGGTGGCACCGGTAAATGCCCCTTTTTCGTGGCCGAAGAGTTCGCTCTCGATAAGGCCGGCAGACAGGACCGCGCAATTCACCTGGACGAGCGGCCTTTCCCGTCTCTTGCTCTCATTGTGGAGTGCTCGGGCTATGAGTCCCTTTCCTGTTCCGGTCTCACCGAGGAGGAGGACGGTTGCATCGGTTGGGGCAACCTGTCTCACTTTTGTCAGGATCCGCTTCAAGGCATCGCTTTGCCCGATTATGCCCCTGAAGTCGTTCTCGACGTCCAGCGAGTTCCGAAGGTAAGTGTAGTCGGCCTCGAAGCGCTCCTTGAGCTGCCTGACCTGGGCAAAAGCGTTCTGCAGGGCTTCTTCCGACTTTTTGCGGGCAAGGGCGTTGGCGAACACTTCGCCGAACAGACGGAGCCGGGGGACGAGTTCCTCGGGCCACGTCTTGTAGAGATGGTTGTTGGAGACGGTAAGCACGGCTACAGTCGATCCCGAAACAGAGACCGGCACGGATAGCTGCGACTTGCAATGAAAGGTCCGATAAGCCTCCTTCATCTTCTCGCCGTCAGGCGGAAGATGGTCGAGTTGGGTCCATTGCACGTGCTCACCCTTGCGCCAACGATCGAACAGGTAGCGGAAGCCGTCGATGAATAAAGGATCATGTCGCTCCCACAGCTCGTTGTGTTTGACGACTCGTGCCTTGTCTTCTTCCAACCACCATCCGCTGTGGAGATAAGGTCTGAAGGTCTTTCCATCCTCTTCGGCAAGGTAGAGAATGCACCTGTCTGCGCCAAGCAGTTGTGCCAGGCGCCCCAGGTCCTTGCTCATAACCTTGTCTATGCTGCTTGCGGGAAGGTTGATATAGGTCGCGGATATATCGGACAAAAGGTGGTCATAGGCGAGTATGTCGTCAATCCCTTCGGCCGCCCTTTTCCGGGAAATAACGCTTGCGACCATCTCGGCGAGGTGCGCGAACTCCTGCCTCGCTTTCTTTGAAAACGGCGCAGCCTCTCGTTTCGAGAAAACGAGGAGGCCGCCCATCGCAAGGGCGCCGGCTTGGAGAGGCAAAGCCAGGACCGATTTGATGCCCGCCTCTGTCAGATATTGTCTGTCCCTTGTCACATGCGGGGGAAGATCGTCCGGAAGGACCGACAGAGCAACTGTCTCCCGATTCTTCAATTGCTTGATCAGCCATGGCGTGTCGCTTGTTTTCATCGATGTCCGCTCTGACCCGGCCATGGAATAGCACTTGATGACAGTACCTGCGCTTTTTTCAATCGGGAAAAGGAGAAAAACTAATTGATCCACCCGGGAGTTCCTCGTGACAAGCTCCAGAACCTGGTCGATCTCCCCTTCCGCCTCGTGGGGCTGGGTCCGGTTCAACATGAGGGCGATGTGGAGCAGCAGATCTTTCATCCCGGGGCCTATCATGCAGTCTTTTCGGCGCAACTGCGCTCCTGTATCGGTAGGAATTCCGATCTCATTCCGGGGGTCTCTATCATCAAGCACATATTAGCACCACGCCTCTGGGCGATCAAGGCAAGCGAGCGGCCGCCTGGCGTCGCAAACCATCCACAAGGCCCTCTATTCCGTGTTCTTCGGTGTCTGCCGGAATGGCGCATCGTCCGTACCATAAAAGGACCTTCATCCCGGTGATTTTCTTTGACAAACCACCTAGGAGATGAAACAATGGATGTGAGGCAGGAAATGATCGCGGACCCAAGAACCGTCTCAGAGACCATGCGCCGGGGCGTAGGGACGAGGACCGGCACGGTCAAAGACCGGCGTCCCGTACCCCACGGTTGCTTGGGGCCGGCCCCTGCCGGCGCCGGCCATTTTCAGCCGTTCTCTTATCTCCATGATGATTCGACACCTTTTTTTCGAAACCGGACTCCGGTTCGGGTATTGTTCGATAGTATCCTATCAGACCTAATCCGGGAGAGGAGAAGCAGATGAAAGGAGTAAGGAACTCCTCGAAGATCGCGATCTATTTTCTCGTTGCGGGCATACTATATGGAGCGCTATGTACCCCCTGCTTCGCTGCGAATGAGGAGAATTCTGTCGAATTGCGGGTGGAAAAGGGGGATGTACTCATACACTTATGCAGGAAATACCTGGAAGATCCGCGAAAATGGCGTGAGGTGGCAAAGTTCAACCACATGAAGAATCCGGACCTGATCCTCCCCGGTGAGAGGCTGGAAATTCCAGTCAGCCTGATGCCCAGGGTTCCCATGGATGGAAAAGTCACCTTTGTTTATGGCGCCGCAAACGTGCAAAAGGCTGGAAATGCGGACTGGGTACCGCTCAACCTTGGGGACCTGGTTTCTCAAGGGAGCAGGATACAGACAGGCAAAGCAAGCTCAGTCGAAATCGTCTTCGACGACAAGAAATTAACTACCCCGCAGCAAGCTGCGAGGTATAAAAGACCTAAACAACAAACCCGTCGAAGAGCGTGAGCTGGCCTCGGTGTATCTGGTGATACGTTCTTCCTTGCTTCTGCACGTACTCCTTAATCACCTTTTCATTACCGTATTGCCCCACGGTGTTCGCGTAATAGCCGCTTGTCCAAAACTTTCCGCCCCAGAGCATTTTCTTCACCTCCGCGTGGGTCCGGAATACCTCCCTCGCGGTGATGCTTTTGATGATCTGCACAATGGTCTTCGGTGACATCATCGGAACGCTCTGAACGAGGAAATGAACATGATCCTCATCGGCTCCAATCTCCACGAAATGAATCTCGTGTCGTTCCGCAATACCCATGCAGACCTCTTTGAGGGTATTTTCCACTGCTTCGGTAAATACCTTTCTCCTGTACTTCGCCGGGCATACGATATGGTAGAGGAGAAGCGTCTTGTTGTGTCGCTTGAAAATATGTTCGCTCACCCACCTATTCTACTCCATGCCCCGCTTCATTGCGATGCTCACAGAAAAGGCATCCGCGCAGCAGAGCTGCGTGGAATGTTCTGATTCAATCTTCATGAAATCGGATACTACTCTTGGCATCACCACATCGGAAAAGAGAGGCCGATCGTACAGCGCCAACAATCTCTATCTGGCTATCGGCAGGGTTATTACGAAGTTGAAGAAAGTCACCGGTAGCGATTCGCGGGTGAACATCAACACGCCTTCAGCGATCGCTTCGGTCAGGGGTACGGAATTCAGGGTTTCCGCAGACGAAGAGGCATCGACGCGCACTGAGGTTCTTACCGGGACCGTCAAGGTCAGCGCCATGGAAACAACGGTCCGGTTGAACGAAGGCGAAGGCACGTACGTACAAAAAGGGGCGGCCCCGGTGTCGCCCAGGAAGCTGCTTCTCCCGCCCAGACCCGTGGACCTCAAGCCTATCTATAAAGAACTGCCCCTCAAGTTCTCCTTTGAGGAAATGAACGGCCTTTCCTCTGTAAGGGGTCTGCTCACAAAAGATGAAGAGGGCAGGAATATCGTCGATGAAAAGGTCGTCGAGCCGAAGGAACCCCTGGAATTTATCAACCTCCCCGACGGCACCTACTATCTTTTCAGCCAGGGCATCGATGAATTGGGAATCGAGGGTTTTCAGTCTCAGCCGTACGAGGTGAGACTGCGCGCCAATCCGCTTCCGCCGCTTATCCAAACGAAGGGCAATGAAGTTGAATTCATGAGCAGAACCGGCCGGTTCACATGGCTCAAGGTGGAAGACGCCGCAATGTATCATATACAGGTAGCCCAAGACAGTGAATTCACCGCGATCAAAGAGGAAAGGCTCGATCACAAGGGCGAATCCTACGAGACGGGGGTCCTCGACTACGGCACTTACTATTTCCGGATAAGCTCTATCGCCGCAGATGGGTATGAAGCAGGCTGGTCTGAAACGGTCCCGTTTCGCCTCATTCCTCCTCCACCCGCGCCGCCTCTCGACAAGCCGATGGTCGGTGAAAAAGAGGTCTCCCTTCAGTGGCGTAGTCTCGGTGAAGGTATAACTTACCATTTCCAGATGGCGAAGGATGGGGAGTTCAAAGAGATTCTCGTCGATAAGAACCTTGATAAACCCGAAGTTACCCTTCAGAAGCCAAAGGAATCCGGCGCATACTATGTCCACACGAGCAGTATTGACGAGAAGGGCCGTGAAGGCGACTTTTCCACTTCACAGTCCTTCGAAGTGAAAAAGAGGTTCCCTTACGGGGTTCTCGGCGGCATCGCGGCCACCATAGGGTTGATACTGTTGATAAGCCCATAAACGAGTAGAGCGGGAATCGGCCGCGCCGGATACTTCACTGAAAAGTTTTGTCGGGGAGTAATGAATCCTATCGGCTTGAACGCATCGGGAAAGGTCGTGACAGTGGTTGTGCTCGTGACCCTCATCCTGCTCATTGATCGTATCGGCTTTTTCAACGGGATGAACAACTATTTTTACGACCTCTATTTCAGGCTTCGGGGGCCCGGAGAGGCGGCGAAAAACATCGTGATCGTTGCCATAGATGACAAAACCCTTGAAAAACTGGGAAGATGGCCTATCAGGAGACTTTATTACGCGTCCCTTCTCAAACGGTTAAGGGAAGCAGATACCGTTGCCTTTGATATCATGATGACAGAGCCTTCGGCGGACGATGCAGCCCTGGGAGAATCCGTAAAAGAGTATGGAAGAGTAGTCTTCCCCGCAGCAATCGATGATAAGATGGCCGTAGCATACCCTGCCATACCTTTTACTCATGACCGTGTCGGACACATCCATGTAGAACAGGGCATCGACGGGGTAGCGCGGGAGGTCTTTCACACGCTTCTTTACAAGAACGGCTTTCTCCCTTCATTTTCCTCCGTCACCTTTCAGAATGCCACAGGGATTGCGTTCAGGCGGACCATCCCCGGCCATTTTCAAGGACAAGAGAAGAGCATCACGCAGAGCGACGGGATGACTATCAATTACTGCGGCGGGCCGGGCTCGTTCGAAACGATAGGCTTCGCCGACGTACTTGCCGGGATGTATCCCCCTTCTTTCTTCAGGAACAGGATATGCCTTGTCGGCGTCACCGCGACGGGCGTTGGCGAGATCCTTTTGACCCCCTTTTCCGAGGAGAGAAAAAGTACTCCGGGTGTTGAAGTACAAGCGAACATCCTCAACAACCTCCTCCTTGGCAATGCAATACATGTCGTCCACTATTGGATCGGGTCGACCTGTGCCATCTTCCTCGTCCTCCTCTCTTTCTTTTGCTTCCTCCATCTGAGCGAGCTTCGGACGGCGGTCTTGTTACCTCTTATGCTTTTGTGTCTCGCAGCCATTACCTACGCGCTCTTTTCAGCTCTGAATGTTTGGCTTGCTCCTTCGGCACTCTTTTTCACTGTTCTCTCCGTCTTCTTCGTAAGCTATGCCTTCAAGTTCAATGAGGCCGTGGCCAGGCTCGACAGGGCGTACACGGCTGCTTTGCCTCACCTGAGGTGGCCCAGGGACCGGGACGGTCAAGAACCCCTTGAACAGGGGATGAGAGGGCTTCTTACTCCCGGGGGCGTCTATTCGAAAGCGCAGGTTCTGGGAGATATCACCGACCAGCTCATTTTCGAAAAGGAACTTACGGATACGGCCGTCTTCAGCGATGTGCAGGGCGTGCTTCTTTTCGGTCCGGACGGGTCTCTAGTGCTGGCGAATAAACTGAGCGCCGTGATGTGCAAAGAGAATTCAGTCGATATCGGGTCGGTCGACACATTCATGGCGAATTTGGTGAGTTTTGTGTTAGACAAGGTTGACATCGGGGATATCCCGGAAAGGCTCTATTCCGGCGAACATCGGGTGACCTTTAACGTTTCTTTTCCGTCCCCGAAGAAGAGATTCTTTAAGATAGATGCCTCGCCGCTTACCATCCAGGGCAAGAGATACCCTCTCTTCGTGTCTTCCGACATCACCACGCTGAAAGAACTGGAGATACTGAAAAACCACGTTGTCTCCCTCGTATCCCATGAGATCAAGACGCCCTTGCTATCGATAGAGGGATTCAGCGAAATGCTGGGTGACTCCCTTGAGGGTGAGCTGAAAGGATACGCCGTTATCGTACAGAAGGAATCAATAAGGCTCATCCGCTTTTTGGACACCTTTCTTGACATATCGAGGATTGAGGCAGGCCAGCAGCCCATAAAAATGGCGCCGGTCATGCTTTCAGACGCCGTGAAGGAGGCGGTCTATGAATTGAAGGCCTTTGCCGAAGAAAGGGGCATAACGGTACAAGCGGAGAGCCCGGAAGAAATCAGCCAGGTGATGATCGACAGGGATCTTACCAAACAATGCCTCATAAACTTGATAGAAAACGCCGTAAAATACAGCCGGCAGGGAAAGGCCGTCGTAATAAGACTTGTTGAAGAGGTCGATCGCGTAAGGATCGACGTAATCGACCACGGGATAGGCATTCGACAGGAAGAAGTGGGCATGGTGTTTGAAAAATTCTACCGTGGTCATTCGGATGACACGAGGGACATACAGGGTTCCGGTCTTGGCCTGACTTTTGTGAAGGAAGCAGTGGAGGCACAGGGTGGAAGAGTCTCGGTGGAAAGCCGATACGGCGAGGGTTCGACATTCTCCATCCTGTTTCCAAAAACTCTCAAAGGCACGGTAGATGAAAAAGATTCTAATCGTAGATGATAATCAGAACCTGCTCGCATACCTGGAAAAGAAGCTCACAGAGGCCGGCCACGAGGTAGTCACCGAATCGAATGGTCTATCGGCGATTCAGAGATTGGTCGATTACTTACCGGACGTTATTTTTACCGATTACTTCCTTCCCACTATCAACGGAGACGAGCTGTGCCGAATCGTGCGCAAGATGGACCATCTGAAAAACACGTATCTTGTGCTCGTGTCCGCTGCGGCAAAAGAACTGCAGTTTGACTCCTCCAACATATGTGCCGATTCCTTCATTGCAAAAGGGGTCTTCAAAGACACGGTCGAACATTTTCTTTCTGCCATAGAGGAGGCAGGAAAACCTCGTCCTCACGAGCAGGCGCCCGGTATCCGGGGAATCGAGTCAATCCGTCCCCGGCAAATGATACTGGAGTCTCTTGGAAAAGTATCGCCATCTTCAGACGATCCTGGACAGCATTTCCGAAGGGATAGTTGAAATCTATCGAGAACAGATCGTTTATGCGAATCCTGCTGCCGTAACAATCCTCGATAAGGAACAGCAGGAACTTCTGGCAGCTTATCTATCGACTCTGTTCGATGAATCTGAACGGCCCAAAATTGAATCGCTCTTGAAATCCGAAAATAGCGACAACATCGTAATCAGCCTTAAAAGACCGGCGCAGCCCGAGGACAGAATACTATCGATCAAGAAGCTTCCAGTTCAGGGTTATCAGGACTCCGTAATCATTCTGGTCGGCGATGTTACCGAGCGGGTTCGCGCCGAGGAAGCGCTGCGCACCTACCAAAACCATCTGGAGGCTTTAGTCGAGGCACGCACTGCCGACCTGAAGCATACCAACGAAAGACTAAATCAGGCCCAAAAAATGGAGGCCGTAGGCACCCTCGCCGGTGGCGTTGCCCATGACTTCAACAACATCCTCACCGTCATCATGGGGTTTGCCAACCTCATGCAGATGAGCGTCGGCGAAGGTGAAGTGCTCAGGCCCTACGTGGACCAGATAGTGGCCTCGTCTGAAAGGGCGGCCGATCTCACCAGGAGTCTTCTCGCCTTCAGCCGCAAACAGCGGATCGCCGCGAAACCCCGGAAGGTGAACGAAGTCGTCGAGAGCACGGCAAAGCTCCTTGCACGGCTTCTTCCGGAGGACATCAAGCTTGCCATGGACCTCACCTGCGAGGATGCCTTCGCCATGCTCGACGTGACGCAGATAGGCCAGGTGCTGATGAACCTTGCGATCAACGCCCGCGACGCCATGCCGCACGGAGGCTCGTTAACCGTGACGACAAGGCCGGCACGCATAGACGATGACTTCATCAAGAACCACGGATTCGGGCGCACGGGGGAGTATGTAAAGCTCTCCGTATCGGACAACGGCATCGGGATGGATGAAGTCACCATGAAACGGATCTTCGAGCCCTTCTTCACCACGAAAGAAGTGGGCAAAGGCACAGGCCTGGGGCTCGCGAGCGCCTACGGCATCGTAAAGCAGCACGACGGGTACATTACGGTATCGAGTGTACCCTTCGAGGGGACAACCTTCGACATAGATCTCCCTCTCATCGAGGGGCCGTCCACCGGGGAAGCCTATGGGACGGAAGAAATGAGAGGGGGCTCCGAGACCATCCTCATCGTCGAAGACGATCCGGACGTGAGAAAGCTGGTCAGAGAGATCCTCAAGAGCCACGGATATACCACGATGGAAGCCATTGATGGAGATGACGCGGTCAGGGTATATCGCGAGCATAAGGAGCATATAGACCTCGTCATCCTCGACGTGGTCATGCCGGGGAAGAGCGGCAAGGAGGCCCTTGATGAAATCGCTCGCCTTAATCCTCTGGTGAAAGCAATCTTCGTGAGCGGTTACACCGGCGATGTCGTCATCGACAAGGGCATTCAAAGCGAGAGTGCCGACTTTCTCCAAAAGCCTCTCTCGATACCGGCGCTGCTCGGGAAGGTGAGAGAGGTGCTCGACAGGCGGTGAGAAGGGGAACGGGGAAAGACCCATGGACGAGGGACGATGAGCCCAAAGAATACGGGCCGCTTTCCCGGTGACATTGGGGCCCGCTTCGCCTTATAGCGTATCCAGAGGGTGCTGTCGCCTATGAATGATGGCCGGGAGAGACCGGCCGAAGCGCCTTTGTTACTATTTCACAAGCGTGCTTGCCCTGACGAACCCCCTGGTGTTATCGGGATTCCCGGCAGCTACGAGGAACCCGGCCGCCCTGTAGAAAAGGTTGACCACCGCGGCTTTCACCGTCGGTGCTCATGCCCGGGAAGAGATATGCCATCCCATGTCAAAGACAAAGAACCTCGGCGCCCGCCGGGCACAGGCCCCCCTTCCCCCGGCAGATAAAAGCGCTCCGCGCCTTCACTTTCGCCCCTACTGATAATTTGTTACTTATGGTAAGAATTGGGCACTAGGAGTAATTATTTGTATTGACAGGATGGAACCACTTTGATATAAATACGATATTTGCGAGATAATTCACAAGCGATCCAGAGGAGTCAGACATGAGATATGCAGAGACAGGATATAACCTGGAAATCGATCTGGCCACGGGAAATATCGAGCGTGTAGAGACTGACCCTAAAATGATGGAGACTCACCTTGGAGGTCTTGGCACAAGCGTCAAGATCCACTGGGACTGGGTCCCCCCTGACGTGAAGCCCTTCGACCCGGAAAACCTGTTGATAATAAGCACGGGCCTTTTCAACGGCACGCCTGCTTTCAGCGCCAACCGCACGGTCGTGACCTTCATGTCTCCCCAGTCGAACCTGCTCGCCTATCCCATGATGGGCGGATTCTTCTCCGCGGAGCTTAAGTACGCCGGTTATGACAAGATCATCTTCCGCAACAAGTCACCCGAATGGGTCTATCTGTATATTCACAACGACAAGGTGGAGCTGCGGGACGCCACCCACTTGAGAGGCAAGGGCGCCCTCGAAACACAGGACCTCATAAGGAAGGAATTGAACGAGCCGAGGGCCCAGGTTGCGGCCATAGGCTTGGCAGGAGAGAACAGGGTCTTTACGGCTTCCATCGAGCAGTCACGGTCGAGCGCAAGCCGCCTCGGCGGCGGCGCCGTCATGGGTGACAAGAAGCTCAAGGCGGTTGCCGTGCGGGGAACCAAGGATGTCAACCTTGCCCGGGGCGAAGAGTTCATGGAACTCATGAAAGGTGTCACCGAGTACATAAACTTCCGGAACGCTAACCCCATCCAGGACGTCATGACCATCCTCTCAGGGATAGGCTCGCCCCAGGAAATGGTCCATACCGACGAAAAATGGCACACGGAAAACTTCGCTTGGGGAAACGCCCGTACGCGGAGAAAGGACTTCTGGACGGACGAGATCAACGACCACTGGTCCCAAAGTCAGCACGACGCCATCAAGAGACTGATAAGCTGCTATAACTGCCCCCAGCACTGCGGGGCACTAATCTCCCATAAAGACTCCCCGAGGTACATGGCGAAATGTTTCGGGAAGCTGACCTATGCCATGGCCGCCTACGTGGACGACCTCGACTTCGCATGGCAGATCCTGCAGCGCGCCACCGAGTATGGGGTCGATTCCTTCTCGACACCCCAGATCCTGGCGTTTGCGGTCGAGCTTTACGAGGCAGGCATCCTCACCGACAAGGACTTCGAGGGATGTCCGAAAGACAAGGCGGGGAGGTTCAACTGGCTCCTCGACAGGGTCGTTCGCCGCGAGGGCATCGGAGACATTCTCGCGGACGGCGTCTATTACGCCGCCCGGAAGATAGGGAACGGCGCGGAAGAGTTCGACCATAACACTATCAAGAAGCACGAGCAGCTCCCCCTGAAGCTGGGAATGCTCGACCCCCTCTATTTTCTCATGTATTCGACGAACGAGAAGATAAGCATCACCCAGATCGAAGGGCAATGGCCCCAGGTGCCCTTCCCTACGATGGAGCAGCGGGAGGAGTTTGTGAGGGATTGGCCGCAGCTTCCTGACGACCATTTCAAACAGTATTTGCTCGACTGGGAAATGAGGGGCGATCACGCCAACCCCAGTTACCCGACCCCGGATATGGCTTCCGAGATCGTCGACTGGATGGAGATGCTCCACAATGTCGACGATGCCTGCTGCGTGTGCGCGGGCATGTCCTCCTTCTGCCTGAAGCCCCCCTATCATATCCACAATTACCCGAAATTGATCTCCGCGGCCACGGGCATGGACATAGACGAGGCAGGGCTCAAGAAGATAGCGAATCGGAGCCGCAACCTGCACAGGGCGGTGAACAACAGGAGAGGCATGACGAGGGCCGACGAAAAGCCGCCGGCGGACCACTGGAAAAAGAGGTTCCCCGATATCGAGGAAAACCTCCTTTCCACCTATTACAAATACAAGGGATGGAACTCGGAAGGCATCCCGACGAGAGCGAAGCTCGAGGAGTTGGATCTGGGCTATGTGGCGGACGACTTAGAGAAGAGAGGTATATTAAAAAATGGCCAAGATTAAGAAGAAAATCAAGACCATCAAGATCGACGCGGATAAGTGCAATGGCTGCCGGGGCTGTGAAATAGCCTGCTCCTCCTTTCACGCGACACCGAAATACTCGGCCGTCAACCCCGCGAAATCGCGCATCCAGGTGATCAGCCGCAGGCTCGACGACATCTGGCTTCCGGTGATCGCAGGCGAATATACCCCCGCCGAATGCATGGGCAGGGACGTCTACCTCATCGACGGGAAAAATACGACGAATGCGGCTTTTGTAGGGCCGCCTGCCCTTCCAGGGACATGTTCAAAGAGCCCGATTCGGGCCTCCCCCTCAAGTGCGACATGTGCGAGGGTGAGGACAAGCCAAGTGTGTCGAGTGGTGCCTCAACGATGTCCTGGTCTACGAGGAGCGGGAAGAGGAAGTCGAGGAAGGCTTCGAAGCGGTAGAGATGGAGGCAGGGGTGGCATCCCTGATCGACAAATACGGGGTGCAGACGGTAATCGATGCTGTCGCCCGAATGGCAAGCAAAAACAAGGAATAGACCCGACAAGGAGATCCTAAGAACCTCACTCGATCGACGAAAACCCGGCAAAGGACGGGGTGGAGAAGCCTGTCCGGACCCTAAGGGCGGGCTCAACACATAAGGAGCAACGAAGTGGTTCGGAAGACGCGATCCGGGGCGGCCTCTTCGGGAGTCATCGAAACGGTTATCGTCAGGCGCCGTAAGCCGGGCCAGGCTGAAGACATCGACTCTACGGTTTCCGTCGAGGAAGCACGGCACATCATTCTCAACGCCGTCAAAAGCCTGGACCACGAGACCATTCCAATCATAGACTCCTTCAACCGCGTCCTCTACGAGGACATCGTATCGGACATCATGATACCCCCCGTCGATGACTCCGCCATGGACGGCTATGCCATAATCGCCGCCGACACCCGTGGCGCATCAAAGGAGAACCCCGTGAGGCTTCGGATCACGGGAGAAATAAGGGCGGGAGCTTCTGCCGCAGACATAAGAGTATCCAACGGGACGGCCGTAAGGATCATGACGGGCGCCCCCATACCTGCGGGGGCCGATTCGGTGATCCCCTTCGAGAATACTGAAGAGGAATTCGGGTTCGCGTCAATCTTCGGCGAATCGACCAAGAACGGATACTGCAAGTGCGCCGGAGAGAATATAGGAAAGGGGGACAGGGTGCTGCAAAGAGGGGATCGCCTGAAGTCGGCCGATCTGGGCATCCTCGCGTCGATCGGTCGCGATACCGTGAAGGTTTACAGGCAGCCTACAGTCTCGATTATCTCCACAGGTGACGAATTGGCCGAGGTGGGGGACAAGATACGGATCGGTCAGATAAGAAACGTCAACGCCTGCACACTGTTTTCAGAAGTGGAGAGATATGGCGCTATCCCCCGTTATCTTGGTATTGCCAGGGATACGGCGAAGGATACGAGGAAGAAGCTCCGGCAGGCCCTGGAATCGGATGTGGTGATATCCTCCGGCGGGGTCTCCATGGGGAAGTACGATCTCGTCAAAGAGATCTATTCAGAGCTGAACATCGAGATACTCTTCGAATGGGTCAGGGTCAAGCCGGGAAGGCCCTGCACTTTCGGCGTGAAAGACAATAAGCTTATCTTCGGCCTGCCGGGATATCCCGTTCCCACCCTCACGTCCTTCATTCAGTTCGTGAGACCCGCCCTGCTCAAGCTCATGGGGGCGAAAAGGATAGACAAACCGATAGTCAGCGCGATCCTAGAAAAAAGATCACTAAGCTCGCCGGCGCCGTCAACTTCCTGAGGGGTTTTTTTACCATCAAGAACAATGAGTTCCATGTCGCGACGACGGGCAGTCAGAAATCGTCGGAATTGCGCTCCATGAGCAAGGCGAACTGTCTGATAGTAATCCCGGAGAGCGTCACGACAATAAAGGCAGGGGAGAAGGTCGCGATCCAGTTGATCGATCACGACGAGATATGATTTTCAGACGGGATCTGTAATCCTCCGATACGTACCACTGCAACACCGCACCTACAATTACTGGCCTCGGGGCTTCCAGACAGACCGAGGAATACCATCCGGAAGGTGCAAAAAATATTTTTACTACCCGGCACGATTTTTCTTGATCTTTGTTAAACACTGTTCTAACACGTTTCTGTAATCTAAAAAACTAGACCACCGGCGACGGTGGGGTGGAAGCCAACGGGTCTCTGATCTTCTACCACTTGTCTTTTCCAGCCAGACACCCGCGCTGCCGGAGAGGGAAAACTTATTCATTGCTTAAAGAAGGTGAGAAAAAAATGGATGTCTCAGTCGAGAATTCGTGGTGTTGCCTGAGAAAGGGCTGTTGACTTGTACGCTATTATCGTTACCGGGGGGACTTTTGGCAATACGTCGAATATGTCAAGGAGGAAGGCAATGAAAAGAGTATTCTTCACAGTGCTTATCATGCTATCGGCTATGTTATTAGGAGGGTTTGCATATGCTGGTACAATCCAAACTACTGTATACGGCAATGCTTTCCCTTGGAATTCATCTGACCCTAATTACCCTTTCTTTGTATACGAGGGCGGGGGCATTGGCCCAACAGTGGTTAATAGCTCATCCGGCCTGCCTATGACAGTTGGCACTTCATTGACTATATCATACGTCAGTGGACACTTTACTGATGGCGGTGGTTTTGTTATGGATGCGAACGGAGCAAACGGACAAAATGGAAACCCTTCCTGGACTAGTGGAGACTGGCATGGACTACCTTGGTCTAAGGACTCGAATGGCGCCTGGCCAGGCTATTACGTTGCATCGGGTCTAGCCGATTCGGTCTACCTTGACGAACTAATGGGCATTTTTGCCAATAACGCGGGGGTGACAGTGGGCACGCCTTTCGTAATCGGGGACGGGCCTGTTGCCGTCGTAATACCCGCCGGAGCAACCCAGTTAGACCTTGGGGTTGATGATTATGCAATGTTCGACAACGGGGGTAGTGTCATTGTTAGTGTAGCAGAAACGTCCGCCGTGCCGGCGCCGATGGCCCTTCTGCTTTTCGCCCCGGGCCTTGCCGGTCTTGCGGCAGTCAAGAGAAGGCTTAAGAAACAGGCTTTATTCATCCAACATAACCGGCAGGGTCAGAAATGGCCCTGCCTTTCTTGATTCGCTCACCCTCACGATTTCCGTCTCAACTGTTGTACCGAGGGCGTAGAGGCTGGCCCGCAACGGCTATAGGAAGGAGCCCACGGGCACGAAGCGATGCTGAACAGTGCAGGTTACACACCTGGAAGAATTGCGACCGTACAGGTGACGTACTGCTCTTCCTCGGCGGGACGCAAAAGTAACGTTCTTCCGGCGCTTATGGCAAAAGAGTTCAACTACATCATCAACCCTGCCCAAGCTGACATGACGAACTTATTGATTGGAGAAATTGAAGAGTACAGTTTCGATCGGCGGTTTGTCCGTTGAAAGGTTCCCCCCTTCCCTCTTCCTCGCAGGTGAGGGGGCCCTCGCTCTGAGTCTTCAACTTTTGCGACGTCCTTTATTGCCCCTGGTTTCGGCCCTCAGGATGCACACCAGCATAACTTGACAACAGCGGCGGCCCTGAAGGCCGCCCATTACATTCCCTCCCTTACCCTCCTTTTTTTCAGCGCACAGGCATTTTATG